>JBHHYZ010000060.1:0-15491 GCA_046757845.1 Gemmatimonadota bacterium
TCCTTGTAGACGCTCCGGGAGCGCATGTCGCTCAGTTGCTCGGTCAGGCGGCGCTCGAGTCCCGCGTTCACGTTTCCTCCGGTCAGTTCGGTTTCCTCGTATAGCGTCATATCGCCCCGGTCAGTATCCCGTGGGAACATAGTAGTCGGCACCTCGACGGTCGGTGACCCAGGCCGTATCCACCCGAATCGTCGGCCGGGAGCCGTATCGCCCGCACGCGGCGAAGCCGATGAGTCGACCCTCCACATGCACGACCCGATCCGTTCCCGCCTGCAGGAGCACGGCCCGGGGAGCGCCCCGGAGAGCGAACGGACGCTGGTTGGCGGCCCAGCCGGGTCCGAACAGCCAGCAGCCGCCGGCCCCGCGCACCGTGCCCTCTCCCACCGACTTCATGGTCGAGACACGCCCAGAATCTACGGCGATCAGGGTACCCAGGTAGAGACCTTCCGCGGTCCTCACCCTGTAGCGGCCGGCCCTCTCGATCTTGAGCGGGCGCATCGCGTAGAAGCTGACCCTCTGCCTCGCGCACAGAGCATCGAAAGTGCTGCGGCGAGCCGAGAGCTCCACGGTGAAATCCGGAATCGCCAGCATGGCGGTGTCCAGCCGGGCGCAGCCGTTGGGCGCGACGGGGCCGGCGAACTCGAACGAGAACGTCTTGCCGATGCGCACGGTCTCCGGATAGGCGGCCCAGGTGACGAGGGCCGCATCGGGCGTGGGCTCGCCCGTCTGGAGGCACGCGACGCCGGCCGCTGGCAGGACGGCCAGAGCGACCACGGCACACCGGCGCATCCGGCACCTCACGCCAGCGAGAGCACGACCTTGGCCGCCTCCCCCTCGTCCATGGCGCGAATACCCTCTTCGAAGCGCGCGATGGGAAGCCGATGGGTGATCACGGGCTCTATGTCCAACATCCCGGCGGCGAGAAAGGCGCGCATCTCGATCCACGTATCGTACATCCGTCTTCCCACCACGCCGTACACGTGCAATCCCTTGAAGATCACGTCGCGGGCCAGGTTGATC
The DNA here is from genome assembly GCA_046757845.1 of Gemmatimonadota bacterium. Lineage (GTDB taxonomy): Bacteria > Gemmatimonadota > Gemmatimonadetes > Palauibacterales > Palauibacteraceae > JBHHYZ01. The sequence continues at coordinate 1,021 of JBHHYZ010000060.1, forward strand.
TCGACGGTTCCCCGGGGAAGCCCCAGCAGCCGCACGTGCCCCGCGTTCCGACAGATGCGGAAGGCGGTACGGACCCCGTCGGGATGTCCGCTCAGCTCGCACACCACGTCGGCGCCGTACCCGCGCGTCTCCTCCCCGACCGCTGCCGCCACGTCGGCCGAGCGCGGGTCCAGCAGGAGATTCGCTCCCATTCGACGCGCGATCTCCAGGCGGCCCGGATGCGGCTCGATCGCGATGACCGAAGCGGCCCCGGCCGCGCGCGCGATGCCCACCGCGAACAGGCCGATGGGCCCGCAACCGATCACCGCGACCGCTTTCCCGGCCACGGATGTGTGAAGGACCGTGTGGAAGGCGTTGCCCAACGGATCGAAGATGGCGGCGTGATCGTCCGAGATCGAGTCCGGTATCGGGATCAGGTTGGCTCCGGGCAGCGCGACGTATTCGGCGAACGCCCCGGCCCGGTCGATGCCTATGATACGGGTCTGGCGGCATACGTGGGCGTTTCCCGTCCGGCACAGCTCGCAATGGCCGCACACCAGGTGGCCCTCGGCCGAGACGCGGTCGCCTGGCCTGACGTTGGTGACGAGCGGGCCGACTTCCTCGACCTCGCCCATGAACTCGTGTCCAAGGATCAGCGGAGGCCGGATCCGGCCCCGGGACCACTCGTCCCAATGGAAGATGTGGAGATCGGTGCCGCATATCCCCGCCTTCCGGACCCTCACCAGGACCTGGTCGGGGAGGAGCTCCGGCTGTTCGAGGTCCACGAGCTCGAGGCCGGGACCTGGTTGGTTCTTGACGATCGCCTTCACGCGTGGTGAATCCGTTTTCAGGTTGGTCCAGCCGCCGCCGGCCTCGCCGCCGGCGCGATGGCGACCGGCCCGCGCGGCGGGCCTCAATCACCCGGGGTGGTTCGGCAACGTCCTAATGTGCCGGGCGGCTCAGGGGTCGGCAAGCAAGCCCGGCCGCTCGACGGGCGATCCCCGATCGAGAGGTCGGGGAACCTCCGGCTCGCCGGGCTCTACTAGTTGGAGGGATGTGAACGGATGGACGAATCGCGCGGATTCAAACCGTTCTCCGAGGGAAGGTGCGAAGCCCGATTCTACTTCCTACGGAAGTTCAAGGCCGTCGCTTTCGCCGCACGCTGAGGTGGTCCCTGTGGGTCTCCGCCGTGGTGCACGCGGCAGCGTTCCTCCTGTGGACGGGCGTGCCGCCGTTCGCTCCACCCTCGCTCGCGACCCGATCCGAGGCGGCGCGGAGTGGGGGCGCGCTGGTCGCTCTGAACCTGGCCACCCCGGCTCCGCTCCATATTCCACCGCCCCCGCGACCGCTCCCCGCCCCCCCTGAAGTGGAAGTGCGCCGAACGCTGGAGGCGCCCGTGAGCCTGTCGCTGGCTTCCGCGCGGGCTCTGGAAGGTCTCAGGCTTCAGCGGAGTGGTTCGGGCCACGGGCCGGAACCCGACGGCGGATCGGGCGCGGAACACCTGACGGCCCCGGTTCCCCGTTCGCTCGTGCCCCAATGGGATCCGCCCGCCGACGTGAGAGGGATGCGGGTGACCGTGCGCGTCCACGTGGATGCGCTCGGTCGTCCGACCGGCGAGGTGTGGCTGGATCCCCCTACGCCCGACCGCAGGTTCAACCGCCTCCTGGTTCGCAAGGTGCGTGGGATGCGGTATCATCCGGCCCGGAGGAACGGCCGCCCGGTCGACGGGTGGGCCGAGATCACGTTCGTCTTCTAACGGATCGGTGCGGGTGGGGGGCAGGCGCGGTATCTCTCGCGGCGCCCGAACCCCGGCCGCAGCCGGAACTCCCCGGTCGGTCCCGGGGTGAGGTCAGGCCCCGGAGATCCCACCGGCGCTGGGACCGCTCACCGGGACTGGAGCGTCCTCGGGCTCCGGAGGGGGTCCGACAGCTTCGAGCTTCCCCGGCCGCAACCAGCGAACCGGAAACGGTGCGCAATGGGGCACACCGATCTCATGGTAGGCCGCCAGTCCGCGGCCTGTCGCGGCGAGCCACAGCGCCCGGATCACCGCGACGTGCGTCACCACGATGGCGGGCCGGTCTTCCGCCACGAGCAGCGAGCGGCTGATCCGGTCCACCGCGCCCAGGGCGCGTTCCTGGAGCGCGGTCAGGCTCTCACGCCCCTCCAGGTGAAACCGCTCCGGGTGCTGGCGCCAGCGTCGGTACTCGTCGGGCCGGAGCCGGGCGATCTCTTCCTCCCCGAGACCCTTCCAGGGTCCGATTTCGATCTCGTGCAGGTCGTGCACCGTGCGGACCGTGGCCCCGAGACGGCGGGCCAGGCTCTGCGCCGTCTCCACCGCCCGGCGGACGGGACTCGCGAAGATGCGCTCCACTCCTTCCGGGGCCAGACGGGTCGCCAGGGCGTGGACCTGCGATCGTCCCGTCTCGTTCAGCGAGTCGTCGTTCCAGCCCGAGTAGACCCGGGCGACGTTGGAGTCGGTCTGTCCGTGCCTCACCAGGTACAGCAGAGGGGTCTCGGGCATCTGTCTCGCCTTCGCGGCCTGTTCCAAGGGTGCCTGCCGGCCACGGGTTGTCCGATCCGGTAGCCGTAGCCGCAGAATATCGATCCCCCCGGTTGCGGGGAACCGGCGGGTTGAGGTCCGGTTGAGCGGAGCGGGCACCCTGGCGGAAGAACGATGTGGGACTTCAACCGTGTGGAACGACGAGCCCTGGTGCTGGGGGCGCTGCTGGTCGCCGCCGGGGCCGGCGTGCGCGTCGGCCTCGGCCCGCGGCCAGGCACCTACTCGTGGCACCCGGCCCCCGGCGATCGAAGCGCGACGCTCACCGGGGAGCGGGCGGTTCGTGGCGCCGTGGCCGCGGCGATCGCGAGGGAGGAAACGGCGTCCAGACCGCTTGCCGAGGGGGAGGCGGTGAATCCGAACTCTGCGGCGGAGGAGGAGTTGAGGCGTCTGAGCGGCGTGGGGCCGGCGCTGGCTCGCGCGATCGTCGAGGAGCGGGGGAACGGAAGGTATCGGCGGCTGGAAGACCTGCTCCGCGTTCCCGGTATCGGCCCGGTCACCCTGGGCAGGCTGGCGCCGCACCTCTCCCTGGCCGGGAGGGCCGCTTCCACCGAGCCGGTTCCGGCCGGGAGGCTCGGGGAGGGCAGGGCCGGGCTCACCTCGCTCCCGGAAGCGCCCGCCCGCCGCCGGATCCACGCCGGTTCGAACCCGGGCGGGGGCCCGGTGGCAGCTCGTCTGGACCTGAATCGGGCCGACACCCTCCAACTCCAGGCGCTTCCGGGGATCGGACCTGCCCGGGCACGAGCGATCGTACGTACGCGCCGGCGTCTGGGACGCTTCGATTCCGTCGAGGAGCTGACGGCGGTTCCCGGGATCGGTCCGCGCACCCTGGCGAGATTGCGCCACTTCGTGTTCGTGCGGTGACGACGCTGCCGCGAGCGGGGCGGCGGGCGTCGCGCACCCGGCATGCTTCTTGACCCCATCCGCGCCGAAGCGTGGCTCCCCGGTGCGCGATCGACCGAACACGGAGAGACTTTTCACGCGGGGCTCATCAAGGCTATGGCACCTGGCACGGGAATACTGGATCGGCCTGACATCTCGGTGCGCGACCGACGGATCGTCGAAGTGGCGCTGGCCCGGGGAATCGTCAGCCCATCCGATCTCGAGAAGACGCTCGAGGAGTGTCGGCGCACCGGCGCTAGCCTCGCATTCTGCCTCGGCTCCATGGGATTCGCGTCGGAGTCCGATGTAACCGACGTGCTCGCCGAGGTTTTCGGCGTTCCGGCCGTCGATCTCGAAGCCATGGAGCTCGATCCCAGGATCGTGAGCCTGATCCCCTCCGATTTCGCCACCACGCACCTGGTGATCCCGATCAAACGAGCGGGTCGCAAGCTGACGGTCGCCATGCTGGATCCGACCGATCTCGGCGTGATTGACGACCTCAAGTTCATCACCCGTTTTGACGTGGAGCCGGTGGTGGCGAGCGAGTACTCCCTCCGCCGGGCCATCGAGCGCAATTACGAAGTCGCCAGCGCGAAGTTGGGAGAGCTTCTCGAGGAGCTCGAGGAAGAAGAGGTCGAGCTGGTCCAGCAGGACGAGGAGGAGGAGTACTCGGCGGCGACGCTCCGGGCCCAGGTCGAAGACGCACCGGTCGTACGACTCATCAACGGGATTCTGAGCGAGGCCGTCCGCAGGGGCGCCTCCGACATTCACGTGGAGCCGTACGAGCGGGAGCTTCGCGTTCGCTACCGGATCGACGGCGCCCTGCAGGAGATCATGCGGCCGCCGGTGCGCATGAAGGCCGCCCTGACTTCGCGCCTCAAGATCCTGGCCGATCTGAACATCGCCGAGAGGCGCGTGCCCCAAGACGGCCGCATCAAGATGAAGATCGGCAAGCGAGTGATCGATTTCCGCGTGTCCACACTGCCGATCCTGTTCGGCGAGAAGATCGTGCTCAGGATCCTGGACAAGGGCAACTTGAGTCTGGACCTGGAACGGTTCGGCATGGAGCCGCGTGCCGAGAAGGCTTTCCTCGGGGCCATCGCGAATCCGTATGGGATGGTTCTGGTGACCGGCCCCACCGGATCCGGGAAGACGACGACGCTGTACGCGGCGCTGAGCCGCATCAACCAGGAAGACGTGAACATCATGACCGCGGAGGATCCGGTCGAGTACAACCTGGCCGGCATCAACCAGGTGCAGGTGCGGCCCGACATCGGCCTCACCTTCGCCTCGGCGTTGCGCGCCTTCCTCCGCCAGGACCCCAACATCATCATGGTGGGCGAGATCCGAGACCTGGAGACCGGCGGCATCGCCGTGAAGGCGGCCCTCACCGGCCATCTCGTGCTCTCGACCCTCCACACCAACGATGCGGCGTCCACCGTCACCCGGATGGTGGACATGGGCCTGGAGCCGTTCAACGTGTCCTCCGCGGTCAATCTGATCACCGCCCAGCGGCTGGTCCGGCGCATCTGCGACAACTGTCGGACCGAGGCGACCTATCTGCCCGAGGCGCTCGAAGCCTCCGGCATCCCGGCCGAGGAACTGGCTGAATTCATCTTCTACCGTGGCGAGGGTTGCGATGCGTGTGACGGAACGGGTTACTCGGGGCGCCAGGGCCTGTACGAGGTGATGCCGATGTCGCGGGAGCTGCGCCGGATGATTCTTCGGGGAGCTTCTTCCGAGGAGCTGAAGGATCAGGCGGTCGCCGAGGGCATGCTGACTCTCCGCACGGATGGTCTGCTCAAGGTGAAGCGAGGGATCACGACGCTGGAGGAAGTGGTGAAGGAGACCGCCCTGTAGCGTGGCGTGAGGTGAGGGCAGGCTCCCGGGCCGCTCACACGGCGAGGGCCCGCGGGGGTGCGACGATCTCCAGTTCGCCAGAGCGTGGGGTGTTTTGCGACGGCGGGCGGATGCCACCGCGCCACCGTCCGCATGGCGCGGTTCGGCGCCCCGCGCGGCTACGGACGGGATGCCCGGACGGGTCGGCGCCACGGGCACCGGCCTTGCTGTTTCGAAGCGGCCGGACACCCGAGCGAGCGGTGGGAACCGGGCGACCGGCGCCCCCACCGCCCAACAGAGTCCAATCGGAGAGCGAGACCATGGATCAGAATGCGACCGTCAGCCTGCGATCCCTGCTCGAGGAGATGATCGAGCGGGGAGCTTCGGACCTTCACCTGACCGTGGGGGAGCGTCCCAAGCTTCGGCTGGACGGTGAGCTGGTCAACAGCAGGGTGGAGACCGTGCTGACGGGCAAGGACACCATGGCCCTCGCCTACTCGGTGCTCACCGAGCAGCAGAAGAAGACGTTCGAGCAGCACGATGAACTGGATTTCTCGTTCGCGATCGAGAACGTGTCCCGTTTCCGCGCCAACGTGTTCAAGCAGCGAGGAAGCGTGGGAGCCGCCATTCGCCAGATCCCGTTCAAGATTCAGAGTCTGCGGGAGCTGGGCTTGCCCCCGATCGTCGAGAAGCTCGCGGAAAAGCCGCGCGGACTGGTGCTGGTCACCGGGCCCACGGGCTCCGGTAAGTCGACGACGCTGGCCGCGATGATCGACAAGATCAACCGCGAGCGCAGGGCCCATATCATGACGATTGAGGATCCGATCGAGTTCATGCATACGCACAAGGGCTGCCTGGTCAACCAGAGGGAGGTAGGGAGTGACACCAAGAGCTTCCCCTCCGCCCTCAAGTACGTGCTGCGGCAAGATCCGGACATCATCCTGATCGGCGAGATGCGGGATCTGGAGACCATCCAGGCCGCGCTGACGGTCTCGGAGACCGGCCACCTGGCGTTCGCGACGTTGCACACCAACTCCGCGGCGGAAACGATCAATCGCGTCATCGACGTCTTTCCGTCGTACCAGCAGGAGCAGGTGCGCGCGCAGTTGTCGTTCGTGCTCGAGGGGGTGGTGACGCAGACCCTCCTGCCTCGGACCAGCGGAAAGGGGCGGATCGTCGCCTGCGAGATCCTCGTGGTGACCAGCGCCGTCCGGGCGCTGATCCGCGAGGACAAGGCCCACCAGATCTACTCCACCATGCAGTCGGGAAAGAAGTTCGGCATGCAGACGTTGAACGATTCCCTCTACCAGCTCTATGTCCAGCGGCAGGTCTCTCTGGAGGATTGCCTCCGGGTCAGCTCGGATCCGGTCGAGTTCAAGCGCATGGTGGGAGGGCGGATGGCGGCGGCCGGGTGAACCGTGGGGTGCGTGCCCGGAGCGAGGTCGCGGTGAACAGGGAAATGCCGCGAAGCAAACGGAACAGATCTGTGGGGGGCTACTGACCATGCCGGTTTGGAAGTACAGCGCACGCACCGTGACGGGGGAGCTGCAACGCGACGAGATCGAGCTTCCGAGCAAGGACCATGTCGTCGCCTATCTGCGGCGAAAGAAGCTCATTCCCGTCACGGTGCGGGAGAGGCCCAAGGACATCACGCTGAGCTTCGGTGCGCGCGTCTCGACGCGTGAGATCGTCATCTTCACCCGACAGTTCGCGACGATGATCAATGCCGGACTGCCCCTGGTGCAGGCGCTCGACATCCTGGCGCAGCAGACCGAGAACAAGACGCTCGAGAAAGCGGTGCGCGAGGTTCTCTACGACGTGGAAGCCGGCAACACGCTGGCGGATGCGCTCAGGTCGCATCCGAAGATCTTCACCGCGCTGTATGTGAACATGGTCGCCGCCGGAGAGTCGGGTGGAATCCTGGACACGATCCTGCTTCGCCTGGCCAGTTTCCTCGAGAAGAACGAGGCGCTGGTCCGCAAGGTGAAAGGAGCGATGATCTACCCCGCCGTCATCATGACCGTGGCGGCTCTGGCGATCGTCATCCTCCTGCTGTTCGTGATACCGACTTTCCAGGCTCTGTTCGCCAGCGTGAACCAGACGTTGCCGCTCCCCACCCGCATAGTGATCGCGGCCTCCGCTCTCCTGCAGGGGTACTGGTGGGCCCTGGCCGGGGGGATCGTCGCGGCGGCGCTCGTGTTCCGGCGCTGGATCTCGACGCCGGGCGGGCGGTTGAGATTCGACCAGCTGCTGCTCCGCGTGCCCGTACTGGGCAAACTCGTACGTAAGGCGGCGATCACACGGTTCACCCGCACGCTGGGCACCATGCTCAGCTCCGGCGTGTCGATCCTGGACGGCCTGGAGATCACCGCCCGGACCGCCGGAAACCGCGTGGTGCACGACGCGGTGATGGCCAGCCGGGCCGCGATCGCCGGTGGAAAATCGATCGCGGAGCCGCTCAAAGAGACCGAGGTCTTTCCGCCCATGGTCACGCAGATGATCAACGTGGGCGAGGAGACGGGCGACCTGGACGGAATGCTGTCCAAGATCGCGGACTTCTACGACGACGAGGTGGATATCGCGGTCGAGAGCCTCCTCAAGGCGCTGGAGCCGGTCATGATCGTGGTCCTGGGAACGATTGTCGGAGGCATGATCGTGGCCATGTATCTCCCCATCTTCAGCATGGTCAACGCGATCCAGTAGCGACTCAGTCCGCCCTGCCGTGGCGGGTCCGCGTCGCTACGCGGGCCACGATGCTGATCACGAGAACGATCGAGATCAGCACCAGCGAGGCTGCCCACGCCTGACGATGCCAGTCGTCGTAAGGTGAAATCGCGTACTGGAAAACCTGCAGCGGAAGAGCCGCGATCGGCTGCAACGGGTTCAGCTGCCAGAACCGATTGCCGAAGGCCGTGAACAGGAGGGGAGCGGTCTCTCCGGCCACTCGCGCGAGAGCGACCAACGCACCCGTCGCGATCCCGCCCGCGGCGGACGGAAGCACGACGCCGACCGTCGTTCTCCAATACGGCAGACCCAGGGCGAGTCCGGCCTCGCGAAGAGAGCCGGGGATCCGACGGACCACCTCCTCGGTGGTCCGCACCACCATCGGCATGAGGAGCAGGCTCAGGGCCAATCCACCCGCCACGCCCGAGAAGTGTCCCATGCGGCGTACGACAGCCACCCAGATCACGATGCCGGCGACGATCGAAGGAACGCCGGTGAGCACATCCGCCGTGAACCGGGTCACCGAAGCGAGCGGGCTCCCGCGGCACTCCGAGAGGAACACTCCGGCCAGGATCGAAATCGGCAGGCCGATCACACCCACGATCGCGAGGAGCTCGAGCGTCCCCGCGAGCGAGTTTGCCATTCCCCCGCCAGGCTCACCCACCGGTCTGGGAAGCTGCGTGAAAAAGGCGAGATCGAGGGCGCCGACGCCGTCGGCGAGCAGATGCTCGAAGATGAGCAGGAGGGGCACGAGGGTGATGAGCGCCGCGAGGGCGCTCAAGGCGAACATCGTCCGACCTACGAGGTGGCGTCGTCGTCTGCGGCGCCTTTCGGCCTCGCGACGCGATTCGGACGACAACGGGCCGCGGCTCGCTTCCGCCACCGCGCTCACACGCGCCGCCCGCGTTCGATTCTCCACACCAGGACTCGGGCCACCACATTCACCGCCACAGTGAGCAGTAGCAGGATGAGCCCCAGCTCCATCAGAGCCCCCAGGTGGAGTTCTCCCGTGGCCTCGGCGAATTCGTTGGCGAGCGCGCTTGCCAGCGTGTTCGCCGGCGCGAACAGGGACGCGTCGATCGATGGGTTGTTTCCGATCACCATCGTCACCGCCATCGTCTCGCCCAGCGCCCTTCCGAGACCGAGCATCACGGCACCGACGATTCCCGAGCGAGCGTGGGGCATGACGATATACCGGACCGTCTCCCATCGGGTGGCTCCCAGCGCCAGAGAGGCCTCGCGCTCGGAGCGCGGGACCGCGAGCAGCATCTCCCCGGACACGGCGGAGATGAACGGGACGATCATGATCGCCAGGATCACCCCGGCCGCCAGCATGCCGACTCCGTAAGCCGGGCCCTGGAACATCGGCAGAAACCCGAGCCAGCGCTGGAGAAACGGCTCGACGGAGGTCCGAAGCCACGGGATGAGCACGAAGATTCCCCACAGCCCGTACACGACGCTCGGAATGGCGGCGAGCAGCTCGGTGAGGAAGCCCACGGGGGTGGCCAGCCATCGCGGCGCCAGTTCGACGAGGAAGACCGCCACGCCGAGACCCAGGGGAACGGCGAGCAGGAGTGCCAGCAGCGAGGACACGACGGTGCCCCAGAGGAACGGAAGCGCACCGAACTTCTGGGCCACCGGATCCCAGGCGGTGGAAGTGAGGAACGTGGCGCCGAAGCTCCGAACCGCGGGCCACGCGGCGCGCCCGACTTCGTACAGCAGAAGCGCGAACACCGCGGGAATCGCGGCCCCGGCGGCCACCAGAACCGTCCCGAACGCACGATCCCCCGTGTTCCCGCGCGCCCATGCAGGCCAGAACCGGTCGAGAACACCCGTTCCGCCCACCATCGACTTGACCGGGCCGCCCGTCACGAGCCCGGGATCGGGAGAGGCTCGCCACCGTGCGTCACCGTGCGAAGCTTATTCTCGATCAGGCGTACGACCTCGGCGGGGAGCGGCGCGTAGTCCAGGGCCGCGGCATACTTCTGCCCCTCGTGGATCGCCCACCAGAGGAAGTCGAGCAGCTGTCCCCCCTTTCGGCGGCTGGGCTGCTCCCTGTACAGGAGCAACCAGGTGAAGCTGGCGATCGGATAGGCGTCGGCGCCGGGCGCGTCCACGATCGACACCCGAAAGTCCGTGTCCGGTCCCAGGGTGGCCCCGGCTCCGCGCGCCGCCGCGGTCGTCCCCACGATGGAGGGGAGCACGAACCTCCCCGCCCGGTTGCGGATCTCCGCCATCGGAAGACGGTTCTGCTTCGCGTAGGCGAGCTCCACGTATCCCAGGGCGCCGGGCATCTGTCTGACCTGTCCGGCCACGCCCTCGTTTCCCTTCGCCCCCAGGCCGACCGGCCAGCTCAGGGCCTTCCCCCTACCCACCTTCGCCGTCCACGCCGGGCTTACATGAGAGAGGTAATCGGAGAAGACGTACGTGGTGCCGCTGCCGTCCGAGCGGTGCACGACCAGGATGGGCATCGCGGGCAACTTCGTCCCGGGATTGAGAGCCGCGATCTTCGGATCGTTCCACGTCTCGATCGTGCCGAGGAAGATCCCGCTCACGGTGGCGCCATCGAGCTTCACCGGCGCGTTCCGGCCGGAAAGGTTGTACACGACGGCCACGGCGCCCATGACGGTCGGAATGTGGATCAGGGGCGCCGGAGCCTCGGCCAGCTCCGCATCGCTCATCGGCCCGTCCGTGGCACCGAAGTCGACCGTTCGCTCCCTGATCTGGCGGATCCCGCCGCCGCTCCCGATGGACTGGTAGTTGATCCGCACGCCGGTCTCCCGTGCGTAGGCGTCGAACCATTTCGAGTAGATGGGAAACGGGAACGTGGCTCCCGCCCCGGTCAGCTCCTGCGCGGCGGCGGCCGCCGGCAGCAGGGCCAGCGCCAGCAGCGCCGTCATGCCTCTGATCAAACGCATTCCTTCCTCCTGTTGCTCAGATTGCTCAGAAATGCAGGTACGACTGAGCCTTGAAAGACAGCTCGGAGTCGCCCTGCGTCGGCGTCCAGATGTCCACGTTCAGGGCGATCTTGTTGCGCCCTCTCAAGTGGAGCGCGAAGCCGGGCGTGATCAGCCAGCCCTGGTCGTCGGCCGCGTTCGTGTCGGGGTTGCCCCAGCTGACGCGGGCGAGCGGCTCGATCGCTTCCAGGTAGCGGCTCCCGTGGACGGGGCTCTTGTGGGTGAGTATGCCCTGGGCGGTCACGTAGGTTCGGGGATCGCCCGTCGGGTCGAGCCGCTTCCAGTTGTCGCCGCCCACGACGCCCGCCTGCAGGTGCCAGCCCCCGTCGTAGTCGCCCACCTCCACGTCGGCGCCGTACGCGGTCGCGTAGGCGGTGCTGTCCGAGGTGACCGTGTCGATGAAGTCGTGCACGCTCACGTTGCCGGCCAGCCTGACGCCGTCCCGGAGGGAGTACTCCAGCCGGCCGGTGAACGTCTTCCCGTCGTTCGTCTCCGCCTTGTTGGCCCCGGCCCCGTTGGTGACCGAGACCATGTATCGAAGTCGCCTGGAGCGGTCCTGACCGTCCAGCATCACCCCGATGTCGCGATCCGAGTATCCCAGCGCCTCCGTGAACCGGCTCAGGGAGCAGATTCCCCCGACACCCCCGCATGAGCTCACGCCGCGGATGCTTCCGGCCCGTTCGATCACGAGGATCTTGGTGGAGCTGGTGAGCTCGAATAGATCGAAGGGACGCTTGAACTGCCCGAACTTGAGGCGGAGCCCGCGGCCGAAGTTCAAGCGCAGCCAGGCGTCCTTCAGGTTCACATCTCCCTCGCCGAAATCGGGTTGCACCTTGCCGCTGATGAAGTCTCCGACCTCCACTTCGGCCGTGAGTCGGACGCGTCGGAGCAGAAACTCACTGGCGAGCTCCTCCGACACCGAGGTGGTGTTGAACTGGGTCTGCACTCGTCCCGTGAGGGTGATCTCCGTCGCGTTGGACTGGAGCTTCACCTGGGCCCGGGCGGCCGGGGCGCCGACTCCGCCGGCCGCCATCCCGACCAGTCCCAGCAGAGCGAGTCCACGAGGAAACGTCGTCATGCGCACCTCTGATCTTTCGCCTTCGGTCACGTTCCGTGGAGCTGACCGCGCTCCGGAGACGCCGGGTCGCGTCTCTCGACAACAGACGATGGGGCGGCGGGGAAAAGGGTGAATCACGAGTGCGTATCGGTCCTGTAACGAGATCCCGTCCGGCGGCCGCTCGCTTCGCCGGCCCCCGATCCCCACCTTAGGATGGCCGGTGAATCGTCGTTTGCGCTGTCGCGTCAGCAGCGCTTCTTCCGAGAGTTGGGACGCCGCCATGAAACGGTTGAAGAAACAGCTCACGCTGTTCGACGTATACGCCATCAGCACCGGCGCCATGTTCAGCTCGGGCTTCTTCCTCCTGCCGGGCATCGCGGCCGGCCACGCCGGTCCGGCGGTCGTCCTGGCGTACCTGTTGGCGGCCCTTCTCGTGGCCCCCGCCATGTTGAGCAAAGCCGAGCTGTGCTCCGCGATGCCGAGAGCGGGCGGGACCTACTATTTCCTGGACCGGACGCTGGGCCCGATCGTGGGGACGATCGGCGGCTTCGGCACGTGGTTGGCGCTCATCCTGAAGAGTGCCTTCGCGCTCATTGGGATGGGGGCGTATCTGAGCCTGTTCGTGCACGTCCCGATCCGGTCGCTCGCGATCGGCCTCACGGTCGTGTTCATGCTCCTGAACCTGTTCGGAGCCAAGGAGACGACGGGCCTCCAGAGGGGCCTCGTAGTGACCCTGCTGGTGATCCTCACCCTGTTCGTCGTCCAGGGCCTCGTGCACGCCTTCTCGGGTGGAGCCGGGGGCGGTGTCGCACAGAAGTTTTCCCCGTTTCTCCCCTTCGGCGCCGATGGATTGGCCTCGACCATCGGCCTCGTGTTCATCTCCTACGGGGGCCTCATCAAGGTGGCCAGCATCCCGGAAGAGGTGAAGGATCCGGACCACAACATCCCGAGGGGGATGTTCCTTTCGCTGCTCACGGCGGCGGTGGTCTACGTGCTGGGAGTCTTCGTCATGGTCGCCGTACTGGACCCCGCCGAGCTCGCGTCCAGCCTGACCCCGGTCGCCGCGGCCGGGCAACGAGTCTTCACCTGGCTGCCGGGCTCGACAGGACTGATTCTCATCGTCGCCGCCGCCATCGCCGCCTTCTCGGCCATGGCCAACGCCGGCATCATGACGGCCTCGCGGTATCCACTGGCCATGGCGCGGGATCGGATGATCTGGAGGGGCTTCTCCCGCCTGGGGCGGCGTGGAACACCGACCCACGGCATCCTGGCCACGGCCGCGATCATGATCGTGTGCCTCGCGTTCCTGGATGTCGTGAAGGTGGCCAAGCTCGCGGCGTCCCTTCAGCTGTTGGTCTTCGGGCTCGAGAACCTGGCCGTGATCGTGATGCGGGAGAGCCGAATCGAGTCGTACGATCCCGGGTTCCGGTCTCCGCTGTACCCGTGGGTCCAGTTCATCGGCTTCCTGGTGCCCCTGTGGCTGATCACCGAGATGGGCTGGCTGCCGAGCATGTTCACCCTCGGGCTGATCACGGCCGCCGTGGCCTGGTATACGTACTACGCCCGCGGGCACGTAGTCCGCGAGGGTGCGGTGTATCATGTGTTCGAACGTCTCGGGCGCCGGCGGTTCGAGGGACTCGACTCGGAGCTGCGCCAGATCCTGAAGGAGAAAGGGTTGAGGGCGGAAGATCCGTTCGACGAAGTCGTGGCCACGGCCCACGTGATCGATCGGGCGGATCCGGTAAGCTTCGAGGAGATCACCGCGGAGGCCTCCCGCCTCCTGGCCGCCGATCTCCCGATCGAGTCCGCCGTGCTGGCCGCAAAATTCCTGGAAGGGACCCGGGTCGGCGCCACTCCGGTCGGACATGGAGTCGCGCTTCCACACGCGCGTTTCGAGGCGGTCGCCGCTCCCCGGCTCGTCCTGGTTCGGGCGCCGGGCGGAGTGCACATGGATCCGGAGCTTGCCGGTGGCCCGGATCGCGGGGATGTCCGCGCCGTCTTCTTCCTCGTGAGTCCGGCGGCGGACCCGGGCCGCCACCTGCGAATCCTCGCGCAGCTGGCTCAGCGGGCCGACGATGAGGCGTTCCTGGATGAGTGGCTCGCGGCGGCCAACGAGCAAGAGCTCAAGGAGGCCGTGTTAGGGAACGAGCGGTATCTGTGCCTCTCCCTGCGCGCCGACACTCCTTCGGCTTCACTCATCGGCCGAGCCCTCCGTGATGCGGACATGCCGGCCGGGAGCCTGGTGGCGTTGGTCCGGCGGGGGGGAGCGGTGCTCGTCCCGAGCGGTGCGACGGTCCTCCGGGATGGTGATCGCCTCACCGTCCTCGGCGAGCCGGATGTGATCGAGGGACTCCGTGCGCGCTTCACGGAAGGTCCGGCCAACGTCTGAGCCGTCATTCCGCTGCGGGTCCGAGTCCCCGCCGTAGGATCGGGCGTCTCGCCACACACCTGGTGTCGTATCGCCGCCACGCGGCCG
>JBHHYZ010000061.1:0-15410 GCA_046757845.1 Gemmatimonadota bacterium
GCGCCCAGCCGATGCGGCCCTCGTAGCTGATCTGGCACCAGTCGCCGCGGCACTTTGAGGTTGACCCGGTTTCGTGGAGACCCTGAGACTTGGCGTTGAGCCAAGGGAGGAGGTGCCACGATGCCGAAGACGCGGCCGCCGTATCCGGAGGAGTTCAAGCGGCGGATGGTGGAACTCGCGCGAGCCGGTCGAACGCCGACCCCTGCTCGCGGATCCTCACCCTCCCCACACGAGCCGGAACACTCGGAGGAAGTTCTCCCCCAGGATCCCGCGGACTTCGTCCTCGGTGAATCGGCGTCCGAGCAGGGCCTCCGCGACGTTCGGAAGGTCGGAAAAAGACCGGATGCCGGTCGGATAGACCCACGGCGGTCGTGGATAATAACGCTCGTCGTAGCCGTAGAAGTCGTAGTCCTCCTCGTCCTCCTCGGCGAAGTCCAGGCCTAGCCCCAGGTGCTCCGGTCCGACGAGGTCGCCGATGTACTCCGCATGATCGACGAGGTCGTCCAGGGTGGGGGCCTTCTCGGACACGAACGCCGGGAAGGCGCAGAGCCCGATCACGCCGCCCGAGCCGGCGACGGAGCGGATCTGCTCGTCGGTCAGATTCCGTGGATGATCACAGACGGCCCGGGCGTTGGCGTGCGTGGCCACCACCGGCATCTTCGCCGCGGCGACCGCCTCCAGGCTCGTCCGGATTCCCGCGTGCGAGATGTCCACTACGATCCCGAGGTCCACCAACCTGCCGATGACTTCCTCACCGAACGAGGTGAGACCGGCGTCCCGGGACTCGAGGCATCCGTCGCCCAGGCGGTTGGCCTCGTTGTACGTGAGCTGCACGACCCGCACGCCGAGCCGATGGAAGGCGGTCAGGAGTTCGAGATCGCCGTCCAGAGGGTCGGTCCCCTGGATATGAAGGACGACGCCAATATCGGCCCGTTTCTTCGCCCCCCGCAGCTCCTTGGTCGTACGGACCAGGCGGATCGGAAGCTCGGACTCCCGTTCAAGCTCGAGCCAGCGGGCGATTCGCTCCAGGGCGTACTCTGCGCTCTCCACCGAGGCGACCGTGGCGAGGACGGCGTCCACGCCGCCCCCCCGGAGGGCGGGGAGATTCTCCTCGATCGTATGAGGGGTTAAGAGTGGGGCGGCGGCGTCGAGGGTGAGGGGGTCAACCACCTGCGGCGGCATCCACTTCGGCCATTACCCTGAGGAAGTTCTCCCCCGCGACCTGCCGGACCTCGGACTCCGAAAAACCCCGACCTCGCAGGCCCTCCACGAAGTTGCCGAGGCTGCGGCAATCTCCCAGGCCGTTGGGATAGGCGAACTCGGCCGGGTCGTAGTCTGCTCCTTCGCCGTAGAGCTCGGCAGCCACTTCCTCGATCGCGTAATCGATGAAGTCCGCGCCGACTCCCACGAACTCGACGCCCATGCGATTGACGAGGTACTCCACCTGGTCGAGGACCTCTTCGACCGTTACGGGAGGCTCGGCCACGAACTCGGGATAGAAGACGACTCCCACCAGACCCCGGACGTCCCGGATCGCGTCGAGTTGATCGTCGTCCAGGTTCCGCGGGTGGTCGTAGACGGACCGTGCGTTGCAATGTGACGCGATCACGGGGGCGGCGGTAGAGTGGACGACGTCGCGGAAGCTTGAAGCCCCCAGGTGCGTGAGGTCAACGACGATCCCGAGACGGTTCATCTCCCTGACGGCCTCGCGTCCGAGGGACGTCAGACCCTCGTCTTCGTGGCCGAGGCCCGTCGCAAGCTCGTTCCGGCTGTTCCATGTGAGTCCGATACACCGAACGCCGAGTCCGGCGAGCTGCTCGAGGCGGCTCAGGTCGTCGCCCACCGGAGAGGCTCCCTCCAGCGAGGGCATGACCGCGAAGACACCCTCCTTGAGCAGCCGCCTGAGCTCGCGGGACGAGCGAGCGATGCCGACCTTCCCAGCGCCTTCGGCAACGTCTCGATCCAACATTTGAAGGAGATGGAGGGCGCTCTGGAAGGGCCGCTCCAGCCCGAGGGGACACAGGGACTCGACATCTCCACCCACGGTGCACACGGCGGCGGCGACCCCGCCCTCCCGCAGGCGGGGAAGGTGCACACGCTCGAGGACGTTCCGCTCACCCTCGCAGCGACGACGGCCGACGTCGATCATGACGTCGCTGTGGCAGTCGATGAGTAAGACGTCGTCACTGTCGAGGAGCCGAGCGGAGTCTCGCCGTTCGCTCTTCGTCGACCTGTCCATCCTCCGTGAGCGCGACACCGTAGGCGTCCTCCACAATCGCTGGGCTTGCGAGGCTCGACCGTATCCACCGGGCGGGCGGATGGCTCCACTCCGCCCTGAGACAGGCGAAAGGAGGAGCGAAACTCGCTGGAATGATGGGCCGGCCCTCCGGTGCTCCAGGGCGTGACGAAGAGGGGGCCGATTGGACGGACGCGGTCCGTCAGGCCGGCGCTTCTATATCCCCGCAGCCAGCGGCAACTCGGCCACCCTCTTCAGCACAGCAGTCGTCGGTCGCTACGCGAGCCCAGGCCCTTCGTCACAGGTTGGTCTTGAGCTCCAGCCGCCACCGGTCCGGCGGCGCGGGCCACGCGAACCCACCCTTGACGAACTCCGAATTGTAGACCTCATCCGTGACGTTCTCGTAGATCAGCCTCGCGGTCCATTTACCGAACTCCAGGCCCCCCTGAAGGTTCACCAGATCGATCGGGTCGCGGGGCGTTTCGTTGATCGCGGTCCAGGCCATCTTACCCCGTCTCTCGTAGTCAATGCGGGCCAGGATGCCGAAGTCGCTGGATAGCTTCCCGCGGTACTGCGACCCGATGTTCAGGGTGGTCTTCGGTACGAGGGGGATCTGCCCACCGACGGCGTCCGGATTGACCGGGAACTCCTTGATCTCGGTGTCCGTGTAGCCGAAGGCGGCGTAGGCGTCCAATCCTCTCGCCAACCTGGTGAGCAGCGTGGATTCGAACCCTGTGATGTCCGCCTCCGGGATGTTCACCAGCACCTGCGCCCCGACCTCGCCGATGAAGAGGAAGAAGGGCTGGCCCTCGTCATCGGTGCGGAAGAAGGCCGCCTCCAGGCTCACGCGGTCGGAGGCCCACCTGCTCTTGAAGCCCACCTCGAAGGTCTCCGCATCCTCCTCGGTGATCTCGTCCCGCACCCCCTCGATCCCGGCCCCGGCCGCGGCTTCGGCGACGCCGTTCTGGTTGAATTCGCCACTCCGGAAGCCGATCCCCCACGAGCCGTAGAGGTTGACAAAATTCACCACGTCGTTCGCCAGCTCACGCTTGTAGCCTATCCTGAATTTCGGCTGTACCTTGTCGAAGGTGGCCTTGTTCACCGAGCCCGGCGCCCCTACGGTGTTCAGCTCGGAGACGACCTGCTCCCGGGTTTCCCGATCATATCGGAGCGCTCCGGACACCGAGAGGCCCTCGACGACATCCACTTCCGCGTTGGCGAAGACCGCCCAGGCTTGGTTGTCGTTGTCATCCGCCAGCCACGACGTCGTCGGGTTCGTCGAACTGTCGAACCTCGGCTCCTTCTTGAGGATGATGATGCCCGAGCCCCTATCCTCCCCCACCGACGTGCTCTTGAACCGATCGAACGAGAGGAAGTAGTTGCCCAGCTGCCACCGGAAGCGCTGGTCCCTCTTGGAGATGATTCGTAGCTCGTGGCTCCAGCCTTCCGTAGTCTTCCACTGGGTCTGTGTCCCGTCTATCGGCCCGAACGCGTTGACGGTGGTCGTGGAGGCCGTGTACGGGAACTGATCCAGCATCTGAAAGTTCTCTATGTTGTTATAGGAGCTGATCGACTCTAGCCGCGCGACATCCAGGTCGTAGCTCAGGCGCATGGACAGGTGGTCGATGTTCCGCTCGCCAAAGCCGAAGTTGTTGGACCTGTTGCTCCGGTCCACCCGGTTCGAGTCGATGGTGCTGAAGTCGAACGGGAAATCACCGTCGGCCAGCTTGTTGTCCGCACCCAGAAGCGCCGGTTGATAGATCCACTGTCCCGGGTTGGACTGGGACCGGTCTACCGTCCCCTTGAAGTCGGCCCGGAACCGTGGCGAAGCATTCCACCTGAGCTTCACTCTCACGTTCGCCAACTCCATGAGATCCTGCGTCTGGTTCAGCGTGGTGTTCTTGAAAAAGCCGTCGCGTTGGACGAAACGACCCGCGGCTCGGAAGAGCAGCTTGTCCTCTACGATGGGGCCACCGTACGCCCCCGTGAGGCTGACCTGGCCTCCCTGCCCCGCCCCGCCTCGAAGGAAGCCCTCGAACTGGTTGGTGGGCTCCCGGGTTCTGACCAGAATCGCGCCCGCGATGGCGTTTCGCCCGTACAAGCCTCCCTCCGGCCCCTTGATCACCTCGACGCGCTCGATGTCGTAGAGCGCCTGGTCGAACTGGAGGGGGCTGATGTCTAGCACATCGTCGATCACCACGGCCACCGGGGTCTGCGTGTTCCGCTGTTGAGCGATGCCGCGGAGGCTGATGAAGGCACCGGTCCCGGTGTTCTGCGAGCTTATGAACGTCGCGTTCGGCGTCAGCTCGAGGAAGTCCCCCGGACGGTTGATGTCGGCCTCTTCCATCTGCTCGGAGTCGAACACCGTCTGGGTGATTGGAACCTCCCGCGCTATCTCTGCCTGCCTCCGCGGCGTGACGATCAGGTCTCCCAGCTTGATGGGCTCGACCTCCAGCCTGACGTCCACCGTGAGCACCTGACCAGCCTGCACCTGAATCGAGCGCTCCACTGGCTCGAATCCCAGGGATCGGACCTGGAGTGTGTACGATCCGGCCGGGACGTCATCGATCCGGTACTCACCTTCCTCGTCCGCGACCGCGCCGATCTGCAACTCGACGATCGACACTTGCGCGCCCGCCAAGGGACGGCCGGTGTCGGCGCCGAGGACCCGTCCCACCACGGTCCCTTCCTGCGCCTGATCCGCATCGCTGGCAGTGACTTCCCCGCGCAGCGGTTGGAAAAGGAAACCGAGGATTAGAAGGGCACACGCCATCGCGGCGGAGCTTCGTCCGTACACCATCGTCTTCTCCTCTGCCGGATTCCTGGCATCGCCGCCCGTGGAGCTCTCATCGAATTCACGGGGCTCGGCCCGCCGGATCACCCCCCACGTCGCCACCGTTAGCATCCTAAAATTGTATACAGAAGGGAGCGGAAGAAGTCAAGACGAGCCAGCAGGTGACCTACCAGCCCCCTCGCTCGCCCATCTCGTCGATGTCCCGGCGCAGCCGGTTCGCGGCGCTGCGCCAGTTGTTCTCCACCGCCTCCTCCGCCCAGTCCGGCTGGCCGCTCTCGATGGCCGAGATGATGGCACGATGCTCCCCCACCGAGGTGTTGATCTCGTGCCGATGCGTGGCCACGTACATGCGGGCGTACCGTTCCGCCTGCGGCCTGATGGAGTTATGGAATTTCTGGAGTCGAGGGCCACCGGCCGCTTCCACGTACGTGCCGTGGAACTCCGTATCCAACCCCAGCCAAACCGTCATGTCCGGACGCTCCTCCTTACCCAGCTTCGCCAGCTCCCGGTTGATGCGCCGCAGCTCTTCCACGACCGGCCGGCGCTTCTCCTCGCTGAGCTCAGCACATTCCCTCGCGGCCAGGCCCTCCACGGCTCCCAGCATGTAGAACAGTTCCTTGGCATCCTTCTTCGTCAGCGGGACGACGACCGCCCCCGATCGTAGGCCGTGACCGGTCGTCTCCACATATCCCTCCTGTTCCAGTCTCTGCAGCGCGGACCGGACAGGAGTTCGGCTGACCCTCAGCTTGCCGGCTAGCTCCGTCTCGGACAGCCGCCGCCCCGGCGCGAGCCGGCCTTCGACGACAAGCCGCCGGAGTTTTCTGTACGTCGCCGCCGTCCGGCTCTCCTCTTCGTTCGCGCCGTAGCTCAAGTGCCGCACCTTCCCTTTGTCTGAATTCCCCGCTCTGTATCCAACTCTGGATACCAGCCACCTCGGGCTCGTTGCCTTTTTCGTGGCGCGGTCTTCCTCGATTCTACCGACGCACTTGACAGGGAGCCGTGACTGCGCAAGCATGTCCGTTGCATACAATACTTGGGTACCATTAGCGTATCAACACCCTCGTGGGAGGAAACGGTGACGGTTCGGTTGGCTGTGGACATCGGGGGTACCTTCGTGGACGCCGTGGCATTCGACGGCGAGACGGGAGACCTCCGGTTGGAGAAGGCGCCCACCACGCCCGCTGACCCTAGCGAGGGAGTCCTGGAAGCGATCCACAAGCTCGGGGTGGAACTGGAAGACGTAGAGGCGTTCATCCATGGGAGCACTCTGGGTATCAACGCATATCTGGAGCGGAAGGGCTCCCGCACGGGGATCCTCACGACCCGGGGCTTCAGGGACGTATATGAGATCGGGCGGACGAACGTACCGAAGGAGGCGATGTACGACATCACCTATTCAAAGCCTCCCACGCTCGTTCCCCGACGGCGCCGTGTGGAAGTACCGGGCCGGCTCGCTCCGGACGGGCAGGAGCTCGAGCCGCTGGACGAGAGAGCCGTGGCGAATGTCGTCGATCGCCTGGTGGAGGACCAGGAGATCGAGACTCTCGCGGTATGTTTTCTCCATTCTTACCAGAATCCCGATCATGAGGAGCGGGCGGCGGAGACCGTGCGTGAGCGGCACCCGGAGCTCAGCCTTTCGCTCTCCAGCGCCATCACCCGGGAACACCGCGAGTACGAGCGCCTGTGCACCGCCGTTCTGGACGCCTACATCAAACCTATCTTCAATTCCTATGTCGACAAGCTCCGCGACGCGCTGACAGCCCGGGGGTTTCGGGGGAGCTTTCTCTTCACTCGCTCGGGCGGAGGAATCCTGCCGGCAGAGAGCGCCAAGAACGCCCCCGTCCACACGATCCTGTCCGGTCCCGCAGGCGGACTCATCGGGGCGGGCCACGTCGCGCGGACGACCGGAGAGGCGAATCTGATCTCGCTCGACCTGGGAGGCACCAGTCTGGATACATGCGTGGTCGAGGATGGGGCCCCGGCCGTCGAATACGAGGCCTCACTCGACCACGTGCCATTCATGATCCCGGTCTACGACATCCGCACCATCGGCGCTGGTGGCGGAAGTATCGCGTGGCTGGACGAAGGATTGCTGAAGGTGGGACCGGAGAGCGCCGGCGCGGATCCGGGACCCATCTGCTACGGCGCGGGAGGGACGGAGCCCACCGTCACCGACGCCGCGCTCGTTCTCGGTTACCTGGCTCCCGAGACCTTCCTCGGGGGAACCATGCGACTCGACGACCAAGGAGCGCACACGGGAATCCAGGAGAAGCTCGCCGATCCCCTCGGCTCCGACGTACTCGAGGTCGCACGGGGAATCTTCGACGTCGCGGTGGCCAAGACGGTGGGAGCCATCCGGGAGATCACGGTGGAGAAGGGTCTCGATCCGAGAGACTTCGCGATCCTGGCCTACGGCGGAGCCGGACCCATGGTGGCGACCTTGCTCGGCCGTGAGATGTCCGTTGACCGCGTCGTGATCCCTCGTGCTCCCTCCGTCTTCTCTGCCTGGGGCATGCTGAACGCGGACGTGGTTCAGGACTTCTCCCAGACCTGGATCACCATGCTGCGCGATCTGGATCTGGCCACCCTGGACGACCTCTACAGACCTCTGGAGTCGAAGGCCGGTGAGGCCCTGGAGGGATACGGCATCCCCGAAACGTCCCGGCGGCTGGAGCGGAGCGCCGAGCTCAGGTACCGGGGCCAGGAGCACACGGTCGAAGTCGATGCCGGTGACCTCTCGTCGGTGGAGGAGCTGAGCCGGCGCTTCGAAAAGCGCCACCGGGCCCGTTACGGCCACGGGATGGACGATCCGGCCCAGCTCGTCCATCTCCGGGTCCGGGGGGTGGGGGTGATCGACAAGCCGCAGCTCAAGCGCGCAGCTCCCTCGGACGATGTCGAAAAAGCCCGCATCGGCTCGCGGAGCGCGTACTGCTTCTCCCGCGGCGCACTGGTGGACTTCGGCATCTACCTGCGGGACCGACTCGGCCGGGGCGATACGGTGAAGGGCCCGGCAATCATCCAGGAGGCGACGACGACGATCGTTCTCCACTCGGACCAGGTCGCCCGGGTGGACGATTTCGGTCAGCTCGTCGTAACCGGCTAGGAGAGCCCTATGAACGCTCGTGACATCGACGCGTCGACGGTCGAGGTGGTTCGCAACTACTTGAACTCGGCCGCTGCCGAGATGCAGCGCACGCTGATGCGCACCGCCTACAACACGATCATCTACGAGATCCTGGACTTCGGGATCTCACTCTACGACCGCCGCCTGCAGCTTATTGCGGATTCTCCCGGGCTCACCCTCTTCCTCGGCGCGAACGATTACGCCATCGGAAAGGGGGTGGAGTACGTCGGAGAGGAGAATCTGGAGGACGGCGACATCGTGATGATGAACTACCCGTACTGGAGCGGCACCCACACGCTCGACGTGTTTCTCTTCTCCCCCGTCTTCCTGGAGGACCACATCGTCGGCTACGCCACATCCAGAGCCCACTGGCTGGATCTCGGAGCGAAGGATCCCGGCTACCTTCTCGACTCGACCGAGATCCATCAGGAGGGGCTGATCTTTCCCGGCACCAAGGTCTTCAAGCGGGGGGAACCGGACCAGGAGATCTTGGAGCTCATACGCTACAACTCGCGCACGCCCGACACGGTGATCGGAGACCTCCACGCCGAGGTCGCCGCCATCAACACGGGGAAACGTCGGCTTGGTGAACTCTACCAGAAGTACGGTGAGGAAGTCGTGGAAGGCAGTATTCAACGGATCCTCGAGCACGGGGAGACGACCGCACGGAAGGCGGTAGCCGATCTGCCGGACGGGAGCTGGACGGCCACTGACTTCGCGGACGGTTTCGACCGGCCCGAAGGCGATCTCATCCGGATGGAGGCTCGTGTGGAGATCGAGGGGGAGCGATTCACCGTCGACTTCTCGGGCTCCGACGATCAGGTGGATGAACCGCTCAACGTTCCCATCGGGATGACGCAGACGATAGCGAAGTTCTGCTTCAAGGCCGTCACGACGCCGAACGCCGATTCCAACGCGGGGCAATATAGGCCGCTCGAAGTCGTGGTGCCGGAGGGGAATCTGTACCATCCGGTCTATCCGGCCCCATGCTTCACGATCTGGCCCGGTATCCTCGGGATCGACGTGGTGCTGAAAGCGCTGGCCCAGGCGCTTCCCGGTAGGAGTCCCGCCAGCTCGGGCGGCGATCTCTGCGACATCATGCTCTACGGTCGCGATCCGGAGACCGGACACTACTTCGTGGAGGCGAACAACGACGGAGTGGGCTGGGGAGCCAACTGGGAGCGCGACGGCCCGAACGCCCTCATGCACGTGAGCGAAACCCGGGTGAAGAACCTGCCCGTGGAGGTGATGGAAACGAAGGCACCAGTCCTCATCGACCGGCTCGAGCTGAGAAAGGACTCGGGCGGACCCGGCGAGCGGCGGGGTGGGCTGGGCATCCGTCGTGACTACCGCTTCACCGAGTCCTGCGGGGCGCTTTCCATCATCCAGAAAACCAAGACGGATGGATGGGGCCTGGAGGGAGGAGAGCCGGGGGCCCGTAACGCTGTGGTCCTGTATCCTGGAACGGACAAGGAGGAGCATACGGGCATGATGCGCGGCACTTTCAACCCCGGCGACGTGATCTCCAATCGCACCGGAGGGGGCGGCGGGATCGGGGATCCGCTACAGCGGGACCCCGAGCGGGTCCGGGAGGACGCAATCGACGGCTACGTGAGCCGGAACGGGGCGCGAGAGGACTACCGCGTGGTCCTGGACGAGGATCTCCGCATCGACTGGGAGGCAACCGAAGCTCTGCGCGGCAAGTGAGGGGGCCGCTCTGGTGCGGCCAGGTCGGCGCTCGCGTACGAGACTCCCGCCATGAGAAAGGCCGTCGTCGTCGGAGCGGGGGCAGTCGGCCTCTTCTGCGCGTACCATTTGCGGAAGCGAGGCTGGAGGGTGGTGGTGCTGGACCGGAATGGCCCGCGATCCAACTGTTCGGCGGGCAACGCCGGGTGGATCGCGCCGTCATTCTCCGCACCGCTTCCCCAACCCGGACGTCTGCGCGACGCCTTCCGGTGGATCCTCACCCGGAAGACCGGCCCCCTGCTGGTGGATCTCCACTCGCTGCCCGCGCTGGCACCGTGGCTCTGGCGTTTCGCTCGCCACTGCGGAGCCTCCGAGTTCCGTCGTGGGTTGGCGGCCCTGGCCCGGCTCAACCGCCCCACCATGCAGCTGTACGACAGACTCGCCGCCGACGGGATCGGGTTCGAGATGCACGCCGACGGCATTCTGTTCGCCTTCCTCCGCTCCGGAGAACTGGAGCGGGATTTCGGTGAGGTGGCGCACCTCGAAGAGTTCGGCTTCCAGCCGCCCGAGCGCCTGAGCGGAGACGACGTCCGCGATCTGGAACCGGCCCTCGACCCCGCGGTGGTCGGCGGCTTCTTTCTCCGCCGCGAACGGCACGTGCGGCCCGAGAGCCTGCTCGAGGGAGTCACCGAGAAGCTGAAGGAACTGGAGGTAGAGTTCCGCCACAGCGAGGCAGCTCTCAGGTTGGTTGAGAGGAACGGAGCGGTGGAGTTCGTGGAAACGGAGAAGGGCACCGTGGCGGGTGACGTCTACATTCTCGCGGCCGGCGCCCACTCCGGTGAACTCGCACGCTCCGTAGGCACGCACCTTCCCGTCCAGGCCGGCAAGGGGTACGGCGTGACCTGGCAGTCCTCCGGCATCGGCATCCGGCGTCCGCTGTACCTAGGGGACGCCAAGGTCGCCTGTTCCCCGTTTCACGATGCGCTTCGTATCTCCGGCCTACTGGAGCTCTCTGGAGTGAACGATCGGTTCGTCAGCGGGCGCATCCAGCGCCTCCTGGGCGCGGCCCGACCCTACTTGCGACGAGAACTCCGGACGATGGACCGAGGTCGGAACGGACGTTCCGAATGGATGGGCCTCAGACCGCTTACGCCGGACGGCCTGCCCATCATCGGAAGGTTGGCCCGCCCAGAAAACGTATTCGTCGCCACCGGCCACGGCATGCTGGGACTGACCCTCGGCCCCGTGACGGGAAGAGCCACCGCGGCACTCGCCGACGGAGTGGAGCCGGAGGTCGACCTCGCTCCCTTCGCCCCGGACCGCTTCAGGTTGTAGCACTGTTCCATTCAGACCCGGGAGGAGCCCGTGATCGTCCGCGTCGTAACCTATCCGGCAGAGCCCCTTGACACCGCGAAGGAGTGGACCAGGGAACACGGCCCCGAGGTGAGAGGCGCGCCCGGAGTCCGAGAGGCGTACTTCATCAGCAGGGAGCAGCCGGCACAGATCGGAGCGATCCAGCTCTTCGACTCTCGCGCTGATCTTCGGCGATACACAGAGGGAGACGTGTACCAGAGGCTCTACAGGTCACTCAGGGACAGGCTCGGACCCGAAACGAGGCCGCTCACAGAGGAGGTCTACGAGGTGATCGAGGTCTGAGGTTGGCCATGAACGTCATCTCGCCGGCGCCGAGGCCGATCGCCTGGGAACGCAGCACCTGCATCTTCCGGTGCACGACGCGCCATGCGCGCCTTCGCCGGGGCGGCTAGCTTCGCCATGTCGGATTGTGACGTCGACCTGCGACCCCTCCGCTCGTGGGCGGAGTTCCGCGCCTGCGAGGCGTTGCAGCGGGAGGTGTGGGGCGAGGAGTTCTCCGAGCTCGCCTCGGCCAGCCTCCTGATGATCGGCCAGCGGCTTGGCGGGGTGAGCTCCGCCGCCTTCCATCCCGAAGAGGGTCTAGTGGGCTTCGTCTTCGGGCTCACGGGCCTCGAGGACGGACGGCCCGTGCACTGGTCCCACATGCTGGCGGTGCGCTCGGGCTACCGCGGACGCGGAATCGGCCGGAGGCTAAAGGAGCACCAGCGTGAGCTGCTTTTGGAGCGCGGCGTCGGGCGCGCCCACTGGACCTTCGACCCCCTGGTGGCCGCCAACGCCCACTTCAACCTCCACCGCCTGGGTGTTCACGTGGTGAAGTACACGCGGGACATGTACGGCCGTTCGGGAAGCGATCTGCACAGGTGCCTGGGCACTGATCGACTGGTGGTGGTCTGGGAGCTGGAGGACTACGAGCCGGTGGGCGCCCCGGGCGATGCGGCGGGCGGATCCCGGATCGGCGGCGCGGCGACGGCCGACGGGCCCGCCCCGGACGACGACGCCTCCCCGACCCCGGCCGGCGACCCGGCGGCGATCCCCCTCGCGGGCCTCCCCGGTGGCGGTGAGCTTCCCTCCGCGTCACGGGTCGGGATCGCCGTCCCCCGCGACATCCACGCCCTCTGGGACACCGATCCCGACGCGGCGTGCGCGTGGCGCGCCTCCACACGGGCAGCCTTCGAAGGCTATCTGGCCCGCGGGTACCGCGTGCTCGACTTCGTCGCCACCCGGGATCCGTTTCCCCCCCATTACCTGCTGGAGGACGCCCAGACCGCTGGAGGGGGTCCGACGGACGGCCCGCCCGGGACCGGGAGTGTGACGGGCGACGGGCCGGGCGGGTCGGCCGACTGAGCGAGGGCCGTGTCCTCGCCTGTGCTGGTCGCCCGGATCGTGCTTCGGGAGATCCGTCTGCGCCTGCGCGAGCCCTTCCTCATCTCGTCCGGGAGCGTGCTGGAGCGCCGCGTCCTTCTGCTGGAGCTGCAGGCCGCCGGGGGCGTCGTGGGCTGGTCGGAGTGCGTGGCCCAGGAGCGGCCCAACTACAGCCCGGAGACGGTGGACACGGCCTGGTGGGCGATCCGGGAGTGGCTCGCCCCCCGGGTCCTGGGCCGCGAGTTCGACAGCCCGGAGGAGGTGGCCCTCGTTCTGGAGGAGGGGGTCCGGGGGCACCGGATGGCGAAGGCGGCCGTCGAGATGGGCGCCTGGGAGCTGGCGGCGCGCATCCGGAAGGAGCCGCTGGCCCGGCTGTTGGGCGGAAGCCGTGAGCGCGTGGAGACGGGCATCTCCCTGGGCCTCCAGGAGAGCCCTGAGGTCCTGGCTCGGAAGGTCCGTGAAGCCCGGGAGGTGGGCTACCGACGGATCAAGCTGAAGATCAAACCGGGCGCCGACCTCGCATTCGTGGCGGCGGCCCGCGAGGCCCTGGCGCCGGACGCGCCGCTGATGGCCGACGCCAACGCCGCCTACGGACCCGCCGACTTCGACCGACTGGCTGCACTGGACGAGTTCGGTCTCCTCATGCTCGAACAGCCGCTGGACGGGGAAGACCTGCGCGGCCACGCCGAGCTCCAGTCACGGCTGGAGACGCCCCTCTGTCTGGACGAGTCCATCACGTCGCCGAAGCGGACCGAGGAGATGATCGCCCTGCACGCAGGCCGGATCGTGAACATCAAGCCGGGGCGGGTGGGGGGCTTCGCCGCCTCCAGGAAGATCCACGACCTGTGCGCCCGCCACCACCTGCCGGTGTGGTGCGGCGGCATGCTGGAGAGCGGCGTCGGTCGGGCGCACAACGTGGCCCTCGCCTCGCTCCCCAACTTCACGCTGCCGGGCGACCTGTCGGCCAGCCGCCGCTACTGGGAGCAGGACATCGTGGAGCCCGAGTGGACGGTGGAGGAGGACTCCACCGTGAAAGTCCCCCTGGATCGGCCCGGAATGGGCGTGGAGGTGGACCGGGAACGAGTAGACGCGCTCTCGGTTCGGACCGAAGAGCTAGCGATGGACTGAGCCGGTGGGAGTCCGCCCTCGCAAGGGGTCGTCGCATGGATCTATTGCAGGATCATGCCCTCGGTCTCCGGCAGGAACAAGGCGGTGACAAAGGTGATCGCCAGGAAGGTGGAAATGAAAGCCACCGTCTGTAGAAAGCTGCTCGACGCCAGTGTAGCGCCGATGACTATCGGCGCTACCGCATTGGCTATGCGCTGTGCCGAAACGCCCCACGCAAAGCCTGAAGTGCGTGTGTCCGTAGAGTAGATCTCACCCAGCCACGTGTTCCATACGCCCCAGGCTCCGAGGCTGAAGAACGAAAGTGCAAAACTCCAGAAGTACATTTGTGCGATGGATGCGGAATTGGCGAAACCGAATCCTGCCACGGCAGCAGCAAAGACAAAGGTCAGCATGACTCTCTTGCGCCCGAAGTTCCCTGTCAGGTAGCTGGCGGCGATGTAACCCGGAAACATGAAGAGGGCCGAGACCGCCATGAACGAAAGCCCTTCCGGAGTACTCAGCCCCTGCTTCGCCAACAGCGCTGGCATCCACGACGTCAGTCCCCAATAGCCCCACGCCAAGCAAAAGTTGACCACGGTCTGTAGTGCCGTGAGGTGCACGACGGGACGGCGAAAGATATCGAAAAAAGAAACCTTGCCATCTGGGCGCGCCATGGTCTCCATCGGTCGTACTACGGCGGTCACACGCCCCTCTGAAAGTCGGCTGATGGCATCCTG
Source organism: Gemmatimonadota bacterium (assembly GCA_046757845.1). Lineage (GTDB taxonomy): Bacteria > Gemmatimonadota > Gemmatimonadetes > Palauibacterales > Palauibacteraceae > JBHHYZ01. The sequence goes on from JBHHYZ010000061.1 coordinate 14,421, forward strand.
CGCCTCCCTGATACGCTTTTTTTCGGCCAACCAGTACGGGGACTCGGGCACCGTTTTGTGCACCACGAAGGCCCAGAGACCCGTCACCGAGCTAAACCCAATGACCCAACGCCAACCCCACTCTCCAAGCAGCGCGGTCACGCCGATCGCGATGAGCACACCGAGTGGCCAACCGGCGGACAGGTAGACAGTGGCGCGACCGCGGGTCTTGACCGGTAGCAACTCCTCGAAGAACGCAAAGGTGACCACGAGGGCCCCCGACAACACGACGCCGCCGACGGCACGCAGCCACCACAGCATCTGAGGGCCGGATGCGAACGCGCCCAACAACGGTAGCGGGCAGTACAGCGCGAGACTCCACACCAGGCTCGTCTTGCGTCCATATTGGTCGACGAGCTTGCCCCATAGCAGTGCACCCGGGATCATTCCGAGGAACATGGCGCTGATCAGCGATCCGATCTGAGCCGTGGCAAGACCGAACTCGGCGCCGATCGTATCGCTGTTGAAGATGATGATCATCATCTCCCAGGATTCGATGACGAATGCGAAGAACAGTGCCAGCCCGGCCAGCCAATGTGCCCTGGTAAAAGGCATCTGCTCGAACCATGACCCGACACTCTGACCTGCGTAGCTCTGATCATCGCCACCAGGCGACGGCGCCCTATTCTCTCCTGCACCTAGGCTCATGCTCGTTCGCCTTCGCATGTGCTACGAATCTTCATGGCGATCCCTCCGTTGATGCTTTGCCTTCCGACCCGTTGCTGCGATGGTGTCCCAGTCGCAGTTGAAGGTGGTGGCTCCGGGCAGCTTCTCGTTTAGCTCGCCTTCCTCATTTCGGCAACGGGTTCACGGTCGTCAAGGTGGGCCTTGAGCATCCAGAGCTGGTCATAGCCGATGATCCTACGGTAGCTCTTCTCGGTCTCGACGAAGGCGGCGCGAGCTGCTCCAGCTTCCGCTCACCTTCGCTCGCGTCGAGCTTCCAGGCCGCAC
>JBHHYZ010000062.1:0-15339 GCA_046757845.1 Gemmatimonadota bacterium
AGCCGGAGACGGTCCTTGATCCCCTGGACATCGCGAAACACCTCTTGTCGCTCCGCATAGAGATCGGCATCCAGCGTCGCGGCTCGCCATCCGGCGAGCACGGCCGTGCCGCCACCTACGACGTAAACCCGAAACCGCTCGCGAGCCGGCGCCGTTCGGGCGAGCTCCTCCATCAGCTCCCGCAGCGCTTCACGCGTCAGCTCACGGCGCACGATGCTTCCGATCGACGCGGGCGAGGCGGCAGGCGTCGGCGAACGAAACGAGCTGCCTGAGCCAGGCGTTGTAGCGCGCGTGGGCCAGGTCGCCCTCGGTTTGCCAGAGCAACTCGGAGAGGCGGCGCTCGGGGTCGTCGAGGACCGTGCCCACCGGGACGCCTTCACGCCGTAGCCGCGGCGCGGCCAGGGACACGGCCAGGCTCTCCGGGGTCGTCCGGCCCAAGGCCAGGTCGGCGAGCCCGGCGTCGACCGTTCGGCCGCCGGGGAGGCCCAGTCGCTCGAAGCTGGATGCCCCGAACCGATGGCGGATCCAACGCGCGGTCGCGGCACGCCGGGCGACCGCCCTCCGCGCGGCGGGCGACATGCGCTCCGCCCGGCGAAGACCGCCGGACCTGCCGTAGCGGCGAAAGCGCTCTCGAACCTCCTCGGGAAGCTCCATGCGATGGAATATGCTTATGGGGTAAGCATACGACAAGCCATCGGCGGCAGCACGGTCTGGATCCGATCCCGGCCGCGGACCGTGCTCGCCGTCTCGCGCCGGTTGGCGGAGTTGGCCAGACGCCGCCCGTGCACGGCGACGTGAGACCTGTCAAAACAGCGCCGCCAGAAACCGGCGGAGGAAGATCAGGAGCCCGACCGCGGCGGCGGCCGCGGCGCAGACCAGGACGGCGGCGGCCGCGGCGTCCTTGATCAGGCCGATCCCCGGGTCCGCCTCGGTCTCGCGGGCTTCCCCCGCTCTCCCGCGCGATCCACCTTCGCCTGATGGAGCCTCCGCCCGGCCGGCCCGCAGCTCGCGCGCCGATGCCCGACTCGCGAGCCGCTCCACCGCGCCGTTCATGAGCTCCGCGCCCAGCACGACTCCGATCGCCAGCGCGACGAGGATCCACTCGGTGGCGCTCAGCCGGAACAGCAGGGCCTCGAGGAGCACGAAGACGGCGACGGCCACGTGAATCGTGGAGTTCCTCTCGCGGGGAATGATCCGCAGCCCCCGAAACGCGTTCGCGAAGCTCGCCAGGAGCTCCCGGGCCTCCCGCGACACGATGTCGACGCCCCCATCCTCGTAATGAGTGGAGAGGGCGATGAACGAGGCGAACAGGAGGCCGATCAGGAGCCACCAGACGACGTCGTCCAGGTACACGTACCCGAACAGCTCCACCCCCGTGATCCGGTCCGCCCCGTACGCCCACGCCCGGCGCCTTAGCGCGATCGGCCAGATCAGGCTTCCGTACGCCGTCAACAGGAGCGTCGAGAGGAGGATCGGGCGCAGCCTGGCCCGCAGAACTTCGAAGAACTCCCTCCGCAGCCACAGCAGCACGAGCGGCGGGAGACAGAACAGGGCCGTGTAGCCGACGTAGCTCAACCGCTCAAACATGCTTGGACCGCTTCAGCGCCAGGAGCACGACGAGGAACACCAGCAGCGTGCCGGACAGGTAGAACCCGACGAGCTCCTCGACCGGGAGCCCGTCCCGCCAGATCCCCAGCGTCCGCGCGCTGTCGTAGCGCCACACGCCCGTCCGGACGGACAGCCAGTCCCAGGCGAGGCCGGCGGTATAGACGAACAGGAGACACCACAGAAGGGTCCGCCGGTAACGGCGGAGCTCGGTCCTCGACACCCACCCGAGCACGAGGGCCGGGAGGACGAAGAACTCGACCAGAAAGGTGAGGAAGGGCGGCATCGGTGCTCCGCGGTGCTCGGCTCCGGACACAACGGCCGGGCGTCCGACCCGCGCCGCACGCCTCGGCTCAGAGCATCAGAGTGCCGAGCGGCCCGCGAGCGGGCAAGAGCCGATTCGGCAACGCGCCGACGAGCGCGTAGAATGTCCGCTTCGCGTTTTCGCCGGCCGGCTTTCACCGGCCCCCATGAGGATGCCGATCCACCATGCACGACCTGACCGAGGACTCGATCCCTCGACACATCGCCCGGCTGGCCGTCCTGATCGCGATCGGGATGGTGTTCCAGACGCTCTACTACCTGGTCGACCTGTTCTTCGTCGCCAGGATCGGGGACGCGGCGGTCGCCGGCCTGACCTCGGCAGGTAACGTCCAGTTCCTCGTGATGGCGCTCACCCAGGTCCTGGGGGTCGGCACCATGGCGCTCATCGCGCAAGCCAGCGGGCGGAAGGACCGGGACGACGCGAACCTCGTGTTCAACCAGAGCCTGGGGCTGGCGGCTCTCTGCGCGGTCGCGACGCTGGCGGGGGGATATGCGCTTACGGGACGCTACATGGGCGCGCTGGGCGCCGACGCGGCCACCGTGGCGGCGGGAACGACCTACCTGCGCTGGTTTCTGCCCGGGCTGGGGCTCCAGTTCGCGTTGGTCGCCATGGGCTCGGCGCTGCGGGGCACCGGCATCGTCAAGCCGACGATCTTCGTCCAGGTGTTCACCGTGTCGCTCAACGCGGTGCTCGCGCCGTTCATGATCGCCGGCTGGCTCACCAACCGCCCGCTGGGTGTCTTGGGCGCGGGGCTCTCGACCTCGTTCTCGATCGGCGTCGGGGTGCTCATGCTGCTTCTCTACTTCGTCCGACTCGAGCGCTTCGTCGGGTTCGACGCCCGGCGGCTGCGGCCTCGCTGGGCGGTGTGGAAGCGCATCCTGCGCGTGGGCCTACCGCCGGGTGGCGAGTTCGCGCTCATGTTCGTCTACATGGCGGTCATCTACTGGGCCATTCGCGGCTTCGGCGCCGAGGCGCAGGCGGGCTTCGGGATCGGGACGCGGGTCATGCAGGCGATCTTCCTGCCCGCGATGGCGGTGGCGTTCGCCACGGCCCCGGTGGCAGGCCAGAACGTGGGGGCCGCGAGGCCCGATCGGGTGCGCCGGACCTTCCGCACCGCCGTGCTGGCGGGCGGCGGGATCATGCTGGCGCTCACCCTGTTCTGCCAGTGGCGGCCGCAGGCTCTGGTGGGCGCGTTCACGCACGATCCCGCGGTGATCGCGGTGGGCGTCGAATTCCTCCGCATCATCTCGTGGAACTTCGTGGCGACGGGGTTCATCTTCACCTGTTCGAGCCTGTTCCAGGCGCTCGGGAACACGCTCCCGTCGCTGGCGTCCAGCGCCACCCGCCTGGCCACGTTCGCCGTCCCGGCGGTCCTGTTGTCGAGGCTCCCGGGGTTCGAGCTGCGCCACCTCTGGTACCTATCCGTGTCAACCGTGGCACTGCAGGCGGCGGCCAGCGGGTGGCTGCTCCGGCTCGAGTTCCGCCGTAAGTTGCGGCCTGCGGCGGTGCGGGGCGGCTGAGACCTGGAGCGGCGGCCCTTTACTCGAGCTTCGTGTACTTCACACGAAACTCGGCACTCGGGCTCGTGAACGTCCTCCACAGAACGTCGCCGTCGCGCTCGAATGTCGAGGTCCGGGATCGCCGTTCAGCGGTGGCGTTGGGGCTCTTCGCGACGATGACCGTCGTGGTCATCTCGGAGCTCGAGGTCTTGTACGTCCCGGCGTTCGCGTTGAAGGGCTGCCAGGCGGCCAGCCGCTGCGCATCGGTCGCCTCCTCGGGCAGGCTCTCCCGCTCACCGGTCCTCAACGCTGCGAAATGCCCCTCGGTGAAGATCGTGAGGTTGGGCGTCGTGATCTCGGTGGTCCACGTGCTGTCGGGATTCGTGATCGTGACCGCCACGGCTTTCCAGACCCCTTCGACGGCTGTCTTGCCGCTGTTCGGCGCCGCGTTGAACGCAAGCGCGACCGCGGCGGCCAGACCCAGTACGGCGGGGAGCATGAGCTTTCGCATGAGAACCCTCCGGATGGAGTGAGCGGCAAGGATTTGCCAGGAGCCCCCAGAATACCCTGAATGCCGGAAAGCGGCAACTGCGGTACCCGGAACCAGATTCGGACCCGTCGCCCATCGACCGACAGCCCGGATGGTTGCCTGCCCCCGCGAGTTTGCCTGTCGGGAGTTGGTCGGCGTACGATTGTGCGCATGAAACCGGGCGGCTTGTGGAAAGGCTTCCGGGCCGGCGTGGCGAGGGCCCTGCGGATATGTCCTGTCTGCATCGCCGTCGGCCCCGTCCTCGGCCCGCCGCTTGGTCCCGCGAGACTCGCGGGACAGGTCGACGCCGCGTCGGCCCAAGCCGCACCCCTCATCGCCTTCGACCACTACCACACCCTGACGGAGATCCGGCTCTACCTGCAGCGCGTGACTCTCCAGCACGAGAAGCTGGCGACGCTCGTCGAGTTCGGGCGCAGCCGGGCGGGCCGTCCCCTGCTGGCCGTAGAGATCCACAATCCGGACACGGGTCCGGCCGCCGAGAAGCCCGGCTTCTACCTGGACGGCAACATCCACGGCGGCGAGGTGCTGGGCGGCGAGGCGGCCCTGTACTTCATCGACTCGCTGCTGGAGGGCTACGGCACGGATCCGCGCATCACGGAGCTCGTGGACAGGTACGCGTTCTACGTGGTCGCGATCGTCAACCCGGACGGGCGCGCGATCTCCGTCGACACGCCCGAGAACCACCGGTGGAACATTCGGCCGGTGGACGAGGACGGGGACGGCCTGGTGGATGAGGACCCTCCGGAGGACCTGGATGGGGACGGGCGCATCCTGCGCATGCGCGTGCCGGATCCCGCCGGGCCGTGGCGGATCTCTCCGGACGACCCGCGCCGCATGGTGCGCGCGGACTCGGCGTCGGCGCGCCGGTACCGGCTGTACACGGAGGGGATCGATGACGACGGGGATGGCCGGTTCAACGAGGACCGCGTCGGCGGCGTCGACCTGAACCGGAACTTCCCCTCCAACTGGAGCCCCGCCCAGTTCGCCTCCGGCCCCTATCCGCTGTCGGAGCCGGAGACCCGGGCCCTGGTGGAGTACATCACCTCTCGGCCCAACATCGCGGCCATCCACACGTACCACACCAGCGGCGGCCTGCTACTGCGCTTCCCCACGCTGGCCGACCAGAACTGGGACTACCCGCAGGCCGATCTGGAGGACTACCGCGCAATCGCGGAGGACGGTGTGCGGCTGACCGGCTACCGGAACTTCGCCTACGAGAAGAAGCCGATCGTGGACCTGATGAGCCCCGGGCACGGGGTGTTCAACGACTGGGGCTCCAAGGTGTTCGGGGTGCTGGCGATGACCACCGAGATGTGGGCGCACGGCTTCGGACAGGGCCCGCGGGCCGTGTCCGAGTGGAACGACCGGGTGCTGGGCGGCCGCGGGTTCGCCGACTGGTACCCGTTCCAGCATCCGCAGCTGGGCAAGGTGGAGCTGGGGGGCTGGGACCGCTGGTCCCTGGCGAGCCCGCCCGAGCCGATGATCGCGGCCGAGCTCGAGCGCAACAACCGGTGGGTGCTCACCTTCGCCGAAAAGCTCCCCCGGATCGCGATCCTGAGCCTGTCGGCCGCGCCCGCGCCGAAAGCAGGCGGTGCGTCCGGGGAAGCGGCCGATGGGTCTGCCGCGCCGGGCGGCGGCCGCACGCTGGAGATCCGGGCCCGGGTGGCCAACCTGGGCTGGATGCCGACGGCCACCGCCTACGCCGCGACGGTCCTCAAGACCGCCCGGCCCGTCCGAGCCCGCCTCACGCTCCGAGGCGCCCGGCTCGTGCAGGGAGAGCCCACGCGGAATCTGGGCGTCCTGCCGGGAGCGCGCGGCGACGGACCGACCGTCCTCGAGCTGGTGTGGCGCGTGCGCCCGGAGGATCCAGGGCGGCCGGCCGAGGCCGAGCTGGTGGTCTCGTCCGAGAAGGCCGGGACGGCCCGGAAGAAGGTGCGGCTGAACGCGGGCTCCTGACGCCCTGCCTGTCCCCCCGGCGCGGCGGTGTGGCTCCTGAAGTGAAGGCGGCCGGCCGGCTCGTTCCGGACCCTCAGTTGCCCAGCGGCTCTCGGTAGGAGCCCAGCGAGAGCGTCCCCTCCAACTCGACGCGGCGGCCGTCACGCCACACCATCACGGGGTAGCGGCGGGGTCGCGCGGTGAGCTCGCGCAGCAGCCACTCGTGCAGGGAGCGCAGCCCGCCGCGCCCGGCGAAGAACGGCTCGCCGCCCACCTCCAAGAGCAGGTCCCCGGCCCGGATGCCGGAGCCGGCGAACGGGCCGGCGGGATCCACCGCGTCGATGCGGATCGCCACGGCCTCCCCCTCCAGGCCCAGATCCGCCCCACCGGCGCCTCCGCTCGGGGGCGACGTCCCCCCGCCCGAGCCCGGCCCGCCCACCTCGGTCCCCGCCAGGCCGACCGATGGAAACCGCTCCCGCAGCGCCCCGCTGGCGTACATCTCCCAGAACGAGAGCCGGCCCGGAGGCCGGGAGGGGCGAAGCGACTTCCACAGACGCTTGCCCTCTGCCACCGAAGCCTCCGTGCCGGGGACCGTCACGCGGATCGACGCGGCGTAGATCCGGTCGCCGTCGTCCAGGCGGCGCACCTGTTCCAGCGCGAACGGCACGTCGCGCGGCAGCTTCCGCGGCGGCAGGCTCACGCCGTTGATCGAGACCTGTACCGGCCTGTCCAAGTCCACCAGCCGGTCATGCAGGTAGAGCCGGATTTCCCGGGCCCAGCGCGCGGTGATCTCGATCCGGTCCGGGCCTGTCACCCGGGCCCACACCAGCGCCTGCCGCGTATCCGGCTCCACCCAGTAGAACCGCCGCGCCGGCGGCATAATCCCCTCGTGCGGGACGCGCAGGACCTCACGCGGGTAGACCGGCCGCGGCCGAGCCGCCAGCCAGCGCAGCACGTCGGCGTAGTGCTCCCGGAAGCCTTCGTGCGCCCGGTCCGAAAACTCCCGGTAGATCAGGTCGTAGCCGAAGCCGGCGAGGATCCGGGCCAGAGCCCGTGGCCCGCCGATGGCCCGGATGTTCCGGTCGCGGGACCCCTCCAGCACGTAGACCGGCACGCGCTGGAGGTTGCGGAGTAGGAGCTCTCGCGAATCGCCCTCGGTCGAGACCGGGACGATCGCAGCCAGCCGGTCGGGCATGGCGGCGCCGAAGCCGATGGAGAAGTTTGAGCCCAGGGAGATCCCCGTCGAGACGACGCGGTTGGGATCGATCCGATACCGCCGCGCGACGGCCGACAGGACGGCCCGGGCCTGCTCGGGCCGAAAGACCTCGTACGGAAGGCGCTCCGCCGTCCGCCGGCCCGCGGCCACGACGTGAGTCATGGCGGGTGCCGCCACGATCCAGCCGCCGCGCGCGGCGTCCCGCTTCCACACCTCAAGCATCTGACGGGCGCCCCGGTACGCCCCTTCCACGGACCCCGGAGGCCCTCCGTGCATCGCCAGCATCAGCGGCCAGCGGCGCGCGGGATCGTAGTCGGGCGGCGCCTCGACCAGAACGGGGATCGCACGCCCGTCCGGAAGCGTCACCTGGAGCTCGGCCGGGGGCGCCGCGGCCGGGATCGGCCCCCCGCGCCGTAGGATCTCCTCCACGTCCTCGAAGCGCATACGCGTGGCGGCGGTCATGTCCGGCTCCGCGCGCAGACGGGCCAGCGCCCGCGCGGCGACCTTCTCATCCGGCGACCACACCGCCCGGCGGACCAGCGATTCCAGGCTGTCCTCCGCGTGGACCTGCGGAATGGCCGAGGCCTTCCACGCGCCAACTTTCGGAGCCGTGCCGGGAGTGGCCGCGGTCCAACCCGTCGCCACTCCGCATGCCAGCCACGCCACGCATAGCGAGCGGTGGAGGTTCATCGTGTCACCTTCCTGCTCTCCGGCGCTCCATGTCGAACGTTGGCTCACGGCGAGGTCCAACTCCTCCAGGGAAGCTCGCTCTCCTCGCAGAATCGCCCATCTCGAGCCCGACCCGGGCTGATGGCGAATTGAAGGCCCTCCTCCCTTTAGGGCAATGTCGGAGTCGCACACGGGAAGCCCCCGCCACCTACCGCCTGGAGCACCTCATCCCGCCGCCGTGGCACCGACGCGTCCGTTGCACGCTCGCACCACCCAGGCGATAGATTGGGCGCGTGAACCGGGATCATTCGCCTTCCAGCCAGGAGTGCGTCATGCGGAAGCCGCCGCGACGGTTGCGAAGCTCCGTCTCCCTAGCCCTCGTACTGCTTGTCGCGGCCTCGGCGGCGCCCGGAACCTCGGCCGCCCTTCGGCCACGGCCCGCCCGGGCACAACAGGCCGCGGAGCCGCCGGCAGCGGAGGCCCCCGCCATCCTGCTCCGTCCGGCTCGCGTGTTCGACGCCGAGAGCGAGCAGGCGCACGACGGATGGGTCGTGCTGGTGGAGGGCGACAAGATCGCCGCCGTGGGCCCGGCGGGTCGGATCTCCGCCCCGGCGGGCGCCCGGACGGTAGACCTGCCCGGCGCGACGCTGCTGCCCGGCCTCTCGGACCTGCACGTGCACCTGTTCCTGCACCCGTACGACGAGACGCTGTGGAACGACCAGGTCCTGAAGGAGCCGCGGGCCTACCGGACCATCGAGGCGGTCCGGCACGCGGAGAGCACGCTCCTGTCCGGCTTCACGCTGGTGCGGGACCTGGGCACGGAAGGGGCCGGCTACGCCGACGTCTCGGTGCGGCGGGCCATCCGGGAGGGGATGATCCCGGGCCCCCGGCTGCTGATCTCGACCCGGGCGATCGCCGCGACGGCCAGCTACGGGCCTGGTCCGCGCGGGTTCGACCCGGACCTGGTCCTTCCGCAAGGGGCGCAGCTGGTGAGCGGGACGGCGGGGGTCCTGACCGCCGTACGCGAGCAGGTGGGCCACGGCGCCGACTGGATCAAGGTGTACGCCGACTACCGCCGCGGCCCCGGGGGAACGGCGGTCCCCACGTTCAGCGAGGCGGAGCTCCGCACCCTGGTGGAGGAAGCGCACTCGGCGGGGCGGCCCGTCTCCGCGCACGCCGCCACCCCGGAAGGCATGCGTCGAGCCATCCTGGCCGGCGTGAACACGATCGAGCACGGCAGCGCCGGCACGCCGGAGGTGTTCCGCCTCATGGCACAGGCGGGCGTGGCGTACTTTCCCACCCTGGCGGCGGATGCGGCCTACGCGGAGTACTTCGAGGGCTACGATCCGACGCGGGACGAACCCACCCCCAACATGCGGCGAGCGGACCAGGCCTTTCGAGCCGCCCTGGCGGCCGGCGTGACGATCGGAGTGGGGAGCGACGCGGGCGTGTTCGCCCATGGTGAGAGCTACCGCGAGCTCGAGTGGATGGTGCGCGACGGGATGAGCGCGCCACGGGCCCTGCTGGCCGCCACAGCCGTGAACGCGAAGGTGGCGGGCCTGGGTGACCGGTTGGGCCGCATCCGGCCCGGCCTGTTGGCCGATCTGGTGGCGGTGGACGGGGATCCGACCCGTGACATCTCGGCAGTTCGCCACGTCCGCTTCGTGATGAAGGGAGGACGGATCTACCGGTCCGCCGGGGACTGAGGAGGTCTTTGGAAGGCGCATGCCGGGGGACGAGGAGGCTTCCGGCTGAGCTGCTCGGGCGCGTCCGGCGTCCTCGCCGCGGCGCCGGCCACCCCCAGTCGGTCAGGCGATCGGCGGGACTTCCAAGACGACCCGGAACACGGACGAGTCGATCTTCACCAGGTCGCGCAACTCTTCCCGCACGGCGACCTCGATCCGGTCGCCGTACCGGGACAACCGACGCAGCAGACGGTTCAGGTGGCGAAGCTGGCTCTCCTGCAACTCGTCGATGCGGAGCGTCACCGATGAAGCCGTGCCGCGAAGCACCCGCTCCAGCTGAGCTCCGGCGTGGCGGAAGAAGTCGCGGTCCAGCCACCCCTTCATGCGCACGGAGACGTTGAGCGCACCCTTCTTCACCGGGCGCAGCGAGACCTCCAGCGCGCCCTGGTTGAGGTACTCTCCCAGGGCTCGCCTCATCGACGCCACGTACCGGTCGGCCAGCCTGGCGGCTTGCGGGGTGTGTCGCACGAAGTGCCGGCCCACGTAGTCCCTCATCGCCAGCCCCACCACCCAGTCCTGGATGGCCTGCGGGATCAGCCTGGGCGAACGCAGCGGGAGGGACCGGCAGAAGTGGAACGCCGCGGGCAGACCGCCGGGCGCCAGCCCGTGGCGGAGAATCCGCGCCAGAATCCGAACGCTCTCCCGCACGGACCGCACCTCGGCGTGCCGGGGAGGTGCCAGATACCGGCACTTGTTTCGGATGCGCTCGGCGATCGCCCGGTACGTGAGGAGCCGGTGGTGGAGCGTCCGATAGCCCTCGACCATCTGGTCATACGTCATCCCCTTGGGAAGCACATTCGTGCCCAGCTTGGTGTTGTCCGCGACATCCAGTTCGGGACGGAGCCTGCCCTCCGCCTGCAGGCGGGCGTAGAGCGGCGTCCGCGGCACAGCGACCAGGAGACCGACCATGGCCGTCTGGATGCCCGAGCTCACGATGAAGCGGTACTGCTTCTCGAACGTGTCCACGGTGTCGTTGTCGAAGCCGATGATGAAGCCGGCCAGCACGTCCAGGCCGAACGCATGGATCCGCCGGACGGAGGTCAGCAGGTCCTCGCGGGTGTTCTGAAACTTCTTGGTCTCCCGGAGGCTCGCCTCGTCCGGGGACTCGATGCCGATGAACACCCACCGGAAGTTCGCCTCCCGGAACAGCGCCAGCAGCTCCTCGTCCTGGGCGAGGTTCAGGGAAGCCTCCGTCCCGAAGTCGAACCGGTACGCGTGCTCGCGCTGATAGTCGCGCAGGAATCTGAGCAGATCCTTGGCGACCTTCTTGTTGCCGATGAGGTTGTCATCGACGAAGAAGGCGGAGTGCACGCCGAGAGCGCGCAGCGCGTCGAGCTCCCGGCCCACCTGCTCGAGCGACTTGGTTCGGGGCTTGCGGCCGAACATGACGATGATGTCGCAGAACTCGCACCGGTACGGACAGCCGCGGGAGAACTGCAGGCTCACCGCCTTGTAACGGTCCAGCTCGAGGAGTTCGAAGCGGGGAGTGGGGGAATCCGTCAGCGAGACCTCCTCCGTCTCGCGGTACACAGACTGCGGCGTCCCGCGCTCGAAGTCCCGGCAGAACTGCGGCCAGATGTACTCGGCCTCGCCCGCCACGACGGTATCGGCCAGCGACTCGTAGCGCTCCGGAACCAGCGAAGCGTAGCTGCCGCCCGCCACGACGAAGTATCCCTGTCTGCGGTAGAAGGCGAGCAGCTCCTTCTGGCGGCCGTACTGGACCCCCATCCCGCAGATGCCGATCAGGTCCGCTTCCGGATGCAACGGGACGGACTCGATGTTCTCGTCGACGATCTCCACTTCCCAGTCCGCGGGGCAGAGGGCCGCGAGCGTGGCCAGCCCCAGGGGGGGGTTCAGCGCCCTCGTGGTGGGCAGCACCCGATCGATCGCCCACTTGAAGCTCCAGAAGCTCTCGGGAAACCGGGGATTGAGCAGCAGCAGCTTCATGGCGGCACCTCTCGTTCGATCGTCAACCCGTCCGGCGACGGGAAGGAGACAACATACGAAGTCGAGAGCCGGAGGAGTACCGCGACTGGTATGAGGACGAAGGAAGCCGATTCAGCCGCGGTCCGTCTGGGGGGCCGGTATGGCAGGACGGCCGTCGTCCGCTGCCGCGGATCCAGGCGGTTCATCGTGATCTAGTTCGGCGAGCAACTCCTCCAGCCTCGCGCGCAATCGATCGATCGTTTCCTTCTCTTCCGGCAGATCGCTCAGGTCCGAGCGTTCCTTCGGATCAGAGCAGACGTCGAAGAGCTCGTCCGATCCATCCTTATATGCGATATAGTGCAGATTCCCGACGAGCAAGGAGTTCCCGACGCTGCGACGTTCCGAAAGAAGCGGGGCCGAGCGCCCGGCGGGAGGCTCTCGAACCGAAGCGCTCCCTGTCGGCGAATCGGCCCAAAAGCGGGCGAGGGATGCTCCCGGGAACCGCTCGTCGTCAATGCCGAGCAAGTCCAGGACGGTGGGTGCGAGTTGACGGGTGCTGACGGAGACCGGAACGCGCACGTTCGCGGGAATGCCCGACGGCCACCGGATCAGCAGGACCACGCCGAGTTGATCCATGTGGAGTCCATTGGAATGGCCCACGTGCCGGTGCTCCCCGAATTCCTCTCCGTGATCGGACGTGATGATCAGGATGGTATGGTCCAGAACGCCACGTCTCTTCAACTCGGCCAGAAGTCGCCCCACCTCGCGGTCCAGATAGGCCAGACTCGCATCGTAGGAATCCACGAGATCGTCGAGCTCCCGCCGGGAGTACTCCTCGGCGCTTGAGCCGTGGACCAGCCAGTTGAGAGGACGGCCGCCCGAGACCTCCCTGAACGAGATTGCTGGTACGCCGGCCAGGCCGCCGCCGCCAGGCCGGCGACGAGAACCACCAGCACCTGGACGAGCACGGTCCGTTCGATTCCTCGCCGCATTCGGTCACCGTAGCTTTCCGCCAGGCCCGCGATCTTGTTTCCCAGACCGACGGCGAGCAGGAGTCCTCCCCACCAGAACAGCCGTTCCGAGAAGCTCAACCAGACGACGAGGGAGAGGGAGGAGAGCACAAAGAATATGGTTCGTCGCGATCGTACTCTTGGAACGGCGGCACCCAACAGAAGGATGAGCAAGGTGACGGCGCCAAAGACCACCACGTTGGCTGCGGGAGCCATCCAGACGACGTGGTGGCTGACCCAGCGGAACTTGAGGACCGTCTCGTCCAGGTATAACATCTTGGCGCCAAAGTAGTATGCCTCTCCAAGACCTGTCACGAGACCAAACCAGAGCCCCAGAAGCACGATCGTGCCGGTCCCCAGCAAGCCGGACGACTCCGGACCGGCCGTCTGTGCGCGGTGGGTCGACCGATGCTCATCAGGCAGCCGGCGGTCCATCATGGACCATCCCCTCAGGACTACGATCAAGGAGAGGATGAGAGCCGATGTGGCGAGGTGGAAGGCCACCGACCTCGACACGGCGCTCCACTCCGCCAAGTAGCGGGTGACAGGATGGGTCGCCTGTCCAGAGATCAGCCTGTTTAGCAGCGGTAGGCTGCGACCATCATAGGCACTACGGATCAGCCACGGAACCGCCAGGTTCGCCAGAGCGAGCCACACAGTGAGGACCGCCGAGAAGCCCAGCCAGAACGTACGGATTGGGTGCCGAGCCGTCTCGATGCGTCCGGCCAGCCAGCCAATCCCCGCGGGGCGTGAACTACCTACCACCGCTTCGTCGCCTCCTCCGCACCAACAGGCCCCGCAACAGATTCCAGATATAGCGGTGCGCGACCTTGAGTACGTGAATCTTCGAGGCGCCGCCCCGACGCCGGTACTCGTGCGCGGGCCGCTCCGTGACTCGATAGCCGTGTCGGAGGCACTTCATGGCCATCTCTTGCTCGATCGTGGTGATGTCGCTGGTCAGGCCGATCTCGTTTCCGACCCGGGTGCGAATCGCCCGAAAGCCGTTCTGGTAGTCCGTGAGACGCAGACCGAACCGATAATTGATCGAGAGGCTGATCACCAGGCTCCCGATCAGCCGGATGACCTCGGTCACCGACCCGAAGAGCTCCTCGCTGCCCCCGAGCATTCTCGATCCCATGACGAGATCGGCCTCGCCCCTGGCGATGGGCTCGACGAGCCGGGGAATGTCGCAGGGATCGTGCGAGCCATCCGCATCGATCAGGACGGTGATCGGATGGCGGGCGTGGGCGAGGCCCACTCGCACCGCATCGCCTTTGCCGCGGCGGTTGTCCGGAACCACCCGGGCACCGTAGCTCTCCGCGATGGCCACCGTTCCGTCGGAGGAATGGCCGTCGACCACGATCAGATCGTCGGTCATGTCACGCACCGCCGCCAGCACATCGCCGATCGTAGCTTCTTCGTTCAGCGCCGGAACAACGATGCTGAAGGCGCTTGAGCCGGCCTGTGGCTCCGTGCCGCTCATTTCCGTCTCCGTCCCAGGACGAGGAGGTCGCCGAACTCCGCCCGCGGTTCGTACCCGCTCCGGATGTAGACACCCACTGTCCTCGCCCAGCGCGCCTCCTTCACCGCCCGTTCCAGGGCGATGTTCCTGAAGTGCACGCTGGACAGGCGCCCGGCGAGACGCTTGAGGAGAGTGGGAGCGTACCTCACCTCCACCTCGGGAAAGGCGTTCGGATCGGCCAGGCCGAAAAGACGTTCGTACACCGAACGCCGCATCACGACCAGCGCCTCGGGACGAGCCTTCAGGAATTCTCGCAGCTCTATGCCGCGCGCCTCGGAATGCAGGAACGAATCGTTGCTGTAATATCGCTTGTAGACTCCGATCTGCTTGTCGAGCCCCCACGTATCCTCATAGAAGAGCACATCCGCGCCGCGGCGCTCCGGAGCGGCCAGGTACGCTGCCAGCCGGACCGCCTTGTCTCGCGGGAAGCGTCTCTCCAGTTCCAGGGCGGGCGGGTAGCGCACCTGAATCCGCACCGGGGGCTCGGGATGCAGGGTGCCCTCCAGACCGTTGAGCCAGCCCTTGACGTCGAAGCTCGCCGTAGGGGCCAGACCCAGCGCGTAGGTCCCCGCCATGCCGGCGATGAGCCACAGGCCCAGGTTCCGAACCCGATCGGAAGCCGCGAACACCGATCGATCCAACGGCAGGATCCAGGCGAACAGGAGCGCCAGGAAGGGCGGGTTGACGTGCCACAGGTCGGAGCGGCTCAATCCACTCTTGAGCGCGATCAACGCGTAAACGAGACCCACGAAGAGCAGGCGGTCTCCCGGAGTCAGGGCTCGCGGGTCCCGGAGGCTCAGTCCGCGGCCCACCACGACACAGGCCAGCGACAGGAGTCCGAACGCAACCAGGGAGTTCAGCGTCCAGGAGAACGGGAAGGCGGACTGCCCGGCCGCCATCCGCCGGGTCAGATAGAGGGTCTCCCGGAGGTAGGTCGCGAAGTCGTGGCCCATCAGCAACCCGGCGACGGAAAGCCAGGTCACGGCCGCGACGCCAGTCAGCAATAGAGCCCGCGACAGGTAGATGCCACGTCTTTCACGCACCGCCAGGAAGAGCAGCAAGGCCAGCCCGGCGACGAGCCCGGCGAGCCCGTACTCCTGGGAATAGGAGAGCTGGAACCCGAGGATCGCACCGACGCCGGCGAGCTTGGGCAGCGACGCGGGATTCCCCGCTAGCAGGAGAAGCCCGAGCACCGGCAGCAGCTTGCGAACCCCGTTCTGGTTGGGTCCCATCAACGTGTTGACGAAGAAGATTCCCAACAGGACCAGGGCTGTCAGCCGCGCCCTCGGATTGGGCAGATAGTGGCGGAGCACCAGCCACAGGGCCGAGAAGGAGAG
>JBHHYZ010000063.1:0-15061 GCA_046757845.1 Gemmatimonadota bacterium
AGAGCGCTACGTTGACATCGTAGAGGTCACTGGTTCGAGTCCAGTAGGCCCCACTGGCGGGCGCGGCTGACTGTGCCCGGGCGGAGAGGGAACGGGGGGCTGTAGCTCAGTCTGGTTAGAGTGCCGGTCTGTCACACCGGAGGTCGCGGGTTCGAGTCCCGTCAGCCCCGTGGAGGTGGAAGGCGGTCAGGGCGCAGGACCCGGGCCGCTGCGGTTGGAGGGGCCGTAGCTCAGTCTGGGAGAGCGCTTGAATCGCACTCAAGAGGTCGCGGGTTCGAGTCCCGCCGGCTCCATTCGTCGCAGCTGACGGGCACCTGGAGGGTCGGCTCGGCCGGCGCGACGTGACGCGCCACCGTAGCTCAGGGGTAGAGCACTCGATTCGTAATCGAGCGGTCGTCGGTTCAAATCCGACCGGTGGCTCTCGCGGGTGTAGCTCAGTTGGCAGAGCGCAACCTTGCCAAGGTTGAGGTCGCCGGTTCGAATCCGGTCACCCGCTTTCCGACGCCGGTCGCCGGGTCCGCCCGGGACGGCGTCGGCATCACGTCGGGGCGTGGCTCAGTCCGGTAGAGCGCTGCGTTCGGGACGCAGAGGTCCCCG
Source organism: Gemmatimonadota bacterium (assembly GCA_046757845.1). Classification (GTDB taxonomy): domain Bacteria; phylum Gemmatimonadota; class Gemmatimonadetes; order Palauibacterales; family Palauibacteraceae; genus JBHHYZ01. Next base: position 598 of record JBHHYZ010000063.1, read on the forward strand.
GTTCAAATCCGGGCGCCCCGACCTTCTTCCCTCTCGGTTTCCCGCCCGCCCACACCTACGGAGGTGCCGCATGCCGCCGCGTTCCCGGATTCCCGCGCTCGGATTCGTGCTCTCTCTTCCGCTGCTCTTCCTCGGCTCGGCTCCCCGGAGCCCCATGCCGGCACCGGCGGGCCACGAGACCCCACACCGGACGGGGGCCGCCGGCCGCGCCCCGAGAGTCTCCGGCCACCTGGTGATTCAGAATTACTACTACGCGAAACCCGGCCTGGAGGAGAGCGTGTACCGGTTGCGCCTGCGAGCCAGCCGGGTGCGCGCCGATCTGGGGCTGGTACGCGGCCGGGTCCTCAGGCGCGTGTCCGGGCCCGGGAGCCTTCCCACCGTGATCTGGGAGGCCGAGTATCCCGACTCGCTGGCGCGGGCCAGGGACGTCGCCGAGCTGTCGGGCAGCGAGGAGTTCGACCGCATCGCCGAGGAGATGGGCACGCTGCTTCGCCGGTTCGAGCGGGCCTCCTGGTGGGTCGACACCGAGGTCTCGGCACGGCCTTCCGCCTCGTCGGGCCGCTGAGAGGTCCGTGGCTCGAGGGGACGAGTCGCGCCGACGGACTCAGGCGGGCGGGCCGCCGCCGAGGGGCTCAGGCCGGCGGGTAGCGCCGCGCCAGGTCGGCCGCCAGCGATTCGAGCTGCTGCTTGGTCTTTCCCTCGAAGTGTCCGGCGCACACGACCCCGTAGGCGGCGCAGAGCTCCCGGCAGGCGGGTCCTCGTAGCAGCCCGTCGGCCATGTTGAACAGCACCCCATCCTCCTTGAGGATGTGCGAGCGTATGAGATCGATGTAGCCGTAGGCGGCGTCCCGCAGCTCTCTCAGCGACTCGCCGTCCCCCGCTCGCGCTCCCTCCAGAGCCGCGGACATCCGGGCCACGAACGCCCGGCCCCGCCGGTGTTCCTCGAGCATCGCGGCGATCGGTCCACCCTCGCGAGGGATCCCGCGGGCTTCGAGCTCCGGGAACAGCAGGTCCTCTTCCTTGCCGTGATGGCACGCGTCGGCGAACAGGCGGAAGAACGCCGCACAGTCGGAGATCGCGTCCAGGTCGGGCGGCTCGCCGCCATCCCACTCGGCCACAACCCGCTCCAACACCCCCACCGTCCGCAGGATGAGCCGATGTTCGGAGCGAAGCAGGGCGGTGGGAGTGTCGAGGCTCTCCATGGTGTCTCTCCCTCGCGTCTCCATGTGGGGCGGTTCGCAGCCTACGGCCGGCTCGGGCGGCGGGCAATCCGCGGCCGGGGCGCTTGACCGCGGAGTTCGCTGCTCCCCACTGTGGGCTGGAGAGCGTGTGAACACGAGGGCCGCGATGCACGGAGGCGCGGCGGCCAGGGTGCGTGGCGAGGCCCACAGCCACACGGCGGGGCGGTGTGGGCCGCCCGCCGGGTCGGCGAAACGCGTGAGGGGCGCATGGAACACGACAGAGCGATACCGGCGGCGGACCATGCCTGGAGCCGCCGCGACCTGATCAAGCTGGGAGTTGTCGGGATGGGGGCCTCCCTGTTCGCGGGAGCCTGCACAGTGAAGCTGGAGCGTCCGGGAGTCGACCGGGCCCACCCGTCTCCGCCTCCGGAGGAGCCGTTCGCCTCCGAGCCGATCGAACTCGTGCGCATCGGGTTCGTGGGCGTGGGAGGGATGGGGTCCGTCCACGTCCAGAACCTTCTGTCGATCGAGGGGGTCCGGCTGCAGGCGGTGTGCGACATTCGCCCCGAGCACGCCGAGCGCGCCCGAAGGTGGGCGGTGGAAGCCTGCCAGCCCGAGCCCGCGCTGTACACGCGCGGCGAGCGCGACTTCGTTCGCATGTGCGAGACCGAGGACCTGGACCTGGTCTACACGGCCACCCCGTGGCGCTGGCACGTCCCCGTGTGCGTCGCCGCGATGGAGAACGGCAAGCACGCGGCCACCGAGGTGCCCGCCGCCTATACGCTGGAGGACGGCTGGAAGCTGGTGGAGACGGCCGAGACCCGCCGCAGGCACTGCCTCATGATGGAGAACGTGAACTACGGCCGCATGGAGATGATGGTCTTCCACATGGTCCGCAAAGGCGTGTTCGGGGAGATCCTGCACGCGGAGGGCGGCTACCTCCACGACCTGCGCGCCATCAAGTTCAGCTCGGAGGGGGAGGGCCTGTGGCGCCGCGAGCACGCGAAACACCGCAATGGGAATCTCTACCCGACCCACGGGCTGGGCCCGATCGCCAACTGCATGGACAACAACCGGGGCGATCGGTTCGAGACCCTCGTCTCCATGAGCAGTCCGTCGCGGGGCCTGCAGCTGTACGCCCGGGAGCAGTTTCCGGAGGGCGCGCCCGAGCGGAGCGAGACGTACGTCCTGGGCGACGTGAACACGAGCCTCATCCGGACCGCTCGAGGCCGCACCCTGGTCGTGAAGCACGACACGAACCTGCCGCGCCCCTACAGCCGGATCCACCTGGTGCAGGGGACGCGCGGCCTGTTCCACGGCTACCCCGACCGCGTGCACGTGGAGGGGAGGAGCCCGGAGCACCGCTGGGAGAACGCGGAAGACTATCTCGACGAGTTCGAGCATCCCCTGTGGCGGACGCTGGGGGATCGGGGCGAGGCCCGAGGGCACGGGAGCATGGACTATCTGGAGGACTACCGGCTCATCAAGTGCCTCCGGGAGGGCCTGCCCACGGACATGAACGTGTACGATGCGGCCTCGATCAGCGCCGTGTGCGCCCTCTCGGAGCGTTCCGTGGCCGAGGGCGGCCGTCCCGTGGAGTTCCCCGACTTCACACGCGGCCGCTGGAAGACGAATCCCCCGCTGGGCCTGGTCACCGCGTAGCCGGGCCGGATGTTTGCTCCGGCGCACGTAGTCCACGCGCCCGGCCGCGTGAACCTGATCGGTGAGCACATCGACTACTGCGGGCTCCCCGTCCTGCCGATGGCCATCCCGCGCGGGATCCGCCTGCGACTGCGCCCCCGGGCCGACGCGGAGGTGCGGCTCACCAGCGCCGATGCCCGCTTCGGAACGCGGCGGTTCGCCCTGGGGCCGTCCATCGAGCCCTACGGGGCCGGAGACTGGGGCAACTACGCCAAGGCGGCCGCTCAGGCGCTGCTGCGGACGGGATGGCTCGGAGATCCGGCCCGGGTCCGGGGATTGGAGGGCCGGATCGAGTCGGACCTGCCGGTCGCGGCGGGCCTGAGCTCCTCCTCGGCCCTGGTCGTGGCGTGCGCGCTGGGCCTGCTCGCCGCCAACGGCCGCGGCGTGGATGCCCCGCCGGGCAGGGGAGAGACGAGGCCGGAGCCGCCAAGGCCGGGACCGATGAGGCCGGACCGGCTGGATCTGGCCCGGCTCCTGGCCCGCGCCGAGCGCTACGTCGGGACGGCGGGCGGCGGGATGGATCAGGCCGTCTGCCTGCTGGGGCGGGAAGGAGCCGCGCTGCGGATCGAGTTCGCGCCTCTGGCCGTGACGCGGGTTTCCGTGCCGGAGGGTTGGGTGTTCCTGGTCGCCCACAGCCTGCGGCGGGCCGAGAAGTCGGGCGCCGCCGGGGCGCTCTACAACCGCCGGACGGCGGAATGCCGGAAGGCCCTGCGGCGCGTGCGCGCGGCGCTGGGCAGCGAGGGTGAGGCCGAGCGCGCGCCGGAGGCTGACCGGGAGCGGTCGCCGGCCGCCGACCCGGCTCCCGCCGCCGGCTACCGGAGCCTGCTGGCCGGCCATCCCGCCGAGGAGCTGCTCGATGTGGGCCGTCGCGTTCTGTCGTCCGATCTGTTCGCGCGGTTTCGGCACGTCGTCACGGAGGCGGGACGGGTGGACGCCGCGCAGGACGCATTGGAGCGGGGCGATCTCCCGGAGTTCGGCGCGTGTCTCGCCGCCTCACACGCCAGCCTGCGCGGCGATTACGGCGTCAGCACTCCGGAGCTGGACGAGCTGGTGGAGCTCATGGAGGGTTCGGGCGCGGTGGGCGCGCGGCTGACCGGCGCGGGCATGGGCGGTTGCGCGATCGGCGTGTGCGAGCGGGATCGGGCGCCGGCGGTGATGGACGCGCTTGCCGAGGGCTTTTACCGGCCTCGGTCCGTCGGCGCCGGCCTCTCGGACATCCTGTTCACGGTGCGTCCGGCCGCGGGTGCTTCGGTGATGTCCTGAGCCCGGAGAGGCGTTGAGGGAGCGGGGTGGGGCCGCGGCCGGCCCGCGAGGGTCCCGCCCCAGCCCCCCTACTCGAATCCCACCCGCGGCACGACCCGGAACAGGCCCAGTCCGGCCAGCAGGGCCACCGCCGCGCAGAGCGTGCCCAACCCGCTTCGGCCGTACAGGAAGTACCCCGTCGCGAACAACGCCCCGTACACCGATGCGCAGCCCAGGAACCACGCCAGCAGGCCCGCGCCGAGGCTCCCCGCGGCGGCTTCCGACGAAGTCGTCCTGACTCCCCCTCGCCAGCCGGCTCGGAAGGGCCGGATCCGGTCGAAGAACGCCTGCCGCGTGGCGCGCTCCGTGGGTCGGGTCAGGTAGGTCACCGCCAGCCAGGCGAGCGTGGTGAGCGCGACGCCCGCCACCAGAGCGAACGCCGGATCCAGCGGTCGGAACCCCACGGCCCGGTGGACGAACTGGAAGTAGACGACCACGGCGAACGAGACCAGCATGGCCGAGATCTCGCTCCACGCGTTGATCCGCCACCAGAACCAGCGCAACAGGAAGATGAGGCCCGTGCCGGCCCCGATCTGGAGCAGGATCTGGAAGGCTTGCATCGCGTTCTGGAGCCACAGCGCCACCGCCGACGCGAGCACGATCAGCACCACGGTGGAGAGCCGACCCACGCGGACGTAGTGCGCTTCGTCCCGGCCCCCGGCCACGAAGCGCCGATAGAAATCATCCACGATGTAGGAGGATCCCCAGTTGAGGTGGGTGGAGATGGTGGACATGTAGGCGGCCGCCAGGGAGGCCACCACCAGCCCCAGGAGGCCGTGCGGCAGGAGGACCAGCATGGCCGGATAGGCGAGGTCGTGCCGGATGAGGGACGGGTCCAGTCCCGGAAAGCGGGCCGCGATCGAGTCCAGAGTCGGGTAGACCACCAGGGACGCCAGCGCCACCAGGATCCAGGGCCACGGGCGGAGCGCGTAGTGGGCGATGTTGAACCACAGGGTGGCCCGCATCGATTCGCGCTCGCTCCGGGCGGCCAGCATCCGCTGGGCCGTGTAGCCTCCGCCGCCGGGCTCCGCGCCCGGATACCAGGTACTCCACCACTGGACCGCGATCGGGATGAGGAAGACGGTGGAGGCCACGCGCCAGTCCGAGAAATCGGGCAACAGCGACAGCTTGCCGGCCAGCTGCGGGTGGGCGACGAGCCCGGCCAGACCGCCCACCTCCGGCTGTTTCAGGGCGAAGACGGCGGCGGCGATCGATCCCACCATCGCGATCACGAACAGGGCCAGGTCCGTGACCACCACGCCCCACAGACCCGAGGTGGCCGAGTAGATGACCGTGATCGTGGCGGCGATCAGCACCGTGGCGTACTTGTCGGCCCCCAGCAGCACTCCGCTGATCTTGATGGCGGCCAGCGTCACGGTGGCCATGATCATCACGTTGAAGAACACGCCCAGATACAGGGCCCGAAACCCCCGCAGGAAGGCGGCGGGCCGGCCGGAGTAGCGGAGCTCGTAGAAGCCGACGTCGGTGAAGGCGCCCGAGCGCCGCCACAGCTTCGCGTAGAAAAAGGTCGTGCACATCCCGGTGATCAGGAACGTCCACCACAGCCAGTTCTGGCTCACGCCGCCGTTTCGGACGAAGTCGGTGACCAGGTTGGGCGTGTCCGTGGAGAAGGTGGTGGCGACCATCGAAGTGCCGAGCAACCACCAGGGCAGCTTGCGTCCGGCCAGGAAATACTCGCCCGTGCCCGAGCCCGCGCGGCGCACGAACAGGAGCCCCACGACCAGCGCCATGAGACCGTAGGCGAACACCACCAGCCAGTCCGCCGCGTTCAGCCGCATGCGCGACCCCCTGCCATGCGGCGCGCGGCGCGCAGGCTGTGTCTGGGGAGGGCCTTCACGCGCCGCGTCCGCTCCAGCGGCTCCGGAACCAGTCCGAGAGGTTCTCGGGGTAGTCCCCCCGGGCCACCAGCACGTTGATTCGGGACCGGACGGACGGCCCATCGGCCGGGAAGGTGAGCCCGAAGCACGGATCGCGCGCGGGGATGACGCGCACCCGCGCGCCGCGTCGCTCCACCTGCTCGCCGATCGCGGTGCTGAGGAGGAACTCGCCCTCGGCCGGACCGCTGCCCGATACGAGCGCCGGTCCTTCCGGAGGACCCGCCTCCGCTACGGCGAATCCCGCCGCTCCGGCGGTCACCTCGGCTTCGGGCCCGGCTCGGGCATCCGGTTTGGCTTCCGTATCGCGCCCGCCCGCGCCCGCACCGCCAGCGATCTCTCCCCGCAGGAACTCGAGGAACTGCTTCTCCAGCGGGCCGAAGATGGTCTTCCGGAAGCCCCACGCGTTCATCGAGGCCAGCTCGTAACCGGTGAGCAGATAGGGGTCCCCTCCATCCGACAGGCCCACGATGCGGTTCCCCTCGGCCTGAATCCCGTGCACCTCGACCAGCGACTCGAGGTTGCCCTCGGCGTCACAGCGGCAGATCCCGCGGGAGACGCCGCCCCACGAGGAGAGCGTGTCGCGCAAAGGGTAGGCGATCAGGGCGTGAGATGGATCGCCCTTGGACAAGGAGTCTCGAAAGTGCTGCGCCAGGAGGGAGTACGACGTGGCTCCGTAGAAGTCGTCCGCGTTGACCGCCGCGAACGGCCCGTCGACCACCCGGCCCGCCGAGAGCAGGGCGTGGCCCGTGCCCCACGGCGTTCTGCGGGTCCCGGGCTGCGGGGCGCCGGCCGGCAGGTTGGCGGGGTCCTGAAACACGAAGCGTACTTCGACGAAGCCGTGGAACTGGGACCGTACGTGGGCCTTGAAGGCGGCTTCGGACTCCTGCCGAATGACCAGCACCACCCGGGTGAATCCGGCCTGGAGCGCGTCGTAGATCGCATAGTCCAGCAGGGCCTCTCCGCTGGGTCCGACCGCCTCCAGCTGCTTGGGCCGGCCGAAGCGGGTCGACAGGCCCGCCGCCAGAATGACGAGCGTCAGGTTCCTACGCTCCATCGAAGGAAGCTGGGGGAGAGTGCGGCTCGGTCACGGCAGACACCGTCTCGAGGGGTTCTCGCGCCCGCGGCGCGCGGTCTCCGCAGGATGGGCCGGTCCGCGGCCGCCGGCAAGCGGCGCGGATGAGCCGGGACTTCGGCTCCCGGCCGGACGGAGCGAGGGGAGACCGCGTCCGCGTCCGCGCCCTGAGCTGTGGAACGCGCCGCCGCCCCCGGGTTATCGGGGAGTGCTTGACGTGGGCGGAACGGCCCCGGTAAGCTCATCGACACATCGGGGCGTGGCGCAGCCCGGTAGCGCGCCTGAATGGGGTTCAGGAGGTCCCGGGTTCGAATCCCGGCGCCCCGATTGACACAACTCGTTATCCCGCTTGGCGTTGCGCCGTGTTTCCGATCCGCCTCACAGGCCGAGATGGGGTAACAATTGGGGTAACTTCTACCCCGCCCCCCGGCCGCGCGCCCGCCCCCACGACCCCCGGAGTGTTGTCACGGGCCGTGACAATGCCCAAAACGTGCGTCCCCTGCCCCCACCAAGGCGCCGTCATCGAAGTCCAACTGCCGGAGGTGGGGCTCTCCGTCGGGTTCCACGGCAGGCACGCCGTCTATCACCGCACTGATAACGGGACTGACCCTGTGAATGGAGTCGTGCGCGGGCACGACCCAATTCGTGGGGGTCGCCAAGCAACCGAAACCAGATCCACTCATGGCCACGCGCTCAGCGTCTCGGAAGATGTTGATGAGGAAGAGGCAGCTGTTCCCGCTAAGAAGAGTGATGGCCTCATCACGCATGTTCTTGAAGATGCCCGCTACGGTGAAGCTGTCACCCGAGCGAATACTGTCCGGGACTCCCTCTAGCCGTAGCTCCAGCCCCTCGACCAGAGCCGTGGTGCGAGGCGTTGGTGGTGGCGGGTTTTCGAGAATGATGAGCTCGTTGCCACAGCCTAGGGATAGAACGGCCAGGAGCAGCGTCAACGAGGACGGCGGTTCTACTACCATGAGTCCAGTCGAGCGTCGGGCTTCCGGGCGGCCTGTGAGCGGTGGGGTCCGACTCCAGACGCCCAATCCATCCAGGCCCACTGCCCCAAGGAAGCTCTAATCGGGGCAGACGGCCTCATCCGGCTCCCGTTCGACAGGCATCCTCGACAAGGACGCCCTCCAAAGCGTCGGAGAGAATAAGCTGATCTCCAAGCAAACAGTTTGTGAATGGGAGCGTCGTTCGTCAAACGCCTGCCCGGTCGCTTCGGCGTGGGATGCGCGCCCCGGGGTCTACCACCAGCGTCAGCCGGAGAACACCGTCCTCCACCGCCTCGTCCGCGAACACCTGGAGACCATCTCGCCCGGACCGAGGAGGCCGATCTCGAGGGCCGAGATCACGCGCCTCCGCTTGGCGGGCGCCGCTTCAATGACCTGGAGCGGCCGACCCGATCGGATCCACCGCTCCACATCGAACAGGCGGCTCTCCCGGCAGAGGGGTGCGGCAAAAAGTGGGGCACGAACGTTCGATTTTCGGCGATTCCACCCCAGTTCAGATACGACGAGGACGCCGGGAGTTCAGGAGGTCCCGGGTTCGAATCCCGCGCGCGTCCCGGGTCGTCGCGGCGGGCACGCCCCGCACGAAGCCGATGTAGTCGGTCGGGTTCGGGGTCGCCCCCGCATCCCGCAGCAGGAGGGCGATCTGCCCCCGGTGATAGGACCCGTGCAGGGCGACATGAAGCAGGATGTCCTCCAGCGGAGTGTCGAACTCCTGACCCGCGCTGTTCGCGTAGTGGATCGGGCGAGGCAGCTCCCGAGCCCGCAATCGGCTCAGGAACTCCGTGTAGCGCTCGCGTACCCGCCCCGCCAGGTCCCGGCATGTCTGGCCATCCGGCTCGGGCCAGATCGCCACGCTCTGTTCGACGGCCTCCACACGGTCCAGCCACACCAGCTCGGTGCCGAGGACGTGCGCGTAGATCCTTGCGGCGCGCGGTCCGGCTTCGGGCGCCGCCTCGATCGCTTCTCCCACGCGATCGTCGGCCCACCACATATGGGCGAACGACCGCTCGATATGGCTCCGGGTCATGAGATCTCCTCCAACGGGATGCGATGAGATTACGGTGCCGTCTTTTCGCGAAACGTCGCGATCCGCCAGACGCCCAGGGTCAGGACGGGGATCACGAAGACCAGCAGGAAGAACCACGTGAGCGTCCCGTACCCTCCGGCGATCAAGTTGATCAGGCCGAACCGGGCGGTCATCCCGCCGGCCGCCAGGAACGCCAGCGCGACGGCCGGCCGCACCCACTTCGGCATCGCGAGGCCGCGTTCGCGCCGCCGGGTCGCGATGCGCTCGTTCAGCCCGTGGAGCATGCCGGTTCCGGTCTCGATCAGGGTTCCGAACAGGACGATCTGGAACAGGAACTGAAAGCTCCGCGAGCCGAGCCGTTCGAGCAGGACGTTGGCGGGCACCGGCGCGTCCAGGATGGCGGGATACTGGCCTGTCATGACCAGATAGAACAGCGCTCCAGGGATGATGGCGATGGGACCGGCGAGCAGGCCGGCGCCGAGGGCCTCCCTCCTCGCCTCGACGTGTCGGACGGCGAACAGGAGGGCCGGGATGAGCGCCAGGTTGTATCCGGCGTACTTCACGCCTCCCATGACCCAGCCGATTCCGCGTCCTCCGGTGCCGAGGGCGGCGAGGATGTCATCCCCGAACCGGGCGAATCCCCACGCGAAGAAGGCGAGGTACACGGCGTAGAGCACGAACGACCAGCCGGCCATGAACTTCTCGATGACCCCGCTGCCCTCGAACGCCAGGAGCCCGACCGCGGCCATCATCGCGGTGACGCCGAACGCGTAAGGCAGACCGAGGGTCTCCTCCAGGATCGTACCCGCCGCGGCGGCGATCACCGCCGCCACGATCAGGAGCATGCCGAAGTAGCAGATCTCGTACAGAAACCAGCCGCGGCCCAGGAGGTGGCGGAAGAAGGTGCGGTAATCATAGCTGCGATACATGCGGGCCAGTTCAAAGCTGGCCGCGCACACGGCGCTCCAGATCGCGGTCGAGACCGCCATGGCCAGGAGCCCGCCCAGCGGACCGTGGGAGAGGAAGAACTCCGCCAGCTCTCGGCCGGTGCCGTATCCGCCCGCGATGACCACGGACTGAAACACGAAGCCGGGCAGCAAGTATCGTTCGAAGAACGACTTCACTTCAGCATGCGCGCGCTGGGCGTGGGTCCAAGATCCTCGCGATGCTTCGGTGATGTCGCTGCCATTGCCCGAACACGTACTTCGCCCATCTCCTGACGGCGGCGCAATGTTCGGCGGCCGTCTCCGATTCCAGTACATCAACCACGGTGATCGCGCCGAGGTCCTCCGGAGGCTCCAACCAGACGAACCCGTCTTTGTACCTCACTACCCGTTGCTTCACGCCGTGGAGCTCGGTGACGGGCGTGCCGAGCTCGAAATAGCTGTACAGGCTGGCGAGATGTACGTGGGCCGAGCTGATCGTCTGAGGGCTTTCTCTTCCGGGGTGTTGCAAGGCGTACGCGTCGACCGTCAACTCGTGGGCCGACATGAACGCGGGGTTCTCGTACTCGCTGGCAAGCAGCTCACCGTACCGGGCCCAGCATCCCGGCGACGACTCGAGATACCTGTGGACCGCGCCGTCGGAATTCTCGGTCTTCAGGCCGCACGAGGGACAAGCTTCCTCACTCATGCTCGTTCCTCGCGTCGATGGAGTTGGCATGGTTGGTCGTCGATGAACCTCGGAGAACGGTCCGGCGCCGCGGCTCTCCCCCACCTGGGCCCTTCGGGCACAGGCCAGGTTGTCCATGGAGGGTGAAAGCCGCAAGGTGCGTAGAGGTGGAGACGGCGGGTGGGGAGGGCCGGAAGCGGATGCCCGAGCAGGACCGCACGAACGACAGGAACGATAAGGGAGGCAGGATGAAGCTCGAAGGCGCGGTCGCGCTGATCACCGGAGGAAGCGAAGGGATTGGAAAAGCTATCGCAGGCGCCCTGAAAGCGGAGGGCGTCTTGGTCACGGTCACGGCCCGCCACGAGGAGCCTCTGCGCGCCGCGGCCGAGGAGCTGGGTGTGGACTTGCTGGTGGGGGATGTGGGCCGGGAGGCCGACGCGGTCCGCACGGTGGCGGCGGTGGTCGAAAAGCACGGCCGCCTGGACATCCTGGTCAACAACGCGGGCTTCGGCGTCTTTCGGCCGCTGGTCGAGATGGAGCTGGAGGAGCTCGAGAGCGTCTACCGGACCAACGTGTTCGGGGCCTTCCTCATGGCCCGCGAGGCGGCCCGCCGCTTTGTCGAGCAGGGCAGCGGCGAGCTGGTCAACATCTCCTCCACGTCCGGGCTGCGGGGGGGACGCGGAAGCACGGCGTACAGCTCCTCCAAGTTCGCTCTGCGGGGCATGACGGAATGTTGGCGTGAGGAGCTCCGCCGCCACAACGTACGCGTGATGCTGGTCAATCCCAGCGAGGTGGTGACCGGGTTCGCGGCCCGGGCCGGCTTCGAGCAGGAAGTCTCCGAGAACAAGCTGCGGCCCCGAGAGATCGCCGACGCGATCGTGGGGGCGCTCAAGCTGGACCGGCGCGGGTTCATCCCCGAGTTCTCGGTGTTCGCGACCAATCCGTTCTAGGGCCGGGCGGGCCACCGCCGCTCCGCGCGGCGCGGCGGTGACGTCACGGAGAGTGGCCGCGCCTACACCATCGCCCGGCGCAGCTTGCCCTTGAGGCGGCGGATCTGGCGCCGGACCCGCTTCAGCTCGGCTCCGTCCCGTGCGGCCAGGGCTTCGTCCCGCCGCTTCTTGAGCTCGCGGATGCGGGCCTTGATGGCGGACTTGTCGATTCCCACCACCTCGTGATGGGCGTGGGCCTCGATCCCCAGTGCCTCGCACAGGGCCTCCACCAGCTGCTCCTTGTGCATGGTGCGATAGCCGTGCACGGCGTCGTGTTCGATCCCCTCGGCGATCTCGCGCAGTTGCGCGACGGTCTGGGCCTTCAGCTCCTCGAATCTGTGGGGCATGGTCTCCGTCCTCCGTTCCGTGTGCGCCTCACAACCGGTAAAGATAGCTGAGCTTGGCGAAAAAGCCCTCGGTGGTCGGCTCCAGACGCCGCAGCGAGAAGGTCCGGTCGCCCTCCATCTCGCGCGACCAGCCGATGAAGAAGCGCGTGCCGGGCGAGGGCTCGTAGGAGAACAGGAGCTGGCTGAGAAACCGTCCCCGCTCCTCACGCCCGCCCGCCCGCCCGTCGATCGACAGCGGCCGCTCGGTGGTCGGATCGCGCAGCGCGTCGCGGGTGGACAGGTCGTACTGGAGGATCACGCGGGCGAACACCGCGCGGTCGAACTGATATTGAGCCTTGAGCCTCGGGATGTCCGCCGAGGAGAACAGCGTGCCGTCCCGCTCCCGCCAGATCCGCGAGTACGCGTAGGAGAGGTCCAGCGACAGCGACCCGGTGGGGCGGACCGTGAAGCCGGGCGACAGCAGGAGCTCGCGCCCCCGGGCGGCCTCGACGAAGATCGGCTGCTCCCGGTAGAACAGCCGCCCGTTGATCTGGAGCGCCCGGGAGATCCTCGAACGGGTCGTCAGGGCGCCGGCCCACATGTGGGTCAAGGCGGGCGGCACGGAGAACGGGACCGGCCCGCCCGCGCCGGTCTCCACCTCGTAGCCGGCGTACGCCTCGGGGCGGAAGCGGAAATACCCGTTCCTGAGGATCAACGACATCGTGCGCCGCCCCTTGAACGAGAGGTTTGTGTGGAGCTGGATCTCGGATTCGAACGGGCTGCGCTCGCGGCCGCTGAAGAAGTCCCGGTAGTTGGAGAATCCGTCCAGCCGCAGCTCGAATCCCCAGCTCTCGAGTCCGGCACCCGCGCGGCTGAAGTGCGTGTAGCGGCCCGAGGCGAACGTACGGACGTCGCCCACCCTCCGGATGAATCCGCTGCCGGCCAGGAAATCCGGGTGTACATCCTCCGTCCGCAGCTCGAAGCCCGCCCGGCGTCCGGAACGCTTGAGGGAGAGGTAGAACAGCGGTCCGAAGCGGACGGGATCCGCAGGCTCTCCGGAGGCCGTCCAGCTCCCGGCCAGCTGGGCCGTGAGCGTGTAGCGGCCCCCGAACAGGAGACGGGCGTCGGCGCTGGCCACGCGGTTGAACTCGCCCCCGCCCGTGGCGCTCCGGTCCGTGTAGAGAAGGCCGACGGTGGAGCCGCTGCCCACATCCTTCCGCACCCGGGCCAGGTTGAACAGGGCCCGGTGGCCGTTCTCGCCGAGCGAGAGAGGACTCTCGTCCAACGCGCCCAGGTACGCCAGCTTCACGGATCCCAGCTTGCCCGTCACCTTCGCCCCCGCCACGGGATCGATGATCTGGCGGGTGTGCACCAGACGCGTCGGGCTCTCGAAGATCTCCGTTCCCTCCAGGAAGAAGCGTCGCTTCTCGGCGAAGAAGATGGCGAATCGTTCATTGACGGTGATCTGATCCGCGTCGGCCTCCACCTGGGAGAAGTCGGGGTTGATCGTGGCGCCCGCTACCAGGTTGCGTGTGATCCCGTAGCGGGCGTTCAGCCCCAGCTCGGGTTGGACGCTGCCCCGGTGGAAGGCCTCACCGGTACGCTGGCCGGTGATCTTTCCCGTGGTGACCGGATTCAGCTCGATCAGCCGTCGCGGGGCGAGGTCCCGAAGGCCCACCAGACGCCCGCTCTGCTCCAGCGTGCTCGCGACGTTCTGGGTGAGCGGGGCCCAGGACTGCTTGTGGCCCAGACGCTTCACTTCCCGAGCCACGTTGAAACCCCAGGTCTGTACCGGCTTGTTCTCGAACTGGAGGCTGATGTAGGGGATCCGGATCTCGGCCATCCAGCCGTCGTGCGTCACGCGGCCGTGGGATTCCCAGACGAAGTCGGGGTTGAAATCGATCGGGAAGGGGCTTCCGCCCTCCCGTTGGAGTCCCTCGATCCAGAAGCCATCGGTCTGGATGCCCAGGGGATTGATATAGAAGAGGTACGCTTGGCGATCATCGTTGAACGTGTCGAGCATGAGACGGATCCAGTCGTCGGCGAACACCGAGCGGTCGCGCTCGCCGACGGTCATCTCGATCTGCTCCGGATGGCGGTCCAGCGCCCGGATGCCGAAGTAGATCGCGTCCCGCGTGTAGAACACGAGCACCTCGGTCTCCTGGGCCGGGGGCGCTCCCTCCACCGGATCGTACTGGGTGAAGCCCGACAGGCGGGCGGCGCTCCGCCAGGCCGCTTCGTCGAGGACGCCGTCGACCCGGATGCCGGGGTGCTCGAGCCGCGGCGGGGATACCCGCAGCTGGCCGGCATCTCCGCGATAGGTGCGGGAGGCCGCGGAGTCCGGTGC
>JBHHYZ010000064.1:0-13776 GCA_046757845.1 Gemmatimonadota bacterium
GCGGAGCCACCTGTCGGCGCCGGCCGTCGTGACCCCCCAGGCGGAGACAAGGACCGGCGGATTCCAATAAGTTGCCGGAATTCAAACCTCACGTTTATCAGAATTGACACTTCAAATGATCATGATATATTGAAATGCATGTTCACAAGAGCACTATCCCTGCCGGGGCCCGGGGTCGAGAACTTTTTCCTATGGGGACCGCGCCAGACGGGCAAGACCACTCTCCTGCGGGAGACCTATCCCGACAGCCCGTGGATCGATCTTCTCAAGGCGGAAGAGTTTCGGCGCTACGTCGTCCGCCCCGAGGCCCTGCGACAGGAACTCGAGGCGGAACGACCTCGCCCCGACAGCCAGGTTGTCATCGACGAGATCCAGAAGGTTCCCGCGCTCCTCGACGAGGTACATTGGCTTATCGAAAACCGTGGCCTGCACTTCGCGCTATGCGGGTCTAGCGCGCGCAAGGTGAAGCATGGTGCGGCCAATCTGCTCGGGGGGAGAGCGATCCGATACGAGCTGCACGGTTTGTCCGCGGCGGAGCTCGGAAGGGATTTCGATCTCGACCGAATGCTCAACCACGGCTACCTCCCCCGTATCTACCAGGCCGCCCGCCCCAGGCGCATGCTCGATGCTTATGTCGCGGATTACCTGAAGGAGGAAATCGCGGCGGAGGGTTTTGTTCGGAACCTTCCGACCTTCTCGGACTTCTTGGATATCGCGGCTCTAAGCGATGCGGAGTTGGTCAATTTCTCCAACATCGCCCGCGAGTGCGGCGTATCGAGCCACACAGCCAAGAGCTACTTCGGAATTCTGGAGGACACCCTACTCGGACGCTGGCTGCCTGCCTACCGGAAGCGGCCCAAGCGCCGAGTGATCGGAGCGCCCAAGTTCTACTTTGCCGATGTTGGCGTCGTGAACCGGCTGGCCCGCCGGGGAGAGCTGTTGCCCGGATCCGAGCTCTACGGCAAGGCCTTCGAAAACTGGGTCTTTCACGAACTGTCCGCGTTCGTCAGCTACCGGGAGTTCGACGGCGACCTGGCCTATTGGCGACTGGCGAGCGGCATCGAGGTCGATTTCGTGCTCGGCGATGTACAGCTCGCACTGGAGGCCAAGTCGAGCGCGAAGGTCACCTGGGACCACCTCAAAGGGCTCCGTCACCTCGTGGAGGACCACCCTCGCGTACAGAGGCGCGTCGTCGTATGTCGCGAGCCGAAGGCGCGCATCACGGATGATGGGATCGAGATCCTGCCTACGGTGAGGTTTGTCGAGAAGCTGTGGAACGGTGACCTGATCTGACGTTGTTGCCGTCCGGGTCGTCGCACACAGGCGGAGTCGCGCGGAGGCCAAGTGATCATGGGCCCGGGTGGATCTGCGTGCGAAGCACCAGCTAGCCTCGCCGAAGGCGGGCGGAGCCGCACCACGGACCTCACGCTGGTCGGGCGAAGCTCAAGGGCTTCGGACGACGGCAAGATGTTGTGAAACCCCTTACTTGACGGGGGTTCTGCCGGGATTCTACGCGCCTGCAGCCGGAGACTCCGCGGGCTCGAGCCCCACACCCGGGCCGGGGACCACCCCCCGCGGGGATGGCTCGCCGCCGAAGGGGAGGCGCCAGGAGGTGGCAAGGGGCGTGCGCGCCCGGGCCGTCTTCGTCTCGGTGACTACCTCCTCGGAGACGAGAAGTCCGAGCTTGATCCCGACCCCGGCGAAGCCGATCCCCAGTCCACGACGCTTGCTGGTCACCGCGAGGTCGTGGTAGCGGTCTAGGGCACTCCGCCCCATACCCTTCCCATCGTCGATCACCGTCAGGGTGCGGGCGACGGAATCCGCGGCGATGGACATGTCGCCGGCGCCCGAGTCGCGGGCGTTGCCGACGATCTCGGTGAGGATCGTCTCCTCGAGCGGGCCGGTGTAGGCATCCCCAAGGTCCTGAAGAAGGCGGAGGAGGTCGACTCGGGTCTCTCCCATGACCGCGAATATGCTTCCGGGGGCCGGATCGGCCAAGCGGAGCGCGGCATCACAGGACCCAGGGGGCCGTCCGGGCTTGCAATCCATGGTGTGAATGATTATCAGTTATGCCGTGAATGATACCATCCTACCTCGGCTGCTCACCGATTCGGTGACCCGCGTGGCCCGCACTATGCCGGTGGTCGTCGTCACCGGTGCGCGTCAGACGGGCAAGAGCACGCTGGTTCGGGAGCTCCTCCCGGGCCGCCGACCCTATTACTCGCTCGACGATCTCGATGTCCGGGCGCAGGCCCAGCACTTTCCCGATGAGCTAGTCGAGCGGGCGGAACGGCTCGTGCTGGACGAGGTCCAGCGCGTGCCGGACCTGCTGCTCGCCGTCAAGCGTGCGGTGGACCACCGCCGCCGCCCAGGCCGCTACGTGCTCACCGGCTCGGCCAACTTGCTACTTATGCAGCGCGTGTCGGAATCCCTGGCGGGGCGTGCCACCTACCTGACCCTGTGGCCGCTGGCGCGGCGCGAGACGCAGGGGCTCGGGCGGGTGGGCGTCTGGCCGGAGTTGTTCGACCATCCGCCCGATCTCTGGCCGGACGCGCTCGCCGATCAGGAGGGCGAGGTGGACGACTGGCGCGACGTCGCCCGGCGCGGCGGCTATCCCGTGCCCGCGGTGGAACTGGCAGACGCCGAGGATCGCGCCATCTGGTTCGACGGCTACATCCGTACGTACCTGGAGCGCGACCTGCAGGACCTTTCCGCAATCGACAACCTTGTGGACTTCCGGCGCCTGATGAGAGCCGCCTGTCTGAGGCTCGGCCAACTGGTGAACCAGACGGAGCTGGGACGCGACGTGCAGCTCTCCCAGCCAACGGTCCGCCGATGGCTCAACCTGCTGGAGGCTTCCTACCAACTCGTGCGCCTCCCCGCCTACGCCGTGAACCGGACGAAGCGCCTGATTAAGACCCCCAAAGCCTACTGGTGCGACACGGCGCTGGCGCTGCGGCTCTCCGGGGTTTCGCGGCCACAGGGCTCACATTTGGAGAACCTCGTTCTGTCCGACCTGCTGGCTTGGCGAGATGCCTCGGTCGTGGAACGACCGGAGCTGTATTACTGGCGTACCACCACGGGTGAAGAGGTGGATTTCGTGATCGAGCGCGGCTCCGAGCTGGTGGCGGTCGAAGTGAAGGCGACCTCCCGACCCAGGGGCGCGGACGCCAGGCATCTCCGGACCTTCCGAGACGAGTATGGCGCTTCTGTCCGCGGCTGTCTTCTCCTCCACACCGGCGAGCGGGTCGAGTGGATGGGACCCCGGATTCTGGCCGCGCCGTGGTGGCACGTGCTATAAGGGGCCGGCTGGATGCCAGCAGCCAGTCAGGACTCTCGCACCGCCGGTTCTGACTCGCTAACGCATGCTGAAGCTTGAGCTTCGCATGGGCCCGGGTGGATTTGGGTGCGAAGCACCCGTGAGCATCGCCCGAGGCGAGCGGAGCGCTCACCACCGACCTCACGCTGATCAGCCGGAGACGAGTTGGTCACCCGGAGCTCTCGCAGCGTCGGTCGGAAGAGCTTGGATCTATACGCCGAACCGCTGTCGGTCATCAGCTGGCTGACCTTCACCCCCTGAAGCTCTAAGAAGGCCACCGGGCTCCTCCTGTCGGCGCCCGGTCGGATGGCATAGCTTGGCGCGCCTGAACCCGTACCTGAAGGAGGAGATCTTCATGTACCCGCGCGCCGTTGACCGATCCCGTCGCGTCCTCTCGCTTCTCCCGCTCGTCGCGCTTCTCGCCCTGCCGCTCATGCCGGCGGGGGCAGGTGCTCAGGAGCTGACGCGCAAGCAGCTTTCCGCCTTGCACTTCCGCCACATCGGGCCCATCGGCAACCGGATCGACATGGTGGTCGGCGTGCCGGGGCAGCCTCTCGTCTACTACGCGGGGGCGGCGGCCGGGGGGATCTGGAAGACGGTAGACGGCGGCCAGCGCTGGCGGGCGGTGTTCGACAGCGTCCCCGTGCCGTCGGTGGGCGCGCTCGCGGTCGCTCCCTCGGCCCCCGACGTGGTATGGGCGGGCACGGGCGAGCCCTTCATCCGCTCGAACATCTCCATGGGTCAGGGCGTGTGGAAGTCCACCGACGGCGGGGAGACCTGGGCCCACATGGGGCTTGACGCCACCGGGCGCATCTCGCGTATCGTGATCGACCCGCGCGACTCAAACGTCGTGTACGTGGCCGCCCTCGGCAACACCTACGTGCCGCAGCAGGAGCGCGGCATCTACCGCACGACCGACGGCGGGCGGACCTGGAAGAGGGTCCTGTTCGTGAACTCGAACACGGGCGCTTCCGACCTGCTCATCGACCCCAACCACCCCTCCATCCTGTTCGCCGGCATGTGGCAGATCGAGGTCCACACCTGGGGGCGGACGAGCGGCGGCCCCGGGAGCGGCATCTACAGGAGCCGCGACGGCGGCGACTCGTGGACGAGGCTCGAGAGCCACGGCCTGCCCAAGGGACCGGTCGGGAAAATCGGCCTGTGCAACACGCCCCGGGACTCCGGGCGGCTGTACGCGCTCATCGAGACCTCGGACGGTGTGCCGTGGCGCGGCACCACGAGCGAGGGCGAGCTGTGGCGCACCGACGATGGCGGCGAGACGTGGAGGCTGATGAGCCACAACCAGGACCTCGGTGGACGTCAGGCCTACTACACGCGCTGCGCGGTGACTCCCGACGACGCCGACGAGGTCTACTTCATCTCCGCCGACTGGGTGCGGACCCTTGACGGGGGCGAGCACGTCACCACCCTGCACGGCGACGAGGTCCCGAACTGGGACCACCACAACATGTGGATCGACCCCGAGGACGGGGACCGCATGGCGGTGGCCGGCGACGGCGGGGTGGCGCTCTCCCTCGACCGTGGGACAACGTGGTTCCGGGTCCAGCTCCCGGTAGCCCAGCTCTACCACGTGACGGTCGACAACCAGGTGCCGTATTGGGTATACACCAACCGCCAGGACGGCCCTTCCATGATGGGACCCTCCAACAGCCGTCTGCGCGGAGGTCCCGGGGGCGGGGGCGGCATCCCGCGCGGCTTGTGGCATTCCCTGGGCGGCGGCGAGAGCGGCTTCGCCACCCCCGACACCATGGCGCCGGGGATCGCCTGGTCCAGCACCTCCGGGTACGGACCTGTGGACGGGATCGTCATCCGCTACAACGAGAGGACGCGCCAGTTCCGGAACGTCGAGGTGTGGCCCATGAGCATCATCGGCCACCCGGCGAAGGAGGCGAAGTACCGCTGGCAGTGGACCTTCCCGCTCGCGATCTCCCCCTTCGACCACAACACGGTCTACGTGGGCAGCCAGTACGTCCTGCGAACCACGAACGGCGGGCAGAGCTGGGAGAGGATCAGCCCGGACCTCACCAGCGCCGACACCTCGCGCATGGGGATCTCCGGCGGGCTCACGCCCGACAACATCCAGGTCGAGTACTGCTGCGTCGTCTACGCCATCGACGAGTCCCGGGTGCAGAAGGGGGTGATCTGGGCCGGCACCAACGACGGCCTGCTGCACGTCACGCGGGACGGCGGGAAAACATGGACCGAGGTCAGCCGGAACCTCCCCGACCTGCCGAGTCTCGGCATCGTGCGAAACATCGACGCCTCGCGGTTCAGCGCCGGGAAGGCGTACGTCACCGTTGACCGCCACCAGATGGGCGATTTCGCGCCCTACGTCTACCGGACGACCGACTTCGGCCGGCACTGGACGAAGATCACCACTGGAATTGCGGACGGACCCCTCTCGTTCGCGCGCAACATCCGCGAGGATCCGGCGCGCGAGGGGCTTCTCTACCTGGGGACCGAGAACCGTCTCTACTTCTCCACCGATGACGGGGGACACTGGCAGTCCCTCATGACGGATCTCCCTCCCGCACCCATGTACTGGCTCGCCGTGCAGCCTCACTTCCACGACCTGGTGGTCGGCACCTATGGCCGCGGGATCTGGATCCTGGACGACGTGACGCCGCTCGAACGGCTCACCCGCGAGGTGGCGGCCGAGGACGTGCACCTCTTCGCCCCGCGAGAGGCGTGGCGCTTCCACGCCATCACCTCGCCCAATGCCATGTTCGATGACCCTTCGGCGGGAGAGAACCCGCCTTATGGGGCCTCGATCAACTACTGGATGAAGAGCGCCGGGAAGGACAGCGTCACCCTCACCATCTCAGACTCCGCCGGGAAGGTGATCCGCACTCTGAAGGGCCCCTCCGACGAGGGACTGAACCGGGTATGGTGGGACCTCGAGACCGACTCCACCACCCTGATCCGGCGGCGCGTCCCGCCGGAGACCGCGACCTGGAAGAAGCTGGGCAAGAAAGGGTGGTTCGCGATGCCGTGGGGGCGCCGTTTCACGATCCTGGCGCCCCCGGGAGGCTACACCGTTACCCTGGAAGCGGGGGCCAGGCAGCTCCGGAAGCCACTGACGGTGAACAAGGATCCCCACTCCGAGGGGAGCCTCCGGGACATCCGGGCCCAGGTGGCCATGCTCCGGGAGCTGTACGCGGACATGAACCGGGTGGCGGGGATGTCCAACCGCATCGAGTGGATCCGGCGACAGCTGCACGACCTGAAGCCGCTGATGAAGGAGAAGAAGCTCACGGACGTCGAGGAGCGCGCCGACTCGGTGGAAGAGCAGCTCCGCGAGGTGGAGGGGAAGCTCATCCAGATCCGGCTCACTGGCACCGGCCAGGACGACGTCCGCTGGCCCTCGCGGCTGGCCGGCCGGGTCGCGTGGCTGGCGCGCGAGGTGGCCTCGGCCGACTTCCCTCCCACAGACCAGGCGCGCGAGGTCCAGAAGATCCTCGAGCAGCGGATCCAGCGGGCGAGCCGGGAACTCGAGACCAGTGTGGCCGAGCACGTGGCTCCCTTCAACCAGGAGCTCTCCCAGCGCGGGATGAGCACGATCGTGACCGACCTGCCCGAGGGCGGATGAGAACGCGAGCGGGACGGTAACCCTCCTCCTCACTTGACCCCTTAGCTGGCGCGGTCGACATTGGGCCAGTTTGCTCGCGCCGGCAGGGCGCTCGATCGGATCCGGAACCTCCTTTCCCCGTATCTGGTGTACTGAGATGAGGAAGTTGATCGCCGCGACGCTGACCTCCCTTTTCCTGACCGCGTGCGCCCATGCGGGCGCGGCCCCGCCCGCCGCCGGTCCCACCCCCGAACGCCAGGCCCGTCCCGCGGCCGCCCGGCAGGAGAGGCCAGCCGCGGACACGACGGGTCGCCGGGGAAGGCCTCACGCGCCGCGGCCATACGCGAAGGTGATCACGGCCGATGCGGTGACCCACCGCGGCATGTTCCTCGTACACCAGGTGGGCCCGAAGCTCTACTTCGAGATCCCGCGCGCCGAGATGGGGAAAGACATGCTGCTGGTGGGCCGCTTCGCCCGCGCGGCTGCCCAGAACCCTCAGAACCCGCGGGGCGGCTTCGGCCAGTACGGCGGCGACGAGTTCGGCGAGCACACGTTGCGCTGGGAGCGCAGAGGTAACCGGATCATCCTCACCGCACCGTCGTTCGCCATCACCGCGGACACCACACTCTCGGTCTATCGGGCGGTGCAGGCCTCGAACTACCCTCCGGTGGTGGCCGCGCTTGACGTTCAGGCGTGGGGCCCCGACAGCGCGGCCGTGGTGGACGTGACCAAGCTGTATACGACCTCGGTCCCCCAGTTCCAGGCCATCCGCGGCCGGATCGACGAGCACCGCTCCTACGTAGAGCGGACCCTCGCCTTCCCGGACAACGTGGAGGTCGAGGCCACGCAGACCGGAACGCCCTCTTCGAACGGTGGGCCCGGCCGCCCCGCGCCCCAGGCCCGCGGAGGCCAGCAGAGGCCAGCCCGGAGCGTGCTGGCCCACTGGAGCCTCGTGCGGCTGCCGGAGACGCCGATGATGCCGCGCCGCTTCGACGAGCGTGTCGGCTTTTTCACGATCCGTCAGGTGGATTTCGGCGTCGAGCAGGGCTCGGCGCCCCGGCAGTACATCACGCGCTGGCGCCTTGAGTGCTCGGACCGGCACGACGGCAACCTCTGCTACCCGAAGAACCCGCTGGTCTACTACGTGGATCCGGCCACGCCCGATGTGTGGAAGCCTTGGGTCCGAAAGGCGATCACCGACTGGCAGCCCGCCTTCGAGGCGGCCGGGTTCAAAGACGGGATCGTGGCGAAGGATCCTCCGGCCGGCGACACGACCTGGTCGGCGGAGGACATCCGGCACACGTTAATCCGTTGGCTTCCGTCCACGATCGAGAACGCGGTCGGGCCGCACGTCAGCGACCCCCGAACGGGCGAGGTGCTGAACGGGTCGGTGCGCATCTTCCAGAATGTGCTGCAGCTCGCGCGGGACTGGTACTTCGCGCAGGCCTCGCCGCTGGACTCGCGTGCCCGGCGCCTGCCGATGCCGGACTCGCTCATGGGCCGGCTGCTGGAGTTCGTCGTGGCCCACGAGATCGGCCACACCATCGGGCTGCAGCACGACCAACTGGGCAGCTCGACCTATCCGGCCGACAGCGTGCGGAGCCCGACCTGGGTCCACCGCATGGGCCACTCCCCCAGCATCATGGACTACTCGCGGTTCAACTACGTGGCCCAGCCGGATGACGGCATCGCACTCGACGACATCATCCCGAGGGTCGGTCCGTACGACCGGTACGCGATCATGTGGGGCTACAAGCCGATTCCAGGTGCGACGGCCGCCGACGCCGAGCGCGCGACCCTGGACCGCTGGGCGGGCATGCAGGACACGATTCCATGGTACCGCTTCTCCGCCCGCAATGGCTTTGGCGGCTACGGAACCGTCACCGAGGCCGTGGGCGACGCGGACCCGGTGAAGTCGACGGGGCTCGGCTTCCGCAACATCCAGCGAGTCGTCGGCTACATCTCCGAGGCGGCCATCCGACCGCTGGAGGACAACTCCGACCTCGAAGCTCTGTACAATGCCACGATCAGCCAGTGGTCGAGGGAGGCGGCCCACGTCACGACGCTCGTGGGCGGCGCCACGGTCCGCTACAAGTCGGGCACCCAGCCCGGGCCGGTCTACGTGCCGCTTCCCCGCTCCCGGCAGGTTGCGGCGGTCCGGTTCCTGAACCAGAACGCGTTTCGGACCCCGACCTATCTGATCCGGCCGGAGATCGAGCGACGCATCGAGCCCGACGCCATGATCCGGCGCATCAACCAGGCGCAGGAGCGGGTGCTGACCTCCCTGCTCAACGACCAGCGCTTGGACCGGCTCATCGATACCCGCGCACTGGCGCGCCCGAAGTCCGACACCTACTCGCTCGACGCCCTGCTCGCGGACGTGCGCCGCGGAATCTGGAGCGAGCTTTCGGCCTCGCGCGTATCCATCGACGCCTATCGGCGCGGGCTGCAGATGCGCTACCTGAGCCTGCTCGACGGGAAGCTGAACCCGAAGCCGCCGAGCGAGTCGAGCCCGGCCCGCAGGTTCTTCCCCGGCTTCCGCCCACCGCCGCCACTCAGCGAGGAGGCCAAGGCGCAGATCCGGGGCGACGTCACGGCCCTGCGGGGGCAGGTCCAGCGCGCCATCCCGAAGGCCGCCAATCGCGAGACGCGCTACCACCTGATGGGCGCCGGCCACCGCATTCAGGAGATCCTCGAGCCGAAGAAGTAGGCGCCCGACTGCTGGCTGGCCCGGCTCTACGTGCGGAGCGATGACACCGGACCCCGACCGAATTGACCTGGAGAGAGGGAGCATGAGCCAGCGGACCCCGCCCTTCCTGGAAGCGCGCGACACGACCTTTTCGCTCAGATCTCGATTCACCAGACGCCTCCGGGTCCCCCACACCGTATTCGTCCTCGCCGCGTTCCTTCCCCTCCTCGTCGCCCCGCTTCCGGTCCGGGCCCAGATGGCCGACACCACCTTCTTTCGGCAGCTCAAGTACCGGCACCTTGGGCCCGACGGGAACCGGGCCAGCGCCGTGGTCGGAGAGCCAGGGAACCCCCTGGTGGCCTACGTCGGGGCCGCCTCGGGGGGCGTGTGGAAGACAGAGGACGGGGGCGCCAACTGGACGCCGGTCTTCGACGACCAGCCCGCCCAGTCCATCGGGGCCCTGTCCGTGGCCCCCTCGGACCCCAACGAGGTGTGGGCAGGCACGGGAGAGACCTTCTACATCCGGCTGGCCACCTCGGTGGGAAACGGGATCTACAGGTCAACCGACGCCGGCGATACCTGGACGCACCTGGGGCTGGAGAGGACGGGCCGCATCGCCCGGATCGTGGTCCATCCCCGGAAGCCGGAGGTCGTCTATGTCTGTGCCACCGGCCACGGCTACGCGCCTCAGGGCGAGCGGGGCGTTTTCCGGACCACCGACGGCGGGGCGACCTGGAAGAAGGTCCTGTTCGTGAACGACAGCACGGGCTGTTCGGACCTGGCCATGGATCCCCGGGACCCCGCCACCCTGTTCGCCGGCATGTGGCAGGTGGAGATCGACACTTGGGGCCTCCACACCGGGGGGAAGGGCTCCGGCGTGTACGTCACCCACGACGGAGGCGACACCTGGAAGGAGCTCTCCGGCCACGGCCTTCCCCCCGCCGACACGACCCTGGGCAAGGCGGCGGTGGCCGTAGCCCCCTCCGATCCCGACCGGGTGTACGCCCTCCTCCAGCGCTGGGACCCGAGCCTCTATCGCTCCGACGATGGCGGGAAGAGCTGGAAGCTGGTGAATCGAAACCACAGCATGGCGGAGCGGGGGCCCTACTACACCCGGATGGCGGTCTCCCCCTCCGATCCCGACCGGCTGTACTTCGCCTCGGTGCGGTTCGGGATGTCCCGGGACGGGGGACGGACCCTCGCCGACGACCCGCCCCGGGGCGGCGGCGACAACCATGACATCTGGATCGACCCGACCGACGCTCGCCGAATCATGGTGGCCCACGACGGCGGGGCGAGCATCACCCTGAACGGTGGGCGGAGCTTCCAGCGCGTCGTCCTTCCCATCGCCCAGATGTACCACGTGTACACCGACACGCGCGTCCCCTACTACGTTTACGGCAACCGGCAGGACGGCTATTCGTACCGCGGGCCCAGCAACAGCCGGCGGGGCGGCGGCTTCCCCATCGGGGCGTGGCACTCGGTGGGAGGCTGCGAGAGCGGCTTCGCCATCCCCGACACAGTGAGCAACCGGATTGTGTGGTCCGGCTGCTACGACGGGGGCCTGGAGCGCTACGACCTGGAGACCGGTCACGCCCGGGACGTGCGGGTGTGGCCAGAGGCGGGCTACGGGGTTCCCCCGGTCCGAAAGAAGTACCGGTGGAACTGGACCTTCCCCATCGCCCTCTCACCCTCGGACGCGAACCGGGTGTACGTAGGGAGTCAGGTCGTCCACGTCACCTCGGACGGGGGGCAGAGCTGGCGGGTCCTCAGTCCGGACCTGACTCGGAACGACACGACCCACCAGCAGGGATCCGGGGGCATCAGCACCGACAATCTGAACACGTTCAGCGCCGCGACCCTATCGGCCATCGCCGAGTCGCCGGTCCAGGCGGGGGTCATCTGGACCGGAAGCTACGACGGGCTGGTCCACGTCACCCGGGACGGCGGAGGCAGCTGGACGGACGCCACCGGCAACATCCCGGGGCTCCCCTCCTCGGGGCGGGTGAGCAACCTCGAACCGTCCCACAGGGAAGCTGGAAAGGCTTACCTTGCCGTGGACCTCCAGGAGCTGGGGGACTTCGATCCGTACGTCTACGTGACGGAGGACTACGGGGCGCACTGGCGGCGGATCGACGCCGGGATCCCGCGGTCGCCGTTCAGCATGGTCCACGTGGTCCGGGAGGACCCGGCCCGACCAGGACTGTTGTTCGTGGGCACGGAGAACGGAGTCTTCTTCACTCCCGACGAGGGCGGCGTGTGGCACCGCCTCCAGTCGAACCTGCCCCGAGCGCCGGTCTCCTGGCTGGACGTCCAACCCCACTTCCACGACCTGGTGGTGGCCACCTACGGCCGGGGAATCTGGATTCTGGACGACATCACCCCCCTGGAGCAGATGGCCGACGGCCGCCCGGTAGGCCGCCACGGATCCGTCTCGGCCGCCGATGAACTCCGCTTGTTCGCACCCCGCGACGCTTACCGCTTCCGGCCCATCCGCACGACGGCCTCCACTCCCTCCCACGTCCAGGGCCGGAACCCGCCGTACGGGGCCAGCCTCGACTTCTTCGTCCCGAAGGGGCTGGTGGACGAGGCGGCCACGGACACCACGGCTCGGGGCAAGAAGCAGGCGCGCCTCGTCGTCCTGGACGCATCCGGCGACACCGTCCGCACCCTGAAGGTGAAGCCCAGGGAAGGGATCAATCGGATCTGGTGGGATCTACGCTACGAGGACGTCCGGCACCCGAAGCTTCGCGCTCCCCCTCCGTCGCGCTCCTGGGTGCGGCTGCCCGAGAAGGACTGGCGGCCCGTCGTCTCTTGGGACCTGGATCTGAGCCAGCGGGGGCCTCTCGTGTCGCCGGGCGCCTACACCATCACCCTGGTGCTCGGGGGCGACACGCTGAGCCGGACGCTCACGGTCCTCAAGGACCCGAGCACCGAGGGGACGGAAGCGGACATCCGGGCGCAGACGGAGCTTGCCCTCCGGATCCGGGCCGACATGGACTCCACCGCCACCATGATCGACCGGCTGGAGTGGATTCGGAAACAGCTCGCCGACCTCGGGGCCATGCTCGCGGAATCCGGACTGGCCGTCCCCGACTCGACCCTGGAGGCACTGAGGCGACAGACGAGGGCGACGGCGGACTCCGCCGCGGCGGCGGAGAGCCACTTGTTCGACGTGAACCTCACGGGCGCCCGGGAGGACGCGTTCCGGCATCCGAACCGGCTGTGGAGCCGGTACAGCGCCCTTCTGCACGAGGTGGCGGAGGCCGGGGCGGACTTCCCGCCCACCGACCCACAGCGGGAGGTGTTCGATCTGCTGCACGAGAGGTTCGAGGAGGGGGCGAAGGCATATGGCGAGATCCTGAACGGCCCGCTGGCGAAGCTGCGGCGGCGGCTGAGACGGGTGGAGCTCCCCTTCGTCCTCCCGGCAGGGTCGGAAGGGGTGCACGATGCCGACGGTCCTCGTCACCGGAGCGCTCCGTCCTCCACCGGCACCGCTGCCACGGGGTGCTGGCCCCGAGCTCGCCCCTCCGGCCTCTGGTGACCGCCGCCGGCTCAGGTCCTGAAGCGCCGCCCTGCCTCCTCAGACCGCATCGGGCGTCATCTCCAGCGCCTCCCGGATCGCCACGAACGGGATCTGGGCCCGCCGGTTGGCCTCCTCCACGACGCCCGCGTGCGGCGCGTCGAACACGCAGTAGGTGCCCTCCGGGGGCAACCGGAGTCTCAGTTCGCTCATCGCGCCCTCCTGGGTGCCGTTCGCGATCACCCCTGAAAGAGGCAGAATTAGGCACCCCGTGTTGCCTCATTTCTGCCTAATTCGTTGCCTCATTCACACGCGTGCTCGACGAGGGAGCATAAGGCGCTTGCAGCCGGCCGGTGCGCGCTTACCGTGCGAGAGTGCGTAGCAGTCCCCGAATCTCTCTGGCGCAATCGCGGAGGGGGATCCTCTCTCCCCAGAAGATCGGGCCAATGGCTTGCCATGCAGCCTCCAGTTCCGCCCATCCCTCCCGATCGGCCGTCGGGTTCCAGCACGGATCGTTGTGGCTGGGCCACGCGCGAACATCCCGCGACTCCTTCATCTCATCCAAGAGTTCGCGTAGCTCGGCGTGCGGCGGCACCGCATCGCTGGCGAGGATCCGGGTCACATCCTCGTAGTGACGGACGAAGCTCGGTGGCTCG
>JBHHYZ010000065.1:0-13768 GCA_046757845.1 Gemmatimonadota bacterium
GTATCGGCCCGCCGGCAGGTCCAACGTCACCAGGCGGAAGCGTGTGGGATCGGCCGGCAGCTCCACGGCTTGTCGAATCTCGCTACCGTCGGACTCGAAGACGAGCTGGACCGAAGCCAGGTCACGACCGGATAGTTCCATTGCCGCCTGGTAGCGTTTGGACTGATCGGACAGGTCCCACTGGAGAGCCTCCTCGATCGCCCCGGGACGTCTCTCCACTCGCGCCCTGAGAGCCGCGTCGGCCACGCGAATTCGGGTGACCCCTCCCCGCGCGCGCCAGGCGGGTGGCCGGGTGGCCAGGGTCTCTCGGAAGGACTCCGCGTACAGCGGTGGCATGTCGGCTTCACGCGTCCAAGCGGGCGGGAGTCCCGGCGGGTACGGCCCACCCCGGATCCCGTAGTGCGCGTAGATCCAGAGGGGTGCAGGCCCGGCCGGTCGCGACACGCCTCCAGAGGTCGCGGAATCCACGCCGATCGGACTGTCCCATATGGTCAGGGTGGAGCTCGCGTCGCTCTTCAGGTTTCGGTCGTTACCGGCGACTCGCGTGTAGGCCAGAATCGCTCGTCCCCCGGCGCCATAGCGCCAGATCTTGACCTGCTCGAGCACGCCGATCCCGTTGCCGGTGATCTCGTCGTGAAGCAGAATGGGC
Source organism: Gemmatimonadota bacterium (assembly GCA_046757845.1). Taxonomy (GTDB): domain Bacteria; phylum Gemmatimonadota; class Gemmatimonadetes; order Palauibacterales; family Palauibacteraceae; genus JBHHYZ01. Next base: position 650 of record JBHHYZ010000065.1, read on the forward strand.
CGGGACCCATCCTTGACCTCCACTCCCCGGGGCGAACCGGAGATCCGATTGCCCACGATGAGCGGAGCGCTCTCCTCTCCCACGGAGATCCCTTTGTCGCTGTTTCCGAGCAACTGGTTTCGTACGATGCGTGGGGACGAGCCCATCAGGTCGATCCCGTCGTTGCGCGCCGATTCGATCCGGCAATCGCGGATTTCGCCATCCGAATAATCGAAATCGATCGCGTCCGAATTGGCGCGCAGAAACACCCCGTCGGTGATCGAGACGCGGGCGTGCACGGCGTGAAACGCATCATCGCTACGCAGATTGTCGACGAAGCGCGAGTGCTCGAAGCGTACATCACGCGCGCGGTGCACGCTCACCATGCCCGTGTAGGGGACGCGCTCCAGCACCGCGCCGCCGCCTCCGGTGAACTCGGTGTATGTGAACCTGCTTCCATCGGCTCCCGGTCCCTGCAACGCCAGCGTCCCCCACGGCTTGCCCTCGCGAGCCGGTAGAAAGCGGATGGGCAGGGTCGCCGTACCGCGCGCCTCGATACGCCCGTGGCTGAGGATCGATACATCCGGGTCGAGACGCAGTCTGGTGCCGGGCGAGATCAGCAGCAGTTCTCCCGCGCGCAGCTCGAGAGTCTGACTCAGGTGCACGTCTCCCGACAGACGGATGGTGCGAGGGGAGGCCGGTGGGGCCGATCGCCATGGGCTCCAGGCCTCCCGGGGCCGCCTCTCCCGATCGGAGTCCCATTCGACGACGTGGGCCGGCTCTCCGGTCAGGCGGTTCCGAACCTCGAGCCACGCGTCGGAGGCCGGCTCGCCGGCCGCGGTTCGAAGAAACAGACGATAACGGATCCGGCCGGGGCGGATCCCGATGCCGCTCCCATCCCATCCTTGGAGCAGTGCGAGGGGTTCCGCCAGCCGGAGTCGGATCCGGGAAGAATTCGCCCGCTCCACCACGGTTTCGATTCGAGGATCCCGCTCATCGAGAACGCCGTTCAGATTACGATCCGCATAGAGCTGTGGCGTGGAGTGGATGCCGGACAGTCGGATGGCGGTGAGGTCGCTCCCGGCATACCCGAAGGTCTCCAGATCGAGGACGCTCGGATCGCGGTCGGTACCGGCGCGAAACCGCACGCCGGCGTCGGAGATCCAGCTCTCCAGGGTCCGTAGGTTGCCGGCCAAGCGGCTCAGAACTTCATCCGGGGCGCCGACGTCCGAGATGAGCTCTCCCCGGAGGCGGTCGTACTCGAAGTGCGGCCGGAAGCGTGTGTACGCTTCTCTCGTGATCTCCTCCGCCCGCCGTTGCAGGGATCCATCCTCGAGGCGCACCCGGAGCAGGTGGAGCGTCTCGTCGACCAGGAAGGGGTCGCGCAACGCCTCTTGGAAGAACGCGTTCACGCGCGCGGTGGGCCTGGCCAGGTTCAGGAGGCGCAGATCCCACGGGATCGGGTGGAGACGGCCGGTAGAGGGGTCCTCATACCAGTACTGGTTGTGGACACCGCTCATGTGATACGGGTCTCCGACCACCAGCAGGGCGGCCATGAGACGCGCGATCTCGTCCCTGTCCACCAGCCCCATCAGGCGCCGGTGGTCCGCGAACGTGGATCCGTTCACCGCATCCAGCAGCTCCAGCAGGGCTGAGTCGGCCGGAACTCCGGGCACGTCGCCCTCCGACACGCGGTCCCAAATGTAGGGATTCACGAACACGTTGCGCGGCAGGCCCTTGTAATACTCTCCCCGTTCCGCGGCGTCGGCGCGGAAGATGTTGCCGGGCACGCGGTGGATGCGCCTCAGGAAGGACTCGTCGATGATCTCGGAGAGTCGAAACATCCCGTAGAAGCGGTCGTTCACGAACACGGGCGCCACGGTCGTGCTTGGGGCGAGTACCCCCAGCTCCGCCTGCATCCGGTTGGCCAGATAAGCCGAAAGAACGTTCTTTCCCGAGACGGCCACCTGGCGAGACCCACGAAACAGCGAGGACTTGGGGGTCTTCAGCGTGAAGGACTTCTTGACCGTCGTCCAGTGCACGCTCGTGTCCCCGCGCTTCCGCAATCGGACGGGACGCATGTCGTTTCCCTGCACCACGGCGCCGTCCACCCACACCCCCCATCCCGACAGTGGATCCTCGATCACCCGATTCCAGGTGCGGCGGTCGACTCGCAGCCGGAGGACTCCGGGATCCGCGGACTCCGGATCCAACCGCTGGCGCAGGGCCATGGCTCGAGGCAGTCGCAAGCCCATGTGAAGCTGCGCATCGAACAGACGCCGCAAGTGCGTGCGAGCCGACCACCAGTCGTCGTAGTGCCGCACGTTACGGAACTCGATCCACGCCGTGGCGCCTACGTAGAGGAGCGGGAGGAGAACCGGAATGGTGAACATCACGCAGTCCCGCAGCACCAGTCCTCTCGGCGCGCGCCCCGGCCGTCCCGGTCGTCCACGCCGGAAGAGCCCCCTCACGAGTCGCCTCTCTCCGCCTCCGGATCGGACCGATCGGGACGGCCGGGGCCCCGTCGGCCACGAGCCACGACGGCGGATGTGTCCCGCGCCAGGAGGCCGGAGAGGAGCCGGAAGGCCTCGCGCCCGATCAACCCGTAGCCCGCTGACGTGCAGTGACCATCCTCGACCCAGTACAGGGTGCCCGGGTCGCCGAAATCGCGGAACGCGGGGTAGAGGTCGAGGTAGGGAATTCCTTCCCGACCTGCCACACGCGCCCAGTACTTTCCGAAGCCGTTCGGATCGAGGTCAGGCGGAAGCTCGCCCAATTGGACTCGAAACGGGATCGCGATCAGCGCGAACCGGGCGCCGATCGCGCGAGCGGCGTCACGCGCTTCCAGAAGGTAGCGCTCCATCAGGTGGTAGCGACGCAGCGCTTCGGCGTCCGGCTGCCGCAGAAAGGCTTGCCGGTGGGGGATCGCCGGCCGTCTCTCCAGGCGCCTCAGGAGAGTCGATGCGCTCAGCTTCCGTTTGAGGAGGCTCCGGTCGATCTGACCGCGCAGGCTGTACCAGCGCCGCCGCGCTCGCCACTGGACCATCTGGCCCGGCGTGGCGCGGCTCCGAACCAGATACCCATCCCGGGCCACGACACGCAGAGGATCGAAGTTCTCCACCAGATCGTTGGGAGTCATCCCCACCACTACCAGGTCAGGCTGGAGTCCCGGGCCGAACTTTCGAATGAAACGCGCCTCGTTCACCGTGCCGTAGGCGGGAAAGCCCGCGTTGAGGACTTCGACCGCGCCCGGCCCGAAGCGCTCGTCCATCAGGCGCTGGATCACGCCCGGGTAGGTGGAATCGAGCGGGACTTGGTCCCCCACGGTGAAGGGGTCCCCGACGATCAGGATGCGGTGGACCCCGCGTCGCCTGGGACCATAGTCGTGATCGGCCCGTAACCCCTCGCCGTTGCTGTGCCACGCCTGCCGCCACTCGCGGGTCTGAAGGATCTGCGAATAGTTGGGTCGATACACGTGGCCGACGTCCGGATCGTAGGCATGGCGCCCTCCGTTATCCGTCCGCGCGTACGGCATCGGATCCAGGACTCGGAGCAAGCCCTCGGCGATCACGAGCGCGGCCAGGAGGGTCGAGGCGCCGAGGAGGGTGACCGTGCGCGCTCGATCGACAACCGCCGGCACGCTGAACCGATACGATGCGAGCCAGCCGGCGCCAGCCACCACGGCCAGGAAGACAGCACCCCACGCTCGACGAGAGTACGGTCCGATCCACGGCGCGGCCGATCGGTCCGTGAGGATCAACAGCAGGACAAGAACCAGCCACGCCGCCGCCAGGCAGCTCTCCGTCCTGCGGTGAACGGGCCCGGCCTTCACGAACCTCACCTGGCCCCGCTACGTGGAGGCGCGCGCAGAGACCGCCATGCGGCGCTCGCAAGCCCATCCGGGTCTAGGAGGTCGCGATAACTGGCCTCGACGCGCTCCCACGTGACCCGGTCTATCGGCTTGATCAGCCTGAGACGGATCCGGATCGTCGTGACGGGAGCTGAATCGGGCGGGAGCGGGATGGCCAGCGGGTGCCTGCCGAGGCCGGCGCCCGGGCCGGAGGTGCCCGGCTCGCCCGAGGAGTTCTCGATGTGCTCCATAGGAGGCATCGCCGCCCGGCGCCAAACCCCTTCCGGCGGCGCGAGCGCTCCGAGTCCGCGGCCCGGCTCGCCTGCGGGCATCTCGCGAGCCAGCTCCAACCGCTCGATCTCGATCCCGTATGGGCCGCTGTCCAGCAGGAGGGTGTCTCCTCCGGCCCGCGGCGCACCCGGCAACGATGCGTGGACCGCCTTCCAGCGGCCATCCACCCGTACCCGTACTGTGGCCGTGTCGCGTCCGAGGATCACTCCGAGCTCGTGAATCACGAAGGCGTCGAGATAGCTCGTGTAGCGTTCCACGACTTCCGCGTAGTCTCCACGGTCGTACGCGTCGCCGATGACGGCTCCCAGGGAGGCGAGCTGCGTGGGATGCACCTCGAGCACCCCCCGGAACTGCGTCTGAGCCAGATCCGGCTCGTCCAGACGCCGGGCGGCGGCCGCCAGCAGGTAGTGATTGGCCCAGTTCCGTGGATCGAAGGCCACCGCGCGCCCCAAGGTGACGAGGGCCAGCCGCTTACGCCCCAACCGTTCGTAGCTCCCGGCCAGCAGATGCAGCAGGTGCTCGCGCTGCCTGTCCCGCGCGTCCCGCACGTTGCGGGCCGGGAAACGGCGGTCCAAGCCCTCCAGATAGCGCGCCGCTTCTTCGTATCGCTTCTCGGAGACCAGAGCGTCCGCGTGACGCAGTCTACGGTCCCAGCGGCGCTCGAACCGCTCGACCCCCGTTTCCACGCGATCGAGAATCCGGTCACGGATGGGACCTATGCCCGCCGCCGCGAGCAGGGCGCCGCAGGCACCCAGGTACAGGAAGCAGAGCGCACGGTCGCGCCCGCCCCCAACTCGCCGTCGCCACAGATCTCTCATACCATCCAGAGCGCTCACCGCGGGTCAGGCTCACTCACAGCTGCAGGTTCTCCTGGCCCGGCAACAGCGCGATCTTTCCCTCCCCGGTCAGGGCGCGCATCTCATCCAGGAATGTCTTTTCTTCCGCATCACGCTTGAACTCGACCGAATAGACCAGCTCAAGGGCCTCGCCGTCCCGGATCGTCTCGACGCTCAGCAACGAGTGCTCACGCAGATAGCGCAGGAAGATCCCGTCGAAGACGCTGTGGTAATCCGTGTGCCCGGGCACGTGCAGCTTGAGCAGGACCTCTCGCGTCCGGACGGCTCCGATCTCGAAGCGATGGAGGAAGTAGATCATGGTCGAGATGAACAGGGTGAACACCACCGCCAGCGTATAGAAGCCCGTGCCGGTGGCCATGCCCACGGCCATGGTGACGAAGATGAACGCGACATCGCGCGAGTCCTTGACGGCGTTCCGGAATCGGATGATGGATAGGGCTCCAACCAGGGCGAACGCGCGCGCGATGTTGCTGCCGATGATGAGCATGATGATGGAGACGGTCACTCCCATGATGACCATGGTGTGAACGAACGACATGGAATACGAGAGGCCCTGGTGGGTCACGCGGTAGAAATACGCGATGATCAGGCAGAGGAAGAATGCGAGCGTCAGCGCCATCAGGGCTTCCCACACGCCGAAGCCTCCCGCCACCATGGTGCCCTGCGTCATTTCTCTGATCAGTTCGTCCACTGTCGACCCCGTTCCGAGTTGATGCTCCTGTCCCGTCCGCTCACGTCAGGGTGTTGCCGAAGTACGTTCGATCCACGGCGCTGCAATACTTGGAGAGCCGGACCATCTGGAACCCGTGGCGCCGGACCGCCTTTCCCAACCAGGTGGGCACCCGCTCATCGAACTTCACCTCCATGATGGCCAACCTGGGGTCGATGAGATCGCGCCCGGATCGAACCGGCCGCGCGATGTCGACCTCTGTCGCCCGATACAGGACGCGATGGTCGAAGGTCACCCTCAGATCCGGTTCGTAGACGCCGAAGTACGCGCGCCGGCGGTACGAAATCGCCATCCGGGGGCGGAGCCGGAACCGATGCTTCAGAACCAGGGCCTCGGATACGATGGGATCGTCGGGCTGGATCGGGCCGTGATCGGAGTCGGGGCCGAACGCCGCCACCGTACGGGTCAGAGGCCAGCGCGCCCGACGCTTTTGCAGAGTCCGGTCGGTCCTCTGCTTGATCTCGATGAACACGAACGGCTCGTCGCCGTAGCGGCGAAACCTCAGCTTCCGCCGATACTTGAGCCCTTCGATCTTCTCCCAGAACAGCGCGAACGCGTCGGAGTCCCAGTAGGCGCTGAACACCGGATACCCCCACGGACCGGTGGCGTTGGGGTCCGGACGCAGATATCCGGCCAGCTCTCCCAGGAACTCCGGTATCACGCGCTGTCGCACGAGATACTTGAGCTCGAAACGGTTGAACGTATGCGTGTTCAGCACGACGCCTCAGCCATTCGCCTCCGGGACGCCCGGGAGACTCCGTCCCCCTCTGTCCCCCCTGTGTCGGTTGCCGCCCGCCTTCGCGCCCGAGCCACTCCCACCGCGGGTTCTCCAGGCCCGGCCCGCCGGGGGGCGTCTGAGCAAGGAGAATGCCGGAGGTGGGCGCCGGCCCGGATCTACCGCCGCGTCCAGATGACGCTCGGGCTCCCACAGCCTCTCGCCCGAGATGTTGCGGTGACGCCACACGCCCCGCCAGTGCGCCGTCGTCCCGCCGGCATTCGAAAGTTGTGCCGTCCCTCCACGATCCGGTGCCGCGCGGGGCCCGCGCCGCGCCGCTCAGCTCGGAAAGCGGCCGAACCTGGACTCGAACTCGATCGTGCGGGCGATACCCTCCGGGACGGGGGTCTGCGGGCACCAGTTCGTGAGTCTGCGCAGACGCTCCACACTGACCGGGTCGTGCGCCATCTCCTCGGGACGCGTCGGCAGTTCCCCGAACCGAAGCCGGGACACCGATACGGAGAGCGCGGCGCACGCGGTGGTGCAGAACCGCCGCACCGTCGTCAGCTTCCCTGTGGCGAGGTTCACCACCTCACCCGGCTCCGCGCGGGCCAGCCCGAGTCGAATCAATCCTTCGGCGACATCTTCGACGTAGGTGAAATCGCGTCGTTGCAGGCCTGCGGTCAGAGGGAGGGACTTCTCCGTCCCCGCCAGGCGAACGAGCGAGGGCAGGAGCCGGTTCGCGTGCTCGCCGGGACCGTACACGCTGAACAATCGGGCCGTGACACCGGGCAGGCGCTGGCCGCGGCACAGACGCCGCAGACGAAGCGTGCCCGCCAGCTTCGCTCGGCCATACAGGCTGCTCGGGCGTGCCGGGCCCGTCTCGGACAGGTGACCTCCCACCCGGCCGTACTCCAGAGCGGATCCGGCGTGCACGATGGCGGCTCCGGGCCAGGCGGAATCGCGGGCCGTCCGCAGCGCGCCGCACAGAACGCCGACGAGACGGGAGTTGAGGAGCCAGGCCGTCGCTTCGTCCCGTTCCGCACGGTCCACTCCATAGCCTGCCAGATTGAATGTGACCGAGGGGCGCAGTTCGCGAAGCTGGCGCCGCAGGGTCTCGACCTCGGAAAGATCGGTCTGCACGTAGGTGCCGGTGACGCCGAAGGCCGCGAACAGCGCCTCCGCGCGTTCGAGGGAGCGAACGAAGAGATGGACGTCCGCACCCGCCTCGCAGAGTCTCCGGGCCACCCACCGTCCGATGAAGCCGGTGGCGCCGAGCACGATCACCCGCGCCCCGGCATAGCCACTACCGCCCTCGGATTCCACGCGGCGTGGGAGATCTCCCTCGCTTGTCGACCCCGACCGGCCGGCGGCGAGCTTCATGGAGGCGGCGGGACGGAGTCCCCTGTTTTGGAGCTGCCAGGGGCGCCAAGTAGGCGCGGATCGTTCGGCGGCAGTGGACCGGCCTCGAGCCGATAGCCGTCACCGGTCAGGGTCGGGCCCGTCACCACGTAGACCGGACGATCCGGATAGGCGGCCAGCAAACGCCTTCGAACCCGCGCGTCCCTGTCCCACGCGAATATGGGGGTGGCGGCTCGGAGATCCAGCGGGTTGTAGATAGCCGCGGAGGCGTAGTCCGGATGTCTGCGGCCTCGCACGAGGACCAGGCTCGAGCCGAAGCCGTGTTCGTGGGCCAGGGCGGCGATGCCCGGCCTCATCCCGCGGTAGTGGTAGTATTTGTCGATGGCTCGCCACGGAAGGAACGTGACGAACGCCGTGATGCCTAGAAACACGGCCAGCACTCCGGCGCGAGGTCCCCACGCCACCTTGTTGGACAGCTCCTGGATGCCCCGGGCCGTGAGCGCCGCGCATGGCACCAGGATGAGGAACCAGTAGCGGGCTCCGAAGTCCGGCCCGCCGCCGAACCAGTACAACGCGTGGACCCCCATGACCGCGAGAATCACCGCGAGAAGGAGCCGGTCGGAGCGGCGTCGCCGGCCCATGGCGAGCAAGGCGAACAGAAACAGCAGCGAGCCGCTCCCCCAGCCCAGGAAATCCACGTTCACGGCGAACGAATTCAGGACCGTGTTGAGCGCTGCGTCGATGGGGCCGTGGCCTGGAAGCGGATCCAGCCCCGTCCAGCCCAGCCCGCGGTTGGCTCCGAACCCCAGCGAGTTCGTCCCCGGCCCGTAGCGGGCATCCGCGTACGACATGATGGGGAAGGTGGTGGGGGATCCGGTGAAGTGTCGATTGTACGGCAACAGGACCGCCGCCGTCATCGCCGCTCCGAGCCCGAACGCCGTCACTCCAGCCGCTCGTGCGCGCCAACCCCGTCGGGTCAACAGCCAGGCGCCGAGCAAGAGGCCGGTGACCACGGCTTCCAAGGGACGAACCAGACCCACCGCTCCCAGCAGGAGACCCGCCGACCAGCTCCGGTGAACCCGTCCCTGGACGAGCCAACTCCGTACGAGCCACGCCGCGCCGAGCGCGCATACCAGGCTCAACAGGTGCGTCATGTAGCTCATGGCCATGAACAGCAGCCATGGCGATGTCGCCAGGAGCAACACCGTTGCGCGCGCCACCCTCCGATCGTACAGGTCCCAGGTCAGAAGATAGGCCAGCAGGATCGCGAGGCCCGCCAGAATGGGGTTGACGAGTCCCGGGACGCCGAACCGCGAGCCGATCGCCAGTGCCAGAGGCCAGCCGGGCGGAACCGGGGAATACCAGCGGTCCGGCTCGTACTCCATGAGGTCGAGGTCAAAGCCTTCCGGCACGGGCGGCGCCGGCATCTCCAGCATTCCGTGGGCAAAGTACCGAGCCTGATACAGATAGGACACCTCATCCGGAACGTGCGGATGTCTCTGGTACACGAAGACGTTGAGCAGAACGCCGGCCAGGACCACCCACGCGGCCGCCGCCAGGACGAACCGGTCGGGCCGCGGCCGCCGATGGGTCGGCTCGCCCAGGATGCGGGTGAACACCCGCCGAATCCCGGCCAGGCGATCCGCGGGAAGCGCCGCGGCGGCCAGTCCCGCGTTGGCCAGATTCACCAGCGCGAGCGTGAAGGCCCATCCGAGCTCGACACCGTAGTCCTCCAGGTGCCGCGAGGGGGCCGCCGCGAACAGGAACAGGAGTCCCGCCAGGAGGAACCACTGCCACGGACGCGCGCCGTCGCGGAAGACCCACCACAGCGCGCTTCGCCTCCGCCACAGCCCGGTGGCCACGGCGACCGCCTGGAGGAGCAGGATGCCCAGGATCCACCCGGGGATCTGCCGGGAGAGGTCTCCCGGTGCCACATAATGCTGATAGCGGACGACCGGCCCGGCCACGATGAGCTGCCACGTCGCCGCCTGTCCGGCCAGCGCGAGGGCCAGCCAGGCGCCTGACGCGCGAAGCGGCGTGCGCGCGGCGGCGGCTATCACCCAGAGGCCGGCCCCGAGCGCCAGGGGCACGCAGGCGCTGCCGCGCAAGGCACCCGAGGAGTCGCGGAAGTACGGATCGGTGGCCGCGATCAGGAGGAGCCAGATGCCTCCCGCCACGGCCACGGCCCGAATCAGTCGGCCGATGCCCGGACGGGAGGTCATCACCGTCCGCCACGGCCCCCCAGCCAATCCTCGTACCACGAGATGGTCTCGCGCAGGCCTTCCTCCAGGCCCAGCCGCGGCCGCCAGCCGAGGAGGCGCCTGGCCTTGGCGCAGTCCAGATACTGCTGCTGAATCTCCGCTTCCGCTTCGTCGAGCACCCGTGGCCGCAGTGACTCCCTTCCGCTCAGACGCAGGACGAGATCGACGACCTCGAGCACGGAGAGGGGGGTCTCGGTTCCGAAGTTGAACGCCTCTCCGACGAAGTCCTCGTTCGGGAGGCGCTCGGCCAGCTCGAGGTAGGCGGCCGCCGCGTCTCCGACATAGAAGTAGTCGCGCACGAAGGTTCCGTCGCTGCGGATCACGGGCCGTTCGTCGCGCAGGGCGGACCGTATGGTACCGGGAATCAGTCGATTGAAGTTGAGATCACCGCCGCCGAACAGGTTGCCGCATCGGGTCACCGCCAGAGGTGTCCCGAACGTGTGATAGTAGGAGAGCGAGATCAGATCGGCGCAGGATTTCGAAACATCGTAGGGAAAGCGGCCCTGCAGCGGCGTATCCTCGGTGTAGGGGAGCCGGTCGCTGGTCCCGTACGCCTTGTCGCTGGACGCCACGACGATCCGTTCCACGAGCTTCGGACACAGCCGGCAGGCCTCCAACAGGTTCCACGTCCCCCGGATGTTGGACTCGAACGTGGAGAGCGGGGAGCGCGCCGCCGTTCCAACAATCGTCTGGGCGGCGACATGGAACACGCTGTCGACCTCATACTCGTTGATGGCCCGGAGGATGAGGTCGAAATCCTCGAGCTCTCCGCGGACGACCTGGACCCGGTCGTACGAGTCGGAGAGGACGAGTCGGCTGCCCGGTATCCAGTCACGAATCAGACAGGTGACTTCCGCCTCCGCCGCCAGCAGCGCCTCCACCAGCCAGGAACCGAGCAGTCCGCTGGCTCCGGTGACGAAGACCCGCCTGCCCCGCCAGAAGCTCATTCCCGGATCCTCCATGGCGCGCCGCCCGAAGCCCAGAGGGACTCCAGGAGCTCCTTCTCCCGCAGCGTGTCCATGGGTTGCCAGAAGCCCGCGTGTCGGAACGCCATCAGCTCTCCCCGGGAAGCCAGGCGCTCAAGAGGCTCGTGCTCGAGGATGGTGTCATCCCCATCCAGGTAAGCCAGCACGCCCGGCTCGAACACGAAGAATCCACCGTTGATCCATCCGCCGCCGGCCTGAGGCTTCTCGCTGAATTCCGTCACCCGCTCTCCGTCCAGCGAAAGCCCCCCGAACCGTGCCGGAGGCCGCACGGCGGTCACCGTCGCCAACCTGCCGTGCGACCGGTGGAAGGCTTCCAGAGCCGCCAGATCCACGTCGGCCAGGCCGTCCCCGTAGGTGACCATGAACGTCTCGTCCTCCAACCATTCTTTTAGACGCAGGATTCGACCTCCCGTCATGGTCTCGGTGCCCGTATCCACGAGGCCGACGCGCCAGTCCATGGCGTTGGCGTTGATGACCTCGAGCGACCCATCCCGCAGATCCATGAAATAGTCGCTCGTGTGCAGGAAGAAGTGGTGGAAGTACTCCTTGATCATCTCGCCCTTGTAGCCGCACGCGATGAGGAAATCGGTGTGGCCGTACGCCGCGTAGGTGTTCATGATATGCCAGAGAATCGGCCTCCCTCCGATCTCGACCATCGGTTTGGGTCGCGTGGACGTCTCCTCGGCGAGCCGTGTTCCACGGCCGCCGGCCAGAATCACGACCTTCATGGCGTCACACGACTCTGGGCTGCGGGATCGGCACGAGGAAGCGCCCTCCCGCCTCCCGGTAGGCGGATTGCTGGTTCATGATTTCGTCGGCGAAGTTCCAGGCCAGGATCAGCACGTCGTCGGGCCGGCGCTCGGCGAGCGTCGCCACCGGCCGTACGGGTATGTGCGTGCCCGGTGTGTAGGTTCCCACCTTCATCGGATTGCGATCGACGACATATGGCAGGAGCTCGGGTCCGATGCCGCAGAAGTTGAGAAGAGTATTGCCCTTGGCCGGCGCGCCATAGCCGGCCAGTTGTCGCCCCCCCCCGCGACGGGAACCGAGCAGACTCAGAAGCGCATCCCGATTGGCCCGCACTTCCCTGGCGAATCGCTCGAACCGCGCAAGGTCCGCGAGTCCCGCCCCCGCTTCCCGCTCCGCCATGCGGACCACCGATTCGCCGTGCCGCGGACATTCCGTCCGAGGCCGGGCAAAGACGCGAAGGCCGCCCCCATGCACGGGGACCCGCTCGATCCGCTCGATCGACAGCTCCGCCACCTCGTACAGGCGCATCAGCGCGGTGACGGAGAAATAGCAGAGATGCTCATGGTAAATGGTGTCGTACTCCAGCCGGTTCAGCAACTCACCCAGATAGGGCACTTCCACGATCAACCGTCCGCCCGGGCGCAGGAGACGGAGGCAGCCGAGCAGGAAGTCGCGGACATCGTCCACGTGCGCCAGGACGTTGTTGGCGATCACCGCCGCCGCCGGTCCGTGATCGGCGACCACGGCCCTCGCCCTGGCGGAATCGAAGAACTCTTCGACCGTGTCGATCCCGGCCTCGCGGGCCAGAGCGGCGATGTTTCGGGCCGGCTCAACGCCCAGCGTTCGCACCCCTAGCTCCCGGAAGCATTTGAGAAGGCTGCCATCGTTGCTGGCGATCTCGACGACCAGATCTTCCGAGCCGAGGTCGAAAGAATCACGGACGGCTCGAGCGTAGCGGCGATTGTGGAGTCCGATCGTGTCGGATGTCCCGGTGACGTAGATGTAATTCCGAAACAGGATCTCCGGGTCCACGACATGGTTGAGCTGAACCAGCGAACAGTCGCCGCACAGATAGACATCGAGGGGAAAAGACGGTTCCGTCCCGAACTCTTCCGGAAACCGAAGGAAGGCGTTGGCCAGGGGCATCGGCCCGAGCGACAGAAACAGGTGCAGCCGGTCGCTCTCACAGCTGCGGCAGCGCGTCCTCGTGCGACAGGCGACAGGCGCCTGCTCGCCCCGCTGTGCTCCGTCTCGAGCATCGGGCGCCAGCGATAACCGCGTATGTTCGGTCACAGCCCGGCCACGGCGGAGGTCGTGGCATCCGGCCGATCCAGATCC
>JBHHYZ010000066.1:0-13333 GCA_046757845.1 Gemmatimonadota bacterium
CCGGGGGACGTCGCGAGTGTAGCCTCCGACCAGGGAAGGGTTGGGGAAGGCGCGAGCCGTGCCGACCGCCGCCCGGGCGGCCGCCGAGTCCGCCCGAGCCAGACCCACGCTGGGCCCGGCGCGAAGGGCTTCAGCGACCGCTTCCCGCAGAGTGATCGGTTCCTGCGCGATGAGCGGGGCGACGACTCCGGTCCCTGCCACGGCGAGCAGCGCGAACGCGAGCCGAGACCCCGCCACGGAGCTGATCCGAATCATCGTAGCTTGTTCACGGGCGTGCCAGACGCTCCAGCGCCCAGCGGGCGTGCTCGCGCACCAGCTCCGAGCCATTGGCCGCCGCTCGCCGCAGGGTGGGGCCGGCCTCCGCGCGTCCGCTGTTGCCGAGCCCGACGCACAGGTTGCGCAAGAGTCCGTCGCGGCCCGGGCGGTAGAAGACGGTCTTCCTGTAGCGGGCCCGAAATTCGTCCGAATCCAGGGCCAGCAGCTCCTCGGCCCACGCCACCATCGTCTCCGGCGGGACGGGAGCGCCCGGGGTGACGCCCGCGTGCAGCGGCGAGTCCGCGGGGGGCCGCACCTCGTCGTTCCATGGACATACCTCCTGGCAGATGTCGCAACCGAACACCCGCTGGCCGATCCGCGGCCGCAACGGCTCCGGGATCGCCCCGCGAAGCTCGATGGTCAGATAGGAGATGCAGCGGCGCGCGTCCAGGCCACGCGGGTGCCGGATGGCGTCCGTGGGACAGGCCTCGATGCAGCGGACGCAGGTCCCACAGCGGTCCGGCAGGAACGGCTCGTCGGGCGGAAGCTCCAGCGTGGTCAGCAGCTCGCCCAGCAGCAGGTACGATCCCAGCTCCGGGTGGATCAACATGGTGTTCTTGCCGATCCAGCCCAGGCCGGCCCGCTGGGCGTGGTCGCGCTCCAGCACCGGGCCGTAGTCCACATAGGGCAGCAGGCGGGCCTCCGGCGCGATCGCCTCGATGCGGGCCGCCAGGAGGGCGAGACGCTCCTCGAACACGCCGTGGTAGTCGGGGCCGCGCGCGTAGCGGGCGATCACCGGGCGGAGCGGGTCCCTCCCGGGGCCGTTGGCTTCGGGTCCCGTGCCACTCCGTTGGGGGATCGGTTCTCTCCCTTCGGGCCGCGCGCCGTCTCCTTCCGGTCCTTCCGGGCGCGCGTAGGAGAGACTCGCCACGATCAGCGAACGGCAGCCCGGCAGCGCCTGCCGCGGCGACAGGCGCCGTCGCACGGCATCCTCGCGCGCCATGTACGCCATCCCACCGTGCCAGCCGCGGTCCAGCCACTCCAGGTAGGCGTCGGCGTGCGCCGGGGCTTCGGCCGGCGCGAATCCGACCTGCTCGAAGCCGATCTCCAGGGCCGCCCGACGAATCCGCTGCTTCGTTTCCCCTCCCTCCTCAACCGAACGTGTGGGCCGAGGGGCACGCGGATTCCAGGATGCAGCGCTCACACGCGGGCTTGCGGGCCGAGCAGACGCGCCGGCCGTGCAGGATGAGCCGCCAGGCGAAGGTCCGCCATTCCGCGCGCGGCAGGAGCTCCATCAGGTCCCGTTCGATCTTCACCGGGTCCGTGTGCCGGGTGAGTCCCAGCCGTCCCGCCACCCGCTTGACGTGAGTGTCCACCACCACGCCCTCGTTCTTTCCGAACGCGTTGCTGAGGACCACGTTGGCCGTCTTGCGGGCCACCCCGGGAAGCTTGACCAGATCCTCCATGGCCTCCGGCACCTCGCCGCCGTGCTCATCGACCAGACGGCGGGCCATCTCCTGGATATGCTTGGCCTTGTTCCGGTAGAAGCCGGTGGATCGGATCCGCTCCTCCAGCTCCTCCCGGTCCCCCTCGGCGTACTCCCGGGCGGTCGGATAGCGGCGGAACAGCTCCGGCGTCACGCGGTTCACCCGCTCGTCCGTGCACTGGGCCGACAGAATGGTCGCCACGATGAGCTCCAGCGGGCTCGCGTAGTCCAGAGACAGCGACAGGTCCGGGTAGGCCTCCGCCAGGAGGCGGGAGATCTCCCGCGCGCGCGCCCGTCTCTCCTCGGAAGTCTCCACGCGCGCCTTCGCGCCCGTCTTCCCCGACACCTTCACCGGAGTCTTCGGCCGAGTCCCACCCTTTCGGGCTTCCGCCACGGCTACCCCATTCCCAGGTCGCGGGCCCGCTTCACCCAGCGCGCGATCTCCGTAAGCGTGAGCAGCCCTACCAGCCGCCCGTCATCGATCACCAGCACCGGCGTCCGGTCGTCGGCTCCCAGCCTCGCCACCACCTGGTCCAGCGTCTCCGTGCTCGTGGCCACCGGGACATCCGGGATTCGCCGCATCAACGCCGCCACCGTGGTGCCGCCGCGGGCCTCGGGAGCCAGCCCGGCCACGTCGTCCACCGCCACGAGGCCCAGCACCGCCGAATCGGAGACGACCGGATAGCCGGCGTCCGGCCTCCGCATGAACAGCTCCTCCACCAGCTGGCGCACGGGCATCTCCGGCGGCACCACGGGCGGATGCTCCACCATCACGCGTCCCACGGGGATGCGGGAGAGCGTGCGGCGCCAGTCGAATTGCCGGTAGCTGGCCCGCGCCGCGTTGGCCAGGAACCAGCCGATGAACGCCGACCACAGGCCTCCCAGAAAATAGCCGGCGTAAAGCTGGAAGATTCCGAACGCGATCAGCAGGTAGCCGAACAGGCGCCCTCCGGACGTGGCCCAGCGCGTCGCCTTCGCGATATCACCGGTCACATACCACACGATTGAGCGGAAGATGCGGCCGCCGTCCAGGGGGAAGCCGGGCAGCATGTTGAACACGGCCAGCACCAGATTCAGCAGAGCCAGGAAGCTCGCGACCGTGGCAATCGGGGCGGGCCACCCCAGCGCCTCGACACCCCGGCCCAGAGCGTAGAAGATCGCCGCCAGGGCCAGGCTGGAGAGCGGCCCGACCACGGTGAGCAGGAACTCGTCGATCGCGCGCTCCGCCTCCATCCGGGTCTGGGCCACCCCTCCGAAGATGAACAGGGTGATCCCCTCCACCTGGATCCCCCGGGTCCGCGCCACGGCGGAATGCGCCAGCTCGTGCAGGAGCACCGAGAGGAAGAACACCAGCCCTCCCAGAATACCCATGGCGTAGTAGACGCCCGACCCGTAGCCGGGCAGCTGCGCCGGGAACTCGTTGGCGCTGAAGGTCCAGACGACCAGGCCGAATACGAGGAACCACGAGTAGTCGATCCGGATCTCGAAGCCGAACCACCGGCCCAACCGGAATCCGCCCATCAACTTCCCCTTCCTCTCCCGCTACCCGGCGCGCCGCGCCGGAAGCGCCCGAATCTTCAGCTGCCGCGGAGGGGCTTCCGGCCGCCCGAGGATCCGCGCCCACCAGCTGCGTCGGGGCCGCACCACGACCCACAGCCGGCCACGCGCCAGATTCGGCACCTGAACGAAGGCCGCTCCGTCTCCCCGGGGTACCCTCAGCCCGTACTCGTGGCCGCGCCAGGTGAACCGGGCCTCGGAGTCCGAGCCTCCACCGCGCGCCTCCACGAAGATCTCCGAATCCAGCCGTACGCTCCCGTCCGCATCGGAGGGAACCGCGCGGTAGAAGACCGGGTCGAAGGGCAGGCCCGCGTGGCGGCGCCGGTTCTCCTCCTCCGCCCGGTCCTGGGCCTCCAGGCCGCGCTCGCCCGCCGCGGCCTCCCGGTGGTGGAGCAACTCGTGGAGAAGCGTTTCGGACAGCTCGAGCTCCCAATCGAATGCCGGGTCGAGCGCCGCCAGCTCGGCGAACGAGCCATGGTGCAGGACGAGCCGCGAGCGGGTGTCGCCGGCATCCGCGTACGCGCCGGGCCACCGCTCCGTGAGGCATTCCCCCAGCGTGTACACCCCCGGCAGGGACGGGTGACCCACCACCTTCTCGTCCACCTCCACGGCCTCGACTCCCTGGCGAAGCCGATCGGGGATCTCGGCCCACAGGCGTCCGGCTATGGTCTCGAACTCACCTGGCTTCATCGGTCTCGTCCCGCTTTCCCGCCGAGCCCGCGTGGACGTTGCGGTAGTCCCCCCGATAATGCACCAGCGGCGTGGCCTCGTCCATCTCCCGATAGCCGGCTGACTCCACCCGACCGATGAAGATCGTATGATCGCCCGCCCGAACGCACTCCACTACCGAGCAATCGCAGTAGGCGAGCGCCCGCTCCAGCACCGGGGCCCCGGTCACCCGGGTCGTGAACGCCAGGTCGGCGAACTTGTCCGGAGCGTCCTCCGAGAACCGCCGCGCCAGGTCCACGTCGGACTCTCCGAGGAAGTTGAGCGCGTAGACGCGCGCCGCCTCCACGGCCCCGTGCGTCTTCGCGTTCCGGTCCAGACACGCCAGGACGAGCGGCGGCTCGAGCGACACCGAGCACACCGCGGTGGCGGTCATCCCACGCGGCTCACCCTCGGCATCCCGCGAGGTCACGATGGCCACGCCCCCCGCCAGGCAACCCAGGACGCGCCGAAACCGATCCGGGCCCACCGGCACGTTCACCCGCCCGGCCCGGAGGTCGCCGGCGCTCCCGCCACCGCCTTGCTCGCGATCCACCGGTTGAGCAGGAGGAACGCCGCCAGCGCGATGGACCATTGGATGAGCACGGTGCCGACGTTGAAGGTGGCGAACGGGGTGAACGTGGCCGCCAGGTCCTTCAGGTCCGTGGCCTGCCACAGCCACCACCCCGTAAGGACGGCGGCCTGTACCACGACCAGCCGGATGGCCCAATTCCACCAGCGCCCGATCCGCACATCGGCGCCCTCGGAGTTCACCAGCTCCCGCCGGAACCGATCCACTCCGTACCGCAGGACCAGGACGGCGAAGAACAGCCCGCACAGGATCAGCCCCACCCCCCACACCCAATCCTGGTTCCGGAACACATCGATCCACAAGGCCGACGGGAGGCCCAACAGGAAGCCGAGCGAGCCCACCGCGAAGATAGCCTTGTTCCGCCGTACCCCCGCATCGATCAGCACCCGAGAGGCGAGCTCGATCATGGCGATCAGGCTGCTCCAGGCCGCGAACACCAGCGCGAGGAAGAACAGCACCATGAACAGCGAGCCCGCCGGCATCCGCCCAAACAGCTGGGGGAGCCACATGAAGGTGAGCCCCTCGTTGCCCGCGCCGACGATCTCGGCCGCGGCGTCCGGCATGACCGCGAACACCGTGCACAGGACGGCGACGCCCGCCAGCAGCGAGACCGAGTTGTTCCCGAAGCCCAGCAGAAACGCGTTCAGCGTCGTGTCCTCCCGCCGCCGGAGGTAGACTGCGTAGGCCACGATGAGACCCCACCCCGCGCCCGTATCCCAGGCGTTCTGGGTCAGCGCCTCCAGCCACACGTGGGCGGATTTCAGATCGCCCCAGGAAGGCGTGAACAGGAAGGCGAGCCCGCGCTCCGCCCCCTCCAGGGTGACCGCCCGGATCGCCAGGATGAGCACGAGGACGAACAGGCTGGGGATCAGCAGACGGGTGACCCGCTCGATCCCCCTGACGCCCCGCAGCACGACCCCCACTCCCAGGGCCATCGCCGCCGCGTGGGTCCCCACGGCCCACCCGGACCCGATGAACCCGTCCCAGAACCCGCGCGCCGCTTCGTAGGAGGTCATCGGGATCGAATGGGTGAGCGAACCGACCAGATAGCGCAGCGTCCATCCCATCACGACGGAGTAGTAGAACATGATCGCCGTGGCGGTGAAGGCGATCCAGGCGCCCATCCAGGCGAACCCGGGGCCGGCCAGCTTCACGAACGAGCCGACGGGCCCCCGGCGCGCCGCCTTGCCCACGGCGAACTCGACCAGGATCAGGGGCACCGACCAGAGCAGCAGGAACACTACCCAGGCCACCAGAAAGGAGCCGCCGCCGTTGGTGGCGGCCACCCGCGGGAAGCGCCAGATGTTGCCCGTTCCAACCGCCATGCCGAGCATCGCGAGCATGGTGCCCGAACGCGACGAGAACGCCTGATCTTTCATTCGACCTGCCTCTCGTGACACCCGAATCCCCGCCCCGGCTCTCGGGGTGGTTCAGCGGCCGGCCAGGATCTCCCGCAACCAGGCCTCGACCACGGAATTGAACGCCTCCGGCATGGAGATGTGGGAACAGTGTCCGGTCCCCTCCAGCTCTTCGTACCGGGCGCCGGGAATGCGCTCGGCGATCTCCCGGGCCCAGGAGGGAGGACAGTACACATCCAGCGGCCCTTTCACCACCAGCGTCGGGGCGGCGATCCGGACCAGCTCCGGGCGCAGATCGAGGCCCTTCAGCAGCCCCACGCGCCGCGAGGAGATCCTGGGCGGTACGGTCCGCGGCCCCGTCCACAAAGCGTATTCCGTCAGGTCGTGGCAGCCCGCCGGATCGTAGATCCACACGGACTCCCTGCACCAGAAGCGGGCCAGCCGCCGGGCCAGGCCCGTGGGGAGGTAGCGCGTGGTTCCGATCGCGATCGGGACCAGCGCCGTCCGGTTCAGTCCCAGGTGCTCGTACGAGACCCGGGTCAGCGTGTTGGCCAACACCAGACCGCGCACGAGCTCCGGAAACCGGGTGGCGAAGCGAATCGCGATCGATCCACCCAGGCTCTGGCCCACCACGACGGCCGGGCCCGGTTGCCGGTCCGACAGCAGCTCGGCCAGGTCGTCGACCAGGAGGTTGAAGCTCGCGTCGGCCGGGAAGCGGGCACGCATGTCCGGAGCGATGACGCGGTAGTCCGCGGCGAAAGCGGGAAGCTGATAGCGAAACGTCTCCTTCACGCCGTCGGCCCCCGGAACCCATAGGATGGGGGGACCGGCTCCCGCGTCGATCACGGACACGCGCTCGCCGTCGGAGAACGCGAACGGGCGGGCGGGCAAAGGCCGCCCCTCGGCATCCCGCACCGGAGGAGGCCGGAGACCGCGATTGCGCCGCACGACGGCGCTCGCGTAACCGGCCGCGGCCAGCGCCGCGGCCCCCGCCTGCCACGCCCTCATCTCCCGACCGGCCGCGGCGGTGCGCTCGTTCGGCCCACGAGGCCGGGCCAGGCCGGCCCGCTCATGGCGGAAGCCACCCGTCGAGCGCGGAGAGCAGCGCTTCCGGACCCAGGACCTCGGCGCCCAGCTGGACGGCCAGCTGCGAGGAGTCGTCCCGCTGGCCGGCCGAGAACAGCTCGCACAGGAACGGTCCGGCACCCGGGTTGCGGTCCCAGTCCTCGTCGTACCGCTCCCGCAGCTCCTTGCGGAGGATGGCCTGGAGCATCCAGGCTCGAAGCCGCCGCGCCACCCAGAAGCCCCGGTCCAGTCCTTCCAGGAACGTGCGCTCGTCGTAACGGAATCCCGTGGCTCGGGTGAGGATCTCGGCGTACCGCGGGCCCATCTGGCCGGGCAGCTCGCTCGTGTACAGCTCGACCTCGTACAGGAGGCGCCCCGCCAGCCGCCGCAGCCGGTGCAGCATGACGAATCCGGCCACCGTGAAGTAGCCGCGCAACGCGTCGCCGCTCAGGCCGGCGGTGCGCCGCAGCCACGAAGCCTCCAAAGTCAGCAGCTCGAACAGGACGGCGTAGGTCTCGGTGACCGCCGTGTCGCCCAGCTCGCGATACTCGAACGGGAGCTGTTCGGCCGTGTAGGCGAAGTGGAGCGCGTGCCCGACCTCGTGCAGCAGGGCTCGGCAGTCCGCCCAGCCCCCGTGCGGAGCCACCACGAGGATGATCTCGTGCGGCACGTCGAGCGCGGCGCAGAACGACTGGGTGCTCTTCAGAGGCCGCTCCTGGAGGTCCAGGCGGACCGCGCCCTCGGCCTCCAGCGGCAGGCCCAGCTCCCGGAGGTCCTTCTGAACCGCGTCGAGCGTCGGGGCCAGCCGGAACCGGTCATCCAGCCAAACCATGCGACGGATCCAGCGTCCATCCGCCCGTGTAGCCTCGGAAGGCTCCACCCGCAACACCTTCCGGGCCAGATAGGCCAACAGATCGCGGTAGCGGTCCTCCGTGGCGGCGAGCACCCGCTCGGCCACGTCGACCAGCGCGTGAATCCCGACTCCGGACAGGCGCTCTCTCGCGTCCAGAAACTCGCCCAAGCCCAGCTCGGCCACCGCTTCCCGCTCCCGGTGCAGCAGGTCCACCTGGAGCGGCACGGCCTCCTCCAGCGTGCCGCTACGAGCGGCTTCCAGGGCCAGACGGATGCGACGGTCGGCCTGGTTTCGGATCGCCACCGGAGCCTTGCGGAGAGAGATCCGCTCGCCGTCGACCGGCAGCCGGGCGCTGGACTCCCAGGCGTGGAGCTCGTCCTCCATCGGCGCCAGGGCGGCCTGCACCTGCTGCTCGGCCACCCAGGCCAAAAGCCACCGGAGGCGCCGGCGCTCCTCGTCGCCGCTCTCGGCCAGGGCACGCTGGATGGTGGGCAGAATCTCCCGCCTGAGCAGCAGCGAGTGCGCGGCGTAGAGCTCCCCGAACGAGGAGCGCAACTTGAGTCCGGCGCGGATCTCGTAGCGCTCCCGGGCGATCGCCGCCTTGAGGCGCCGCGCCCGGTCCCGGATCTCCTCGACCTGTACGCCCACGCGGCTCAGGCCCGCGGCGTTCCCGCGACCGCCCGGCTCAGGTGCTCCGCCAGGGCCGAGATGGGGACCCGTTCCTGGGCCAGCGTGTCGCGGTCGCGGACCGTGACGGTCTCGTCCTCGAGCGTCTGGCCGTCCACCGTGACCGCGAACGGCGTTCCCGCCTCATCCTGACGGCGGTAGCGCCGGCCGATCGACCCGGACTCGTCGTAGAACACCGTCAGCCGCCCCCTCAGCTCCTCGGCGATGCGCCGGGCTACCTCCGGCATGCCGTCCTTCTTGACCAGCGGAAACACCGCCACCTTGACCGGCGCCAGGCGCGGGTCCAGGCGCAGCACCACCCGCGTCTCCCCCTCCACCTCCTCCTCGTGGTAGGCGTCGGCCAGCACGACCAGCAGCGTCCGATTCAACCCCACCGCTGTCTCGATCACGTAGGGCAGGTAGCGCTCGCCGGCCGCCGCATCCACGTGCTCCAGCTTCTTGCCGGACAGCTCCTGGTGGCGGGAGAGGTCGAAATCCGTCCGGTTGTGGATCCCCTCGAACTCCTGCCACCCGAACGGAAACCGGTACTCGATGTCCACCGCGCGCTTCGCGTAATGCGCCAGCTCGTCCGGGGCGTGCTCGTGGAAGCGCAGGCGGTCCGGGCGGATCCCCAGGGACTTCAGCCACTCCATGCGCCGGTCCCGCCACGTCTCGAACCACTCCTCATCGGTGCCCGGCTTGACGAAGTACTGCATCTCCATCTGCTCGAACTCGCGGGTCCGGAACACGAAGTTGCCGGGCGTGATCTCGTTGCGGAACGCCTTGCCCACCTGCGCGATCCCGAACGGGATCTTCTGCCGGGAGCTCTCCAGCACGTTCCTGAAGTTCACGTAGGAGCCCTGAGCCGTCTCCGGACGGAGGTAGACGATCGCCGCCTCGTCCTGGACCGCGCCCATGAACGTCTGGAACATGAGGTTGAACTGGCGCGGCTCCGTGAACCGGCCCGTGGTCCCGCACACCGGACACTGCTGCGCCTCCGGCCGGCCCGCCGCCAGCTCCGCCAGCTCGTCGGCGCGAAATCGGCGATGGCAGTTCCGGCACTCGACCAGCGGGTCCGTGAAGCCCTCCACGTGGCCGCTGGCCACCCAGACCTGGGGGTGCATGAGGATGCCGCTGTCCAGGCCCTCGATGTCGGGGCGGCTTCGGACCATCTCGTCCCACCAGGCGTCGCGGATGTTGTGCTTGAGCTCCACCCCCAGCGGCCCGTAGTCGTACACGGAGCCCAATCCCCCGTAGATCTCCGAAGACTGAAACACGAACCCTCTCCGCTTGCACAGGGAGACGAGCTTGTCCATCAGGTCGGGCGGGGGCGCGGGGGCGCCGGGAATCTCGTCGTGAGGTTCTTCGGTCATCATCCTGTCGGCTTCAGGTGGCTGAGCGCGGCCGGGCCACGGCTCCCGGGCGCGTGCGGCCCATGCCGGGCGAAACGCGAACGATAGCCCCGGGCTCCGAATCGCGGCAAGGAAAGCGGCGGGCGCCCGGCGCGGCGGCTCAGGCCTCCCCTCGACGCGCCCGACTTCCCTCCGCCCCCGACGGCCCCGGGCCCATCGGCCGAGCTTGACGATTCCGGGCCCGCCCGTCGAGCTTGGGGACGATGGCACGATCCGACGCGCTCTCGTCCCCGGTCCGGCACCGCCCCCGCTTCGCCCAGGCAGAGGCCCGGGAGATCGCGCGCGAGCTGTACGGGCTGGACGAGTGTCTGGGCGCTCTTCCCGGCGAACGGGACCAGAACTTCCTGTTTCGGAACGCCTCCGGACACCGGTTCGTGCTCAAGATCGCCAACCCGGAGGAGCGGGAGGCCGCGCTGGCGCTCCAGAACCGGGTCCTGGACCTGCTGGACGAGCGCGTGGCGGGGTATCGGTTTCCCGCCTGCATCGCCACCCACGCTGGAGAAGCGGTCGCCCGCGTGCCGGGCGAGGCGGGCGCCACCCACCTGGTCCGGCTCCTGGACTGGGTGCCGGGACGGCCGCTGGTGAAGATCCGCCCCCCGGCGCCCGAGCTCCTGGAGGAGGTGGGCGGCATGCTCGGAGCGATCGACGCCGTGCTCCAGGAGCTGGACGCGCCGGACGCCGAGCGTCCGTTCTACTGGGATCTGCGGACGGCCCACACGTTCATCCGGCAGCACGTCGAGGAGGTGGAGCGCGCGGAGGGCGCCCCGCGCCGGGCGCTGATGGAGCGGCTCCTGGCCGAGGCGGAGCGGCGGCTGGAACCGCGGCTCCCGGACCTGCGCCTCGGGCTCATCCACAACGACGCCAACGACCACAACGTCCGGGTCCGGCCCGCCCGGGCTCCGCGCCCGGCCCGCGTGGCGGGGCTCATCGACTTCGGCGACATGGTCCGCTCCTGGGTGGCGGCCGAGCCCGCCGTGGCGTGCGCCTACGCGATGCTGGGCGCCTCCGATCCGGTGGGAGCCGGCGTGCGGGTCGCGGCGGGCTACTGCCGGACCCATCCGCTGCGCGAGCCGGAGGCCGACGCCCTGTTCGACCTGGCCGTGCTCCGACTCTGCCTGAGCGCGGCGGTGGCGGCGCACCAGCGCGGCCGCCTCCCCGAGGACGAGTACCTCTCGATCAGCCAGGCGGGGGTGTGGCGGCTGCTGGAGCGCCTGTCCGGGGAGAGCGCGGACTTGCCCCGCTACCGGTTCCGCGAGACGTGCGGATTCGCTCCCTGCCCGGCCACCGCGCGGGTGACCGCGTGGCTGCAAGCCCACGCCGAGGAGCTCGGGCCCGTGGTCGGGGCCGACCGGCGCGGCCGGCCGCCCCTCCTGTTCGACCTCTCCGTGGAGAGCGCCGAGGGGGAGCCTGTCGATCCGGACGACACGGAGGCGTGGACCCGGGTCCTGTTCCGGCGCATGGAGGACGCGGGCGTGGAGGTGGCGATCGGCCGCTACGACGAGGTCCGCCGGTGCTACACGGCGCCCGCGTTTCAGGCCGCCGGCGAGGAGGGCGACGAATGGCGCACCCTCCACCTGGGGGCCGACCTGTTCCAGGCGCCCGGCTCGCCCGTGTACGCCCCGCTGGACGGTACCGTCCACAGCCTGGCGGACAACGAGGAGCGCCTGGATTACGGGCCCACCATCCTGCTGGAGCACGATCTCGGGGCCGGGGGCGATGCGGCGGGCCCGCTTCGCCTGTGGACCCTGTACGGGCACCTGTCGCCGGACTCGCTGGACGGCCTGTCCCCCGGCCAGCCGGTGGCGGCGGGCCAGGAGATCGGCCGGATCGGCGATCGGCCCGGGAACGGCGACTGGCCGCCGCACCTCCATTTCCAGCTCATCGTGGACCCTCTGGGCCTCAGCGGGACCTTCCCGGGCGTGGCGCCTCCCTCCCAGCGGAGCGTGTGGCGGGCGCTCAGCCCGGACCCGAACCTCGTGCTCCGCGTCCCCGGCGGCATCTCCGCGGAGACGGCCCGGACGGGGCGGCCGGGCCGAGAGGAGATCCTCCGGCGGCGGCGCGAGCGGCTGGGCCCCAACCTCAGCCTCGCCTACCGGCGGCCGCTGGAGATCGTGCGGGGGCGCGGCGCCTTCCTGTACGACGCGGAGGGCCAACCCTACCTGGACGCCGTCAACAACGTGGCGCACGTGGGCCACGGCCATCCGCGGGTGGTGGAGGCGGGCCGGCGCCAGATGGGCGTCCTCAACACCAACACCCGCTACCTGCACCCCCACATCGTGCGGCTGGCCGAGCGGCTGGCCGCCACCCTGCCCGACCCGCTCGGCGTGTGCTTCTTCGTGTGCAGCGGGAGCGAGGCCAACGAGCTGGCGCTCCGTCTGGCCAGGGCCCACACGGGCGGCACCGACGTGGTGGTGGTCGAGGGCGCCTACCACGGGAACACGGGCGCCCTGGTGGACCTGTCGCCCTACAAGTTCCGGGGGCCCGGCGGGAAGGGCGCCCCGCCCTACGTCCACGTGGTCCCCATGCCCGACGCCTACCGGGGCCGGTACCGGAAGGGCGCGCTCGGGCCCCGCTACGCGGCCCACCTGGACGAGGCTCTCGCCGCGATCCGGGCGCGGGGCGCGCGGCCCGCAGCGTTTTTCTGCGAGTCCTTGCTGAGCTGCGCCGGCCAGATCGTGCTGCCGGAGGGCTACCTGGAGGCCGCGTACGCGCGGATGCGCGCGGCCGGGGGCGTGTGCGTGGCCGACGAGGTCCAGGTCGGCTTCGGCCGGGTCGGCACGCACTTCTGGGGCTTCCAGACGCAGGGCGTGGTCCCCGACGTCGTCACCATGGGAAAGCCGATGGGCAACGGCCACCCAATCGCCGCGGTGGTGACGACGCCGGAGATCGCCGCCTCGTTCGACGACGGGATGGAGTACTTCAACACGTTCGGGGGCAACCCGGTCTCGTGCACGATCGCCCTGGCGGTGCTGGACGTGATCGAGAACGAGGGGCTCCAGGAGCGCGCGCGGCGGGTGGGCGCGCTCCTCC
Organism: Gemmatimonadota bacterium; assembly: GCA_046757845.1. Taxonomy (GTDB): domain Bacteria; phylum Gemmatimonadota; class Gemmatimonadetes; order Palauibacterales; family Palauibacteraceae; genus JBHHYZ01. The sequence continues at coordinate 12,980 of JBHHYZ010000066.1, forward strand.
TGTCGGGCCTCTACGGGCTCATGGAGCGCCACCGGCTGATCGGCGACGTGCGGGGCCTGGGGCTGTTCCTGGGCGTGGAACTGGTGCTGGACCGGGAGAGCCGGGAGCCGGCGCCGGAGCACGCGGGGTGGGTGGTGGAGCGGATGAAGGAGCGCGGGATCCTTCTCAGCACGGACGGGCCGTGCCGCAACGTGATCAAGATCAAGCCTCCGCTCGTGTTCTCCGAGAAGGACGCGGAGCGGCTCGTGGGGACGCTGGACGAGGTGCTGGGGGAGGACGCGTTCCGGCTGGACTGAGGGGCGGTGCGGGCGCGGTGGCGCGCTCCTGGGCGGCAGGCGCTCCGCTCCGCTCGCT
>JBHHYZ010000067.1:0-13187 GCA_046757845.1 Gemmatimonadota bacterium
GCGGGCCCGCTCCATCTCGGCGAGATCCGTGTCGCGCGTGACGTAGGGGCCGTGTACTTCCGCCTCGACCTGGGCCGGCCGGTCAACGTGCAGTCGCTGCCGGGGACGCTGGAGCTCATCCTGGACGCGGACGGGGACACGCTCACCGGCCGGCGCGAGGGTGGACTGGCGGGCGCAGATCTGGCGATCCATTTCACCCGGCCGGATCCGGCGCGGCCGGGGTCGCTGCGCTCCGGGATTTCGGTGCATTGGCTGGCTCCCCCGCCTGCGGGCGCCGACTCGCCGAACGCCGCGGACGCCTGGGGCGATCCCTACGACATCGGCCTGTGGCTGGAGCCGCGGACGCGGACGCGCGAGATCGAGGTGCGGGTGGCGCGCGGCTTCGCCCTGCCCGGTGGGGGACGCGCGTTCGAGGGGAAACGGCTGTCCGCGCGGCTCGTGTTCCTTGATCCGGCGGGCGCCACTCGGGAGCGGACGCCGGAGTTCGAGCTCGGGCTGGAGGGCGGGCCGGCGGCTGGAGCCCCCGTGACGGAATCCGCTGGAGCCCTCGCGGCCGAATCCGCCAGAGGCCCTCCCCAGCCGCCGGAGAGCCCCAGGCGGGTGCAGGTCTCGCTGGCCCGGCCTCCGGGGACGGACTTCCGAATGCTGTCGTGGAATGTATCGCGCCGTTCGCTCCAGCGCGCTCCCGACGCCTTCCGCCGGATCGTGGCCGCGGCCGATCCCGATCTGGTGCTGTTCGATGAGGTGTCTCCGCGGATCCCGCTCGAGAAGCTCGAGGACCTGTTCGCGGCGGTGGAGGAGGCCGCGGGGAAGCTCGCGGGCCCGGCTTCGCGCCGGGGCCGAGGAAGATGGCATCTCTACCGGGGCACGGCGGGCGGAGCGCAGCGCGGGCTGATCGCGGTGCGGCGGACGGCGGACAATGGGGCCAATCCCGCGGCCGAAGCCGCCGGCCCGGCACAGCCGCAGCCGGTTCGCGAACTGGAGCGGCTGTCGTATCCGGACTCGGTGGCGCGCATCGTTGCCGAAGACCCTCGGGGTCCGGGCCTTCCGGAGGTGGCCGCCAACCTGGCCTCGCGCGCCGGTGTTCCCTCGGCGGGAGCCTGGGTCACCCTGGGCGGGCGCCGCCTTCTGGCGGTGACGCTGGATCTGGTGTGCTGCGGCAACCACGAACGGTCTCCGCAGGATCGGATCCGTCGCATCGAGTCCGCGCGGATCGCGGCGGCGGTGCGGCGCGCGGTATCGGCCGGCGGGCCCGAGGGGGTGGTGGTGGCCGGCGACTTCAACCTGGTCGGCACCGTCGCTCCGCTGAGCCGCATGGCCGAGGCTCTGGACGTGGACGGCTCGGACCTCGCCATCACCCGGCCGCTCCAGCTGGACGGACGTTCGAGCGCCACCTGGGATGAGGGGAAGGGGCCGTTCCCGCCCGGCGAGCTGGATTACGTGCTGTACAGCGATGCCTCGCTGGCGGTGGGCCGCACCTTCATCCTCGATTCGCGGGATTTCTCGGAGCGGACGCTGCGGCGCTACGGCCTGCGGTGGGATGATTCCCGCCGGGCGTCGGACCACATGCCGCTGGTCACGGACCTGAGCTGGAAGACCGGCGCGCCGCAACCGTAGCCGGGCCGCGCGGCCCCGCTTCCGTGTGCGTCGTTGCACGGCCTCCCGCCGCGGCCCATCCTGTATCCGCCCGCCCGTCCGGATGAGGCCCTGCCCGGGCCCGCGATCGCCGGACGGAATGAGGACCCGAGATCCCGATGCCGGACCGGATACGAATGCCAGATTTCTGCGCGATAGAACATCTTTCCGACCACGTGGGCGAGACGGTTCGCCTGCGGGGCTGGGTCCGCAACCGGCGCTCCAGCGGCAAGATCGCCTTCGTGATCCTTCGCGATGGGACCGGCGAGGCGCAGTGCGTCTTCGCCCGGGAGCGGGTCAGCGAGGCGGCGTGGTCGGTCCTCGACGAGCTGGGCTACGAGGCGAGCCTCACCGTCACCGGCGAAGTCCGGGCCGATGCCCGGGCGCCGGGCGGCTACGAGATCACGGCGTCCGACGCGACGCTCGTCGGGCCCTCGGTCGACTACCCCATCCAGCCCAAGGAGCACGGGATCGACTTCCTGCTGGACCATCGGCATCTGTGGCTCCGCAGCCCGCGGCAGATGGCGATCATGCGGGTCCGCGACGAGGTGGTACGCGCCATCCGCGATTTTCTCCACGAACTGGGCTTCACGCTGGTGGACACGCCGATCCTCACCGGCTCCATTGGCGAGTCCGCCGGCACGCTGTTCTCGACCGAGTACTTCGATCTTGGCTCGGCCTATCTGGCCCAGACCGGGCAGCTGTACCTGGAAGCCGCCGCGGCCGCGCTGGGCAAAGTCTACTGCTTCGGACCCACGTTCCGGGCGGAGAAGTCCAAGACTCGCAGGCACCTGACCGAGTTCTGGATGATTGAGCCGGAGGTGGCGTGGCTGGATTCCGAGGGCAACATGCGCCTCCAGGAGCGGCTCGTGGTGTTCATCATCCAGCGGGTGCTGGAGAACCGGCGCGCGGAGCTCGCGACGCTGGGGCGTGACGTGAGCCGCCTGGAACGGGTCTTGCCGCCGTTCGACCGCATCAGCTACACGGAAGCGGTCGAGAATCTGCGGGAGAGGGGAAGCGAGATCGAATGGGGCTCGGACCTGGGCGCCGGCGACGAGAAGATTCTGACGGAGGGGCGGGATCGACCGCTGTTCGTCTACGATTATCCCGCGCGGGCCAAGGCCTTCTACATGAAGGAGAATCCCGAGGATCCGCGGACGGTGAAGTGCGACGATCTGCTGGCGCCGGAAGGCTACGGCGAGATTATCGGGGGGAGCCAGCGCGAGGACGACTACGACCGGCTGCTGGCCCGGATTCGCAAGGAGGGGCTTCCGGAGGAGGCGTACGGGTGGTATCTGGACCTTCGGCGCTACGGGACCTTCCCGCACAGCGGCTTCGGCCTGGGCCTGGAGCGCACGGTGAGCTGGGTCTGCGGCCTGGCGCACCTACGCGAGGCGATCGCGTTTCCGCGCATGATGACCCGGCTGATGCCGTAGGGACGATGCCGAGCCGGGTACCGGCGCCGACGATGCCGAGCCGGGCACCGGCGCCGGGGATGCCGGGCCGGGCACCCGGGCGTTCCGGGCCCGCGCTCGCCGCCGCGGCGCTCCTGTTCGTCGCCTGCGGAGGCGACGGGGGAACCGGGCCCATCGCGTCACCCTCGCCCCCGGCCCGCACCTACGCCATGGGCTGGGCGCCCAGCCTGCCCCGGCCCGAGGAGGGGCTGTTCTTCCAGGTCGTGGACTCGATGGCCCGGGTGGCCGAGGTCACGATCATCCAGCAGGCCGCGCCGTGGCCCGAGCTCCTGTCGGGTGCCCCGATGGACAGCCTGGTGGCCGACCGCGGAGGCCTGGCGGACTTCCTCCGCGGCAAGGGGCTGGACATCGTCTTCCTGGTGGATCCGCTGGACGGACTGGACCGCCGCAAGGAGCCGCCGGAGCTCACTTCGCTCGGGCACAGCATCCTGGAGCCGCCGATCCGGGCCCTGCACGACGAGTGGGTGCGCCGGATCGCGCAGCGGGTCCATCCCGAGTACATGGGCCTGGCTTCGGAGGTCAACACGCTGGCCGCGCGAGGCGACTCGACTCTGTTCGCCGCGATCGAGGACATGATCAACACGCTCGCGCCGCAGGTTCGCCAGCTGAGCCCCGGCACGCAGGTGTTCGTTTCGTTTCAGGTGGACGAGGCCAACGGCTTCCTGGGCGCCGAATCGTTCGACCACTTCGCCCTCATCGACGACTTCGACATCGATGCGCTGGGCCTGTCCTCCTACCCGGTGTTCGCCTTCGACACGCCCGCCGAGGTTCCGGACGACTACCTGGCCCGGTTCGACCAGGCCACGGATCTGCCGTTGATCATGGTGGAGGGCGGTTGGAGCTCCCGGAACACGCAGCTCCTGCAGGCCACCCCTCAGGAGCAGGTGGACTACTTCCGCCGTTACGAGACGCTGATGGACGGGGTGGGGGCGAAGCTGTGGGTCCTGCTCACGTTCACGGACCTGGACATCGACTCGCTCGGCCTGCCGCCGGATCGGGCGGACGCGCTGTCCAACTTCGCCTTCATGGGGATCATGGACGTCGATCTCCGACGAAAACCGTCCTACGCGGAGTGGCAGCGCATCTTCGATCGGCCGCGCGTGCCCTGAGGCGGACCGGCGCGGGGCGAAGCGGGCCGGGTGCCCTGAGGCGGGCCGGCCGCGCTAGCGTTTCGCCAGGCTGGCCAGGACGTGCCGGTCCAGCCGGTGGCCGCCCGGAAAGCTGATCAGCTCGTAAGGGATCTCGGCCGCCCGGAGCCGGGCCTCGACCCGCTCGATGGAGGCCGGGCGCACGTACTCGTCCCCCTCGCCCACCACCAGGGTGAGCCGCGCCGCCCGCAGCGGGTCACCGAGGACGTCCAGGTCTAGATCCGGCGGCACGACGCCGCCCCACAGGATGAGCCGGTCCACGCGAACCTTGCCCAGCGCGGCCCAGCGGCTGGCGGTGGCGGTGCCCTGCGAGAAGCCGAGCACGTGAAGCCGGATCGTGTGGCGCGCCACCCCCTTCAGCACCACGTCGTGCAGACGGTCCAGATAGGCCACGTAGTCGGCGATGTCGGTGAGGCGGTCCTCCGAGGTCATCCAGGACGCGCCCACTTTGCGCTCCGCGTGGTCCACGTAGTAGCGGGAGAGTCCCTCGGGGGCGACGATGAGCCGCGTGCCGTCGTTCAACCCCGCGAAGTGGTTGAGGAATCGGTGTGCCAGCTGGCCGTAGCCGTGGCAGACGAACCAGACTTCCCGAAGCGCCGGGCTCGCTTCACCCAGCGTCGCGTATCGGACGTTGCGGGAGATGGTCAGGTGGTGCTGTTTCACGCCTTCACTCGACGAGGGCTTCGATGTCGCCGGGCGGGTCCGCCCGGGTTCGCGGGGAGGAAACTGCCGCGCGCCGGCCTCGTGTGCCAGGTGCGCCGCCGGGGGTCGGACCGCCGGGGACGGGCCTCGGGTGCCTAGCGGCTCGGATCCGGGCTCCCCGCCGGGCTCCCCTCGGGTGCTTGGGGGCGCGCGCCGGATGCCCGCGGCCTCGCCTCGGGCCCCGCCGGACGAAGCGCGCCGAACGCGTAGCGCCACCCGAAGCGGCCCAGCAGCTCCAGTAGACGGGGTACCGGGAGGCCCATGACGTTGAAGAAGTCGCCCTCCACCTGGCTCACGATCGCGGCGCCGAACCCCTGAATCCCGTAGGAACCGGCTTTGTCCAGCGGCTCGCGCGTCGCCACGTACTCCTGGATCTCCCCGGCCTGGAGGGGTCGGAATCGCACGCGGGTCTCCTCCACGGCCCGTTCGACGCGTCCGGGCGCGGCCAGCGCGATTCCGGTGAACACCCGGTGCTCGTCTCCGGCCAGCCGGGCCAGCATGCGGGCGGCCTCGGCCGGCGAGCCGGGCTTTCCGAGCACCTCGCCACCGTGCACGACCAGGGTGTCGCAGCCCAGGCACAGGGCGCCGCTTCGAGCGCGTGCCGCCGCCTTCTCCGAAGCCAGGCGAACGGCGCTCGCCCCCGGCGATTCGCCGGGAAGCAGCGACTCGTCGATGTCCGCGGGGAGGATCCGGAACTCCAGGCCCAGCTGGCGGAGGATCTCGGCCCGGCGCGGCGATCCCGATGCCAGGATGAGCCGGGGTGGACCGGCCCTCCGGTGGTGGACAGTTTCCTCGCAGGCGAACATGAGGCGGCAACCTAGCGCGAGGCCGGGGCCCGGGCGACGGCTCCGGGCCGATCCGCGACCTCCGACGGGTCGCCGAACGGCTCGGCCGCGGCGCCAACCGGCATTGGCGGGTCGTCGAGCGGCTCCGCCGGGACCTTCACGGGAGGCACACATGGGACACGATCGCCCGCTGTGGGACGGGAAGGGGATCGGATGGGCGCGCGCGCTCCTCACCGGCGCGCTCCTGCTGGCGGCCACCGCCGCGCCCGCCCGGGCCCTCGCCGTGCCGGCCACGCCGGCCCGGACTTCACCGGACACGAGCCTGTTCATCGGCGCCGCCCGCATCGTGGACGGGACGGGGCGCCCGGCCTACTCCGGCGCGGTGAGGATCCGCGGTGACCGGATCGTCGCGCTCGGAGACCTGCGGCCGGAGCCGGGAGAGCGCGTGGTGGACGCGCGCGGCCTGGTCCTGGCACCCGGCTTCATCGACACGCATAGCCACTCGGATGACGGTCTGTTCAAGGATCCGGGCGCCCTGGCGGATGTGAGCCAGGGAATCACCACGATCGTGGTGGGGCAGGACGGCGGGTCGGCGTACCCGCTGGCTCGGTTCTTCGAGCGTGTGGAGGCGGCTCCGGTGGCCGTAAACGTCGCCTCCTTCGCGGGCCACAACACGATCCGCCGGCGAGTGATGGGCGCGGACTTCCGGCGCGGCGCGAGCGACCTGGAGATCGAGCGCATGCGGGCCGCGCTGCGCGGCGAGCTGGCCGCCGGAGCGCTGGGCCTGTCCACCGGGTTGGAGTACGATCCGGGCATCTATTCCACGACCGAAGAGGTCGTGGCGCTGGCCCGCGAGGCGAGCCGGGTGGGCGGCCGTTATGTCTCCCACCTGCGCAGCGAGGATCGAGCTGTGTGGGAGGCGGTGGACGAGGCGATCCGGATCGGGCGCGAAGCCGATGTCCCCGTCCACATCTCGCACATGAAGCTGGCCATGCGGAGCCTGTGGGGACAGGCGGATCGGCTGCTGGCCCACCTCGACTCCGCCCGGGCCGCGGGTCTGGAGATCACGGCCGACATCTACCCGTACACCTACTGGCAATCCACCATGACGGTCCTGTTCCCGGAGCGGAACTTCGAGGATCGGGAGGCGGCGGCCTTCGCGCTCAGGGAGCTGGTGGCGCCCGATCAGATGTGGATCGCGGACTACCAGCCGCGACCGTCCTATGCGGGAAGGAGCCTGGCGCAGATCGCCCGGCTGAGGGACCAGGATCCGGTGACCGCCTTCCTCGGCCTGATCGCGGAGTCGCAAGCCCTGGAGCGTACCACGGGACACGGGACGGAGAGCATCATCGCCACCAGCATGGATTCGGTGGATGTGGCCCGTCTCCTGGCGTGGCCGCACGCCAACTTCTGCACCGATGGCGGGCTGAGAGGAGGCCACCCGCGGGGGTTCGGCAGCTTCCCCAGGGTGCTGGGCCGCTACGTGCGGGAGCGGGGGATCCTGTCGCCGGAGGAGGCCGTTCGGAAGGCCACCAGCCTGGCGGCGCAGCACATGGGAATCCGGGATCGGGGCACGCTTCGGCCCGGGGCGTACGCCGACATGGTGCTGTTCGATCCGGATCGGATCCTGGACCGGGCCACCACCCGGGCCCCCACGCGGATGGCCGTGGGCGTGGAGCGGGTGTGGGTCAACGGGGTGGAAGTGTACGCGGATCGGCGGGCCACTGGGGCCGGGTCGGGGAGGGTGATCCGCCGGAGCCCGGGCCGGTGAGACGCGTCGGGATCACCGGGCGGCCTTCCGGGCCGCGGAGGACTTCGGCTTTCGGGTCTACCGGCGCCACGCGTTCTCGAGGCTGGCCGCGATGCTCGGGATGCAGAACATTGCGGTGGGCTCGGTCGAGCTCGCGCGGCGGTTCGTGGTGAAGAGCGACAGCCCCGGCCGCGTCCGATCGCTGCTGTCGGCCGGGCCGTTGTCGGATCGGATCGGCCCGGACGGATCCCGTGGCGGCTGTCGGGTAGAATGGCCTGCGGAGCCGGCGCGGAGCCGGGTGCTCGGGGGTCGGCGCGGCGCCGGGTGCTCGGGGGTCGGCGCGGCGCCCGGCGGTCGAACTCATCAACGGGCGGGCTCGGAGAGCCCCACAGGGAGGCGATTCATGAGGAGATACGCGCGTTCGCTGCTGCTGGGCGGGTTGGCGGTCGCTGTCGGGACGCCCGCGCTGCTCGCGCAGGAGCAGGAGGTGGAGGGCTCGGCCATGGTGGTCGGGGTCGTGCGCAACGGGGAGGAGCCGCTGCCGGGCGTGGACGTCAGGATCGCCAACAGCCAGATCGCCTCCACCACCGACGAAGAGGGGGCGTTCGCCCTGGAAGGAATCCCTCCTGGACCGCGGATCGTCACCCTCCATTACAAGGATGCGAACAAGGTGGTGGGCAAGCTCACGCTCCAGCCCGAGCAGGTGGTCCGCCTGGTCATCCTGGTCCAGAACGACCCGACGCCCCTGGCCGCGATACGGGCCAGCGTGGTGGATCCAAGACGCCGGCTGGCCGGCTTCTACAAGCGCAAGGAGCAGGGACGCGGGGTTTACCTGACGCGGGAGGATTTCAAGGACAAGAAACAGATGAGCGACGTGTTCCGGGGCATCTCCGGGTTGCGGATCCAGAGTTGCGTGACGCCGGCGGGCGAGGCGATCAGCGGCTGCTACCGGGTGGTGACGGGGCGGCAGGCGCCGTCGCTCAGCTCGGGGTCGGGCGACTGTCAGCCGCTGTACTACGTGAACGGCGGCCGGGCGCCGATCGACAATCTCCCGCAGGGGATCAACGAGTTTCGGCCGGAGGACATGGAAGCGATCGAGATCTACCGCAGCGGCGGCGCGGTGCCCGCTCAGTACGGCGGCTCGAACGCCCGCTGCGGCGTGATCCTGTTCTGGACGCGGGGCGGCTGAGGACTCACTCGTCGCGCTTGGCGGCCTCCCACAGCGCGTCCAGCTGGGCCGGGGTGGCGCTCTCCCACTCGAGCCCGTCCCGGGCCGCCCGCGCGGCCAGCTCCCGAAACCGCCGCTCGAACTTGCGGTTGGCGGCGGTCAGCGCGTTGCCCGGATGCACGCCGCACAGGCGGGCGACGTTGACAGCGGCGAACAGCAGATCTCCGATCTCCTCCCGAGTCCGCGACGCGCGGTCGCGCCGGGCGCTCTCCGCCGGATCCGTCTCCCCCGGGTGGTTCGCCGGCCGGTCGCTCGCGGCCGCGTCCCCCTCCGCCGGGTCTTCCGAGCCCGTTCCAATGCCGATCGCCTCGAGCTCCGCGGCTTCCTCTCGCACCTTGTCCAGCGCCCCCCGGGCATCGGGCCAATCGAACCCGTAGCCGGCGGCCCGGTCCTGGAGCCGCAGGGCCCGGCTGAGAGGCTCCAGCCCCCGCGACACGCCCTGGAACGGGTCGAGGGCGGCCCGCCCGCCGGCCTTCAGCGACTCCCAATCGGGGGGCGCCTCCGCGTCTCCGTACACGTGCGGGTGGCGCACCTCCATCTTGTGCTCGAGCCGGGCCACCACCTCGCCGGCCCCGAACGCGCCGCGCTCCTCGGCCAGGACGATCTGAAAGGCGAGATTGAGCAGCAGGTCGCCCAGCTCGGCGGCCAACGACGGGTCATCGCCCGCCTCGATCGCGTCGGCAACTTCGTGCGCCTCTTCGAGTAGATAGGGACGCAGGCTGAGCGGGTCCTGGCGGGCATCCCATGGACAGCGCTCGCGAAGGTACCGCACCAGCGCCAGAGCGCGGCCCAGAAGCGGGTCCGCCTGGCGCGCGCGATCGGCGTGGGCCGGTCGGGAAGAGGGATTTGCAAAATCGCGCAAGTGACGTTACTCCCATAATATAGGGGACGTATACTACGCGGACCTCGAAGACGGTGTCAATGGCCGAACCCTGGATGGAACACGAGGCGGCGGCGGATCCGGCAACCCGGCGCGCCTGGCTGGAGATCGACCTGGCGGCGCTGAGGCGAAACGCCGAGATCGCCGCCGCCCACATCGGTGGAGCGCGTCTCCTGCCCATGGTGAAGGCGGATGGCTACGGGTTGGGCGCGCTGCGGGTGGCCCGAGCGCTCCGGGGGCTCGATGTGTGGGGGCTGGGCGTGGCCACGGCCGAAGAGGGCGCGGAGCTGCGAAGAGCGGGCGTGGACGGGCGAATCGTGGTGTTCTCGCCGTGTGCCCCTCTGGACGCCGCGGCGATGCTGGAGCACGGATTGGAGCCGGTGGTGTCGAGCGCGGAGGCCCTGTCCGAATACGCCCGCGCCGCCGGGGCGGCGGACGCCACGCTCCCCGTTCACCTGGAGATCGACACCGGCATGGGCCGGTCGGGTCTCGTCCATGGGTCGCCGGATGTGTGGATGCCGCGGCTGGCCGCCGAGCTCGCGGCCGGCCACGTGCGCCTCGCGAGCACCTTCACGCACTTCCATTCGTCGGAGCGGGATCCCACCGCCACCCGGATCCAGTGGGAGCGCTACCAACGCGCGCTCGGGGCGCTCGGGGCGGCCGAAATCGACCCGGGCGCGCGGCACGCGGCCAACGGCGGGGCGATGCTGCGGTATCCCCAGTGGCACGCCGATGTGGTGCGGCCGGGCCTGTTCCTGTACGGTGGGGGCCGCGGGGCGGTCTCGGTGGAGAGCCCGGGAGCCTCCGGCGAGGCGGATCCGGTGGTGCGGGTCCGCGCCCGGGTGCTGGACGTGCGAGAGGTCCCGGCGGGGACCACGGTCAGCTATGGGGCCACGTACACGACGGACCGCCCGTCCCGGCTGGCCACGCTCGGCATCGGGTACGGGGACGGGCTGCCCCACGCCCTCTCCGGCGGCGGAGAGGCGATCGTGGCCGGGCGGCGCGTGCCGGTTCGCGGGGCCGTGTGCATGGATGTCACGGTGGTGGATGTGACCGCCGTGGACGGCGTGAGGCCGGGCTTCGCGGCCACGCTGCTGGGCCGGGACGGAGACGAGGAGATAAGATTGGACGAGCTGGCCGCGCGGTGCGGGACGATCGAATACGAGATCCTGACGGGTCTGGGACGGCGGCTGCCCCGGGTGGAGTCGGCCGGCCCGCCCGGCGTCCCGCGGGGAGACACACTGGAGACTGGAGGTTCGGCCCGCCCGTGGATGAGCTGATCGATCTGGCGTTCGAGGTGATGGAGCGTGCGCACGCGCCGTACTCCAACTTCAAGGTGGGCGCGGCGTTGGAGACCGAGGATGGCCGCCGCTTCATCGGCTGCAACGTGGAGAACGCCTCCTACCCGGTGACGCTGTGCGCGGAGCGGGCGGCCCTGGGTGCGGCCGTGGCCGCCGGAGCCAGGCGGTTCCGGCGTCTGGTGCTGGCCAGCTCGGGTCCGAGGCCGGCCTCGCCCTGCGGCATGTGCCGGCAGGCCCTGGCGGAGTTCGGGCTCGATCTGGAGGTGCTCAGCCTGGTGAAGGACGGAACGCGCGTCCAGTGGAGCCTGCGGTCCCTCCTGCCGGCGTGCTTCGTCCTGCGCGGGGACTCGCCGGCGGATGCCGGAGACCCGGCGGCGGCGGGCGAGGACCTCGCGAGCGATGCCGGAGACCCGGCGGCGGGCGACCCATCGGCTTCCGGACGCGTCCCCGAGACCGGGAATCCGTGAGGTGAGGCGTCTGTCAGCTTCGGCGGCCGCCCTGGCCGCCCTGACCACCGTGGGCGGAGTCGTGGGCGCCTGCACCGAGGACCCGCTCGGCGAGTCCGGCGCGCAGGGGCCGGGCGCTTCGGCGCCGACGCTCGAGTTCAACCTTTCGCCCGACGAGCTGGAGTGGAGAGACAGCGCCTTCACGGGCTTCACCCTGGCCAGCGAGTCGCCGTTCTCCGTCCTCTCCAACGGTCCGGACCTCCGCTCCCGCATCCTGGGCCGCTTCGTGATTCAGGACTCGATCATCAACTTCAACGACACGTTGCTGCTGCTGGACGTGGACTCGGCGAGCGTCCGGATCCAGCTGGACACGATCAACTCGACGTTCCCGGAGTTCCCGTTCACCATCCGCATGCTGTCGCTGGTCCAGGGCTTCGACGGCGGGACCGCCACCTGGATGAACTCGGCCGAGGGACAGCCGTGGGGCACCCCGGGAGGGGATCTGGGCGCGCAGATCGGCTCGGTGGAGCTGACCGAGGTGTCCGACAGCGCGGTCGTCGAGTTCAACGTGCCGGTGGACTCGCTCCTGTTCTCGTGGCAGACCGAAGGGGAGCCGGGCTGGGCGCTGGTGCTCGATGTCCCGGACGCCCGGGTCCTGGTCCGCCAGGTGACCCTCCGGTTCAAGGCGGAGCTGGAGCGCCGCTCGGCCCTGGTGAGCGAGGCGCGGTTCGCGACTCCCCGGACGTTCATCTACGATCCGCCGCAGCCGGAGCCCGGCACGCGGTTGCGGGTGGGCGGGGTCCCCTCCTGGCGCACGTACCTCACGTTCAATCCGCCGGATACCATCGCCGGCATCCCGCTCAAGGAGGCCGTGATCAACCACGCGGAGCTCATCTTCCATCCGCTGAGCGCTCCGCCGCCCGGCCTGGCGCTGGAGCGAACCGTCACGGGCCGCCCGGTGCAGCTGGCCGCCGATCCGTTCATGCTGGGCGCCAAGACCCCGCTCGGCTCGCGCTCGACCAACATCATCGTGTTCGACCCGGATTCCCTGGCCGCCGGCGCGGCCGTCCGCGTTCCCGTCACCGCCATCATCAACCGGGCCAGCCTGCAGGATGACCCGAATCTGATGATTCGGATCGGGATTCGGGCGGAGCCCGACGCGCAGGCGCTCGGCTTCTGGGAGTTCGGATCGGCCGAGTCCGCGCCCGAGTTCCGGCCGGAGCTGCTGCTGGTGATCACGCCGCCTCCGGATTTCACCCTCCCGTGAGGCTCCCGGGCCCGGGGAGGGCGATGCGGGGCGTGGCGCTGGCGTGGGGCCTGTGCGCGGGCACGGCGGGCGGGCTCCGGGCGCAGACCCCGTTCACGTCGGCGGGGCTCGGCTTCCCGGTTCCCACGGTGGACGCGCGCGCCGCCGCGCTGGGCGGCGCCCGGGTGGGCCTGCTGGGGGGCACTTTCTCGCTGGGGAACCCGGCCGAGCTGACCGAGCACGCGCTGGCCGGCATCAGCATCAGCGCCGCGCCCGAGGCCGTCAACATCGATGGACCCTCGGTGTCGGAGAACACGGGCCGCAGCCGATTCTCGGTGGTCCGGGCGCTGACCCCGATCGGTAAATGGGCGCTGGGGTTCGGGTTCGGGAGCGAGTTGGACCAGGACTGGACGCTCCGCTTCCGGGACACGCTGAGGATTCCGGTCGGGAACTTCCCGTTCGAGGAGTCCCGGGAGCAGGACGGGGGCGTGAGCTCCATCGACCTGTCGCTCGCCCGGCGGATCGGCTCGCTCTCGGTCGGAATCTCAGGGCAGCGGCTCATCGGCTCGCTTCGCAAGGACTTCACCCGGC
>JBHHYZ010000068.1:0-13102 GCA_046757845.1 Gemmatimonadota bacterium
GGTCGAGGGAGGGATCCTCTACAAGGTGGTCGGCATCGCGTGGGGAGCGGACCGGCCCACGGACGCGCTGGAGATCCGCTTCGGCAGAATGGAGTCTACGAACCCGTCGAGCGGCAGATCGACGCGGAGCACCCGGCGTGGTTCCTGTGGACCCATACCTGGCGGCCCCGAGAGCCGGGCGTCTATCCCATCCGGCTTCGCGTCAACGACGAGGCGGTGCGGACCCGCCGCCTGGACTGGGGCTATTACACCTGGCGCGTTCGCATCGGGGAGTAGCCGCGGGATTGCCGGCTCTGCCCGTACCGCGGAGATTGGACGGCATGGACCACAGATGACGATGCCGGGCCCCATCCTGGAGGTGATCGGCCAGATCGCCATCCGCGTGCTCGATCTGGACCGGGCCATCGAAACCTACCGCGACCGGCTCGGCTTGCGATTCCTGTTTCGCGCGCCTCCCGCGCTCGCCTTCTTCGACTGCGGCGGCGTACGGCTCATGCTCAGCCCTGCGGAGGCCGGCGAGTTCGACCACGCGGCGTCGATCCTCTACTTCGTCGTGCAGGACATCCAGGCCGCGCACACGCAGCTCGCCAACCGTGGCGTCGGCTTTCGGAGCGAGCCTCATCAGATCGCGGACCTGGGCGACCGGGTGCTGTGGCTCAGCGATTTCGACGATGGCGAGGGGAACGTGTTCGCGCTGATGGCCGAGGTGCAAAAGGAAAGGCTCGCATAGCCGGATGCGCGTGAGCAGAAATGCGATGCCGCAGAGAAGACGAATCGCCATGCTGCGTAGGGGCTGGGCGAGCTGCTCATCGTGGTCGCAGGAGTCCTGATCGCGCTCTGGACCAACGCGTGGTGGCAGAATCGAGCCGACCGAAGGGCCGAAGTCGATCATCTCGTCGCGTTGCGCGAGGACTTCGCCGTGTCGGTGCGGCTGGCCGACTCGGCGATCGTGTTGCAGGACCGGCAGACCGCTGCCCTCCAGCACCTGCTGGCCGGGGACCGACGGCACGGAGCTTGGCCCGCAGAAGCGGGACCACACGGACTGGACGGTGCTCGAGACCTCGCGAGCCCAGAACCTCATGGCGTTCAAGCTCGCTCTACTGCCCTACGTTGAGGACCCGAGGGTGCGGTCGCGAACGCAGCTCAAGCTCCTGCTGAAGCTCATCGACCGTCGGCTCGAGGCCCTGGGGCACGAAGCAGGCTAGAGTCGTCCGCCTGGCACGGATCGAGGAGGAAACGCATGGCGGTCAGTGAATCCGTTGGCGCGGTAGCGGGGCTATGGAGATTTCCGGTCAAGTCGATGACGGGCGAGCGCCTCGAGGAGGCGACGCTCACGGAACGAGGAATCTTGGGTGACCGTGCGTATGCGCTCATCGATACGGACACGGGCAAGGTGGTGAGTGCGAAGAGCGTGAAGCTCTTCCCCGACCTGTTCCGCTGTCAGGCGGCTTTCGTCGAGCCGCCACGCCTGGGTCGTGAGGTGCCGCCGGTGCGGATTGCGTTACCGGACGGAACGTCGGTGACGAGCGACTCGGGTGACGTTGACCGCGCGCTGTCAGCCTACTTGAAACGAGACGTCACGCTGGGGCGAGCCGCGCCCGATGACTTCACCATCGACCAGTACCACCCTGACGTCGAGGACCTGGACCCGGCGGGCCACCGAAACACGGTGGTCGCGCAGAAGCTCGGCGCGGCGTTCTTCGCCGAAGCGGGACTTGCTTCTCCGGTTCCCGTCGGCTCGTTCTTCGACCTGTTCCCGGTTTCCGTCCTAACGACGTCCACTCTCGCGCGGCTGAGTGAGTTGCGGCCCCAGAGCCGGTTCGACGAACGCCGCTTCCGCATGAACGTGATCGTCGACACGCGCGAGCCCGGATTCCCCGAGAACGAGTGGATCGGTCACGAACTCGGGATCGGTGACGCTGTGCGGCTCAACGTAGCCCTCCCCGATCCCCGATGCGTGATGACCACCCTAGCTCAGGACGATCTACCCAAGGACACCGACATCCTCCGGACGCTCGCCCGCCATAACAGGATCCAGGTCGGCGACGTCGGCCGGTTCCCCTGCGCCGGTGTATACGCCATGGTCTCAGCCCCGGGAACGGTGCGAACGGGGGACCGCGTGGGACTCGGCTGAGGGCGACGACAGGCTGGTCGTTACCTCGGCTCCCGCGCGCGCACAGGGCGGCAGGGCTTCCGCGAAGCGAGCGCTCGGGCGACGGCGCGGAGACCCCGCAGCTGCGGCGGGCGGCCTGTTCACGTTTACCGCGCCCCGCTCACCGCCTCCGCTGATGGTCCCTGAAGCCCCCCAGCCCCAGCCGCACCAGCCGCGCCAGGCCCGCAGCGTCCAGCTCCCCCGGCTCCCCAGCCTCCCCAATGACGCTTTCGGAACCCGTGCCCACGCGGGTCAGCCACCCGGAATCCACCGCCAGCGCCGCCTCGGGCGCCGGCGCCACGATCCTTCCGCAGATCAGCACCACCGGCACCCCGGCGCCAGCCGCCCGCTCCAGCACCCGACCAATGATCTTTCCAGCCCGGCTCGTCCCATCGAACGCGCCTTCCCCCGTCACAGCGACATCCGCCTCCTCCAGCGCCCGATCGAAACCCGTGCGTTCCAGGACCCAGTCGGAGCCGGATACGAGCTCGGCGCCCAGGAAGGCGACGCACCCCGCCCCGAGACCTCCCGCCGCGCCCGCGCCCGACAGCTGCGCCACGCCGACGCCAAGGTCCTCCGCCACGCGCTCCGCAAGGCGCTCCAGACCGGCCTCCAGCCGGTCCACCTCCGCCGGCGAGGCCCCCTTTTGTGGGGAGAAGGTGCGGGCGGCACCATCCGGTCCCGTGAGAGGATTCGCCACATCGGCCAGCGCCAGGACGGAAGCCTCCGGCCGAGCCCCCGGAACGATCCGTGCCAGGCGGTGCAGGCCGCCTCCGCCCGGCGGTAGCTCCGTTCCATCGGAGGCGAGGAAGCGGTAGCCGAAGACGCGCGCCAGCCCCGTGCCTCCGTCGGTGGAGGCGGAGCCGCCCAGACCCACGACCAGACGCGACGCGCCCTCCGCCACCGCGCGCGATATCAGCTCCCCGACACCGCGCGTGTCCGCCTCCAGGGGCCACCGCGCTCCGCCCAGGAGAGCCAGTCCGCACGCATCGGCCGACTCGATCACGGCCACCGCCCCGTCCTCGGCCCACAAGCAGCGCCCCTCCACCGCATCGCCGGGGGGCCCCCGGACCCGCCATCGCTCCACACTCCCGCCGGCCAGAGCGCGGAGCGCATCCAGCAGACCGGGACCTCCGTCGGACAGGGGGAGCCGACGGATCTCCGCGGAGGGCCAGGCTTCCCGCGTCCCCTTCGCTATGGCGTCCGTCGCCTGCTGAGCGGAGAGAGTTCCCTTGAACGCCGTCGGGCACACCAGGACTCGCATACCGCAATCTAACCGGGGACGGACGGGCGCCGGGCCCGGCATGACTCCGGCGCCCGCTCTCGCGCGCCGAGCGGCCAGCCAGCGTCGGGTGTCGCGCGCCGCGCAGGCGGGCGTAGATTCCGGGCATGTCGGATTCCCTCGACGGCGCGGCCATCGGCACCACCCGCTTCTCGGACGACCTGTTCGGACCCGGCTCCCCCCTCCGGGTGATCGGCCACCGCGGCGCGGCGGGCGTGATGCCGGAGAATACCCTGCCGTCGTTCCGCCACGCCGTAGAGTCCGGCGCCGACGCGATCGAGCTGGATCTGCACTGCAGCCGCTGCGGCCGGCTGGTGGTGATCCACGACGACGACGTGGACCGCACCACCCAGGGCAGCGGTCCGGTGGAGAGCATGGACCTGGCGGCGATCCGGGAGCTGGATGCTGGCTACCGGTTCCAGCCCGGCGAGGCAGGCGCCGTTGCGCCCGGCAACGGAGCCGCCGCTTCACCCAACGACGCGCCTGGTGTCGAGAGCGCGTATCCGTTCCGCGGCCAGGGCATCCGGATCCCCACGTTCGACGAGGTGCTGGCTGCCACGGACCGGCGGCCCGTGGTGGCCGAGATCAAGTCCGCGCGGGCCGGGGCGGCGCTCGGCAACTGGCTGCTGGAGCGACCGGAGCGCGAGCGCATCCTGGTGGGCGGCTTCTCGCGGCGCGACGTGGAGCCGGCAGGCCGGCAGGCGCGCTGGCGCTGCGCCTACACCGACGAGCTCCGCTCGTACGTGCTCCTGGGCAAGCTGGGACTGGCGGGCTGGGCGAGGCCCGCGGTCGACGCGGCCATGGTGCCCGAGCGCCGCGGCCTGCTCCGGGTCGTGACTCGCCGGTTCATTCGACGGGCGCATCGGGACGGGCTGGGCGTGTTCGTGTGGACCGTCGATCGGCCCGAAGACGTCCGCCGGCTGCTCGCCTGGGGGGTCGAGGGCCTGGTGACCAACTACCCGGCGCGCGTCCGCCGCATCGTGGACGAGCGCCACGCCAACCCGGAGCTCTGGTAGATGGGCGAGCGAGCGCCGGCGGACGGCCGGGCACGGACCGGCGACCGGGCGCCGACGGCCGGCGTCGGCCAGGCGGCCGACCGCACGATCCTGCACGTAGACATGGACGCTTTCTTCGCGGCGGTCGAGATCCGCGAGAATCCCTCGCTCCGGGGCCGACCGGTCGTCGTGGGCTCGGACCCCCGGGGCGGCCGGGGCCGAGGGGTGGTCTCCACGGCCAGCTACGAGGCGCGCCGGTACGGGATCCATTCGGCCCTGCCGATCTCCGAGGCCTATCGCCGCTGCCCGGGCGCCGCCTACCTTCGCCCGCGGATCTCCTTGTATTCCCGGATCTCCACGCGGATCTTCGAAATCCTGGGCCGCTATACGGACCGGATCGAGCCGCTCAGCCTGGACGAGGCGTTCCTGGACGTGACCGCCAGCCGGGCGCTGTTCGGGGCGGGCCCGGAGATCGCCCGTGCCATCAAGCGGGAGATCGTGGAGGCGGAGAAGCTCACCACATCGGTGGGCGTGGCGTGTTCCAAGTTCCTCGCCAAGCTGGCCAGCGATCTGGAGAAGCCCGACGGGCTGGTCGTGGTGCCGGAAGGGCGGGAGCGGGAGTTCCTGGCGCCGCTGGAGGTGGCGCGGCTGTGGGGCGCGGGCGCCAGGACGCAGGAGCGGCTGACGCGGATGGGCGCCCGCACGATCGGCGACGTGGCGCGCCTGGGCCGCGACCGGCTGGTACGGGAGCTGGGGGAAGCCCAGGGAAGGCGTCTCTACGAGCTGTCGTGCGGCCGGGACGATCGCCCGGTCGTGTCCGGCCGGGTGCGCAAGTCGTTGGGCAAGGAGATCACCTTCCCCGAGGATGTGGCGGATCGGAAGGCAGTGGAGCGCGCGCTGTTGCGCCTGTGCGTGGAGGTGGGCCGGGCGCTTCGCCGCCGCGGGCTCGCGGGAGCCACGGTCACGGTCAAGCTCCGGTTCGAGGGGTTCGAGACGCTCACCCGCCAGGCCACGTTGGGGCGGCCCCGCAACGGGACCGAGCCGATCTGGCGGACCGCCCGGCGGCTGTTCCGCAAGGCGGACCGCAGGGGACGTCGGATCCGGCTGATCGGGGTGAGCCTCTCCGGCCTCAGCCGCGCGGGCGAGGGACAGATCGCCCTGTTCGAGGAAGCCGGGGCCGACCGGCGCGTGGACGAGGCCCTGGACCGGGTGGCCGAGCGGTTCGGGGAGAGGGCCGTCACCCGGGCGGCGCTGCTGGCCGGCCGGCGGCGCGCAGGGGATCCCGAGCGCTCGCGGTCCGCGTCGACTTGAGTCCGGCCGGCCCGGCGTGAATCCGAGCCTGAGGGCCCGCATCGACCCGAACCCGAACAAGGAGACAGCGAGTGGTACCGACGCGTGAGGAAGCCGAATCGCTGGTCAAGCAGTACACCGCGAACGAGAACCTGCGAAAGCACATGTACGCGGTGGAGGCCGCCATGCGGGCCTACGCCGAGAGGTACGGAGAGGACGCCGACCTGTGGGGCGTCACCGGCCTGTTGCACGACTTCGACTACGAGCGCTGGCCCAACGACGCGCACTCCCCGGACGAGGAGCACCCGTCGACGGGCGTGGCCATCCTGCGGGCGCGCGGCGTCTCGGAGGAGATCTGCCAGGCCATCCTGGCCCACGCCGAGTACACGGGGGTCGAGCCCGAGACCCGCATGGCGCGGGCGCTGCTCGCGGTGGACGAGCTGACGGGCTTCCTCGTGGCCTGCTCCCTGGTGCGCCCCCACGGGATCATGGACCTCAAGCCCAAGTCGGTGAACAAGAAGATGAAGGACCGCTCCTTCGCGGCCGCCGTGGACCGGGATGCGATGCGGGCAGCCTGCGAAGCGCTAGGTGAAGACTTCACCGAGCACATCGCCTTCGTGATCGAAGCGATGCGCGGCATCGCCGGCCGGCTGGGCCTCGAGGGAACCCCCACCACCTGAGCGGGAGAACGTCATGCGACGCCGCGGGCCGTGACCGTGCACACCATCATCGAGCCGTTCCGCATCAAGGCGGTGGAGCCGATCCGCATGACCTCGCGCGAGGAGCGGGAGCGCCTGATCGAGAAAGCCGGCTACAACGTGTTCCGGCTACACGCGCGCGATGTGATCGTCGATCTCCTCACCGACAGCGGCACCGGCGCGATGAGCGCCGAGCAGTGGGCCGGGATCATGCGGGGAGACGAGTCCTACGCCGGCAGCGAGAGCTACTATCGGTTCGAGGCCGCCGTCCGGGACATCTTCGGTTTCGAGCACGTGATCCCGACTCACCAGGGCCGCGCCGCCGAGCGCATCCTGTTCAGCACCGTGTGCCGGCCCGACCACATCGTGCCCAACAACACGCACTTCGACACCACGCGCGCCAACATCGAGCACGCGGGCGCCGAGGCGCTGGACCTCCCGTGCCCCGAGTGCGAGGACCTGGCCACCCCGTTCCCGTTCAAGGGCAACATCGATCTGGACGCGCTGGCGAAGCTGTTGGAGGACCGGGGCGACTCGGTCCCCCTGGTCATGATGACCCTCACCAACAACTCCGGCGGCGGCCAGCCGGCTTCCATGACCAACATCCGGGCCACCTCGGAGCTCTGCCACGCGCACGGGATTCCGTTCTACCTGGATGCCTGCCGGTTCGCCGAGAACGCCTACTTCATCCGCCAGCGGGAGGAGGGTTGGGCCGACCGCGGCTACCGGGAGATCGCGCGCGCGATGTTCGCCTGTGCCGACGGATGCACGATGTCCGCCAAGAAGGATGGGCTGGCCAACATCGGGGGATTCCTGGCCACCAACGACGCGAGCCTGGCCGCCCAGGAGAAGCAGCTTCTGATCCTCACCGAGGGCTTCCCCACCTACGGAGGCCTGGCGGGCCGGGATCTGGAGGCGATCGCGATCGGCCTCGGCGAGGTGCTCGAACCGGACTACCTGGAGTATCGGATCACCTCCACGGGCTACCTGGGCCGACACATCGCGGAGGCGGGGGTGCCGATCGCGCAGCCGCCCGGCGGCCACGCCATCTACATCGATGCGGCCGCGTTCTGTCCCCACATCCCGCCCGAACGCCTGCCGGGCATCTCGCTCGCCGTGGAGCTGTACCGGGAGGCGGGGATCCGGGCGGTGGAGATCGGAACCGTGATGTTCGGGCGCGAGGATCCCGACACGGGCGCCCTGCGGCCCGCCCGCCACGAGCTGGTGCGGCTGGCCATCCCCCGGCGTGTGTACACGCAGAGCCACGTGGACTACGCCGTCGAGGCCATCCTCGACGTGTTCGCCCGCCGTGAGGCCATGCCGGGCTACCGGATCGTCGAGGCGCCCCACGTGCTGCGGCACTTCACGGCGCGCTTCGCGCCGGATTAGGGCGTTGCCGAGAGAATCTTGGGGGCCGCGTGCTTGACCCAGCGGTCCAGCCACTGGTCCTCCTCCCACAGCATGTGGAGGACGGATTCCCGCGCGCCGTAGCCGTGGCTCTCGGCCGGCAACATCACCAGCCGGGCCGTCTTGCCCAGGCCCTTCAGGGCGTTGTAGAAGCGAATGCTCTGGATCGGGAACGTGCCCGAGTTGTTGTCCGCCTGGCCGTGGATCAGCAGGATCGGCTCGTTCACCTCGTCGGTGTGCATGAACGGGGACATCTCGAAGTAGATCTGCGGAGCCTCCCAGAACAACCTCTCCTCGGCCTGGAAGCCGAACGGCGTCAGGGTTCGGTTGTAGGCCCCGCTGCGCGCGATTCCGGCCCGGAACAGGTCGGAGTGCGCCAGGAGGTTGGCCGTCATGAACGCGCCGTAAGAGTGTCCTCCTATCGCCACCCGGTTCGGATCCACGACCCCGCGCCGGACGCCCTCATCGATCGCCGCCCGGGCGCTCATGACCAGCTGCTCGATGAACGTGTCGTTGGGCTCCCGGTCGCCCTCGCCCACCACCGGCATCGCCGCGCCGTCGATCACCGCGTACCCGCGCGTGACGAACGGAACGGCGCCCCAGTAGCTCACCCGCTTGAACTGGAACGGAGAATCGGTGCGCTGCCCCGCCGCCGAGGCGCTCTTGAACTCGCGCGGATAGGCCCACACGAGGGCCGGGAGCGGACCATCCCGCTTCGGCTCGTAGCCGGCGGGCAGGTACAGCGTCGCGCTGAGCGGCACGCCGTCCTCCCTCCGGTACTGCATGGCCTTCTTCCGGATGCCGGCCAGCTGCGGATAGGGGTGCGGGAACGCCGTCACGGCCGTCACGGTGCCGCCGCCGAGGTCACGCAGGAAGTAGTTGGGTGGCTCATCAGCGGATTCCCGCCGGGTGAGCAGGGTCGGTTTCCCGGGGTTTATCAGCGCGATCGGCAGCTCGTAGTGCGGCGCCCGGGAGCGGAACAGCTCCTTGGTCTCTCCGGATTCCAGGTCCAGCCGGCGCAGGAACGGCCGGTTCCCCTCGGGAGAGGCCCCCTGGCCCACCAGGAACACCGAGCGGCCGTCCGCCGAGACTTCGAGCACCCGCGTACCGCGCGCACTGGCGACGGTGAGCGGTCGGCCCGGATCCGCGTAGCGATCCTCGGAGGACACGTCCAGGAGCAGACGGGCGCTTCCCGGAGCGTCGGAGTGGATCAGGTAGACGCGGCGTCTTCGCGTGCGCCACCAGGTCTCGCCGAGCAGGCCGAACCCGTGTTCGGACCAGTCCACCCCCGCGTAGCGAAGCGGCAGGGTCGCGAGCGGGGTGGGCGGGGCCGCGAACGGCGCCGGCAGCATGAACACCCGGTCACGTTGTTCGGCTTCCGCGCGGGCGTCCCCGCCGTCCAGCGCCTCGACCCAGTAGAGCGTCGCGTCCGCGTCAGGCCGCCACGCGATCGAGCGGACCCCCTCCGGGACGGAGCCGAACGCCGTGGGAACGCGCTCGGCCAGCGGCAGGTCGGAGATCTCCCGAACCGGCTTCCCCTTCAGGTCCCATATCTGGATCCGGTTCGGGAACCGGTAGCCGGGCACCAGATAGGAGAAGGGCCGGTGGGTTGCCTGCACCAGAAGATACCGGCCATCCGGCGAGGGAGTGGCGTCCCGCAGCAGCATCGGACGGCCCAACGGGGTGACCACGCCCTCCAGGCTGACGCGGACCAGCTGCGAGGTCGCATAGTACTCGAACCGGGCCTCGTCCACCGCGTTTTCCAGCAAGTCCCGGTAGGTGCGGGCCGGGGCGGCCTGACCCTCCGTCTCCTGGATCACGGGGCCGGTCGGGACTTCGGAAGCCTCCGGCGGCGCTCCCCTGTCCGCCGGCACGGTGCGGACCACCAGGGTGCCGCTGTCCGACAGCCACGCGTACGGAGCTCCGTAGTAGGCGTCGTTCACGGGCTCGGCGAGCAGGCGGCGCGCCCGCGCCGCGGCCACGTCGGCCACCCACAGCTCGATCCCCTCTTCCCGGTCCAGCGTGAAAGCGATGTGCCGTCCGTCCGGCGCCCACTCCACGTTGCGGATTCGCGCGCCCTCCGGCAGGCCCTCGACGGGCCGCTCCCGGCCTTCCAGGTCGCGGAGCGCCAATCCCGTGTACGGCCGCGTCCGGCTCGGTCCGTTGGTGCGCGGGTCGATCCTCAGGCCGGCGAGCCGGAGCTCGGGGGCCGCCACCCGGGCGATGGACGGCAGAGGAGCGCGCGCCATGACCAGCAGCGTCCGGCGGTCCGGGCTCAGGCTCACCGCCGGAGTGACAGGCGCGTCCACGAGCGCGGCCAGCTCCGGCGCGGGGACGCGGTAGATCGGGGCGGTGGATTCCCGGGCCTGCCTGGCGCCGGCCGCGGGCGCGGGTTCCTGGGCGAGGCCCGCCCCGGCGCCGATCGAGACGACGAACAGCGCGCGCCACCCCACGCGGCCGAGCGTGCGAAACCGGCGGGAGAGGGCGGCGAGGAAGACGGCGGCTGCGTTCATGGTTCGAACTCCAGGGAAGAGCTTCTATGCGACCCGCGGAAGTATAGGGCCGGTGGCGGGCCGTGCGCACCCCGGCGGCGGGCCGTGTGCGGCGCCGGCCGAAGCCCCGCGTGTACCCCGCGACGGCCTCCTCGATTAGATTGCGCCTTCCCGGGCCGCCCGGGCGGCTAGGCACCTGCAGATTCACCGCGAGGACGAGAGAGGGCATGTCCACCACCGGCATCGTGACCATGCTTTTCGTGCTCGCGTTCGTGTGGGGGGGCTTCGTGCTCATCCTGGCCACGGCGGCGCGAAAAGAGCGAAGGAAGACGGAGGAAGGATCATCCGGTACGCGCTGACCCTCCTGTGCCTCCTGGCCGTGGGCTGCGTCCCATGGCCTCAACACGGATCGGGACCTTCCCCCTCCCCCTCGGGATCCTCCGGATCCACGGGCGCCGCGGACCATTCCGGGGCGGACGCGCGCGGCGAGCTGCCTCCACCGCCGGCCCCGACGGTGGAGGAGCTGAAGATGGAAGGCCCGGCCTACACTCCCTACGACGAGGGTCCACAGGCCATCTGGGACGAGGAGATACAGAAGCTGCTCGTGGACACGCTTCTTCCGGTGCTGCGCAAGCACGACCTCCCGGCCCGCACCGAGACGCTCCTGTGGGTGCTGATCGGGCCCGACGGCCAGGTAGCCGATGCGGTGGTTCAGACCAGCTCCGGGAACGAGGAGTACGACCGGGCGGCCGAGGCCGTCGCGGTGCGCATGCGGTTCCGGCCGGCGCTGCGCGCCGGGCACGCCGTTCCGGTCTGGGTGATACGCGACATCTCGTTGGTCATGCAGTGAGCCGGCCCGGCCGACAGCCGGCGGACGGCCGCCGCCCGGGTGATCCCACGAGCCCCTAGCGGCGGCAAGACATCGCAAGTGCAGGAGTGAGACGGAAATGGTTCCATCATCGACGAGAAATGAAACGGCCCGGCGAGTTCCCGACCCGCCCTTCCCGACCGCGGCGCTCCGCCTCCCGGCCGTCGCGCTCCTGGCTGCCGCCTTCCTGGCGGGAACCTGGGGTTGCGCCGGGGACGGTTCCCGGGAGACGGCGAGCGCCGGCTCGGAGGGCGGTGTGACCCTCGCGCCGGGCCTCACCCCGGAGGAGATCGGCGCGCGGGTGGCACAGTTCGCGCCGGTCACGCTCACGTTCGACGCCTCCCTGCTGGACGCGCGCCAGAAGGCGGCGCTCCGGCGGCTGGTGGAGGCTTCCGACCACCTGGGTCGCATCTTCCGCCGCCAGGTGTGGGCGGGCAACCCGGACCTGGAGCGGCGGCTTCGAGACGCCCGCTTCGAGGGAGCCGACGCCGCGCGCAGGTACTACGACATCATGGCCGGCCCGTGGGATCGGTTGCTGGAGGATGAGCCGTTCCTCAACGTGGGTCCCAAGCCGCCCGGCGCGGGCTACTATCCGGAGGGCGTGGACGCCGCGCGGTTCGAGGCCTGGCTGGCGGACCATCCGGAAGAGAAGGAGGCGTTCACCTCGTACTACACCGTGATCCGGAAGGACGGGAACTCCTTCGCCATCGTCCCCTACTCCCAGGCCTACCGGGAGGAGCTGGAGGCGGCCGCGAAGCTGATGCGCGACGCGGCAGGGCTGTCGGGCAACCTGTCGCTTCGAAGCTTCCTCGCGCTTCGCGCCGATGCCCTGCTGTCCAACGATTATTTCGACAGCGAAGTCGCCTGGATGCGGCTCCAGGACAACCTGATCGACCCCACCATCGGGCCCTACGAGGTCTACGAGGACAACCTGTTCGGCTACAAGGCCGCCTTCGAGTCGTTCCTGACCCTCAAGGATCCGGCCCGGAGCGCCGAGCTGGCCGAGCTGGCCGACCACATGCCGGACCTGGAGCGGGCCCTTCCCATCCCGGAGGAGCACAAGAACCTGGACCGGTCGTTCACCGCCCCCATCTCCGTGGTCACGGAGGTCTACACCGCCGGAGACACGCGCGCGGGCGTCCAGACCCTCGCGTTCAACTTGCCCAACGATCCGCGGGTCCGGGCGCAGGAGGGCTCCAAGAAGGTGATGCTGACCAACGTGGTCGAAGCCAAGTTCGAGAAGATCCTCAAGCCGATCGCCCGGGTCGTCATGGACTCCGCGCAGGCCGACGAGATCACCTTCGAGCCGTACTTCACCCGCATTCTCATGCACGAGCTGGCCCACGCCCTGGGCCCTGACTACGTGACGGGGAAACCCGATCTGACCGTCAACCAGGCCCTCCGCGACCGCTATTCGGCCATCGAGGAGGCGAAGGCCGACGCCGTGGGCACGCACGACATCGGCGTCCTGGCCAAGCGGGGCGTCTACGATGCCGACTTCCTCCGCCAGGCCTACCTGAGCCACGCGGCCGACCTGTTCCGCTGCGTCCGGTTCGGGGTGAGCGAGGCGCACGGGAAGGGCTGCCTCACCCAGTTCAACTTCCTGGTCGAGCGCGGAGCACTGGCGGCGGAAGACGACGGCAGCTTCCGCGTGAATCTGGACCGCATGCCCTCGGCCATCTCCGAGCTGGCCCACGAATACCTGATGCTGGAGGCCACCGGCGACTACGAGGGGACAGGCCGATTCCTGGAGCGCTACGGCCAGATTTCCGAGGCTCTGCGGGCGGCGATCGACCGGCTGGACGCCGTGCCCGTGGACATCGCGCCCACGTACGCGGTCAAGCGAATGATGGCCGCCTGGTAGTCACCGACCGTTGACATGGCGTGTCAGAATGCGACATTACAGGGTTCGCGGCGT
>JBHHYZ010000069.1:0-12097 GCA_046757845.1 Gemmatimonadota bacterium
TGGGCCAGTAGACGTTCCAGGTGTCCCGGGCGTCCCTGGGCCGTCCGTAGAAGATGGTCAGCGTGCTGTCGTCGCGGACGGCGATCGAGTCCACTCCGTGCCACGCGTCGTCGAACAGGATGTGAGGATGGGCGGCGAGCTCGATGGAGAACTTGATGTCGGCCGCGGTGACGGGCTCCCCGTCATGCCAGCGGGCGTTCGTGCGGAGGTGGAAGGTCCAGGTGCGGTAGTCGGACGAGTGCTCCCAGCTCCGGGCCAGCCGGCCGACGATGTGACCGCTCTCGTCGTACGTGGCCAGGGGAAGGAACATGAGAAACCAACTCGGCATGCTCCAGTACGGCCCGAACAGCCGCTCGTCCGCATCATACAGCACCGTGATGGTGGAGCCGCGCGCGCCCGAGTGGTCGGGGCTCCGGTCGCAGCCGAGCGCGGCGAATGGGACGAGACACGCCCAGCCGAGAGATGACAGGGAGAGCCCGCGCAGAACGCGCCTGACGGTCGAGTGGGCCATCAGTCGCGGTCTTCCGGCCACGTGTCCTCCATCGAACGCAACGGCGAGCCCTCCCGGCCAACGTCTACCAGCGGTGGTACGCGGGGTGCCCCTCCCTGACCGAGATGAACACACCCCGACACGTCGCGGTCACGCGGCCCCCGCTCTCCAGCTCGGCCTCCACGGTGGCGCGGCGCTCGCTCGAGTCCACCACGCGAGCCCGGAGCCGCAACGGCTCGCGCGACGGGGTGGGGTGCTTCAGCTCGACCTTGTACTCGGCGGTGACCGTCACGGGAGGCGCCTCCGCCCCGCTCCGACGCATGAGATGGTAGGCCGCCGTCCAGTTGCAGTGGCAGTCCAGCAGCGTGCCGATGATCCCGCCGTTCAGAACCCCGGGGAACGCCTCGTGGTGGGGCTCGGGCGTCCACTCGGCCACCACGTCCCCGTTCGACGGGAAGCTCTTGATCCGGAGGCCTTTCGGATTGGCCGGGCCGCAGCCGAAACACGTCGTGTTCGGGGCGTAGCGGTCCTGCAGGCTCTCGGTCATCGCACCAGCATGGGCCGCGGGCCGGCCCCGGGCCAGAGCGGCGGAGGCGGACCTCCGCCGCTCTTCTTGGCGCGAAGCCACTCCCGCACCACGGCCTCGGCGTTGCCCGCGAAGGTGGCGTTGTACTGGGGGTACTGCCCGAAGTCGGCGAACTCGGGGAGCCGAACGCGGGCCGGCACGCTGTCCGGCGGAACGCCGGCGGCGAGCGCGGCGGTGACGCGGCCCACCAGGGCGTGCATATAGTCGCGAAAACGTTTGAGGTCGGTGGGCCGACTGGGCCCGAAGTGGCCCGCCACGACCGCGGAGGGCGACAGGGACACGAGCGAGTCCAGCACCTCCGCCCAGCGGCGCGGACTGCCCTCGTCCATGTCCGGGCTCGCCTCGTGCATGAAGATGTCCCCGGTAACCAGCACCCGCTCGCCCGGCTCCCACACGACCAGGTCGCCGGGAGTATGGGCCGGACCCGTGGGGAACACCTCCACCCGGCGCCTGCCCAGATCGAAGGCTGTCCTGTCGGCCACGGTGCTGTCCGGGGGCGCGGGGCGGCACGAGGCGAAGGTTTCCCGCTCGGCGGCCGTGGGGGCCGCGCGAGCCGCCGCCACCGCCACCCGGGCGCCCCGCTCGGCGAGCACGCGCCGCGTCCACGGGTGGGAGACCACGGTGAAGGGCCGCCCCCTCATGCAGGTGACGCCGAGCGCGTGGTCCGGGTGCCAGTGGGTGAGCACGGCATAGCGCACCGGCCGATCCGTCACCGTCCGCACGGCCGCGAGGAACTCGCGCGCCACGCCGGGCGTGAGTCCGGGGTCGACGACCAACGCGATCGAGTCACCCACGAACAGGGCGCTGTTGGACGAACGCTCGTCCGTGGCGATCCACGCCCACGCGTGGGGAGCAATCTTGACGAGGGGATCGGCGGATCCCTGGCCGCCGACACCGGGTTCCTGGGCGCGAGCGCCCGCCGGGGCCAGCAGCGCCGCCAGGAGGAGCGGGGCGACGGTGCCTCGGGCTCCCCGCCCAACGGGTGCCGCGCCCGCCGTCGGCACGAGCGGCTTCGCGATCACGGATGCGGCGGCACGCGCTCGGACGGTCACGGACACGGCCTCGATCCCGCGCGCTCGCGCTCCACCAGCACCCGCCGCAGGATCTTCCCAGAGGCCGACTTGGGGATGGCATCGGCGAACTCCAGGCGGCGGACTCTCTTGTAGGGCGCCACCCGCCCGGCCACGAAGCCCAACAGGTCCTCGGCCGACACCCGGCCTTCGGCGGAGTCCGCCTCGCGCAGGACGACGAACGCCTTCGGCACCTCACCCGCCTCCTCGTCCGGGCTCGGGATCACGGCGGCGTCGGCCACGGCCGGGTGCGAGAGCAGCAGCTCCTCCAGCTCGGCGGGGGGAACCTGATAACCCTTGTACTTGATGAGCTCCTTGGCCCGGTCCACCAGGTACAGATAGCCCTCCTCGTCCACGTAGCCCACATCTCCCGAGTGGAGCCAGCCCTCGCCGTCCACGGTGCGGGCGGTGTCTTCCGGCCGATTCAGGTACCCCTTCATGACCTGCGGGCCCCTCAGCCACACCTCGCCCCGCTGGCCCGGGCCCAGCGGGCGGCCGGTCTCCAGGTCGCCGATCCGGACCTCCGTGTTCGGGACGCTCGGGCCGACGGAGGCGAGCTTCCCGGCGCCCGGGCGCTCGGGGCTCGACCAGTGGGTCACGGGGCTCGTCTCCGTGAGCCCGTAGCCCTGGGCCACGGGACAGCCGACTCGTTCCGCGCAGGCGCGCGCCGTGCCCTCACCCAGCGGCGCGGCGCCGGAGCCGATGAACCGAAGACTCGAGAGATCGAACTCGTCCACCCGCGGGTGCTGGGCCAGGGCCAGGACGATGGGGGGCACCAGGTGGGCGCGGGTGACCCGGTAGGTCTCCACGGTGCGGAGGAACTGTTCGATACGGAAGCGCCGCATCGTGACGACCGTGCCGCCGGCCCGCGGGATCATGCTCATGACGACGATCATCCCGTAGATGTGGAAGAACGGGAGCACCGCGATCGCCACCTCGTCCTCGGGCACCCGATCGACCGCCAGGATCTGCGCCACGTTGGCCACCAGGTTGTAGTGGGTCAGCATGACTCCCTTGGGCTTCCCCGTCGTGCCGCTCGAGTACGGGAGCGCCACCACATCCTCGCGCGGGTCGATGTGCACCTCCGGGACCGCGTCCGTCGATTCCAGCAGCGCGGAGAACGGGGTCGCGGGCGCTGCTTCGGGCATCGGCGTCGCGGACGCGGCGTCCTGCGCCCGCATCGCGGCTCGGGGCGCACCGGCGCGGGCGGGTCTCTCCGGGCCGGCGGCCGCACGACCACCTTCCCCCTCATCCCGAAAGAAGAAGATCTCCCGGACCCCGGTGTGCGCGGCCGCGACCCGGACGCGCGGCAGCAACGACGCCTCCGTGATGAAATAGCGCGCTCCTGAGTCGTCCAACTGGTGCGCTATCTCCTTCGGCGTGGAGAGCGGATTCAGCGTCGTGACGATTCCTCCCAGGGTGGCCACCCCATGGAAGGCGAGCGGGTACTCCGGCCGGTTCGAGCTGCAGATCGCGACCACATCCCCCTTCTCCAACCCCCGCTGCGCCAGCCCCGCGGCCACTCTCTCCGCCCCGTCGGCCAGGCCCGCGTAGGTGAGGCGCCTCCCGGTGTCCGCGTCCACGAACGCGAGCTTGTCCGCCAGCTCGACGACCCGCCCCAGCACGTAGGTATGGAACGGCTCCTCCGGGATCACGATGTCGGGGTGCGGACTACGGAAAATCACCTACCAGCCCTCCTCCACGCGTTCTGGGCGATCCGGATAAGCGCCAGCCGGCGACTCCGTTACGGCACTGGCCACGGCCCGCGGGCGGAGTGTGGGAGATTCCCCTACACGGAGCCGAAAACTCCCCACGACCCATCCCCGCCACTCCCCTACACGAGAGCGCGTGCCTTGCCGGACAGACCCTCCCGCCCACGCTGCATACTATGGAGTCAGACGGGGGGACACCAATGGGTCGGTCCGGCCGGACCGGCCCTGGCGGAACCGGGCGCGATCGTGCTCGGTCCGCCGGCCCCCGGGTACAGCGGGCCATGCGTGAGGCACAAGCCCGCGTTCGCAAGGAGGCGGAGAATGAACGGACGGATTGGGTCTCGAGCTGCCACCGTGGGGACCCTTGCCGTTGTCGTCCTCGCCGGGAGCCTCCGAGCCCAGGGTCTGCACGTTACGGGCTACGGGGACCTCGAATGGACCGCTCAGCGGCAGGATAATCCTGACCAGAAGTGGCACAATTTCTTCGATAACCACCACTTCAACATGATCGTGGCGGGTTACGTGATGGACAACGTCTCGGTGGCCGGTGAGATCGAGTACGAGCACGCCGGCGACGAGATCAACTTCGAGTACGGGTATCTGGCGTACGAGGGGATCAAGAACCTCCGGCTGATCGGCGGCAAGTTCATCATCCCGTTCAACCGGTTCAACAAGGACCTGCACCCGACCTGGATCAGCAAGGTTCCCGGCCGGCCGCTGGTGTACGACAACGTGTTTCCCACCACGTACGCGGACGTCGGGGTATGGGCTTCCGGGGCGGCCCCGCTGGGGTCCGGCAATCGCTTCACCTTCGACGCCTACGTGGTGAACGGGTTGGCCGGGGACCCCGACGCGACCAGCTTCCGGGGCCTGCGATCCAACGATCGCGAGAAGCAGTTCAAGGACAACAACAAGGCGATCGGCGGACGGTTGGGTCTGGAGGCCGCGGCCGGTCTGGGAATCGGCTTCTCCGGCTACACCTCCGAGTACGCCCCGAACCTCGACATCAGCTTCATCGGAGGGGACCTGGATTACCACCTCAAGGAGCTCGAGCTGCGAGCCGAGGCGGTGCACTCGATCCAGGACCTGTCCGACGGAAGCACCAGCACGCGAACGGGCTTCTACACCCAGGCAGCCTACGGGTTGGGCCGGCTGAATCCGAAGCTCGCCAATCTGGAACCCGTGATCCGGTACTCGTGGGTCAACTTCCCGGGTGACACGGGGGACAAGTCGGAGCTCGCGGCCGGAATCAGCTACTATGTCTCGGCGTCGGCGATCTTTCGGATCGCGTACTTCGTGAACGACGAGCGGGGCGGAGTCGATAAGCCCAACGACAAGGTGATGGGCCAGTTCACGGTGGTCTTCTGAGCCGCCGAGACCACGGTTCGGCTCGAGGAGTGGCCGAATGGGCGTCAGCGGAGTCTATAGAGCGAGCGGCTGCCGCAGCGCTCGAGTGCGCGGAAGGGACAGCGGGTCGGAGCGAGACCCGGGAGCGAAAGGGAAGATGAAGAAAAGGACGAAATACACGGCGATGCTGGGCGCGCTGGCGGCCGTGGCGGTCCTCGGAACCGCCCTGCCCGCACTGGCCCAGGAATCGGGCGCCGAAGTGTGGGGGCGCGTGTGCGGCCGGTGCCATCGGGCTCAGCCACCCAACAAGTACGATGCGGACAGCTGGAAAGCGATCGTCGCCCACATGGCTATCCAGGCCCGTCTGACCACGGATGAGGAAGACGCGGTCCGGGAGTTCCTCATGGCGGCCGGGCACAAGCTCACGGCGGCACCGGCCCCGAAGTCCAAGGAGGAAGGCCGTGTGGCGGCCACGAAGCTGGAGGGCGTCATCGGCCTTACCGATACCGGGGGTGAGATCTACAGGAAGCAATGCGTGGCCTGCCACGGGAAGACCGGCAAGGGAGATGGGCCCGCGGCGGTCGCCCTGACCCCGAAGCCGAAGAATCTCGCGGACCCGGAGGGGCCCGTCGCGAAGCTGAGCGACGAGCAGCTGATCGAGGTCCTGACCAAGGGCAAGGGCACGATGCCGGGGTTCTCGGCCCTGCTCTCTCCCGATGAGATCAAGGAGGTTGTCGCCTACATTCGGGAGTTGGAGGCGAAGCAGAAGGCCAAGAAGAAGTGAGGGTCGGCCTCCCGCCGCGGGCGCCCTCCGGGCCCCGTGGCGGGAGAGAGCCGGTGGGCGAGCCCGTCACCTGTCGTGGGATGAAGTGATGTGGAGCAGGTGACGGGCTTCCCGCTTCGGCGTCTACCTTTCCGAGCGATCCACGTCTACCTTTCCTGACGGCGCACGCCCGATTCTCTGAACGACCGGGGAGAAACTCCTGAGGCGCGGGAGACGTCCCAGCTCACCTGGCAGGAGGGAGCGAGATGCCCAGACCCCACAAGCCCGAGACCGGACTGTTCATCCTCAGAATCGCGCTCGGCCTGGTGTTTTTCCTCCACGGCTGGTCGAAGCTGTTTGGGCACCAGATCTCCTTCATCAAGGAGATGCTCACCATGGCCGGCTGGACGTTGCCCGACGGCCTTCTGTGGTTCGTGGCCGTGCTCGAGCTGTTAGGCGGCTTGGCGCTGCTCCTGGGATTCTTCACCCGGACGGCCGCGTTGCTGCTGGTGCTGGAGATGCTGGTGGCGGTGATCCTGTTCCACGTTCGGCAGGGCTTCTTCATCGTCGCGATCCCCAACGCGCCCCTGGCCTACGGGTTCGAGTTCCACGTGGCGCTGATCGGCGGGCTGCTGTGCACCATGCTGGGCGGGCCGGGACGCTGGACGCTTGAGATCAAGCTTGCGGAGCGCCGCGGGGAGACGGCGGACGAGCTGTAACACCGCCCGGCCGCTGCCCTCGGGCCCCTGTCCGGCGCGGGCGGACCCACCCGTCAGCCGTCGGCGGGGTCCGCCGGAGGCTCCGCGTCGGCCGCAGCTGCCAGATCCGCCAGCACCCGAGCGGCGTGCTCGGCCGGCTTGACCTTGTCGTACACCCGCTCGACCTTTCCGTCCGGGTCGATCACGAAGGTGGATCGCAGGATTCCCTCGTACTCGCGCCCATACAGCTTCTTCTTCCCCCACGCCCCGTAGGCCGAGGCCACCCGGTGGTCGGGATCGGACAGCAAAGGGAATGACAGACGGTACTTGTCGCGGAACTTCCGGTGTGATTCCACACCGTCCGGACTCACTCCCAGGACCGTGACATCCAGACCCGAGAGCCGGCGGAGATGGTCCCGAAACCCGCATGCCTCCTTGGTACAGCCGCTCGTGTCGTCCCGGGGGTAGAAGTACAGGATGACGCGTTGGCCCCGGAGATCCTCGAGACGTACGGGGGTCCCGTCGTCCGACTCGAGCTCGAAATCCGGTGCCGGCTCTCCGACTCGGATCATGCTTCCTCCGTTGGAAGTGGTGGACCCGGAGTGAACCGTCGAAGTCTAGGGTGGCGACCTCGGCATGCGCCACCGAGTGGCCGTGGGCGCCCCGCCGCCCGCTGGGCGCCGCCGGGCCCGGAACGCGGAGTCCCCGCCATGCGTTGCCCGGACACCATGAGCTCCCTCCCACGCTGGACGCGATCGCGCGGCCGCGGCTCCCGCGCCCGCTCCGCCAAGGCCCGCGTCGCGGCGCTGGCGACGCTGTGCCTCGCACTGGCGTCGAGGAGCTCGGGCGGCTCCGGAGAGCTCGCCGCGCAGGAGATCGACCGGAACGTGCCACAGCCGGATACCACGCGGCACAGCGTCCCGCTCCAGGGGATCGTGTTCGACACCTTCCTGCCGACCGGGAAAGCGGTCCCGCTCACCGAGGCATCGCCCGCCCTGATCGAGCGGCTCCGCGACGCCATCCCGCCCCTCCACCATCCCCGCTACGAGTCCGCGCACGACGCGTTCTGGCTGCGGGATGGCGACATGGTGATCGGGTACGCCTCGGGCGAAAAGGCCTGGGCGTTCCCGGTTCGCATCCTCAACTTCCACGAGATCGTCAACGACACGCTGGCCGGCCGGCCCGTGCTCGTCTCCTACTGCCCCCTGTGCGCGAGCGGCATCGTGTTCGACCGGCGCGTCGGGGCCGACACGCTCAGCTTCGGCAACACCAGCGCCCTGTACGAGTCCGACATGGTGATGGTGGACTACCAGACGGGCAGCTACTGGTGGCAGGTGGCGGGCGAGGCCATCGTCGGACCCCGGACGGGTGCCCGACTGGACCTGCTCCCGAGCGCCACCATGCGGTGGGAGGAGTGGAGAAAGCTCCATCCGGGCAGCCGCGTGCTGTCACATGACACGGGATACCGGCGCAGCTACGCCTACGACCCTTTCGTCGGCTACGCCGAGCGGCTCGACCGCGGGGGCTTCGCCTTTCCGGTGAGCGGGGCGGCCCGTGACGATCGGCTGCCGGCCAGCGCGCGCGTGCTGGCGGTCGAGCTCGGCGGCGAGTCCCGGGCCTACCCGCTGGGGCCCAGCCTGCCGCGGGTGGTGATGGACAGGCTGGGCGGCGAGCCGATTGTCATCTTCACGGCCGAAGACGGGACGAGCGCCATGGCCTACCGGGCCGCCCTACGGGATCGGGAGCTCCGCTTCGCGGTCGGCGACAGCGCCATCGTGGACCGAAGCGGGAGCCGTTGGAATCTGGCGGGCGAAGCGATCGGAGGAACACTTCGGGGCTCGCGCCTCACGCCCGTTCCGGCGATGACCGCCTACTGGTTCGCGGTCGTAGCCTCGGACCCCGGGATCCGGGTGTACGACCGCGCCGCCCGGCGCCGCTG
This sequence comes from Gemmatimonadota bacterium, assembly GCA_046757845.1. GTDB lineage: Bacteria > Gemmatimonadota > Gemmatimonadetes > Palauibacterales > Palauibacteraceae > JBHHYZ01. Next base: position 8,606 of record JBHHYZ010000069.1, read on the forward strand.
AGCCGCCCCGTGCCCACCCAGCGCGCGGGTACGGGTAAGTGACTCGAACGGAAACCCGCGGCGCCTATCGCCTCCGGTCCTTCCGCCCCCGGCCCAGGAGCAGCTCGCGCAGCGTGCGCGCATCGGGTCCGGTCTCGCAGCCCGGCACCCGCGGCTTCACCGGCTCCGGAGATCCCGGAGACGGGGGCGTGCAGGGCGGATCCGGCCACCGCCACGGCCCGGTCGTGCTTCCCGTCCGGGCTCGACCCCCATGCTGCCGCCTCCTCCTCCCCCCGCGCCGCCGGTCACCCGTATCTGCATCGGTCATGGTCGCCTCATACCATTCCAGCCCAGGCTCCCCTCGAAGCGCTCGCCCCTCTGCTCTCTCATCTCTCTACGGAAACCGGGCCGGAAAGGTTCAACCTCATCCCGTTTCGCTCATCGCCCGGGCGTTCAGCTCCCGCCACGGACGGTCGTCCATCTCCGGCATGGCCGCCGACATCCGCTGCGCCTCGCGAAGGTTGCGCAGGTACACCTCGCCCCATTCCTCCGGCATGTGCTCTCGGAAGTAGCCGCTGTCCATGAGCTCCCCACCGGAGCCCCGCCCCATCCGGAGCGCCTGGCCCATGAAGAAGGTCGAGGAGCCCGTATCCATCACGTTGATCACGCGGCATTCCATCCACGCCCAGCACCGGGTGAGGATCGGCAATCCGTCCTCTCTGGAGAGCCGGTACGGGAGCCCATCCAGCTTGTCCCGCCCGCGGCCCGTGTCGAACCCGAGCGCCCAGATCTCGTCCCACTGATCCCGGCTGAGCAAGTGGAGCACGAACCGCCCGGTCCGGGCCATGATCTCATGCGTGAGGTGCCGCTTGAAGACGTAGAGGGCCACACGCTGCTGGCCCGGAACGAGCGAGGCGCGAATGGCGCTGTTGGCGACCATCCCGTTCAGCTTCTCCCCCAGCCGGCATGTCACCGCGACCAGGGGCGACGTGAGGCGCCGCAGCACCTCGTAGCCCTCCTCGGGGCTCAGCACTCGTTCCTCCGGGGCCTCCGGCCCGACATCCCGGCCCGTCTCAGGGGCCACGAGGCGCTCCCCGGGACCGTGCGCTCCTTCCAATCCGCTCATCCTCTTCCTCCTTCTCCTTTCCCGCACGCACTATAACCCCGGCTCCGGCGCCTCCATAGGGCCGGCGCGCAGGGCATCTCCCGCCCGTCCGCTTGCTCCGAGGGGCCTGTCCCCAGACGTTGCCGGCGGGAGCGGGGCGCCGGCGTCCCAGGACGGACGCCGGCCGCACGAAAGGAACAGGGCCGGCATGAGAATCGACGCCAGACGAGCCAGCTTCGGAGCCATCGCCGTGGTCTTCGCCACGGTGTTCGTCCGGCTGGGAATCTGGCAGCTCCATCGGCTGGCGGAGCGGCGCGCGTCCAACGCGCGGATCGCGGCGCAGCTGGCGCGGCCGCCCCTGCGGGTTCCGGCGTACGCGCAGGGTGGCTCCGGCCCGTGGCCCGACGCCGACAGCGTGGGGTGGCGGCGCGTCGAGTTGCGGGGCGCTTACGACTACGCGCACGAGCTCATCCTGGGGGCCCGGGCGCATCTCGGTTCTCCGGGAGTCGAGCTGCTCACCCCGCTGCGGCTGGAGGGCGGCGGCGCGATCTTGGTCAACCGGGGCTGGCTCCGGGCTCCGGACGGCCTACGGCCGCACCTGGAGGACGGCCGGCCGGCGGGCGCCTCCGCCGGCCAGGACGCCGGCTCGCCCCCCGCGTCGGTCCGGGTGCGCGGGATCGCGCTTCCGGGGGAACGCACCAGGCGCGAGACCCGCGTGGAGACGTTCGACGTCTCCGGGGAGCCGCACGCGGCGCTCCTACGCCTGGACCTGAAGGCAGCCGCGGCGGCGCTTCCCTACCCGATCGCCCCCTACTACGTGCGGGCGACCGACCCCGGCCCGGCGGGGCCCGGCCTGCGTCCGCTCGCGGAGATCGAGCTGAACGAGGGTCCCCACCTGAACTATGCCATCCAGTGGTTCTCCTTCGCCCTCATCTCGCTCGTGGGCACCGCCGCTTACCTGCGAAAGACCGCCTAGCGCGAGTTCCGCGCCCTCGCGGCGCCCCCGGCCAGCCGGGTCCCGCCTCCGCGCTCACCGCCGCGCGTCAGCCCGCGACCCTGAGCTCCACGGCGGGCGGATGCACGAGAGTGTTGTGCACCGTGCACTTCACGGCCACCCGGAGGGCGGCCTCGCGCCGCTTCTCCGCCAGGCCCGGCCAGAGGATCGTCACCTCGTAGCGTCCCACCCGATACGGCCCGTCCACGTAGTTCCAGCGGACGACGACCTCGAGCTTTTCCGTCGGAAGCGCAGCCTGCTCGGCCCACAGGTAGAGCACGGACACCGTGCAGATACCCAGCGAGGCGGCCAGCATCTCCAAGGGACCAAAATGGCCCTCCCCCTCTTCCTCGATCTCCAGCCCTTCGGCCGCCGGGGAAATGACCAGCTCGGTCTCCCCGGTCACCGTGACCCTCATGGTCCGCACTCCCGCCGGTTCGGGCCGTGTGTGGTCGCCGTCATGACCCTGCTCGTTCCTCTGGTTATTTTGCATCGGCGGCCGGCTCGGGCCGCGGGCACTCCACTCAAGAGCCCGGTGGCGCGCGAAGTTCCCGGAGAAGGCGAACCGGACCAAGCGGACCCGAGTCCAAACCCGTGCCGGCGCGCGGAAACGCGCGCCGACCGGCCGAGCGACACACGAGACGAGCGGAGGAGCGAGCGATGGCGTACCGGAACTTCAAGGACCGGCGGGGGGGCCGGTGGGAGGTGCGTCCGTGCACCCGGTGGGAATGGGACCTGGAGCCGCTTGGGGGAAACCCCGCAGCGCGGGTGCGCGTGAGAGCTCCGGGCTACACCGACGATCCGTTCGAACTGAGCGAGCAGGAGCTCCGGCGGCTGCTCGAGAGCGCCCGGGGCTCCGGCGCTCCAGCGGGACGACGCCCTCCCTCTCCGTTCAGGGACTGAGCCCGGGGGGAGGCCCGAGGATCTCGGCGTAGATGACGGCCCGCTGGAGGGACCCGTAACGCCGCAGGGGCGGAAAGCCACCCGCCCCTCCTCGCTTCGGGCCCGCCGGCGTCGTTCCGCCCGCCCTTCGGCCGGCCGGCGCGGCGTTCTCCCACGACGCCGCTTCGGCCTGGCGGGCCGCCCTGTCGTCCTCCCAGGCCTCGGCCGCCAGCTCCCTGGGCGCGCGCGTCACCTCCCAGGCGGTGCTCCCTGGCTCCCGCGGCGCGGCCGCCTCCTCCCGCCGATAAGCCAGCGGGTCTCCCAGCGGGACGGGTCGCCTTATTACCTCCTCCGCCCGCCCGGGTCCGGCGGGCGAGGGCGGGAGCGCGCCCTCGGAAGCCCGCCCCTGCGCTTCCGCCTCCCACTCCCGGGCCACCTGGGCCAGCCGCTCTCTCCAGTTGGACGGGGCGAGCGGCGTGGCGGTTCGTCCGGCGCGAGGGACGGGCGGCGCGGCTGTGCGGCCGCCTCGAGG
>JBHHYZ010000070.1:0-12013 GCA_046757845.1 Gemmatimonadota bacterium
CTCGGCCTGCTCCACCGCCAGGGTCTGGTGGAGCGGCAGAAGCATGGCGTGCGAGTGTTCTACCGCATCTCGGATCCCATGCTGTTCGAGTTGTGCGAGCTCGCGTGCCGAAGCGTCGAGACCACCGTTCGCGCCATCCGGGACAAACTGCGACGTCCCCGGGTATCTCCACCTGCCCGGCGCTCCCGAGAACCTGGTTGAACCGAGGATGAGCGGCATTGGCGCCCTGGCCCACGGATTGCTAGATGGTTAGGTGACGGCGGACCTGATGACCCACCTGTTCGGAGGCTCGGAGCTTGAATAGAAAGCGCATCTGGATGCTCGTCGGCCTGGCCGCCATCGCCGGCTCGATCGTCTTCCTGGTGGCGGGGGGTCTGAGCGAGAACATGGTGTTCTTCCTGACTCCGAGCGAGCTCCAGGCGCGGGCTCCGAAGCTGTATGGAGCCTCCATACGGCTGGGCGGGCAGGTGAAGGAAGGTACGGTGAACTGGGATGCCGAGACCCGGGACCTCCGATTCATCGTGACGGATGGCGAGGCCGATGTCCCGGTTCGGAGCACCGGTGCGCCACCCGCGATGTTCCACGAGGGCATGGGTGTGGTGGTGGAAGGCTCGTACACCCGGGACGACGTCTTCCACAGCACCAATGTCATGGTGAAGCATTCCAACGAGTACCGGCCGCCCAAGCCGGGAGAGGACCCCCGTGAAGTGTACAAGTCGCTGATCAGGGAGCCGGGAGGCTAGTCCGTGCTGAGCACGATCGGGTACGCCTCGGTCGTGGCGGCCCTCATGGGTGCCGCGATCATGGCGGCCGGCGGGCTGGCGGGTGGCCTTCGGGGCCGGGTGGGCGCGGTGGAGGCGGCGCGGCGGGCCAGCTACTTCATCTTCTTCTGCATGACCGCCGCCATGGCCACGATGGAGGTCGCCCTCCTGACCCACGATTTCAGCGTGGAGTACGTGGCGCGCGTGGGCAGCCGCGAGATGCCGGCCTATTACACCGCCATCTCACTGTGGAGCAGCCTCGACGGATCCATCCTGTTCTGGGGATGGATCCTCTCCGGCTACGCAGCCCTGCTGGCGTTCGTGCGTCGGAGGACGGACTCAAGCCGGCTCACTCCCGTCGTCACCGGCGTCCTGGGAGTGGTCAGCCTATTCTTCTTCGGCCTGCTGGTGGGTCCGGCCAATCCTTTCGGCCACGTCGTGCCCGCTCCGGCCGACGGGCCCGGGCCCAACCCTCTGCTCCAGAACCACCCTCTCATGGGACTCCATCCGCCGATGTTGTATTTCGGCTTCGTGGGGCTCGCCGTTCCGTTCGCCTTCGCCGTCGGGGCGCTTCTGACGGGAAACATGGAGTCGGGATGGCTGCGGGAGGCGAGGGTGTGGACGATCGGCGCCTGGGCCTTCCTGTCCATGGGGATCGTCGGTGGCGCCTGGTGGTCCTACGAGGTGCTGGGGTGGGGCGGCTACTGGGCCTGGGATCCGGTGGAGAACGCATCTTTCCTGCCCTGGCTCACGGCGACCGCCTTTCTACATTCCTCGATGGTGCAGGAGCGCCGCGGGATGCTGAAGACCTGGAACCTGAGCCTGATCATCGGCACGTTCCTGCTCACCCTCCTCGGCACGTTCCTCACCCGCTCGGGGATCCTGGACTCCGTGCACGCGTTCACGGAAGGGCTGATCGGACCTCTCTTCCTGGGCTTCATCGCGCTGGTGGCGCTGGTCTCGCTGGGCTTGATCGGGTGGCGAAGCGACCGCCTCCACGCACCGGGGAGCCTGGACGCGGTGGTCTCCCGCGAATCGGCCTTCATCGTGAACAACCTGTTGTTCGCCGGGCTGACGTTCACCGTGTTGCTGGGCACCATGTTTCCCCTGGTGATCGAGGCGCTCCGCGGCCAGCGGATCAGCGTGGGACCTCCGTACTTCGACATGGTGGCGGCGCCGATCGGAGTGGCGCTGCTCTTCCTGATGGGGGTCGGTCCCGCGCTCCCGTGGCGGCGGACGAGTCCCGGAAGGCTCCGCCGTACCTTCTGGCTGCCGGTCGGTGTCGGGGTGGCGATCGCGGGAGTCGCGCTCGGGCTCGGCGTGCGACGCTTCTATCCGGTCCTCACCTTCGGCCTTGCCGGCTTCGTGTTCGCCACCATCGGGGAGGAGTTCCGCAAGGGAATGGCGGCGCGCCGGCAGCTGGCCGGACGATCCGTGGTGGGCGCGCTACTCGACCTGTTCGGCCGCAACGGGCGGCGGTACGGCGGCTACGTGGTCCACGCGGGCGTCGCGATCATGGCCGTCGGGATCGCCATCTCCGGGGCCTGGAAGTTCGAGCGTGAAGCTACCCTCAAGCCGGGGGAACAGCTCACCCTGGGCAACTACCGGATCGAGTTCGAAAGGGTGTGGGGACAGGAGGAACCCCGCCGCTTCGTGGTGGGGAGCACGTTTCTGGCCTGGAAGGGGGAACGGTCGCTGGGAGAAATGCAGCCCCGGCTCAATTACTACAAGAGCTCGAAGCAGCCCATCGCGACCCCGGCGGTGCACGCGGCGCTGGACAAGGATCTCTATCTCACGCTCATGGCGTTCGACCAGCAGGGCAAGCACGCCACCGTGCGGGCCATCGTCAACCCCGCGGTGAGCTGGCTGTGGATCGGGGGAATGATCGTGGGTCTGGGCGCGGTCATCGCCATCTGGCCCCGGAGACGCAAGGCCGTGGTGTTGACCGCCAGCCTGCCCGCGGAGCCCGAGGTGGACGCGGAACCGGCGCGGCCGGAGGCCGTTTCCGCATGAGCCGTGCTACCCGCTGGCTGGCCCCGCTCCTCACGGTGCCGGCGCTGTTGCTCCTGGCCTTCGGCCTGACCCGGGACGTGCAGGTGCTCCCGTCCGCGATCCTGGATGAGGAGGCGCCACCGCTTCGCCTCCAGACCCTCGACGGCGATTCTCTCTCCCTGTCCGCGCAGCGTGGAAAGGTGGTCCTGCTCAATTTCTGGGCCTCGTGGTGCGGTCCGTGCCGTACCGAGCACCCGGTGCTCGTTCGCGCCGCGCGCGAGTATGCCGGCCGGGATGTCGTCCTGATCGGAGTCCTCTACCAGGACACCCCGGCCGCAGCGGAGCGCTTCATGGCGGAGCACGGCGGGGCCTGGCCCACCGTGCTGGACCCGGGAAGTCGCGCCGCGATCGACTTCGGGGTGTACGGAGTTCCCGAGACGTTCTTCATTTCGCCCGAAGGTCGAATCGTCCGGAAGCGGGTGGGGCCGGTGGCCTGGCCCCATCTGAAGACGACGGTGGACTCGCTGCTGGCCGAGCACGAAGCCGTGAAGGTCAAAGGATGAGCGGGCGGCGTCTCGCCCCGCTGGCGGGTCTCTTCCTGATCCTGACGTGGGGGGCTTTGGCCGCGCGGGACGCCGCCGCTGCGCAGGGTGCCGGGCCGGGGCAGGATCTCCGATCTCCGCCCGTTTCCTCCGCTGCGCGCGACACCTCCGGCGGGAAGGACGCTCCGACCCGCCAGGCGGAGGCCGGCGCGACGCTCTCCGCCGCCGAACTGGACGGCCTGGCCGCCCGGGTGGCCTCCCAGCTTCGCTGCCCGGTGTGTCGCAACCAGTCGGTGCTCGAATCCTCGGCCGAACTGGCTCGGGAGATGCAACGGGTGATCCGGGAGCGGCTCGCCTCCGGCGAGTCGCCGGAGCAGGTGAAGGCCTACTTCGTGAGCCGGTACGGGAGCTGGATCCTGCTCAAGCCGGAGCCCCGGGGGGTGAACCTCCTCGTCTACGTCGCGCCGGCCCTCGCGTTCCTTCTGGGCGGTGGCCTGGTGGCCCGGCAGCTCAGGCGGTGGGTCGGCGGCCGGAAAGCCTCTCCGGATGCGGCTCCGCTGGAGTCGGGCGGCGCGGTGACTCCGGGTCCCGCTGCGCAGTCAGCCACCGGAGACGGCTCTGTCGCTGCGGACGCTCCCGCTTCCCACTCCGGCCGCATCACCGAACCTCGCTCCCCGCGCGCCACCACCCGGCGCTCCTCCAGCGGAGCGGAGAAGGCGGGCGCGTCGACCGGGCTCTCCGCCGAGGAGGAGGCGTGGCTCGACCGGGCGATCCGAGAAGACTGAACGGACGCACCTCCGCTATACGCTCTGACGAAGGACAGTCTGGAGGATCCCGCCGTTTCGGTAATACTCGATCTCCACATCGGTATCCAGGCGGGCCCGCACGGTAAACTCCACGCGGTGGCCATCCTCCGCGCGCACGCGGACCCGAAGGCGCCCACCCGTTCCCACGCCATCCGAGATCCCCGCGATGTCGTACGTTTCCTCGCCGTTCAGGCCGAGGGTCTCGGCACTCTCGCCCTCCTCGAACTGGAGGGGCAGCACTCCCATCCCGATCAGGTTGCTCCGGTGGATCCGCTCGTAGCTCTCGGCCAGCACCGCCTTCACGCCCAGCAGGTACGGACCCTTCGCCGCCCAATCCCGCGAGGATCCCGTGCCGTACTCCTTTCCGGCGATCAAGATGAGCGGAATCCCCTCCTCCCCGTACCGCATCGCCGCATCATAGATGGTCATCCGTTCTCCATCCGGGAAGTGACGCGTCCAGCCGCCTTCCACCCCCGGCACGAGCCGGTTGCGCAGGCGAATGTTGGCAAGAGTGCCGCGCATCATCACCTCGTGGTTCCCCCGGCGGGATCCATACGAGTTGAACTCGGCGGGAGGCACACCGTGCTCCATCAGGTAGCGGCCGGCCGGCGAATCGGGAGCGATGGCTCCCGCGGGTGAAATATGGTCCGTGGTCACGGCATCGCCCACAAGAGCCAGCACCCTCGCTCCTTCCACGTCGCGCGGTTCGTCCACCTCCCGCAACATTCCCACGAAGAACGGCGGTTGCCGGATATAGGTGGAATCCGGGTCCCACGTGAAGCGGTCCCCGGCCGGTACCTCCAGAGCCGCCCAACGTTCATCTCCCTCAAAGATTCCGGCGTACTTGCGGCGAAACATGTCGGTCTTGACGGCCGAGCGAATCGTGGAACGGATCTCCTCCGCCGAGGGCCAGATATCCCGCAGGTAGACGTCTTCGCCGTCCCGGCCCCGGCCGAGCGGCTGCGTGGTGAGATCGATGTCCATCCGTCCCGCCAGCGCGTACGCCACCACGAGCGGAGGCGAGGCCAGGTAGTTGGCCCGCGTGTCCGGGTTGATGCGACCCTCGAAATTCCGGTTGCCCGAAAGGACCGCGCAGGCCACGATGTCGTTCTGGCGGATCGCCTCCGAGATCGGAGCCGCGAGCGGGCCGCTGTTCCCGATGCAGGTGGTGCACCCGTACCCCACCACATGGAAGCCCAGGGCCTCGAGGTCGGGCAGCAGACCCGCCTCCCGGAGGTACTCGGTGACCACCATGGAGCCGGGCGCCAGGCTGGTCTTGACCCACGGCTTGCGAGTCAGTCCCCGTGCGACGGCGTTTCGGGCCAGCAGGCCCGCCCCGATCATGACCGATGGGTTCGATGTGTTCGTGCAACTGGTGATCGCCGCGATCACCACCGAGCCGTCATGCAGGGTGAACTCGTCGGCTGCGCCGTTCGTCGCGGACTCCACTCGGACGTCGACGCCTCGGGCGGCCTCAACGGACACCGAACCGGCCGGCGTCCCCGCCCCGCGGGTCGCGCCGTCTCCCCCTTCCGCCTCCCAGCACTCGACATCCGCCGGAAGAGCGCTCCCATCCGCCGCCCGCATGCGAGTCAACGCCTCTCGGAACGCCTCCCGGGCACGAGACAGCCGGATCCGCTGTTGCGGAAGCTTGGGCCCGGCGAGGCTCGGCTCGACCGTCGCCAGGTCCAGCTCCAGCCGTTCGCTGTACTCGGCCTCGGGGCTCCCCTCGGTATGGAAGAGCCCCTGCGCCCGCGTGTACGCCTCCACGAGCTCCACCTGCTCCGCCGGCCGACCGGTGAAGCGCAGATAGTCGAGCGTCTCCGCATCCACCGGAAAGATGGCACAGGTCGCACCGTATTCCGGCGACATGTTGCCGAGCGTGGCCCGGTCCGCGACGGACAGGCTCGCGACGCCGGAGCCGAAGAACTCCACGAATTTCCCCACCGCCCCATGCTCGCGCAGCATCTCAGTCACCCGAAGCACCAGGTCGGTGGCGGTGGCCCCCTCGGGAAGGGTGCCGTGCAGGCGAAAGCCCACCACCGGCGGAATCAACAGGCTGAGCGGCTGGCCCAGCATCGCCGCCTCCGCCTCGATCCCGCCTACGCCCCATCCCAACACGCCCAACCCATTGATCATGGTGGTGTGGCTGTCCGTGCCCACCAGGGTGTCGGGGTAAGCCCAGCGGCCATCCGGCCCCCGATCGTCGAACACCACTCTTGCCAGGTATTCCAGGTTGATCTGATGGACGATCCCGGTGTCCGGTGGAACCACCCGCAGGCCTTCGAAGGCGGTCGCGCCCCAGCGGAGAAACGCATAGCGTTCCTGATTGCGTTCGAATTCCTTGTCGGCATTGATCAGGAACGAAGCGGCGCTGCCGTAGGAGTCCACCTGGACCGAGTGGTCGATGACCAGCTCGGCCGGGAGCCGGGGATTGATCGACGACGGCGGCCCGCCCAGATCCGCCATAGCGTCCCGCATGGCCGCGAGATCCACCACCGACGGGACGCCCGTGAAGTCCTGGAGCAGCACCCGTGCCGGACCGAAGGAGATCTCGCGCCCCGGCGTTCGCTCGGGATCCCAACCGGCCAGCGCCTCGATATCCTCCGCGGTGACGCTGGCGCCATCTTCGTGGCGGAGCAGGTTCTCCAGCACGATGCGGATGGAGTACGGCAACCGGGAAAGGGGACCGATCCCCTCCCGTTCCAGGGCCCGCAAATCGAACATGTGGACCGGACCGCCGACCGTTTCCAACACCGTCCGAGCCCCGAATGAGTCCCGGCTTCCAACCTCTCCCTGTGACATCCGTCTCCCTTCCTCAAGACCGCAGGTGGTGTCGATCGCCTTCATGCCGGTGGAAGCGTGCGCCCCCGTTCCCTCCCACCTTTCAGGGGGGCGCCCGACGATACACCGGCAGGCGTTCAACTATACGGGTCGGTGGGGGGTTTCGCCGCCCGGGAAGTCAAACGGCGTTCGCGTGAAGGGGCGGTGCAAGCCGGGCCCGAGGAGCGCCGGGCCCCGAGCGCGCGCGGCCCGGACCATCCACCGCGGCCCGCGAAGCGGAGTCAGCCCTCCTTGAGCAGACCCACCCGCAGCGCGAACCGGACCAGCTCGGATCGATGGTCCAGCTCGAGCTTGTTCATGATCCTCGACCGGTAGGTGTCGACGGTCTTGGGCGAGATGAACAGTTTCTTGCCGATCTCCCGGGAACTGTAACCTTCGGCGGTCAGGGCCAGCACTTCCTGCTCCCGTGCGCTCAGCCGCTGCAGGCCGGCGGAATCGTCGTCCACCGCCGCCTTCTTGTACTCCTGAAGCAGAAGCTTGGTCGCCTGCGGCGGCAGGTAGACCTGGCCGCGGGCCACGACCCTCAACGCCTCCAGGAGATCCTTGTCCGCACTGGTCTTGGTCAGATACCCGCTGGCACCGGCCTGAACCACCGGGACCAGGTATTCCTCCTCCGCGTGCACGGTCAGCACCAGCACCTTCGTGTCCAGGCCCAGGGCCGCGATCCGCCGCGTCGCCTCGAGTCCCCCCGAGCCGGGCATGGAGATGTCCATGACCAGGACATCGGGCCGCAGCTTGCGGGCCTGCTCGACGGCCTCGTCGCCGTCGCACGCCTCTCCCACCACCTCGAATACGGGCTCGAGCCCGATCAGGGCGCGCAGCCCCGCCCGAAACATGGCGTGGTCGTCGGCCAGCACGACCCGGATTCGATCAGCCATCGGCCTCCTCCTCCCGGCACGGGATCTCGACCAGGACCCGCGTGCCGGAGCCCGGCTGGCTCTCCACACTCACCCGGCCTCCCACCATCAGCGCGCGCTCGCGCATGCCGATGAGGCCGAGCCTTCCGGCCGATTGCGCCCGGGCGACATCGAAACCGCAACCATCATCCTCGATTCTGGCCACTACTCTGTCTCCGTCGATTCCGATCCCGACCCGAGCCCGAGAGGCTTCCGCGTGCCGCACCACGTTCGAGATAGCCTCCTGAACGGCCCGGTAGAGAACCAGCTTTCCATCGTCGGTCAGACACTCATCGACGGGATCCATCTCCAGCGAGATCTCCGGTCCCCCCGACTCCCGAAGCTCGGAGACCAGCGTGCGCAGTGCCGCGCCCACACCCACCCGCTCCAGCGCCGGCGGGCGGAGACCTCGCGCGATCCGTCGTACGCCCTCCGCGGCCTCAAGGAGTTGGCCGCGCATCTCCTCCAGCTGCGCCTCGCGAGCGCTCGAATCACTCGCTTCCCTGACCAACCGCAGAAACAGCAAGAGCGTGCTCAACCGTTGGGCCATGTCGTCGTGCAGCTCCTGCGCGATCCGGCGGCGCTCGTCTTCGGCGGCCCGCAGCGCGGCCGCTCTGAAGTTGCGAAGACGCACCCGTTCGCTCACGTCGCGCACGGCACCTATGATCAGCGGTTCCCCTCCCACCTTCACGGGGCTCAAGCTGATCTCGACCGGGAACTCGCTGCCGTCCCGGCGGCGGCCGACGAGCTCCATCCCGATCCCCATCGGGCGAGCGACGGGATGGTCCGCATACCTGTCCCGGTGCGCCTGATGGGCCTCTCGCGAGTCCTTCGGCACCAGGACCTCGACCGGCTGGCCCAGCAACTCGTCTTCCGCCGGGTACCCGAACAGGACCAGGGCTTGAGGGTTCAGGGCCCGGATCGTCCCGCTGCGGTCCACGATCACCACTCCATCCGGAGCTGCCTCGAAGACGGCGCGGTAGGCGTCGGCCTGCAAGCCCTCCATACGGGTGTCCCCTCTGCTCGAGAATCGGGCGACTCGCAAGGCGTCACCCGGATGAACGGCCAGTGTAGCCGCCGCCCGGCGACGAAACCAGACAACCGGCTCGACCGCCTGTGGGGAAATTCCCCACAGGCTCGACCCTCGATTCCCCACACGGCCTCCCGCCATCTCCCGACAGCTTGGAGCGCTCGAGTGAGCTAGAGTCAATGGGCGATGCGCGAGCGGATGGATCCCGGCCCGGGACGGAGTCGGAACGCGATGGAACAGATGGAACTTCCCCACCCAGCGGCGGGGGCCGGACTGCCCGACAGGCCGTCCCTCCGGCTTCGCGGGCGCCGGACATTGTCCCGCGGCCTCGCCCGCCGGTTCATCCAGGTGCCCCTGTTCTATAAGATCGTCATCGCCAACGCCCTGATCGTGGTCGTCGCGTTCTTCGCCGGAATCCGTCTGACTCCGCGGCTGGGAGTCGACTGGGCTCCGATTTCCCGCATCGGGATGGCCGCCGTGCTCGCGGTCCTCATCCTTCTGCTGAGCGTGGCGCTCAACGCGTTCCTGGTGAACCTGGCGCTCTCGCCGTTGCGCGGCCTGGAGGAGACGGCGCGGCGTGTCGAGCGCGGAGAGCTCGACGCCCGGGTCATCCTCTCCCCGTTGGCTGATCGAGAGCTGGCGCGACTCACCGAGATCTTCAACCGGATGGTCGCCAGCATCGAAGCCCTCCAGCAGCGTCACCGGGCCCTCACGGTGAGGGCGATCGACGCCGAGGAACGGGAACGGAAGCGGATCGCCGGCGAGCTGCTGGACAACACCGCCCAGGCGCTGGCCGCCATCCTGCTCCAGATCCGGATCGCGCGGACCGCCGCCTCGGAGGAGGAAACGGCCCATCTGCACGAGCTGCGACGTGAGGTGTTCGACACCCTGGACGCCGTGCGCAAGCTGGCCCGGGAGCTCCGACCCCCCGAGATCGACGAGCTCGGCGTGAGCGCGGCGCTGGAGTCGTACGCGCGAGCCCGCGCCGAGGCGACGGGCCGAGCCATACAGGTCCGGAGTTCCGTAGGAGGGGCGGTCCTTCCCTCCTCTCTGACCCTGGCCCTGTACCGAATCGTTCAGACGACCGTCGAAGACGCCATTCAGCATGAGGATGCCACCCGCATCGACGTGAACGTGGCCCTGGAAGGCTCGGGCGTCGTCGCCACCGTCACGTACGAAGCGGCCTCTCGGCCCGGGGACGCCGACACTCAGAGGACCCGGGCTCTGGACCTGTTCGAGTTGCAGGAGAGGGCCGTGCATCTTGGGGGCAGCGCTGCGATCGAGAACTGCGCGGACGGCCGCAAACGCGTGCGCATCGAGTTTCCGGTTCGGCCCGCGCTCGGGACGGATTCCCAACCTCCCGGCCGGCACGGGGATCACCCGTAGCTCCTTCGACCCGTCCAAGGGATCGGCCGGATCCCGTCGGAGTGCCAGCTCACTCGGACGGCGGCGTGCCCCGCAGCTCACGCCACAGACGACGGTGAGCGGCGTGCAGATACATCCCCATCGCGGCCGCCGTGAGCAGGTTGGCACCGAGCACGGACCACCAGGGAATCAACTCGGCCAGCCGTTCCGCGACCGCGAGCATGATGACGAGGCTCATGAAGAAGCCGCCCAGCAGGAGGAAGAACACGACGTACCAGAAGACGGGGTGCAGCTCGAGCTCGAACACCAGCCAGGCCACCGCGAGACCGATGAACAGGAACGCCAGAAGGTGAATGCCGTTGTACGCGAACACCGGTCCCGGCGCCACGACGACCTCTGCCGCGGATCCGGAACCTCCGGACACCGTCCGCCCCAGCAGGGCCGCCGTGAAGAAGAGCGGGCGGCCTCGAGCGATATCCACAACGAAGTAGAACAGCGCGATCGTAGCGTACCCGATCAGGCCGGCCACCAGGCCTTCCTGTAGAACGCGTGCGCGAGAGGGCTTCATGCGGACTCCTTCGCCGTGCCGGGCTGAGTCCTCACGAGGCAACCCACGTGCCAGAAGCGGCCCGCCGCCGCCGCCCGGCAGGGTCGGCGCCATGCGGCGCCGCCCGCAACCGCATTTTTCTACCGCGGACCCCCGCCGCTGGGACGCTTTCTCCCACCTTCGTCCCCGGAGGAGGGGATAATATGTCCCAACTCCCGCCGGGCCGGTGACGATCCCGTCGAAGCCGAAGCCGATCGGGGATCGATCGATGGACCGGGCGGAGGCCGGAACGAAGAAGCCTCCGCCGAGTTACTCATCTGCATGCAAGAGAAGATCTTCGTCGTTACGGGCGCCAACTCGGGCGTAGGATTCGAGGCCACCCGGACCCTCGCCCGGGCCGGCGCGAGCGTCGTGCTCGCGTGTCGCAACCTCGAGCGCGGCCAGGCCGCGTTGGCCAGAATCCGGGGGAAAACCGGCAACCCGAAGCTGACCCTGATGGCGCTGGATCTGGCTCGACTCGACGACGTGCGGGCGTTCGCGAGTCGGGTACGGGAGCGGTTCGGCCGCCTGGACGGCCTGGTGAACAACGCGGGCATCTATTCCAGCCGGCTCGGGAGGACCGTGGATGGGTTCGAGAGCACGATGGCAACCAACCACCTCGGCCCCTACCTGCTGACCCGTCTGCTGGAGGAGACGCTTGCCGGCAGCTCCGTCGGGGTGGTCAACGTGAGCTCGGAGGCACACCGCAGAGGCGACCTCCGGCGCCGTCCGCTTCCCGAGATCTTTCGGGGAGATGGAAAGTACGGGGCGATCCAGGCCTACTCCGACTCCAAGCTGGCCAACCTGTTGCTCACGTTCGAGCTAGGGCGCCGGTGGAGACCGAGGGACATCCGGGCCAACGCGCTCCACCCCGGTGTGTTGGCGACCCGCATCTGGAACCACAATCGGGACCCGCTGAGCCTTCTCATCCGGCTGTTCAAGCCGCTCATGGCGGCTCCGGAGAAGGGGGGAGAGAGCGTGATGCGCGTGATTGCGGCCGCCCAGGAGGGGACCAACGGGAGCTACTTCAAAGGAACGGAGCGCGTGCAGGCGTCGAAGGCCGCCTACGACGAGGAGCTGGCGACCTGCCTGTGGGAAGAGAGCGAACGGGCCACGGGGCTGAGGGACTGACGGAGCTCACGGGCGGTTGAGGACACGGTCAGGGGGTGGGGTTGGGTGAGGGGGCGGAGA
>JBHHYZ010000071.1:0-11610 GCA_046757845.1 Gemmatimonadota bacterium
GCCGGATCACGTAGTCATCGTGCTGTGCGTGCTTACCGAGCGGCGTGTTGACCAGAAGCTGTACCTGGCCCGACACCATGCGGTCCAGCAGGTTCGGGCGGCCCTCGTGCACCTTCAGAACGAGCTCGCACGGGATGCCGCGGGCGCTCAGGTACCGGGCGGTCCCCCGGGTGGCCAGGATGGAGAACCCGAGCTCGTGGAAGCGCCGCGCGATGGGCGTCACGGCCGGCTTGTCGCGGTCGTGCACGGTGATGGCGATCGCACCCTGGACCGGGAGCGCCGAGTAGATCGAGATCTGCGACTTGGCGAAGGCGAGGCCGAAGCTGTCGGCGAACCCCATGACCTCGCCGGTCGAGCGCATCTCCGGCCCCAGCAGCGTATCCGCGTCGGGGATCTTGTCGAACGGGAGGACCGCTTCCTTGACGGCCACCTCGGTCGCGCGCAGCTCGTCGGGCAGCTCGAGCTCCGCGAGCGGCTGGCCCGCGATCACCCGGGCGGCCACCCGGGCCAGGGGCACGCCCGTGGCCTTGCTCACGAACGGGACCGTACGGCTGGCGCGCGGATTGACCTCCAGCACGTAGACCGTCCCCTCGTGCACCGCGTACTGCACGTTGATCAGGCCCCGGACGCCCAGGGCCAGGGCGAAGCGGCGCGTGTAGCGGCGCATCGTCTCCATGTCCTCGTCGCGCAGCAGGTAGGGAGGCAGCACGCAGGCGGAATCGCCCGAGTGGATCCCGGCCTCCTCGATGTGCTGCATGATCCCGCCGATCACCACCCGCTCGCCGTCGCACACGGCGTCGACGTCGGCCTCGAACGCGTCCTCGAGAAAGCGGTCCAGGAGCACGGGGTGCCGGGGCGAGGCCCGCACGGCACGCGCGAAGTACTCGCGCAGCGACGGCTCGTCGTACACGATCTCCATCGCGCGGCCGCCCAGCACGTAGCTGGGGCGAACGAGGACGGGGAAGCCGATCCGCCTGGCGATCTCCAGCGCCTCCTCGGTCCCGGTGGCGGTCCCGCACTCGGGCACGGGGATCTCGAGCTCGCGGCAGAGGACCTCGAAGCGGCGCCGGTCCTCCGCCCGGTCGATGGAGTCCACGCTGGTGCCGAGGATCGGCACGCCCCGCTCCTCCAGCCGGCGCGCGATCCGAAGCGGGGTCTGCCCGCCGAACTGCACGATGACGCCCAGCGGCCGCTCCAGCTCGAGGATGGCCAGCACGTCCTCCACCGTGAGCGGCTCGAAGTATAGCTTGTCGGAGATGTCGAAGTCGGTCGACACGGTCTCGGGGTTCGAGTTCACCATGATCGTCTCGAACCCCGCCTCGCGGAGTGCCAGGGCGGCGGACACGCAGCAGTAGTCGAACTCGAGCCCCTGTCCGATCCGGTTGGGGCCGCTGCCCAGGATCACGATCTTGGGCCGCTCCGTGCGGACCGACTCGTTCTCGGTCTCGTAGGTGGAGTAGAGGTAGGGCGTGGCGGCGGGGAACTCGCCCGCGCAGGTGTCGACGGTCCGGAACACGGGGCGCAGGCCCGCCGCGAGGCGCGCCTGGCGGATCGACGACTCCTCCGCCCCGCGGAGCTCGGCCAGCTCCGCGTCGCCGAACCCGAACCGCTTCATGCGCTCGAGGGCCGGAACGGCCGGGTCACCACCGCCGGTGGAGGCCTCGCCTTCGGAGGGGCAGCCATCTCCCGCAGCCCACTCCGCGCCGGCGCGCACGAGCTCGTCCAGCTGATCCAGGAACCACGGGTCGATCCCGGTCAGCGCGGCCACCTCCTCCACGGGCCAGCCCCCGGCCAGGGCCCGGTAGAGCTGGAACGGGCGCTCCGGCGTGGGGGCGCGCAGCACCGCCCGCAGCGTGTCGGCCTCCGTGTCGGCCAGGCCGTCGGCCTCCGGGCTCGCGGCCGGCAGCCAGCCGGCGCGGTCGTTCTCGAGCCCCCGGAACCCCTTGAGCCACGCCTGCTGGAAGGTCCGGCCGATGGCCATCACCTCGCCCACCGCCTTCATCTGGATCCCCAACGTGGGGTCGGCGTGCGGGAACTTCTCGAACGTGAAGCGCGGGATCTTGACCACCACATAGTCCAGCACGGGCTCGAAGCATGAGGGCGTCTTCCGCGTGATCGCGTTGTCGATCTCATCCAGTCGGTAGTCCACGGCGAGCTTGGCGCCGATGCGGGCGATCGGGAAGCCGGTGGCCTTGGAGGCCAGGGCGGAGCTTCGCGACACGCGCGGATTCATCTCGATCACCAGCATCTCGCCGGTCTCGGGGTCGATGGCGAACTGGATGTTGCAGCCGCCCGCGTCCACGCCGATCTCCCGGATGCAGGCGATGGCCGCGTTCCGCATGGCCTGGTACTCCCGGTCGGACAGGGTGAGGGCGGGCGCGATCGTGATCGAATCGCCGGTGTGGACACCCATCGGATCGAAGTTCTCGATCGAGCACACGACGACCACGTTGTCGGCCCCGTCGCGCATCACCTCGAGCTCGAACTCCTTCCACCCGATCACGCTCCGGTCGATCAGGACCTCCCCGATGGGGGAGCTGCGGAGCGCCGCGCGGGCCAGGTCCTCGAACTCCTCCCGGTTGTAGGCGATGCTCCCGCCGGTCCCGCCCAAGGTGAACGAGGGGCGGAGGATGGCTGGAAACCCGACCTGCTCGGCGATGCGGCGGGCCTCGTCCAGGCTCCGGGCGAAGCCGCCGTGGGGGACGGCGAGGCCGATCCGGCCCATGGCCTTCGCGAACTCCTCCCGGTCCTCGGCGGTCTCGATGGCCTGCCGGTCGGCCCCGATGAGCGCGATCCCGTGGCGCTCCAGCACGCCGCTCTTGGCAAGCTCCAGGGCCAGGTTCAGCGCGGTCTGCCCGCCCATGGTGGGGAGCAGCGCGTCGGGCTTCTCCTCCTCGATCACCCGCTCCACCCATTCGGCGGTGAGGGGCTCGATGTAGGTGGCGTCGGCGATGTCCGGGTCGGTCATGATGGTGGCGGGATTCGAGTTGACCAGGATGACCCGGTAGCCTTCCTCGCGCAGGGCGCGGCAGGCCTGGGTGCCGGAATAGTCGAACTCGCAGGCCTGCCCGATCACGATCGGGCCGGAGCCTATGAGGAGGATCGATTCGAGGTCGTCGCGTCGGGGCATCGGGCGGCAACCTAACACGGGTCGCGGCAGGGTCAAACGCTCTCGGGCAGGACCGTGCCGGTCCGGATCGGGGACGAGCTCTGGTTCCCGTGGCTGGTATCCGAGCGATGAGCTGTTTCTATGCGACCCTGTCATTGCTGATTGCGGTTCACCTGCTGGGCTCGGGTTCACTTCACGAGTCGCTCCAGGTCGCGGAGCCGGTAGGATCGGCCCTTGATAGAGGTAGGATCAAACGGTGTGTGAAAAGCGAGGCGACGTACCTCTCCGCTGAGGATGAACCAGCGGATCCCGGGTTCGAACCCGGGGGAAAGGAACGTCGCCTCATGGAGAAGGATACGGCGGGACCCGGTGCGCAGTCCACCACGCCCACGTGGGAGGCGCTGGAAGGGTTCGTACGAGCGAAGGCCCAGGAGCTGATCGAGTCGATTCTGGAGGAGGAGGTCACGGAGCTTCTGGGCCGGCGCAAGTCGGAGCGGCGGCGGCGGTAGACGGACCAGCCGGCTACCCCAACGGATACGGCAAGCCGCGGCGGCTGGCGATGAGCTCGGGGACGATCGCACTTCGACGTCCCCGGGTTCGGGACCTGGAGGCGCACTTTGAGAGCCGGGTGCTGCCCTTGTTCGCGAGACGGACGAAGGAGGTGGGGGCGTTGATTGCGCAGCTCTACCTGCACGGACTGGCCGAGGGAGACTTCGAGTTGGCGCTCCGGGGTCTGCTGGGAGACGGGGCGCCGCTGTCGAAGGCCTCGATCCGCCGGCTGAGGCAGGGCTGGAGGGCCGAGTACGCGACCTGGTGTGCGCGACCTCTGGGTCACCGCGAGGTGGTCTACGTGTGGGCAGACGGGAGCTACGTGAAGGCGGGGCTGGAACGGGACAAGGCCGCGCGTCTGGTGGTGATCGCCGCGCTGCGGGACGGGACTGTTACCGTGCAAGAAACGTGACCCCCCTCCGGTGGCCAGAGTGAGCACGGTTGCGGGCCGGGCTGCCGTCGGCGCAGAGGTCGAGGCGGACTGCACGCCGAAGGGAGGAGGGCCGGAGGTGGTCTCGATGAGCGCGATCCTGAGTGTGCAGGCCTGTGGGAACTAGAGGTCGTGACGAAGGAGATCGCGCGCCGTCTGGACGTGGACGTGCGAGCGGGACTCACCGACCTGCTGCCGTAGCGCTCGCCAGAGGTTCAGGAACCCGAGAGCGTCCGCCTCTCGTTCGATGCGGTCCACATCGATCTCGTCGCCGGATATCTGCAGCATGGCGGCGATGTCCCGCAGATGCTTGTCCGAGCCTCCGGCGGCGTGATACTCGAGCTTCTTGAGGGTCAGTTCATCGGGAAAAGACCGGTCCGTCCCGCGACGGAGCCACCGATCGCGTAGGCGATGCCGAGGTCCTCCAGAGCGCCGACGACGTGCAGGAGCAGCTCAGCCGGCGTTTCCAACGAACCTCGCGGCGACGGCTTCCTGAAGCTGACGCTCCGTCCAGTCCGGATGGCGGTCCCGGAAATGTGCCAGCAGCCGCTGGCGCGCGAACTCGGTCATCGCGAACCCGGCCGCAATCCGCTCGGCCGATGACATGCGCCGGTAGGCGGCGACCTGCTCGGGATGCAGGAGCTCGATCGTGGGGTGGCTGTCAGGCATAAGGGATCTCCGGGCTCTCCGGGTGGGGACGAATGTAACCCGGGCCGCGACTTCGTGGCAGCGGGCATCGTCCCGCGCCCACTCCCGGGGCGGCCGGCCCTCCGCTCGGCTCGCTGACGGGCTTTGGGCGCACCGGAGGCCGCCCCGTGGGCCGCGATTGGATTTTGGGGTCTCAGTGGGCGTTCGGCGCCGGATCTCCATAACATACATAAATAATAGTTAGTTACAGCGGTCCAGCCTTCGTTTTGGCGGTCCCTCCAACAACCCAAGTGTAAGATTTTGCTCACTCGTGGCATCCTTAATAGTAGGGGGGGTGGTGTCTCGCGCCGAGGACATCGGGAGTCGCACGCAAGGTCGTCGAGGTCGATCGTGGAAGAGGTCGTCGTCTACAGCAACGGGTGTGGGTACGCCGGACTGTCCGAGCTGACCGACTGGCGGCTGTGGGAGACCGAGCGGTGGGAGGAGCTGCAGCGAAGAGCGGACGGGCCGGGGGCCGGTTGCGTGGTGGCGGTGCTGGCATCTCCCACGCCGGCCGATGTCGAGCAGCTCCTCGGCCTGAGCGGCCGGCACCCGGAGATTCCGGTGATCCTGGTGCTGGAGGAGCGCTCCGAGGCGGTAAGAGCGTTCCGGCGCGCGCGGATGGAAGAGATCCTGTGGTGGTCGGAGCCGCACGGGCGGTTGCGGGAGGCCGTGAGCCGGGCGATGGGAGGAGCCGGGCTGGACCGGCTACGGGCCAGCCTGTCACGGGCCGAGCACCTGCCGGTCCGCCTGAGGCGCGTGCTGAATCGGGCCCTGTCGGCGCCGAGGCCGTTTCCGTCGGTGGACGCGCTGTGCCGGGGGACCGGGTACACGTACCGGCAGCTGCAGTGGATGTGGAGCTCGGTGGCGGGAGAGGTGCCGGAGACGCGGCTGAAGGCGTTGCTACAGTGGATCCTCCTGGTGCGGGCGGTCTCTCTGAAGACCAAGGACCGAAGCTGGGCGTCCGTGGCGAGGGAGCTGGAAGTGAGCCGCCACACGCTGTGGCGCACGGCGCGCGCGCTGACGGGACGCACGCTGCGTGAGCTGGCCGAGGGGGGCCGGGCCGAGCTGCGGGAAGCCTTCACCGCCTACGTGACCCGCGTCCTCTCGCTCCGCCCGGAGGTCCCGCCGTCCTGAAGGCGGTCGGCTCAGCGGAACTCGAACAGCACGATGTCGATAGCCGCCTGGCCGACGAACCGATCCTCCCACAGCACTCGGTCCTCCAATAGGGCGGGAAAGGCCTGATTGGCCTCGGTCCGCAACTCCGTGAGGGTGCCGGTGGAAAGGTCCGCGACGGTGATGTTTGCCGCCGCCGCGTCCTGGCTGTCGGTGTCGTGCCACGCGACCCGGGTACCGGAGATCACGGCGCGATCGCCAAAGCGGTGGCCGTTGGCGAGCACGGATCTCTCTCCCGTCGAGAGATTCAGGAGCATCACGAGCTTGCCTTCCGGCCCCGACTGCCTCCACACCACCCGCTCGCCCGAGATATCGGGCCAGGCCCCATGGTCGGTCAGCCGCGTCTCCACACCGGGCGCCTGGGTGGCGGGAGCCATCGGCCCCTCGCCGCCGCAACCCGCCAAAGCGGCCACGGCGGCCACGCGCTCGCGGCCGTGATGCGCGCCGGCGCCACCAGAGCGCGCCTCCCGCCGACTGCCACCATGGTTCCTCCCGCGATTCGAGCGACCTGTTTCTGTCGGTGCCGGAGCGACGGCGTTGTGTCGAATCACACCCGTCCGGGCGCGGAGAGCATCCGGGCGCGGTGCACGCCGTCTCCCGCGGCGCTTCCTGGAAACCTAGGACCCCGAGCATCCGCCGCAATCTCAGAATCCGACAGTCTGTGACAGTTTCGCCCACGATTCCGACGCATTCGGCTTCGCCCGGGAGCATGGGCGGCTTGCTCAGCCGAGCAGGCGCTCCTGCATCCCCATGAGCCGGTAGCTCTCGCGAACCCACGCCTGGACCTCCTCGTCGAGCTGGCTCGGGTCGGTCACGCGCAGCCGGTGCACCCACCAGCCCGGCGCGACCTCCTTCACGTTGACCAGGCGAGGGGAATCCAGCGGGGCCGGGAGCGCGAACGAGCAGGTCATCCCCCGCTCCGAGAGGCTCGTGATGCTGCCGAAGCGCACGCGGCCCATGAACGCGATGCGGGCCGTCCAGTCGTCCAGGGTCGCTCGGCCGCACGAGTGCCACAGGTTCCGGGTGACGAGCCGGGCCCCGCACTCGGGGCAGGTCCACAGCGGCTTGGAGGTGTCGCTCCCCACGGTGTCTCCTCCGGCGTGAGGACGTGCGCCTCCCGCGGCGGCAGGCGTCCGCATAGCGAGCCCCGGGCGACGGCGCGGAGACCCCGCAGCTGCGCCGTTTCCCCGGACCCACGCTCGAGCTCGACGCGCGGAGGCTCCGCGCCCAAAGCCCGCCAGCGAGCGGAGCGGAGCGCCCGCCCGCCCCGGGAAGCGCCTACCGCTCGGCCAAGCCGCCCATCACGTTCGGGACCCCACGCTCGCGGAGCATCGCGTTGAACTCCGCCAGCGGCCCCGTCTTGAGCTCCGAGAGCCGCTTCTCGGCCGCCTCGAGCTGGCTCTTGAGCATGTCCGCCACCGCGATCGCCTGGTCCGTGGGCGGGTAGTCCGAGCCGCCGATCGCTCGGGCCAGTGCGCCGATCCGTGCGTACAGGAGGCGCTTCCAGCGCAGCCCATCCTGGCCCGCGCCCGTGTGCCGCAGGTCGAAGAAGGTCCCCTCGATCTGCTTCAGGCCGTCCTCCAGCTTCGTCCCCGCCTCCGTGATCTCCTCCACATCCTCCCGGTCCGAGTCCTCGAGACGCGCCGCCAGGTCATGGAGCTGCCGGCGGAGCCACTCGATCTCGTTGATCGTGGCGGCCGACCGGTCCAGCATGCCGTACAGGTCCCGGAGGACCGCCATCTGGGCCGCGATGTCCGCCACGGACCCCAGGCTGTTCGGGTCCTTGAGCACCGTGACTTGGCGGGTCAGCGTCGTGTCGCCGACCGTGAGCCGGACCGTGTAGCGGCCCGGCGGCTCGAGGATGGAGATGCGCCCGCCGTCGCGCAGCGGCCGCCACCCCTTGTCCGGCATCTTCACCTTCGGGTTCTCCTCCGGCTTGGTCCGGAGCTTGACCTCGCGAGTCCGGTCGCTCCGCAGGCTCCAGTAGAGCCGGTGGAGCCCGGCCTCCCGGCTGAGATCGTCTTTCTCGAAGTGGAAGACCTCCGTCCCGGCCGAGTCCAGCACCACCAGCTTCAAAGGGGCGTCCTCGCCCAGCTCTTCCGGCAGGTAGTAGTGGAGCGAGGCCCCGTACTCGGGGTTGCGGCCGGCCGCCGGGTCGTGCGGCTGGCTCATGGGGGCCTCCCGGGTGCGGAACCGGTAGGCGGGCCGGGGTGCGAGGAGAGCGGGCCGGCCGGGAAGCGCCAGCCCAAGGCCTCCCGCCTTCTCACGCTTGCCTCGCCGGCGCCCCTTCCGGTCCGTCCCCTTGCGGCCGCCGCCCGATCCCGCCGCCGAAGCCCGCGCCAGCTCCCGCAGCGGCGAGATGTCGTCCAGGATCCAGAAGCCCCGCCCGTACGTGGCCACCACGAGGTCGCCGAAGCGCTCCTGAACCACGAGCCAATGGACGGGGGCGTGCGGCAGGTTCGACTGCAGCGAGCGCCAGTGCGCGCCGTCGTCGAACGAGACCCAGACGCCGTTCTCGGTGCCCAGGTACAGCAGGCCCGGCTGGGCCGGGTCCTCGCGGACGCAGTGCGCGTAGCTGAACGCGCTGCGCGGGATCCCGCCGTCGATCCGCGTCCAGGACGCACCGTAGTCGCTCGTCCGGTACACGTACGGGTCGGTGTCGCCGAGCTGGTGGCGGTCCACGGTGAGGTAGGCGGTTCCCGGGGCGTGCCGCGACGGATCGATGTTGGAGATCGTGCCGCGCGGCGGCAGGTCGGGCAGGTTTCCCGTCACGTCGGTCCACGCGCCGCCGCCGTCCCGGGTGACCTGCACCCGGCCGTCGTTGGTGCCGGCCCAGATCAGGCCCTCCTGGAGCGCGGACTCGGCGATTGCGAACACGACGGGCGCGATGGTGGGCCCGGCGTCGTCCAGGGTGAGCCCGCCGGTCCGCTTCTCCAGCTCGGGGTCGTTGGAGGTGAGGTCGGGACTGATGACCTTCCAGCTCTGGCCGCCGTCGGTGGTCATGTGCACGTACTGGCTTCCCACATAGATCCTGTTGTGGTCGTGCGGGGAGATGGCGATCGGGAAGGTCCACTGCCAGCGGTACTTGAGGTCGCGGGCCGGCCAGCTTTCCACCGCCACCGGCCACACGGAGACGTTGCGCGTGTACCCGTTGGCCAGGTTGTGCCGGTCCAGGATCCCGTCGTAGCAACCCGTCCACACCACGTCGGGCTCGACCGTGTCCGGCACCGCGAAGCCCGTCTCGCACCCGCCCACCGAGCGCCACGCCCCGATCGGGATCTCGTCCCTGGTCAGCGTGTTGGAGGGACCGCGTGTGGAGGGGCCGTCCTGGCGGTTCCCGTACACGTAGTAGGGAATCCGGTCGTCCACGTTGGCGTGATAGACCTGCGCCACCGGGAGCTGGGGCCGGTACCAGGTCTTGCCGTGGTTGGTCGAGATCGAGATGCCCTGGTCGTGGCCCACGATCATCCGGTCGGGGTTCTCCGGGTCGATCCACATGTCGTGGTGGTCGCCCCCGGGCTGCTCGGGGGTGCGGAAATGCGTCTTCCCGCCGTCCAGCGAGGTGGAGTGGCGAAGCGCCATGAAGTACACCTCGTCGGCGTCGGCGGGCGAGGCCAGCAACCGCGAGTAGTACAGCGGGCGCGCAGTCAGGTCGTTGCTGTTGTTCACCATGGACCAGGACTCGCCGCCGTCGTCGGAGCGCCACAGCACGCCCTGGAACGGGTCGGAGGGGGCGAAGTCGTGGTTGGAGCTCGTCTCGATCAGCGCGTAAACGCGCCGTGAATCCGCCGCCGTCATCCCCAGCCCGATCTTCCCCCACGGCGGCTCGGGCAGTCCGTGACCCTCCAGCTTTTTCCACGTGTCCCCTCCGTCGCGCGAGGCCCACAGGCTGGAGCCGGGGCCGCCGCTCCGGCGTCCCCAGGTGGTGACGTGGATCTGCCAGAAGCCGGCGAACAGGATGCGCGAGTTGTTGGGGTCCATGGCCAGGTCCGAGCAGCCGGTGTTCTCGTCCACGAACAGGATCCTCTTCCACGTGCTGCCCCCGTCGGTCGTGCGGTAGACGCCGCGCTCCCGCCCCGGCCCGTAGATGCTGCCCAGCGCGCAGACGTACACGATGTCCGGGTTCGTGGCAGCGATGCGAATGCGGCCGATCCGCTCCGTCCCCTCCAGCCCCATGTGCTGCCACGTCTTCCCGGCATCGGTGGAGCGGTAGACGCCGTCGCCGATCGAGATGTTGGCACGGATGAACGTCTCGCCCGTCCCGGCCCAAACCACATTGAGGTCCGAGGGCGCGAGGGCCAGCGACCCGATGGAGGAGGCGGGCTGGTCATCGAAGATGGGCTCCCAGCGGTGCCCACCGTCGGTGGACTTGAAGATCCCGCCTGAAGCGGCGCCGACGTAATAGACGTTGGGGTTTCCGGGCTCTCCGATCACGGAGATCACCCGGTTGCCCAGCGGTCCGATGAAGCGGTAGGCGAGCTCCTTGAACAGGCTGTCGGTGAGCGCCGCCGACACCTGGGCCGCGCCCGACGCTCGAGCCGCAGCCGGTGTCTGGGCCGGTAGGGGACGGGCGCCGAGCCCCGTGCCGCCGGTGATCAGCAGGACGATCGTTGCCATGCCGGACGACCGCCGGGCTCCCGCCCTGAAGGCCCGCGGAAGGCCGCTTCCAGGGCGTCTGTTCCGCCGCGCTCCGCGCATCTCCCTTCCCTCCTGATTCATCGGTTGCCGGTGTCCTCCGGACGGCCCTCCCGGACGCGCCGTACGGTGCCGACACGAGCCGAACCCGCCGGGGTGGGGCTTATCGGGGAAAGAAGGTACGGGTGGAGCGGGCCGATGCGGTAGGGGAGCGCGGATGGGCGTAGGGGGGAAGTGCGGACGGCCGTGCAACACGAAGCCGAACTGTGCCGGAAGACGAAGAAGCGGGGCCCCGCCTGCGCGCGGACCCCGCTCCGTGAATCGTTGTCAGGTCCCGAAGGACGTACGGCGCCGCTCTACCCTTCGTCCGTGTCCTCGCCCTCACCCTCCTCCGCATCCTCGTCGCCCTTCAGGGTCGTGCCGGCGTCCACCACCACCTTCCATTGGCCGTCGATCTTCTTGTAGACGGTCACGTACTCCCCGTGGGCCTCCTGGGCCTCCCCCGGCCCGTCCGGGTCGAAGGTGAAGCTGCCGCGTTCGTAGGCCAGGTCGCCCGAGCCGGCCACGTCGACGGACATGGTGGTCCAGCTCACCGTAAAGTCGGGGTTCTCCGACCACTCTTCCTCGGTCTCCGATCGAATCGCGTCGAGTCCTTCGACCAGATCCCCATCGAAGATCGTCGCTGCATCGGTCGCGAACACTCCGGCGACGGCATCCAGGTCCCTGGCCTGCACGGACTCCAACCAGTGGGCGGAGATATCGCGGATGGCCTGGGCCTCGGCCTCGACGTCGACCGCGGGACCTCCACCGCCGCCCGCTGTGCACGCCGCGAGGGCGGCGACCGCGAGCGAAACCATCAGGGTGCGTGGGATGCTGAGCATGGCGTTTCTCCTCCGTGAGAGTGGCCCCGGAGCCGGGTACGGCGTTGGCGGATCTCGGCGCGACGAGGGGCGCGAAGCGGGCGTGGGGACGCCGCGAACCCTGTAATGTCGCATTCTGACACGCCATGTCAACGGTCGGTGAC
>JBHHYZ010000072.1:0-11588 GCA_046757845.1 Gemmatimonadota bacterium
GGGTGGGCCGCGCGAGCGTGTGGTGCCGCGGACTGGACGGAGCGGGACGACGCGGTCGCCGGCGCGGCGGCCGCCAGCCCCGCGCCGAGCGCGAGGAGAGGAAACCGGAGTCTGGACTGGTGTCTCACAGCAACGCAGGAATATACGGGCCATGCACACGGGCGGAAGGATCTTCCCTCTCGGCGACGCGTTACATTCGAGCCGGTGGATGTCTCCGGGGCCCGTGGGCGCATCCATCACCCGCGCGGGGAGATCTTGTCTGAGGAAGGTGGGAGAATGAGAACTCGAATCGTACCCGGTGCCGCGACCGTGGTGGGCGTGCTCGCTCTCACGGCTCTCGGTTGCGCGATCAACCCCGCGACAGGCAAGCGGCAGCTCTCGTTCATCTCGGAGAGCCAGGAGGTCCAGATGGGCCGCGTGGGCTCCCGCCAGGTGGAGCAGTCCATGGGCCTCTACCCGGACGCCAAGGTGCAGAGCTTCGTCGAGTCGATGGGCCTGAGGCTGGCGCGAACCTCGGAGCGGTCCAACCTGCCGTGGAACTTCAAAGTGGTCGATGATCCCGTGGTCAACGCGTTCGCTCTGCCCGGCGGCTTCATCTTCGTCACCCGGGGCATCATGAGCCATCTCAACTCCGAGGCGGAGCTGGCGCAGGTCATGGGCCACGAGATCGGGCACGTGACGGCGCGCCACAGCGTGGAGCAGATCAGCCGCGCCCAGCTGCTGCAGAGCGGTTTCGGCGTCGCGTCGGTGTTTGCCCCCGCGGCCACGTACCGATTCGGGGGACTGCTGAGCAACGGCCTGGGACTCCTGTTCCTGAAGTACAGCCGCGGCGACGAGCGGCAGGCGGACCGGCTCGGCGTCCGCTACGCCCTGCGGGCGGGCTTCGACCCCCGCCAGGCGGTCAAGGTGTACGAGATGCTGGAGCGGCAGGAGGAGCAGGCCGGCGGACGCGGCGTCCCGGGCTGGCTCTCCACGCACCCCACGCCCGAACACCGGGTCGAGCGGTTGCATGCCCAGGTTGACACGATCCCCCCCGCACGCTTGAAGAGCGCCCGCGTGGGACACGATTCGTTCCTGAAACTGCTGGACGGCATGGTGTATGGAAAGAACCCGCGCAACGGGTTCTTTCGGGACGGCCGGTTCCTCCAACCGGACCTCAAGTTCCGGTTCGATTTTCCCGAGGGCTGGAAGACCCGGAACCTGGCGCAGTCGGTGGCGGCCCTGAGCCCCCGGCGCGACGCGATCCTCGAGCTCAGCTTCGCCGAGGTCCCGGGCAACCGCGAGGCGGCGCGCGCCTTCCTCACTCAGCAGGGGATCAGCTCCACGGACATCCGAGGCGAGTCGATCAACGGATATCCGGCCACCACGGGACGCTTCAGCGCCCGAACCCAGCAGGGGACGCTGTCCGGAGTGGCGGCCTTCCTGGACTACGGCGGAGCCACCTACCAGATCGTGGGTTACACGGCGCGCCGCCTGTCGGCCTACGAGAGGACGTTCTGGGCGGCGATCCGCTCCTTCGACGAGTTGACCGACCCGTCCGCGCTGTCGGTGAAGCCCATGCGGATCGAGGTGATCACGACGCGCGTCCCGGTCTCGATCTCCAATCTGACCCTGAACCGCCCTTCGCCGATCTCGACCGCGGAGTTGGCGCTCCTGAACGGCGTATTGGAGGACGACGTCATTCCGGCCGGCACAAAGATCAAATGGGTGAACGGCGACAAGCCACCGGGAAGCGACGAGCCTTCGGACCGCGAATCCCGATGAGCCGCTTCCGTTTCACGGTGGCCGGGCTGGCCGCCGCGCTCGCGCTGTCCTGCGGGGCGCCGGCCAGCCGGCCGGCCTCGGGTCCGATCGCCGACGAGGTGCGGACCGCCCTGGAGTCGGGCCGCGCGTCGTTCGATCACGCCGCCTGGGGAGAGCTGCTGGCCAACGGAACGCGTGCCGGCCTGGTGGATTATCCGTACTTCCAGCGCCACCGGGCGGACCTCGATACCTACCTGTCGCGGATCGCGGAGGCCCACCTGGCCGAGCTGGCTCCGGCGGAGCTCAAGGCCCTGCTCATCAACGCGTACAACGCTCTCACCGTGCGGTCCATCCTGGATCACCCCTCCGTCTCTTCGATCAAGGAGATCGACGGGGTGTGGACGGACGTCCGGCATCGGGTAGGCCGGCACGAAGTGACCCTGGACAACATCGAGCACAACCTCCTGCGGCCCTTCTTCAAGGACCCGCGGATCCACTTTGCGGTCAACTGCGCCTCGATGTCGTGCGCGCCGCTGCCCCCATGGGCGTTCACGGGGAACCGTCTGGACGCGCAGCTCGATGAACGGATGGAAGCCTTCCTGCGGAATCCGGCCAACGTGCGGGTCGAGGACGGCTCGCTCCTCCTCTCCAGGTACTTCGAATGGTACGGGGAGGACTTCGTGGCGGAAGGTTGGGCGCCGCGCGCCGAGTCCGTCCCGGAGTTCGTGGCCGCGCACGCCCGACCCGAGGTGGACCGGTTCATCCGCCAGGCGAACAAAGCGCCTCCCGTACGCTTCCTGGATTACGACTGGTCGCTGAACGCCGCGGTCCCGCCGGCCCCCGCGCCGGACTCGAGTGCCGGGTCGGCATCGCGCGGCGGCTCGGCGGACCTCGGGAAGGCGGCGGGCATCGGCCCGGGCGACGGGCGAGCTTCCACCGGGTGGGTGGCCCGGCTGCGGAACTGGGTACAGGGTTTCGGTCCGGCGGCGCCGCTGGTGTACGGCCTGGTCTACATCCTGGGGGTCGTGTTCTTCCTTCCAGGCTCCTCGCTCACCATCGGGGCGGGCCTCCTGTTCGGCATCGGCCTCGGGACGCTGGTGGTCGCGCTCTCCGCCACGACGGGCGCCTCGCTCGCCTTCCTCCTGGCTCGACACTGGATGCGCCATCGGGTGGAGGGCTGGGTGGAGCGGAGACCCAGACTGGCCGCCGTGGACCGCGCGGTGGCGAGCCAGGGCTGGAAAGTCGTCGCCCTGACCCGGCTGTCTCCCGCGTTCCCGTTCAATGTGCTGAATTACTTCTACGGCCTGACCGCGGTCGGCTTCTGGCCCTACGCGCTCACTTCAGCCCTCACCATGCTCCCCGGGACGCTTCTCTACGTGTACATCGGAGTGGCGGGGGCCGACGTGACTTCCGCGTTGACGGGAGCGGCCGATTGGGGCGCCACCGCGCTCAAGCTGACCGGGCTCGCGGCGACGCTGCTGGTGGTGGTGCTGGTGACCCGGGTGGCCAGGCGGGAGCTGGACAGAGCCACGGCCGAGTTCTCCGCAGTGACAGACTAGAGGGCCACCGCGGCCGCCGGACCCCCGCTCCGCCGCTTCGGAGCCGGATCCTCGGCGCACGAGGCGGCCGCCTCGCGGATCCGTTCGACCGCTTCGGCCGATCCCACCCGGTCCAGATCCAGCACCAGCCCTTCCCTGGCGCCCGTGTCGATCCAGCGCAGGACGATCATGGCGGGAATCAACTCGCGGGAAGGGAAGACACCGGTGGCGCCGAGCTCCGCCACCCGGACGGCGTAGGCAGCGTCTTCCACCACCCGTTCCCAGCGGCCGGGAATCAGGCTCATCTCCCGTTCCGGCAGCACGCGGCCTCGGGCCACCGGCAGGAGAAAACGGCGGTCGCGGTGGGTCGAGGGGAGCAGGATGAGCCCGGATCGCCGCAGGCACCCGGGCCCGGTAGTCATCCACGCGGATCGATCCGATGCAGGGGGCGGAGCAGAACCCGAGTCCATGCTGCAGGCAGGGGGAGCCGCCGGAGTCCGGGCGCACGGGGCCCCGACAGGTGCGCAGGCGGAAGATCCTCTCCGTCAGGAAGCGGAGTCGCTCGGGCGTCCGGCGTCCGTGGAGCGCGCCCAGGCACTGGCTGCCGGCACGTCCAGGGAGCGCGTCACGGGAGCGGCTCTCAGCCGCCGTCGGTTCCAGACGACCGCGGTCCGTCGGCCCCGGGCCTCCTCTCCGCGTCGGTGCCGGCCGCCTTCTCCACGTCGACGCGGGCTCCGAGCCCCGGCGATGCGTCGGCGGGAGCCTCGGATCCATACCCTTCCAGATCCGCGTCGAAGGCTTCTCCCCCCAGACGGTCCAGATCCTCCGCTCCGAGCGCTCTCTCCGCGTCGGCCTCCGAGCCTGCGCTGGCGGGCACCGTCCATTCCTCGGCCATCTGGAGGAACGCCCGGGCGAACTCCGGGTCCAGATTTCGGCCGGCGCTGACCTCCACGAAGCGATTGGCCGCCGCCGCCGTGAGGGCGGGGCGGAACGGTCGCGAGGATCGAAGAACGTCGTACACGTCGCACACCTGGGTCAGGCGGCTGAAGCGGTGCGGCTTCCGAGAATAGATCCGCTGCGGGTAGCCGCCGCTCCCGTCCCAGCGGACGTGATGTTCGTACGCGACCACCGCCGCCAGCGGATGGGAGTCGGACTGGGCCAGGAGCAGCCTGGCGCCCTCCACGGGGTGGCGCTCGATCCTGGCGCGCCTGTCCGCCGCGCCCTCGGCGTCAGGCAGAGCCTGGCCGGCGGGCCACGCATACCCGATGTCGTGCAGCAGCGCGGCCGTGCCGACGGCGGAGATCTCGGCGTCGGAGAACCTCAGGAATTCGGCGAGATTCATGGCCAGAATGGACACGTTCAGGGCGTGCTCGGGCCCGGTCGGAGAGGCCTCCGCCACCCGCGCCAGCGGGGCCACCAGCTGGCCCACCTCCCGCATCGCCACCATCAGGCTTCGGACCACCGCGACGGTTTCCGCCATCGGAACGGCTCCGTCTTCCGCTGCCCGTTCCACGATCCAGCGGAAGGTCCTGGTCTCGTCCTCCAGATCGAGGGAGAGCGTAGCGGTGAAGACGGCCTCCAACTCCCTCGCCGCCGAGCCGCGAAGTCCCAGGGTCCCGAGGCGGATGTGAGGATGCGGCTCCGGTTCGACCGGTTCCGGCAGCAGCTCGAGCCGCTGGCCGATCTCGTGCATGGCGCCTCGCAGCTCGCCCCGATCCGCCTCGGGCTCGAGCTCGATCCGCTGGATGCCGGCGGCCCCGAGCCGCCGGCTCCAGGGCCAACGCTTCAACTCCCGGAGAGGCTTTTCCTCGTATACGACTTCCTCCTCCAGCAGGGAGAACACGGGGGAGGGATCCGCCTCCAGAAGCGCGCGAAGGCCCTCGTAAGCCTTCTCGAACGCGTCCTCGAACACCGCGTGCTTCACTCCATACAGGGAGGCGGCCGAAAGGGTGTTGCCCAGAGCCTGCAGGAAGCTGACGGCCCGGTTCACGGTCCCTCCGACGTGACCGCGGGCCGTGTCATGGTCCCGCAGACCCCAGCGCGGCCCGGCGGACCTCGGGATCTCTCGAGCGCGCGGCGCGCGCCAGGACGCTCCGAACTCGTGGCTCACGGCTCCAGAGGGTTCGGAGCGCCCTCAGGCCTTCGAGCACGGCGGCGGACTTGCGCGCGCTCCGGACGCGGCCGAACAGCCTCCATGGCCAGGTGGCCGGTCGGCTGACCAGTTCGAGCAGCGGTTCGAGGGCCTCCTCGGCCCCGAGCCTGGCCAGGCCTCTCACGGCCATCGCCCTCAGCTCGGGGGCCAGACTGTCATCGGCGATATGGCGGAGCAGGTGCGGGACGGCCTCCTCCGGCGCCGATTCCTGGGCGGCGCTCAGTCCGAGCGCCAGGCAACGCGTATCCGCGTCGGCCAGCAGATGGCAGACGGCGGAATCTCTGAATTCGGGAGAGCTTAGCATCAACTTGCAGGCCTCTCGGCGGACGGCCGGATGCCGATCGGTGGCGTAGGCGGCTGGTGACCAATCGGGGGGGCAGCGGCCGGACTGGCTCAGGAGAGCCAGCATGTTGCGTCTTACATACCATCGTTCGTCGTCCAGATGGCGAATCACGACGGGCGCGATGTCCGGGCCCATGGCCGACAGCCGCTGGAACAGGTGGTTACGCACGGTGCGGGAGGGCGCGTTGGCCAGGGCCTGGAGCATCGGCTCGGCGGCTTGGGTTCCCGTGTGCTCGACCAGTCGATCCAGCGCTTCCAGGTCGGGATCGCGCTCCTCCAGCATCCGCTCGATCGCCGCGGGGCTCGCCAGCCTCGCCCAGATGGCTTGCACCGTCTCGCTCTCGGGTCCTCCCTGTTCGAGGAGCGCCACCAGAGCCGAGAACTCCCGGAGCTCGATCATCCGGGAGAGAGAGCGCCAGGTGAATTCGCCCAGCTCCCGCAATTCGATTCCGAGCTCCAGCAGCCGGACCGGCTCCACGATCTCGTCTCCCGCGTTCGGAGCGGTCGGATCGAGGGTCCGATCCGATCTCCAGCGCAGCGCGGCGGCGTAGTCCGGTGGCAGGTTCCGGACGCGTGCCCAGTCGGCCGCAAGGCGGCTCACCAGGTCGCGCAGACTGGCCGCCGCGACGGCTCTCGCGGCGGGAGACCGGCTGGTGGAGTACTGCGCGAGCTTCTTCAGCATGAGCAGGAGCCAGGTGGATGCGCCCCGTTCGTCCAGTTCGAGATCGGCCTCGAGCAAATTCAGGAGAGCTTTCGGTTGGAGGCAGCTCGCGGCATCCACCAGAAGGCGATTCCGGCCCTCCGCGTCGTCGCTGGCTCCCAGCAGCCGCCGCAGGGTCGAGGGCTGAAGCAGGGAGATCAACTCGGATGCGCGAATCCGGATCTCGCGGGCGGGGCCCTCGGGTGGAACCGACCGAAGCTCGCGGAACATCGCCAGCAGATGGGTGAAGACCTCCTCCGCGTAGGCCGCATCGGTCGAGTACTCCTCCAGCGCCCCGGCGACCGCGGTGGCGTCCAGCTCATCCAGATCAGGGGGGCGTTCCTCGAGCCCGCCGTACTCCGCGACGGCGTGGCGGACCAGGGCGGCCCGGGCGAGCCCCAGCCACAGTTGCGAGCTTCGGCCCGGCGGACTCACCGCGCTCTCGTCCGCGAGTCCGAGACGCTCGTAGTGGATCGCCTGCAGTCGAATGTGAGGCCATCTCGCCAGCTCCTCGGGCGGAGCCGCCCCGAGCGGCTGGCCGCTGACCTCCGCTTCGGTTCCGATGATGCCCAGGAAATCAGCCAGTTCCTCGCGCTCCACCCCCTCGCTGAACGTGACCGCGGCCAGGCGGTGGCGGTGCAGGCGGCCCGCCAGATAGGTCAGGCGAGAATCCGCCGGGTCGCTCTCGGTCCCCTCGAAGGCGAGCTGGGTGCTGCCGATCCCGAACGAGAGCACCGGACGTTGCCGCTGGGCTTCCCGCAGGTGGATCAGGACGTCCGCCCCCACGGGAGCGAGGACCGGATGGCCGGACGGGTACATGGAATGCTTCTGCAGCGCCAGCGCCAGCGTCCTCAGAAACCGACGTATTGTGGGAGGAAGCGGCTCCTTGGGCGGTTCGCGCTCGCGCTCCGGCCGCGGCGCGGATTCGGCTCCGCCCTTCACGCCGG
Organism: Gemmatimonadota bacterium; assembly: GCA_046757845.1. Taxonomy (GTDB): domain Bacteria; phylum Gemmatimonadota; class Gemmatimonadetes; order Palauibacterales; family Palauibacteraceae; genus JBHHYZ01. Next base: position 7,423 of record JBHHYZ010000072.1, read on the forward strand.
GCTGCTCGCCCTGCATGGGGGGAGGCCGGCCGGCGGGCGTCTCGGAGCCGGGTTCGGACTCCGGGTCGGCGGCGGGATCTCTCTGCTCAGGGTGCATGGATCTCCGGATTCCCGATTCTCTCACCTTCCGGTTCAGGTTTCAGGACCCCTCGAATCGCGAACACACGACTGCGCGGTGCGGGCAGGACGCCGGAAAGATGAACGGCATCGGCTTCGCCGACAAGTTTCGTCGTCATTCGATTCACTCCCGGTTTGCTCGCCGCGCCCTCGCCGTCATATTGCACCATATCGCAGATGGGCGGGATTGGGGAGTGGTAGGCGAACGGATCGCGAAGAATGATCGCTCTGATCACCGGCATCACCGGGCAGGACGGCTCGTATCTGGCCGAGTTCCTGCTAGACAAGGGATACGAGGTGCACGGGATGGTGCGTCGGTCCTCCACGGAGCGCTTCGACCGGATCGCGCATATCGTGGACCGCCTGGTCCTCCATCAGGCCGACCTCCTCGACCAGCTCTCGATCATCGACATGCTCGAACGGGCCCGTCCGGACGAGGTCTACAATCTGGCGGCCCAGTCCTTCGTCCCGACCTCGTGGAAGCAGCCGCTGCTCACGGGCGAGTTCACGGCGCTGGGAGTGACGCGGATGCTGGAGGCGATCCGCGCGGTGGATCCCTCCATCAAATTCTATCAGGCGTCGTCCTCGGAGATGTTCGGCAAGGTGCGCGAGGCTCCACAGAACGAGCTCACGCCGTTCTACCCGCGGAGCCCGTACGGGGTGGCCAAGGTGTACGGCCACTTCATCACCGTGAACTACCGGGAGAGCTACGATCTGTTCGCCGTGAGCGGGATCCTGTTCAATCACGAGAGCCCGCGGCGAGGCCTGGAGTTCGTCACCCGAAAGGTGACCCACAGCGCCGCGGCCATCAAGCTCGGGCTGGCGCGAGAGCTGCGCCTGGGCAACCTGGAAGCCCGCCGGGACTGGGGTTTCGCCGGGGATTACGTGGAGGCGATGTGGCGGATGTTGCAGGCCCCGGAACCCCGCGATTTCGTGGTGGGAACGGGAGAGACGCACTCTGTGCGAGACGTCGTGGAGGTGGCGTTCGGCGTTCTGGAGCTGGATTGGCGGGAGCACGTCACGCAGGATCCCGGGCTCCTGCGGCCCGCCGAGGTGGATCACCTGTGCGCGGACCCCAGCCGCGCGCGGGAAGAGCTGGGCTGGGAGCCCAGGGTGGGTTTCGAGGACCTGATCGAGATGATGGTGGAGGCGGACCTGGCGGTCCTGGAAGGGACCGGGGCGGCCGACTGGCGTGCCCCGGCGTGAGCGTGAGCTGAAAAGGGAGACGAACTGAGCTTCTACTGGCTGTACCCGACGGGCTTCATCCTTTCGTTTGGCCTCGCGCTCCTCTTCACGCGCTGGCTACGTGACTGGGCCCCCGCTCTGGGACTGCTGGACCGACCCCACGCGGAACGCCACCTTCATACGGAACCGATCGCCGCGATCGGTGGGATCGGGATTGTCGCGGCGGTGGGTCTCACGTTCGTCGCGCTCACGATACTTGTTCGCGGCGAGCCCGGAGCGCCGGGTGGCTCGGGATCTCTGTACACGATCCTCCTCGGCGCACTCGCCATGCACGTGCTCGGGATCCAGGACGACCGCAAGGAGCTGGCGCCGCGAACCAAGTTCCTGATTCAGGCCGCCATCGCCGCCGGCGCCTTCTTCGCCGGTCTCCGCATCGAGAGCGTGACTCTACCGGGAACCGGGCCCGTGCAGTTCTCTTTCTGGCCGAGTCTCCTGTTCACGGTCTTTTGGCTGGTCGGGATCGCCAACGCGTTCAACCTGGTGGACGGTGCGGATGGGCTGGCCGGAGGCGCCGCCCTCCTGGCCACGCTGTCGATGTTCGTCGCCTCGCTGGTGCTCGGCCACCGTGAAGTGGCTTTGCTGCTCGTAGTGACCGCGGCGGCCATCCTGGGGTTTCTTCACTTCAATTTCCCACCCGCCACGGTCTTTCTGGGCGATTCGGGAAGCCTGTTTCTGGGGTTTCTCCTGGCCGGACTCGGTCTGGCCAGCGCCACCAAGGCGGCCACGGCCGTGGCGATCGCGATTCCGCTCGTCGCCCTGGGCATGCCCGTCGTAAACACCGTGGTAGCGGTCGTACGGCGTTCCTTGCGTGGGGAGCGCATCAGCAAGGCTGACCGAAGCCATATCTACCACAGACTGATGGATCTTGGGCACTCCCCCCGCCATGTGGCTCTGATCCTCTACGCCGCCTGTGGGATGTTCGGTTTCGGCAGCCTGATTCTCCTGTCCGAGGATCTCCGGTTGATCGGCCTTGTCTTCCTGGTCATCGGGCTCACCGTGTGTTTTGGCATTCAGCGGCTCAAGCTTCCGGAGCTGCTGGAGATTCGCCGTTTGGTCGACAGGGGACTCCACCCGCGCCAGACGATCGCTACCAACCTGGCGATTCGCGAAGGAGCCAGGAAGGTGAAACGGGCGTTCAGCCTTCCGGCGGCCTTCGAGGAGCTGGGTCGGATCTTGGAGAGGACGCCGTTCGAGAAAGCCGAGATCTGGGTGTCCGCGCAGCATTTGGCTCCGAATGCCGCCCGGATGCTGTTTCCCGATGTCGTCCCATCGGCGGGTGGCTATCGCTGGTGTTGGAGAGAGGCCGACGAGGCAGGCTCGGAGACGGCCAGGTGCTGGGAAATGACCCTGCCCTTCCTGGACGAAAAGGGCCAGTGCGTGGGCCGTCTGATCCTGAGACGGCGAATGGGCGACAACATGCCGGCGGAGGCCCAACTGATCATGGAGGAGCTGCTCCCGGCGTTGGCGGACGTTCTGGGGTTCCCCGGGAACCATGTTGGGAGCCACCCGGAGCACATCGCGGTGGCGGGCCGGGCGTGAGCGGCGGGTCGTTCGACTTGGGAGGGATATGAGCCAAGCAACGAACGTGAAGTCGGAGGGGCGGTACGCGGCCGTCAGGCGCGAGCTGCGCCAGCAGCCGAAGCGCTGGTTGGTGACGGGCTCGGCGGGGTTCATCGGTTCCAATCTTGTGGAGACGCTGCTACGACTGAACCAGGAAGTCGTCGGTGTCGACAACTTCGCCACGGGCCATCCACGGAACGTGGAAGAGGCCCTGCGGGCCGCCGGAGGGCGCGCATCGAACTTCCGGCTCCTCGAAGGAGACGTTTGCGATCTGGGTCTCTGCCGGGAGGCGTGCGAACAGGTCGACTATGTGCTCCACCAGGCGGCGCTGGGCTCGGTCCCTCGATCCATCGATGATCCTCTCTCCACGCACCGGGCCAACGTGGACGGCCTCATCAACATGCTGGTGGCGGCGCGCGATGCGGGCGTGAAGCGGTTCGTGTACGCGACGTCGAGCTCGGTCTACGGAGATGACTCCAGCCCGCGGAAGACGGAGGAGAGGACCGGCCGGCCTCTATCGCCTTATGCCGCCAGCAAGCGGGCCGGCGAGATCTACGCGAAGGTGTTCCAGCGGACGTACGGCCTCGAGACGATCGGACTTCGTTACTTCGGAGTCTTCGGGCCCCGGCAGGATCCGGACGGTCCTTACGCGGCCGTCATTCCGAGATGGATCATGGGCCTCCTCGCCGGAGAGGAGTGCTACATCTTCGGCGACGGGGAGACGAGCCGGGATTTCTGCTACATCGACAACTGTGTGCAGGCCAACCTTCTGGCCGCCACGGCCGAACGGAGCGCCACGGACTCGGTTTACAACGTCGCCTGCGGAGCCAGCACGACGCTCAACGAGCTCTTCGGCATGATTCGGGATGGATTGTCCAGGTATGAACCTCGGGTGGCGGGCGCGCGTCCGGCGTACGGCGACTTCCGCCTCGGTGATGTGCGTCACTCTCGCGCCGACATCGAGAAGATCCGGGCGCAGCTCGGCTACCTCCCTACCCACTCCGTTCAGGAAGGGCTCGAGGAAGCTCTCTCCTGGTATTGCGAGAATCTTGCGAGCGTGCCCGTCTAGCGTCGCAGAGAGGCCCCGTCGCAGCGTGCTCACGGGCACGTGCATCTGCTACGTCGTCAACGCCGACTGGTTCTTTCTCTCGCACCGGTTGCCCCTGGCGGAAGCGGCGCGCGCCCGGGGAGCGGATGTGGTGGTGATCGCCGGCGACAGCGGGCGTCGGGGTGAGGTAGAACGG
>JBHHYZ010000073.1:0-11466 GCA_046757845.1 Gemmatimonadota bacterium
TATCAAGCTTCCTTGTTTGAAGTGAGCGAACCGCGTGGCCATCGGAAGCCTCGCCACATAACTTCCTCGCGTTCAAGCTGCGACATCGCCTCAACGGATTATCAACGCGTCGCCCGATGACATCTCGAATTCCTCATTGGCACGCGCCGTGATCCTCGCCGTGAAGAAGTAGCGGCCCTCGGGCAACGAGTCGCCCAGGATCGCGGATGTCGGCAGGGCGTTCGAGAACTCCCTCGTCTCCGCCACGGCGAGGACGATCCGGAATCCCAGATCCGTACAGTTGGGACTGAAGCGGTCCTGATCCCAGGTAGGCGTACCCCGTCGAGTGGCTTCCATGAACGCCCGTAGCCGCACCCGGCAGCCTCCCCCTTGAATCAGGATCTCCGTGGGCACGGGCATGGTATTCCGGGCCAGGACGGTCGTTTCGACCTCATGGCTCGAGGATGGCGCGCGGGTCTGCGCGGTGAACGCCACCCCGTCGATGACGACCTCCCGGGGCGGCGCTTGGGTCGGCGGGGCGACCGCGTCGCCGCACCCGGACAGGCCGAGCGTCAAGAGCCCTCCCAGGGCAAGCCCGGTACTTCTCATCGCGTTGTCGGCCCGATCTCCCCGAGCCGCCACACGTTGACGGTCGGATAGGGGAGCTGCGCTACGCTGACGAACCACGGAAGCTCCGCGGCCCGTATGACCGGGAGCCGGTCGGTCCTGGCGACGACGTTACCCGTCGCCACCTCGAAGAAGAGACTGATGATCTGTCGATAGTCCTCGAGCGAGCGGCGCGAGCTGTCCTGAAGGACCACCTGGACGAGCACGATCCCGCTTCCAACGCTCGTCGCCGACACGGCCCTGTGGGTACCCTCCGGCGTCACCCAGACGAACCGCGCTCCACCCTCGGGAAGCGCCTCGTACCGGATCTGTCGGTACCCCGGGAGCGACGCATCCCAGATGGCGGAACCGCCAGCATCGAAGGCCTCCACGTGAGACCGGAAGAACGGTTGGTAGAGCACGGCGGCCGGACGCACGGTGCACGCCACCAACCCCCAGGACATGGTCTCGTTCACGATCTCGTTCCCTCCAGCGAATCCACGGCCGAAGGACGCCAGGAGCCGTCCAGTATCGGTAAATCGGTGCACGACTCCGTCCACACCGGCCAGGGCTCCTTGAACGACGATCTCGTCCTCGAGGAGGCACATGCTCTCGGGCGTCACGTCGACACGGAAGGATCGGAGGAACTCGTACCGGGACCCGGCGGAGGGCCGTCGAAACAGGCTGATCACTCGGCTTCGATCCGCCACGATCAGACGCCCGTGATCGTCCACCTCCACGGATTGCGGGGGACGAGAACTCACCGAGTCCCGGGCCCGACCGGCCGTCCTCCTCGATGAAAGAGCCGATTGTATCGAAGACGCGCACGACGTCGAGTCAGCTGTCGAGAACGAACAGAGAGCCTCGCTCGTCCAGGGCTACGTCGGCCGGCTTCACGATCTCATCCAACGAGGGGCCGGCACCCGGGCCCCGATCGGCCCGTATGACCCACACGCCATCTACGTACACGTTGGCGGTGTAGCATCCGCCCAAGGCCCTCCTGCTCAGACTCGGCGCCGTCTGAGCCATCCGGATCACGCAGCTTCGCGTCCCCCGACCCGCGCAGGCCACCCGGACTCCGGGGACCGCTCGCAGCACGTCCGTGGCCCGGCCCGGCTGGCGCTTCTCGATGTCGGCCCGCGTGAACAAGGTGCCGAGCCCGAGCCTCTCGCCCCACTGCCGCCGCTCGTAGAAGCCCCGGAGCTCGAGCTTGCGATTCCGCACCACACTCACGACGATCGGCTCGAGATCCACCGGGGGACCCGACCGCGCGTGGAGGCTTGCCCTCACCCGCAGCGGCACACCCGCCGGCAGACCGCACAGCCGGTAGTGGCCGTGGGCGCCCGTCATCGTGCCGAACGCCGTCGGAGAGCCGCCTACGCCCGAATCCGGGACGACCGCCAGAACCCACACTCCGGGCAGCCGCACGCCGGAGCCCGAGTCACGCACCTCCCCCTCCAGCACGGCCGAGCCCCCGACTCCCCCGCCCGAGGAGCAGCGTCCCGCCGCCTCGCCAGGCTGCTGGAGGGCGCGGGCGTAGCCCGCCGGCACGAGGCCCAGCGCCACAAGGATAAGGATCGTCAGTTGGCTTCGAGCCATGCAACTCCCCGCTCAGGATGTCACGGTGCGCGATGGCGGTCCACGGCGATTTGCTCTACCCACAGCGTTCACCAGCCTGGACGCGGCAAGGGAGGCGAGACTCCCGCATCGTGACCCAACACCGCGGTGACCTCGCACCGATACGCCTGCACGCGCGCTCGAGGCCACACCTCGACCTCCAGAGGCCACGCGGTCCACATGGACGTGAGCGACAGGTACGGCGTCCGAATCTCCCAGCGCCGGGTGATCCACGCGCCGTTCCAGAGCCGTTCAAACTCCAGCGATCCTCCGCAACAGTCCTGTCCGCTAAGCGGGATCCGGTAAAGGCTGACCCTTCGGTCGGGCCACGCCCGATCATAGATGTCGGCGACCAGCGGTGGCAGCACGTTCCGCCTCAAGAACTGGCGGAGGCGGGTGTAGGTGTATTCCAGACGCTTCAGCTCCCGGGTGCTCCGATCCAGCCATAATACGCCGGCCACGTCCGCCACCTCCCGGTCCGGGACCGGATCGAACCGGAGCCCGATCCATCGCCCACCGTTCTCCGTGACGCTCAGACAGTGAGTCGCCAGGAACTCATCGGAGAGAAGGACGCCCGCGTCCGGAGCGTAGTACCTGGCCGCGCCGTTCGGCTCCATGCGAAGGTAGCCCGACGCGGCCAGATCCGCGGGCTCCAGCGTCGCGATCGGCCTCGTCGCCAGTGAGCCGGGCAGGGCCCACCACTGGGCAGCGCGGAATGGACGCGGGCTCAGCGGCCTGGCGGGCCCGGCCGCCTGTCGAGTTCGGAGGCAGACCACACCTCGCGGTGCCAGCGCCCGAGCTCCCTCATCCCCTCCTCCAGCCGGATCCGCGGCCTGTAGCCGATCAGGCGGCCGGCCTTGTCGTGCGGATAGCGAACTCGCCGCGTGAGGGGGGTCGACATGCGGTCCCCCTTGAGCAGCCGGTGTCCGCGCTCGATCGCGAACCGGGCCAGCAGATCCACGGCGGCGGGGAGCTTCCGCACGCGGAGTCCGACGGCCTCGCCCACAAGGACGGCATAATCGGCGAGCGGGATCCACTCATGGCCGAGGTGGAAGACCTGGCCCGCCGCTCCCTCCGTCTCGGCCGCCTGGACAAGCCCGCGCGCGATGTCGTCGACGTGCACCATGTCCACGGGGATGCGGCCGCCGATCACGACCGGAAGCTTTTCCAGACGCCGCACCCAGTCGAGGAACCAGGAGCGCCCCCACGGGCCATACACGTTCGTGGGCCGCACGATCGTGAACGGCGGGCCCGCGCCGCGCTCCGCGAGATCCCGCACGACGCGCTCGCCCTCGTACTTGGTAGCGCTGTAGGGGTTCAGGAGCTCGATCTTCCGCGGCTCGACCTGTTCGGTCAGGGTGTGAACGCCGTCGGGCCCGCGCTCGGCCCGCCCCGCCGCGCGGTCGGAGGGCTCTGACGCCGCGTAGACGGAGATCGAGCTCACGTAAACGAGCCTACGCGCCCCCGCGGCCCCGGCGGCCCGGGCGAGCCGCTCCGTTCCCTCCACGTTCACCCGTCGGCTCTCCTCCGGGTCGTCCTTCCGGAGGCGGGCAGCGAGGTGATACACGGTGTCGGCGCCCCGGACGAGCCGGGCCAGGGCGTCCGGGTCGGCGATGTCGCCGACCACGACCTCGTGGCCGCGCGCCTCCCACGCGCGCGACCGGTCGTCCGGCAGGCGGAAGAGCCCGCGGAGCCTCCCCAGCGCCGCGAGCCGGGCTTCGAGCGCTCGGCCGAAGAACCCGCCGGGGCCGGTGACCGCGATTCGCCGGCTCACGGGCGGTCCTCCGGTCCCGCCGCGAGGCTCGCCCCGCCCTCCCGCCTCGAGGGCGTCACGGAGCCCGCACCGGCCGGTCCCCTCCGGTGAGCCCCAGCCGGTCCGTCCACGGGTTCGAGAACACCTCCTCCGGATCGAACCGAGCGCGCGCCTCGGTCCAGGTATCCCACTCGGGATAGGAGGCCCGAAGCGCGTCGGGGGAGAGCGCCAGCGCCTTGCCCCAGTGGCAACGAGCGCCGACCTCTTCGGCCAGCTCCGCGAACCTCGTCGTGAACGGCTCCACATCTTCGTAGAACACGTCCAGCCACAGCGTGTCCCGTCCCGAGCAGGGGCTCAGCGAGAAGTCATCCGCCGCGTTCAGGCGGAGGCCGATCGGGTTGTTGAGCGGCCCGGGGTAGCGGTGGAAGAACTCGTCGAACCGGGCCAGGATGTCGGGAGCCCTCGCGGCATCCACCGCCAGCTCGGCCGCGTTCCGGTGACGGATCCGGTTGGCCACGTTCCGGAAGCGGGCCACCCGGGACGGAACCTCGAGGGGCGAGAGGATGTCGGCGCAGTCTCCCACCGCGCGGCTCCGCACGAGACGCTCGAAGAACGCTCCGTGGAGGCCGAGGCGCCGCGAGACGAGCGCCGCCAGGGCCGTCCGGCGGCCGAACCGCTCCCTCCGCGGCACCGACTCCGCCGATCCCCCGATGCGCTCGGCCCCGAACCGGATCACGCGTCGGCCCCCCGGCATCCACACCGACGCGTGGAACTCCGCCCGCGATTCCTGGGCGACGGGATCGCGCACGTAGTCATCGAAGGAGACGACGTCGCTCACCAGCTCGAGCCGGAACCGGGGGACACAGGCGAGGGTCACCTCCGTGGCGATCCCGAACGCGCCCAGTGACACCGCCGCGTGCCGGAAGTCGGGATCCCCGACCCGAACCTCGACGACCTCGGCTTCGCCCGTCACCAGACGGAACGCCCGCACGGACGTCGCCATGATCCCGTGGTGAGCGGAGCCGCCGTGGGTCGCCGTCGCGAGCGCTCCGGCGAGCGTGGCCTGCTGCCACTCGCCCACCGTGGCGAGCGCCAGCCCCTCCGGCTCGAGGAGCGCCTGAAGGCGGCGGGTCGTCATCCCCGCGGGCGCGGTCACCAGGCCGTCCTCGACGGAGAGCAGGCGATCGGGCGCCCGCAGGTGCATCGCGACATCGGGGGCGTGTGTGATCCCGCTCTTCGACCCCCCGGAGCCGGCCGCCCGCACCCGCTCGCCCGCGGCGCGCGCCGCCCGGACGATCTCGACGACCTCGCCCTCGTCCGCCGCCTCGACCCGCCGCACCCCCGAACCCATCGTGTCGGTACCCTTTCCGTTCGTCCCGCCGCCTTCCGCCCTCGGCCCGGCGTGGAGCCGAAAGAGGGCGATGCCGTCAATCGGGAGATTCTAACGCGATGAGCGCGGAATCTGTAACGCCGAACGGGGGGAGCTTGTAGCGCCGACTGCCGGGAGATCGTCATACGGCCCGCGAGCCCGCCGTCGTCGTGCCACCCGGGCCCGCCGCCAGTGAGCGCGGGCCGGACGCGGATCCGGGCCGGCCCTCTGGACGTCGCCGCGCTCCGCCGTCAACTTTCCCCGGTTCCCGGGCCGTCCCCCCTGCGCCGACCACGAGCGAGGCGCCGTGAAGAACGACCGCCGCACCATCTTCGGCTGGGCCATGTACGACTGGGCCAACTCGGCGTACATGACCACCGTGGCCGCCGCGCTGCTCCCCGCCTACTTCGCCTCCGCCGTGGTTCCCGAGGGCGGCTACGAGATCCTGGGGCGCACGCTGGACGGCCAGAGCCTGTGGGGCTACCTGGTCAGCTTCGGCACCTTCGTGATCTTTCTGATCACCCCCGTCCTGGGCGCCGTGGCCGACTTCTCCGCCTCCAAGAAGCGCTTCCTGCGGGCGTTCGCGTACGGGGGCGCGCTGTTCACCACCCTGCTCTTCCTGGTGGGAACGGGCGACGTGCCGCTGGCCATGGGGCTGTTCTTCCTCACGCAGGTCGGCTTCATCGGCGCCAACGTGTTCTACGACGGCTTCCTGCCCGACCTCACCACTCCCGACACGATCGACCGGGTCTCGGCCAAGGGATACGCGTTCGGCTACATCGGGGGCGGTCTCCAGTTCGCGGTGGCGCTCCTGCTGGTCTCCTTCCACGAGGCGCTGGGGATCGGCCAGCAGACGGCGGTGCGCGCGTCCCTGACCATGGCGGGGCTGTGGTGGCTGGGCTTCGCCACCTTCGCGTTCACGCGCCTGCGGGAGACGGGCCACGCGCAGGAGCTCCCGGAAGCCTACCGGTCGCTCCCGACCGTCCTGGCCTACGCCCGAGTCGGGTTCGGCCGCGTGTGGGCGACCACGAGGAAGCTCACCGGGTTCAAGCAGCTCCTCCTGTTCCTGGTCGCCTACATGATCTACGTGGACGGCATCCAGACGATCATCAGCATGGCCTCCGTGTACGCCACGGACACGCTCGGGCTCGGGCCCACGGCGATCATGCTGACCTTTCTCATCGTGCAGCTGGTGGCGTTCGGCGGCGCGTTCTTCTTCGGGTGGGCCGCCGGGCGGATAAGGACCCGGCCGGCCATCCTCTGCTGCCTGGCCGTGTACGCCGGGGTGGCGGTGGCCGCCTACTTCCTCCCGGTGGGCCGGCTGCTGCCGTTCCTGGCCCTGGGAGGCGCGATCGGCTTCGTACAGGGTGGCGCCCAGTCGCTGAGCCGGAGCCTGTACGGCTCCATGATCCCCGAGGAGGCTTCGGCCGAATTCTACGGCTTCTACTCGGTCCTCTCCAAGTTCGCCTCCATCTGGGGCCCGTTCATCTTCGCCACCGTCTCCGACCGCACGGGCTCGGGCCGTGCGGCGATCCTGTCGCTCATCGTGTTCTTCCTGGTGGGCGGCTCGCTGCTGGCGATGGTGAATATCGAGGAGGCGCGGGCGTCGCGGGCGCGCTGGGCGTTCGAGCCATCTCTTCCCTGAGAGCTTCCAGGCGTCGGGCCAGCTCCCGCCGGCGCTCCAGCAGCCTCTCCCGAACGCGATCCCGCCGGCGCAGCAGCAGGTAGCGGCGTGCGTCGGCGCGGGTCTGGGCCCACCGGTCGCGCGTGGCCACGGTGACGAGGCCCAGCCCCAGCAGGAGCGGAACGGCGGCGAGCGCGAGCCACGGCCCCGCGCGCCAGGCGACCGCGGTGGCGATCAGGACGGTCCATGCGCCGTAGATGACGATCCCGCCCAGCAGCTTGTAGCTGGAGGTCACGTCCTTTTCCACCCCGGTTCGCGACGGGATGAGATCCGTGAGACGGTAGGGGACGAAGAAGACGACGGCGCCGAGCGCCGCCAGGGGAGCGACCAGGCCGAAGAACAGCAGCTGACGCAGCGTCCAGCGGCGGGCGGCCCGCGAGGAGGGCCCACACCCGCGGAGTTCTCCCGGGCTTAGCTCCAGCGTTCGCAGCAGCCCGGCGTAGCGGCTCAGCGCCCTGTAGAGCGGCCCCACGCGCTCGGGCTCCGATCTCCGGAGCCGGCTGAGGCCTTCGGAGATCTTTCGAAGCCTGCGAACCCGCTCCTCGGGCCGGCCCGGCAGGTCGAACTCCACCGCGTAGATGCCCTCCACGCACTCCACGACCGGCGCGTCTTCCCACCTCTCCAGGTTCAGGGTGACATCGCGCAGGCCCGCGTCGATCCGCGAGGTGAGCTCGCGGACGGCCTCCGCGCTTCCCGCCCCGGCCCTCTGGAGGTCCTCCCACGGGACCGGCTCCCCGGCCAGGGCCAGCGCGTGGGACCGGAAGCGATCTTTCTCCCGAAGCACCAGCCCGACCGGCACGATCGGGAACGCGCCGCCCACGGCCACCGCCGCCTCGAGCGCGATCCGCGCCGCGCCGGTCCTCAGGGGGGCCATCGCCGGCTCGCTGTGGCTGGTGCCCTCGGGAAACAGCCCCACCGCCTCGCCCGCCGCCAGGGCCTCGTGGACGGCGCGAAACATCTCCTGGTTGCGGGACATCAGCGAGGGGTCGTCTCGTCGCCGGTACACCGGAATCGCGCCGGCGGAGCGGACCAGCCAGCCGACCAACGGGTCCTGGAACAGCGGGGCCTTGGCCAGGAATCGGACCGGCCGGCCCGCCACGGCGCACACGCAGGCCGGATCGAGGAGCGAGTTGGGGTGGTTTGCCACCAGGAGCAGGGGTCCGCGGGCCGGGACCGGAGGGCCCGCCATCTCGAACCGGTAGTAAGCGCGCATGGCCAGGCGCGAGAGCTGGGGGAAGAAGCGGTGAAGAATCATGCTCGCATCGCGCCCCGTGAACTCGTGGTGCTTGGAGATCGAGAGGGTCGTCGAGTAGAATAGCGTCGGGCGCGGTGGCCCCCAACCCCGCGCCTTCGGCGAACGAATGAACGGGGAACCTGGAAGGCACCATGAACGCGACCAAGCTGGGGAGAAAGACCGTGGCCCGGATGCGGGATCTGATCCCGCCCGAGACCCAGGAGATCCGAAACATGTCGCTCGAGGAGGCGAGACGGCGCCTGTTGGCGGACGATCCGGCCAGCCTCCTGGAGATCGAAGGCTCCTTCGCGCTGGTCGCCCGCGACGGCGAGCGGGTCCGCCTGGCCCGGAGCCTCGACCGGCCGCTGCGCTACTTCCTGGCCAAGCAGGCCGAAGGCCCCCTGCTGCTGGTGGCCGACCGGATCGACACCATCCGCCAGGCCCTCGAGGAGGAGGGCTACGGGAACCAGTTCCACCCCACCTACACCCGCATGGCCCCGGCCCACCACGTGACCGAGATCCGGCTGGTGGGCTGCCCCGATCCGAACCCCGTGTACCGCCGCTTCTTCGACCCGCCGCGCGCCACGCTACCGGCGGACCTGGAGGTGATCGGCCGGACCTACGTCGGGGCCTTGCTGGAGACGGTCGACGGGTGGCTGAGGACTGTGCCCGAGCGGGAGCCGATCGGCGTGCTGTTCTCCGGGGGCGCCGACAGCGGCGCGGTGCTGCTGGCCCTGTATCACGGGCTGCTCGCGCTGGGCCAGAGCCCCGCGCGCCTCAAGGCCTTCACGCTCTCCGTCGACGGTGGCGGGCGGGACCTGGTACAGGCCCGCGAGTTCCTCCGCCGAACCGAGCTCGAGTTCCTCGGCGAGACCATCGAGGTGACCCGGAGCGCGGTGGATCCGCTCCGCGCGGTGGAGGTGATCGAGGACTACAAGCCGCTGGACGTGGACTGCGCGGCGGTGGGGCTGGCCCTGATGCAGGGCATCCGGGACCGCTATCCCACCTGGCGCTGGCTGGCCGACGGGGACGGGGGCGACGAGAACCTCAAGGACTACCCGATCGAGGAGAACCCGGAGCTCACGATCGTGAGCGTGGTGAACAACCGGATGCTCTACCAGGAAGGCTGGGGGGTGGACGCGATCAAGCACTCGCTCACTTACACCGGCGGGCTCAGCCGAGGCTGCGTGCGCGGCTACGCCCCGGCTCGCTGGCACGGCTTCCGGACGTTCAGCCCGTTCACGGACCCGCGGGTGATCGCCGCCGCGGAGGCGATCCCGTTCGCCGAGCTCACCCGCGGCTCGCACGAGGCCCTGTACGGCCTCAAGGGGGCGGTCCTCGGCGCCGGGATCCGCGCACACCTGGGCGTGGAACTGCCGGTCTTCCCGAAGCGCCGCTTCCAGCACGGGGCAGTGCCGGAGGACGTGGCGCGCGTCCTGTTCGACGGGCCGGACGTCCGTTACCGGAACCACTTCCTGGGGCTGTACCACGGAGCCTGATCCGGCCGAAGGGATCGGGCCCGGAGGCAGGGCTGGCGCGGGAACGGGCGTGACAGCCGGATCGGGCAGGAAGTCCCGGGCGGAGGGGATGCCGAGCGCCGTCGACGCGATCCGGTCCCGCCGGCCAGCCAAGCGGCCGGTGGACCCGTGGCGGCCGCTCGGACACTTCTGGGAGGAGGAGCGGTCTCCGCGCGGCGGGACCGTTCGCGCCCTCACGGTCTTCCTGGCCGGCGCCGAGTGCCCGTTCACCTGCGTGTTCTGCGACCTGTGGCGTCACACGCTGGACGGTCCCACGCCGCGCGGGGCGATCCCGGCCCAGCTGGAGCGGGCGCTGGGCGCGGAGGCCCACCGCCCGGGCCCGACGGTCCGGGCCGGCCTCCGCAGACCCGCCGGAGACGCGGAGGATGCGGACCCCGGGCCGGGGCTCGCGATCAATCCAGGGCTCGTCATCAAGCTGTACAACGCCAGTAACTTCTTCGACCCGCGGGCCGTCCCCCCGGAAGACGAGCCTCGGATCCTCGAGCTGCTGGACCCCTTCGCCCGGGTCACGGTCGAGTGCCACCCGCGCCTGGTCGGCGAACGGTGCCTGGGCTTCGCACGCCGGCTGAGGGGCCGGCTGGAGGTCGCGATGGGCCTCGAGACCGTCCACCCCGACGCGTTTCCCCGACTCCACAAGGGCATGGAGCTGGCCGATTTCGACCGGGCGGCGGCGCGGCTCCTCCGGGCGGGGATCGGGATCCGGGCCTTCGTGCTGGTCGGGGCTCCGTTCGTCCCGCCGGAGGAGAGCGTCGAGTGGGCGGTGCGCTCCACGCGCTACGCGTTCGACCGAGGCGCGGGACGGGTGAGCCTGATCCCGGTCCGGGGCGGCAACGGGGCGATGGAGGAGCTGGCGGCCCGCGGAGAGTGGACCCGGCCCACTCTGGAGCAGCTCGAGGAGGCGCTGGAGCGCTCGCTGGAGGCGGCGAGGGCGGTCATGCCGGCCGCGACCGCGACGGCGGCGGCCGGAGAGGGCCCGACCCGGAGCCGGAGGGTGGTGACGGCCGACGTGTGGGACGCCGAGGCGTTCGCGTCCTGCCGCACCTGCGCAGGAGGGCGGCTCGAGCGGCTGGGGCGCATGAACCTGAGCGGACGGCTGGAGCCGAGGCGGCCTTGCCCCTCATGCGGCTGGGGCGACCGTTGAAAGTGGCCGTGGTGGGTTCGGGCTTCGCGGGGAGCCTGCTGGCGCGGATCCTCAACCGGCAGGGACACCGGGTGCACCTGCTGGAGCGGGCCCGCCATCCGCGCTTCGCGCTCGGCGAATCCTCCACCCCGCTGACGGCCCTCTGCCTCGAACGGCTCGCGGCGCACTACGGGCTGGAGGACCTGAGCTGGCTGGCCGAGTACGGCCGCTGGGAGAGGCACCCGGGTGGCCTGCGGCACGGGCTCAAGCGCGGCTTCACCTTCTACGCGCACACGCCGGGGGAGCCGTATCGCAATGGGCCGCGTAACGAGAACCGTCTCCTGGTGGCGGCGAGCCCATCCGACGAGGTGGCGGATGGCCACTGGCTGCGGGCGGATGTGGATGCCTACATGGTGGAGCGGGCCGCGGCCGAAGGCGTCGAGTACCTGGACGGAGTCGAGCTCGCCGGCGTCGAGCGCCGCGACGACGGGTTCCGGCTCACGGGCACCCGGGCCGGCGACGCGGGCACCCGGGCCGGCGACGCGGGCACCCGGGCCGGCGACGCG
>JBHHYZ010000074.1:0-11313 GCA_046757845.1 Gemmatimonadota bacterium
CGTTTAGAAAAACGGATCAATTTCCCGTGCTACCGGGAAACGTGGAGATACATATTGATATTGCACCTGAGGACAAGGTCGTGGGTATGGCAGACCTGGTTCTATCTGTCGAAGAAGGCGATTTGTGGATCGTCCAGATCCAGGGAAGGGTGACCCCGCCCGGTGAAATTCCTAACCCTTCGTGAACGGTGAGCGGTAGCAGGGGGCAAGCATGCTCCGGGCGAGCTTCGCTTCCGTAGTCGGGAAGCTTGATCCAGCGCGATGTCCCGCCATCGTCAGCTTCCTATGTGTCGGGCTGGCGCTCGTTGGGCTTTCGTCTTGTAAATCGCAGACGGCGATCTCCGAGAACTCGGCGGTGCGTGTCGTCATTCTGCAACGTCTGGAGGATTTCCCGGGGCTCTCGGTACGTCTCGCCGCGCCGGGTTTCGCGCACACGTTCGAGCTGGCCGATTTCAAGCCGGACACGACGCCGAACCCTCAACTGACCACCCCCTACGTAGCGATGCCGGCCTCAGGTGCCCTCTCGGTTTCCGTGACGGTCGTGGGTCCGGAGGGACCGTGGCAGGGCGAGGCATCGTTCGCGTTGGACTCTGGAAGGCGCTGGCAGGTTCAGCTCGTCTTCGCGTCGCCGACGGAAGACCCGTCGTTCGAGTGCCGGGGGTGTGTGGACCAAGTGAGCTTTGGACCAGACCCGCTCCTGGACCTGAGGGGACGGCTCCCTCCCCCCGAGCCGGGGGGCTCGATCCGGTGCGTACCTCTCACGTTCGAGCGACCGGAAGGGCCGTTGCCGCCGGCCGAGGTGACCCCGATGGGCTCAACCGGGGCCTCCGTTTTCCTTGCCGAGCGAATCCACGCCGTTCTACGTTGTACTTTCGGAGCTGATCGGACCACCTGCCTCGGAAGCAGGAGGCCCGTTGAATTTCCTATCCATCCGGGCAGCCGCATAGGGGCATCGGGTCGGGCCCCGGGGCTGGCCAGGGGCGGAAGCTCGGGGTCTCCTGGGAAGGCATCGTCAATCCGGCGGAGGATGGCCGCCACCGTGTCGGGCGGCGGGGCCGCGGTATCCGGCTCCACGTGGGACGTACCGAGATCCCGATCCAGCACGTAGCGGGCCCCTCCTCCGTACGCGATGAGGGTGCCGCCGCGCTCGACCCAATCCTTCAGCGCCTCGGCCCCCTCCTCCCCCAGGGCGCGCTCGTAGCTACCGTTCGGGAGGATCAGCACGTCGAAAGCATCCAGGTCGGCGTCCGCCAGCTCGGTGGTGCGGATGGCGGTGAAGGGCTGTCCCACCCGTCTCTCGAGGGTGAACCATAGGGCTCCGAAGGCGGTGATCCGTACGCCGTCGCCAGCCAGGGCGGCCATGCGGGGCGCCGTGAGGGAGCGGGTGACTTCCGACCCGGTCCCGGTCTGGCCCCGCTCCGGGAAGGCCGTCGGCGCGGCGAGGACGCGCACTCCCGCCTCCCGGGCCAGAGTGGCGATGCGTTCGTGCAGGGCCGGAGCGTTCCGGCCGATGCGGGCGATGAAGCTCCCCCGGGGGAACGGGTCGCCACCCACAACGAGGCTCCGGCCCGCCACGGCCACGTTGAAGCCCTCGCCTAGGAGTCGGGCCAGGAGACGGTAGGCGCCGTCGGAGCCCGGGGCCCACACGTAGGCGCTCCGGGCGCGACCGGTGGTCCCGCCGTCCCGCGGCCAGCCCACGTCGCCGGTCCAGCCGCCGGAAGCCTTTCTCACCGCTTCCGGGAGCTCCAAGGGCTGCGTAGACAGGACGGCGGCCTGGGCGGCCCGCAGGGCGGGTACGCCCATCGCCAACGGCAGGCTCCAGGCCGTCACGTCGTAGAACTCCTCTCCCTCCCTCTCCGCCTCCGGAAGCCGGGCGTTGCGGGCGAAGCGCCGTAGCTCCTTCTCTCGGAACGCCGTGGGTAGGTCCACCGTGGGGGCCAGGAGCGACCGGGCCAGGCGCGCGTTCGGCTGCGCCAGATCCACCACGTACGCCCCGGCCGGCACCTGCCGCTGCTCAGGCCGGCGGGTGAGGTAGCCCGTACCCGAGACGACGCCGGGCTGAAGCACGCGGCGCACCTCCACGCCGTGCCGGAGGAGCACCGTGGCCAGGCGGGCGGTCCGGCCCGGGTCGGTGCCGGGAAACAGAACGACCGTGCGAAGCGGGTCCTGGCGGGCCTCGGCCGAGGCGGAGGCGAAGTACTCGTAGTAGTCCCGCAGCCGTCCCTCCCGGTTGCGGACCGCCGTCTCCACCGTAGCCAGGGAGGCGACGAAGTGGTGGGCGATCCCGTCGGCGAATGTGAGGATCGTCCCGTCATCCCGGCGCCAGCGGACGCCCTTCGAGCCGCCCCCGTCCGTCTCGTACGTCATCCCGGTCGCCCCGTGCAGGGCCGGGTAGGTGTCCCAGTAGCCGGGGTAATAGAGGTCGAAGATGTCCCGGGTGTAGTAGCTCCACCCGTGCAGGTCGAAGGCCTCGGCGTTTCCCCGCCCGAAGACGTCCAGCCACTTCTCCACCTGGGGCGGGTAGACCGGGTTCACCGGGGCTACCGCCGGCGGGAAGAAGAACTGGGTCGTCTGCCCGTGAAGGTCCACGAAGACCTGGGGGCGCCAGCGCTGGAGCTCCGCGGCCACCGCCCGGCTCTCGCCCTGCGTGAGACCGAGGGCGTCCCGGTTCAGATCGATCTGGTAGTGGTTGTTGTTGGTGCTCATCCCCCACGGTGCCCGATGCTCCAGGGCCGCAGGGTTCGGGTCTCCGGAAACGAAGGCGTTGTACCAGGCCACGAAGCGCTCGTGGCTCTCCGGGTTGTGGGCCAGGTTGATGAGGGTGACCGCACCTTCTCGGAGACGGCGGGTCCGCTCGTCCTCGCCGGCGGCGAGCTGATACGCTACCTGGATCGCCGCCTCGAAGGCGGCGCTCTCGTTCCCGTCGTTGGCGGCGTTCAGCCACACGACCGTCGGGGTCTTTCGGGCGATTCCGGCCGCCTCGGCCGGGGTCGCGGTCCGGGGGTCCGCCAGGCTCCGGAGGTCGGCCCGGATCTCGGCCAGACGGTCCATGTTGGCCTCGGAGGAGACGGCCACCAGGTGCAGCGTCTGCCGCTCCACGCTCTGCCCGTAGTCGAAAACCCGTACCCGCCCCGGGGCGGCGCCGGCCAGCGCCTCCAGATACCGCTCCATGCGGCCGTAGGTCGTATGCCAGCTCCCGATGGGGTAGCCGAGCACCTCCTCCGGCCTTGGGATCCCCTCCCGGTAGGCGCCCGAGGCGTAGAAGTCGAAGGTGCCGTCGGGACACAGTCCGAGGGCGAGACGGGCGTCCATCTCGGAGCGGCAGCCTTCCCGAGGGACGCGGGGCAGGCCGCCGCCGGGGGCCGAGGCTCCCTGCCCGGCGGCGGGAGCGGACACGGCCAGCGCCGAGAGCGTGGCCGCGATCAGGCCCGGGAGCGCGGAGGCCAGGCTGCGGGCCCGAACGGGGCCCGGGCTGCGGGCCAGGCCGGAGGCTAGAGCGCAACGCAAGGCGGTTCCTCCTCTCTGGTGGCGGTGAAGCTTCCTCTCTTCCCGGAGCGCAGGGCGCGGTCGAGCCTGCGCCGTCCTTCCACGTGCCGGTTGCAGCGCGATTGTACGATGCCGGAAGGCCGGGTCGCAAAGCAACGCGCGTTCCGTAGAGGCTTGCACGGCGTGGCCCATCGGCCTGCCGCGCCCTATGTTCGACTTCGCGGACGGGAGGTTCCCGGTTCCCGTCCGGGTTCGCCCGCTCCGCTGGCGGGTCCTCTAAGCGGGTTCGTGTCCCGATGAGCCGTTCCATCCTCATCGTCGACGATGACGACCGGATCCTGGCCTCCGTCTCCCAGGCCCTGAGGGACGACTCCACCGAGGTGCGGACGGCCGAGAGCGCGGAGCGCGCCCTGAACCTGCTGGGGGAACGGCCGGCCGGCGTCGTGCTCGCGGACCTCAAGATGCCCGGGATGGACGGCATGGAGCTCCTCCGCCTCCTGCGCCAGCGGATGCCAGCCGTGGACGTCCTCATGATGACTGCCTACGACGACCTCCCCACCGTGGCCGAGGCGATGCGGGAGGGCGCCGTGGACTTCCTGGTCAAGCCCCTGGACCTGCACCACCTGCGACGGGTGCTGAGTCGGGTGTGGGAGGACCGGAAGATGCGCGACCGGCTGGCAGCGAGTGGGGCATCGGAGCCACCCAGGGCTCCCACGATGGTGGGGCGTGACCCGGCCATGGTGGAGATCTTCAAGCTGATCGGCCAGGTCGCCGGCACGCGCACCACCGTGGTCATCCGTGGGGAGAGCGGGACGGGCAAGGAGCTGGTCGCGCGTGAGATTCATGCCGGCTCCCCGTACGCCTCGGAGCCCTTCGTCCCCGTCAACTGCACCGCCCTGCCGGCCACGCTGCTGGAGTCGGAGCTGTTCGGCCACGTGAGGGGCGCCTTCACGGGGGCGACGGCCGATCGCGGAGGACGCTTCGCCCTGGCCGGCAGGGGGACGATCTTTCTGGACGAGATCGGGGACACGGCTGCCGAGTTCCAGGCCAAGCTCCTGCGGGTTCTCCAGGAGCACGAGTTCTACCCCGTGGGAGCCGATCGCCCCGAGCGTTCGGAGGCGCGCGTGATCGCGGCGACCCACCGGAACCTGGAGGAGATGGTGGCCGACGGTGGCTTCCGGGAGGACCTGTACTACCGGCTCCGGGTGGTGGAGATCGTGGTCCCACCGCTGAGGGAGCGGATGGGGGATGTCCCGTCACTCGCCGAGCACCTGCTCCGGAAGGCGGGGGAGGCGTCGGGGCGGGAAGGCCTGGTGCTCGCCCCCGAGGCCGTCGACGCCCTCATGAGCCACTCCTGGCCCGGCAACGTGCGCGAGCTGGAGAACTGTCTTACCCGCGCGCTCGTGACGGCCACGGGCGACGTCATCCGGGCCGAGCAGCTTGAGGTCGGCGCGCCGCCAGCTTTCGCGCCGGAGCCGATGACGACCCTCGAAGCGGTGGAGCGGGAGCACGTGGCTCGCGTGCTGCGAGCCACCGGCGGACACAAGTCCCGCGCGGCCGAGGTCCTCGGCATCTCGCGACCGCGGCTCGACCGGCTCATCAAGCGGTTCGAGCTCGGGGAGCTGGCTCCGGGGCGGGAGCCCGCTGCCGACCCGGGATCGGGAGGCCTAAGGGAAGGGAAAGGCCCGCCGGTGCCGGATGACGGGCGCAGCGGGTAGGGCGATGCCGCGGCTCTCCTTTCGCGCCCGGATCCTGCTCGTCGTTCTCGTCGTCGGCGTCGTGCCGCTCGCCATGCTCGGGCTGTGGTTGACCCGGACGGCGCCCCGGTCGGGCGAGAGGCTGCTGCGCAGCCGACTGAACCAGACCCTGGACCAGGCCGTGTCCCAGGTCGCGTCCCGGTGGGTCGTTCACAGGTCGGAGATCCTCTTCCTCACCGAGGACCGCGAGCTGCACGGCGCCCTCCGGGCGCTCCAGGGCTCCGACTCGGGGGAGAGTGAACCCGATCCACCCCCGGGCCTGAGGCGGCGGTTCGAGGCGCTGGAGCCGGGCGTGTTGGCGATCTCGGTCCACGACGAGCGGGGGGAACAGGTGTGGGCGCTCGGGCGGTCGCCGGAGGGGGTGCGCCGGGCCTCCGTCGGCGAGCTCCTACCCCCCGGAGTG
The DNA here is from genome assembly GCA_046757845.1 of Gemmatimonadota bacterium. GTDB lineage: Bacteria > Gemmatimonadota > Gemmatimonadetes > Palauibacterales > Palauibacteraceae > JBHHYZ01. The sequence continues at coordinate 5,647 of JBHHYZ010000074.1, forward strand.
GTGGTCGACCTGGGTATCCACGACGTTCCTTCGGGGGAGCGTCTCGGGACGCTCCGGACGGTGCTGGATCCCCAGGCACTCGTCACTCCGAGTCAGGTCCCACCCGCGGCGGCCGGGATGGTGCTGGCCGCCTTCGAACCCTCCACCGGCGCGTCCCTGCTACCCCTTCCGCTCGAGCCCACCCTTCTGAGCGACGCGACGTTCGTGTGGGAAGGAGAGCGGTGGATGGGTTCCAGTCGGACGCTCGCCGAGCCGCCGGTCACCCTCGCCGTCGCGGCTCCCCTCACGCCCTTCATCGCGCCGTTCGAGGAGGTGGCCCGGCGCGGCACCTGGCTGCTGCTGGTCCTGGCGGTCGGTGGGCTCGCGCTGGTCGCCGCGCTGACGGGCCGGATGACCCGCTCCCTATCGCGCCTCTCGGAGGCTGCGGAAGCGATCTCGCAGGGCGATCTGGAGCGTCGGATCTCCCCGGAGGGCGACGACGAGGTGGGGCGCGTGGCGCGGGCGTTCAACACGATGGTGGAGAGCCTTCGCCGGACGCTCGCCGAGCTGGCCAACCGGGAGTCGCTGGCGGCCGTCGGCGAGTTCGCCGCCTCCTTGGCGCACGAGGTGCGCAACCCCCTGACGGCGATCCGGGTGGACCTCCAGCACGTGGAGGAGGAGCTCCCCGGCGGCTCCCCCCTCCGGGAGCCTCAGGAGCGGGCGCTCCGGGCGATCACCCGGCTGGACGAGACGGTCTCCAGCGCCCTCACGGTCGCCCGCAGCGGGAGGATTCGCTCCCAAAGGATTGACCTGCGGGAACCGATCCGCGCCGCCGCCGCGGCGGCGCAGCCTGCCTTCGAGGCCCGAGCCGCCTCCCTCGATGTGAGCTGTGGGCCGGATCCCATCCACGTCTCCGGCGACGGCGGTGCTCTGGAGCAGCTCTTCCTGAACCTGCTGCAGAACGCGGCGGCGGCCCTGGACGAGGGTGGAGAGGCCACCGTGGAGGTATCGTTCGAAGACGCGGCGGCGGTGGTGACGGTGCGGGACGGAGGGTGCGGGATGCCGGCGGAAGTCCTCGAGCGGATCTACGAGCCCTTCTACAGCACGCGGGCCCAGGGCACCGGACTCGGCCTTCCCATCGCCCGCCGGATCGCCTCCGCCCACGGGGGCAGCCTCTCCATCCACAGCGAGCCGGGGCGGGGCACCACGGCCGCCGTCCGTCTCCCCCGGGAGCGTCCGCCCTCGGAGCCTTGAGGGAGTGTAACGCAGCGCGCCCCGGCTGTAACGATCCGTTACGAGAACCCGCCTCGAGCGCCCTCTCCCACGTTCTACAACTCACCTGTTTGTAACCGGTTCGTGGCTGGAGGCCTGGTGGCGCGGTCCGTGTAGGAAAGGCGGGCGCATGGTGCCGCATTCCATCGACGACGGAGGTGTCCGATGCGTACGATTCTGACGAGTGCCTGCGCCTGGCTGCTCGCGTCTCTGCTGGCCGGCTGCGGCGTTCAGGCCGGCAGCGCGGCGCTCGCCCGTTCACCCGGCGAGGAGGTCCAGCACCCGAGGGCGGCAGAAGTTCCGAGCGATACGGCTCCCGTGTTTCGCCGCGTGTGGGTGGGAGGCGAGCCGGACTTCTACGCCTCCACGCCGTCGCCCGACGGCCGGTACGTCACGGAGATCGACTGGGTCACGGGGGACCTGGCAGTTCTCGATCTTCAGACGGACCAGCTCCGACGGGTGACGGACAAGGGATCCTGGAGCGAGGCCATCGAGTGGGCCGAGTCCTCCACGTTCTCGCCCGACGGCCGTCGGATCGCGTACAACTACTGGAGCGAGGAGCGGGACGGCTACGAGGTTCGGGTCATCGACGTGGACGGCGGGAACGAGCGGCCGATCCTCCCGCACCGGAAGGGCTTCGGCTACGCGATGGTGGAGGACTGGTCGGGCGACGGAGCGTCGGTGCTGGCGACGCTGTGGTGGTCGGAGGAGGAATCTCCTCAGGGTGAAGAGGTGAGCCGGGCCGAGATCGCCCTCATCTCCGCGGTCGGCGGCGACGTACGGGTGCTGAAGACGACGCCGTCCTGGGAGGCTCCGGAGATGGCGGTCTTTTCCCCGGACGACCGCTTCGTGGCGTTCGACCTCCCGAAGGACGAGACGCGTGAGGACCACGACATCTACGTCATGAGGCTCGACGGAGGGGAGGAGCGCGCCCTCGTGACCGGGCCCAGCGACGACCGCCTGATGGGGTGGGCGCCGGACGGAAAGAGCATCCTCTTCTACAGCGACCGCGAGTTCACCCAGGGGATCTGGCGGCTTCCCGTCCGGGACGGCCGGCCGGCCGGAGAGCCCTCGCTGGTCAAGGCCGACGTGTGGGGGCTCTCCCCGCTGGGCTTCGCGCGCGGGTCGTACCTGTACGGCGTAACGCTGGAGAGGCCTCAGGTGTACACGGCGTCGGTCGATGTAGGCGGCGGCCGCGTGCTCACGCAGCCGGCGCCCGTGGAGGACCCCGCCCGGATGCACCAGACGGGGACGCCGGTCTGGTCGGCGGACGGCCGTCAGCTCGCCTACTTCCGGCAGAAGGAGGGCGACCGAAGCCGAACGCTGGTCCTGCGCTCGCTGGCCTCTGGCGAGATGCGGGAGCTGCCGGTGGCCCTCCGCAACGTCCCGAGGGCGTGGTGGGCGCCCGGAGGCCAGAGCCTGATCGTGGTGGGGCGCGAGCCGAAAGCCACGCGTCCGGGGCTGTTCCGGATCCATCTCGCGGACGGATCGCTCGAGGAGCTCCCCCTGCCCGACGGCTGGCCTGGCAACCTCAGGCGGGGGACGATCGCCAGCGACGGCAACATCTACTATGTGCACCAACCCGAGGGCGTGTACTGGGAGGCGAGCATCCGGGCCTTCGACCCCTCGACCGGCGGTGTGCGTGATCTGGTGGCCGGCAAGGCGCTGGGGGCGCCGGCCCTCGCTCCGGACGAGCGTACGCTGGCTCTCGTGGAGTACGATCGGGATTCCCGGACGAGCCGGCTCGTCGCCGTTTCCGTATCCGGCGGGCCGCTGCGGGAGCTCCCTGTGAGCGGGATCCCGAAGGACTTCGTGCTGGGGTGGAACGATGTGGCCTGGACCCCGGACGGCCGCTACCTGTTGAACGCCGCCTGGAACGAGGAGACCGACGAGGCGGTGCTCCTCCGTATCCCGAGCGCCGGAGGCGAGGCCACCGTGCTGATGCGGCGGCCGCCCGGCCATGGCTTCAGAGCGCTTCGCCTCAGCCCCGATGGCCAGCGCATCGCCTTCCGCTCGGGACGGCTGCGGGGCGAGATCTGGAGGGTCGACAACCTGCCCGGCACCCTTCCGGCTCTCCAGGCGGGGCGGCCAGACCGGTAGAGGGCGCGATCTAGACGGGTCCGTTCCGCGCTTCTATTCTGCGGACAGGGCGGCGGCGGGGTCCCTCGCCGATGCCCTACCGGCGGCCACCCAGGCGAACCGGCTCAGCAGCGCGCCGGCCAGGAAGGCGAGGCCGCCCGGCCCCGTCCGGCCCAGGAGCCGCAGGAGGCCGGAGGCGGGCCCCATGAGGAAGCCGCCCGTCCACACTGCCAGACCGGGGATCCCGCGAGCGAGGACCCGCTTCGGCTTCCCGAACCGCCGCACGTCGAGGTAGAGCCACATTCCCGCCTCCACCGAGGCCGCCGCGAGGCCCAGGGCGTTGAGGGCCGCCGAGCCGTGCCCCAGCCACTCCAGCGCCGCCACGGCCGAGCCCAAACCGGCCGTCCCGAAGTGCAGGGGAAGCAGGGTCCGGTGCGTGAACCAAGCCGGCACGGCGGTGGCCGCCAGAAGGACGCCCGTGTAGGTGGCCAGGAGCGCCCCCAAGGCCCCGGCCGCCACGACGGCCGCCAACACCACGGCCTCCGCCGCCACGATGGAGACGCCGCTCGCTTCCGGTCGGGCCAGGACGCCCGCCAGGGCCGCGACGGCGGAGCCGGTGAAGGCCACCAGGGCCCAGGCGCCCACGGACATGGGCGAGCGGGGCTTGAAGACTCGGAGCATGTTCAGGAAGCGGCGGGGTCGCCCCAGGTCGAGCACCAGGAGGAGGGGGGAGAGGACGGCCCCGGCCACCGCGACCCCCAGTGCGGACCGGACCAGCGCGGCCCGTGAACCCACCCCCTCGAGCACCGGGTCCGGGGACGCCAGCGTGACGCCCATGGCGATGACGGCGGCCATCCCGGCGAGCCCCCCGACGAAGAAGTACGCCGGCACCTCCCACGTCCACACGGGCGGCTTGACGACCGGCATGCCGTAGTAGCCCGGTGCGGCGGGCCCGGGGCCTGCGCCCGGCGGGCCGGGTGTCCGTGGCCGGCCGGCAACGTCCCCCTTGTCTGGGCGAGTGCCGCTGGTGGGGGGCGGGCCCGCCGGTGGCGTGCGTGCCCGTCCCCGCGACCCGGCCCTCGCCGAGAGCCTCTTCCCGCAGCGCCTCCAGCCTCTCCTCGGAGGCGCCTACGTGGGAGTCCGCCGGCCTCTCCACCCGCCTAGCCTAGCCCGAAGGCGAGCACGGCCCCGGCCGCCGCCGCCAGCCCGGTGACGAACGCCGAGAGCCACGCGGCCTTGAGGTGTACGGTGGGGACCCGGGGCCGTGGCGGGAGGCCGTACGCATCGGGTTCGCCCAGGATGAGGAAGAAGGCGTGGGCACCCTCCACGGAAGTGTCCGCCGCGTCGTACAGGCAGGCGTCCTCGTACCCCCGCTCCTGCAGCTCCCGCACCCGGATCGCCGCCCGCTCGCGTAGCTCCGCCAGGGGCCCGAACTGGATCGCCTCCGTGGGGCAGGCCTCCAGACAGCCGGCGTGCTCGCACTGTTTGCAGACGTCCGAAAGGAAGATCCACCGGAAGGGCTCCTCGACGGCTCGGCCGGCGGCGCCTGGCGCCGCTTCCTCCGCGGCGGGCTCGACGGCCGGAGACGTGAAGCCCGCCACCTGGCGTCCGAGGGCTCGGTCCTGCTCCACGAACTTGACGTGTCGCCAGCTGGAAGCGCCCAGGGATCCGGTGTGGTCGTACGAATGACCCAGCCACACCGCCCCTTCGTCGGGCACCAGGCTCCACTCCTTGCATGCCACCTCGCACGCCTTGCACCCGATGCACACGGTGGGGTCGGTGAAGAACCCCACGGTGACGCCCCGGGCTACGTAGTCGTGCCGGGCCTGGTTGGTGCTGCGGGGGCCCTCGCCGATGGTCACGGCCCCTTCCCCTCCCGGCTCTGCTCGGCCGCCTCGGTCCCCTTCGTGCGGGCCCCTGCCGCATCCGCCTCCTCCCTCGCGGCCTCTCCGGCCGTCGCCGCAGACGTGCCGCCGCCCCGCGTCCATCGGCACCGCTATCACGGGGTGCTGGCTCCCAACTCGCCCCTCCGAGCCCGGGTGACCGCCTCCGCCGGTGAGACCGCTGCTCTCCCGTTCCCGCAGACCACACCAGCCCGACCGGACTCCTCGTCCGCTCGCCGAGCCAGGCGTTCCCGGCCGCGCCGCACCTCCTCCCGCTGGGCCACCCTCCTCGCCCGCATCTACTACCACTTCCCCCTCGTCTGCCCCCGCTGCGGCCAGTCCATGCGGCTGATCGCCTTCCTCACCGACCCGTCCTCCATCCGTGACGTCCTGCGCCACCTGGAGGAACCCGTCCGGCCGCCCAGGGTGCACCCCGCCCGGGGACCGCCCGAGC
>JBHHYZ010000075.1:0-10865 GCA_046757845.1 Gemmatimonadota bacterium
CGAGGGACGGGCGGCGCGGCTGTGCGGCCGCCTCGAGGCACGGGCGGCGCGGCGGTTCGTCCGGTGCGAGGGGAGGGCGAAGGCAGACCGGTCAACGGCCGTTCCGCCTCCGCAAGCTCGCCTGTCTCGTCCTCCGCGGGAGGACGATTCTGAGCTCGCAGCGCCTTGAAGATCCAGTAGAGGATCAGCCCGACGAACAGAAAGTCGGCGAAATTCACTCCCTGCTCTCTCCCTCTGTCGGCTTCGCTATTGCGGCACGCATTTCAGTGTCGCTCTGTATGTTGCGATACTTCATGTAATCCATCACTCCAATGTGGCCTTCGCGGAACGCCTCGGCGATCGCGAGCGGCACCTCGGCCTCCGCTTTCACGAGCTCGGCCCGCATCTCCTCCACCCGAGCGCGATTCTCCTGCTCGGTGGCCACGGCCATGGCCCGCCGCTCCTCGGCCTTGGCCTGGGCGATCCGCTTGTCCGCCTCCGCCTGGTCGGTCTGGAGTTCGGCGCCGATGTTCTTGCCGACATCCACGTCGGCGATGTCGATCGAAAGGATCTCGAACGCCGTCCCGCTGTCCAGCCCCTTGGCCAGCACGGTCTTCGAGATCGCGTCCGGGTTCTCCAGCACCTTCTTGTGCGACTCGCTGGAGCCGATCGTGCTCACGATCCCCTCCCCGACTCTCGCCAGGATCGTCTCCTCGCCCGCGCCGCCCACCAGCCGGTTGATGTTGGCCCTCACCGTGACCCGGGCGATGGCGATGAGCTGGATTCCGTCCTTCGCCATGGCGGCGACCTTGGGCGTCTGGATCACCTTGGGGTTGACGGAAACCTGCACGGCGTCCAGGACGTCGCGGCCCGCCAGGTCGATTGCGGCGGCCTGCTTGAACGGGAGCTCGATGTTCGCCTTGTCGGCCGAGATGAGCGCATTCACCACCCGTTGCACATCGCCGCCCGCCAGGAAGTGAGCCTCCAGGCCGTCTATGTCCAGCTTGAGGCCCGCCTTGGTGGCGCTGATCAGCGGCAGGATGATGCTGGCGGGCCGCACCTTGCGGAACCGCATCCCGACCAGGTTGCCGAGCTTCACCCGAACCCCGGAGGCGAAGGCGGTGATCCACAGGCCGACCGGGACGGCCCAGAACAGGAACATGAGACCGATCGCCGCCAGCACGACCAGCATGATGGTAGTCGCGGCCAAGCCTTCCATAATCGACCCTCTCTCTCGTTTCCCCCGTCGCGCCTCGCGCTCCGGGGCTCGCTTTACCTCGTCACTCTTCGGGCTCGGGGGGCATCTCGCGCACCACCTGCCGATACCCCTCCGCCCGGATCACCTCGATCCGCGAATCGACTTCGACCCACGGTCCTTCCGTCACCACGTCCACCCGTTCGCCATCGATCAGCGCCGTGCCGGCCGGCCGCAGATCGGTCACCGCGACGCCGGACTTCCCGACCAGGTCTTGTCGGGGCGGGGCGGACAGATAGCCGGTCTCGGAGCTGGTCGATGTCCTCAGGAAGATGCCGGCCAGCGAGCGGCTGTGCGGCAGATGCCGGAGCAGCGCGTACGCCACCGCGGCCACCAGGATGATCGAGAGCGCCACGAGCCCCGTCGCCTGCACCACGTCGGCCCAGGTGGCGAAGCTTCCCACCATGCTGAGCACCACGGAGCCGAGGATGGCGGCCCCGCCCAGCGCGCCGGCCACGCCCAGCCCGGGGATGACCGTGACCTCCACGACCAGAAGCGCGATGCCGGCCCCCAGGAGAATGAGCTCCTCCATGCCGGCCAGGTTCACGATCAACCGGGCTCCAAAGAAGGCGGCCAGGCTCAGCAGGCCGATTCCGCCGGCCAGCCCGAACGTCGGCGTCTTGATCTCGACCAGGAGCCCCAGGAAACCCAGCGACAACAGCAGCGGGGCGACCGCAGGGTTGGTCAGGAACCGGACCACGCTCTCCGCCCAGTTGGGCCGCTCCTGGACCGTCGCGGTGCCGGGCGGGATCCCGACCGTCTCGAGGAGCGCCGGGTAGTCGGCCACCTCTCCATCGGCCACCTCCAGCTGCATCGCCTCCTCGGTGGTCAGCGTGAGGAGCTTTCCCGCCTCCACCACGCCGGGCACCTCGATGGCCTCGTCCACCATCGCCTCGGCGATCCGCGGGTCGAAGCCGCGCTGCTCCGCCAGCGCCCGGAACTCCGAGCGCATGGCGCTCACCATCTTCTCGGAGGCCTTGTGGCCCTTCCCCGTGATGGGCGTGGCCGCGCCGATCGTGGAACCGGGTCGCATGTAGAGCCTTTCGGCCGACAGCGCGATCATAGCCCCGGCCGACAGAGCGCGCCGGTTCACATAGGCGTAGACCGGAACGCCGGCGTCCCGCACCGCGTCGATGATCTCCCAGGCCGCATCCACGCGCCCGCCGGGAGTGTCCAGGTCGAGGACCACGGCCGCCGCCCCGGCCTCCTTCGCCTCGCGGAGCGCCCGCTCGATGAACGGCGCCAGGCCAAGCTCGATCGTCCCCGTCACGGGCACCCGGAACACCGCGCCGGCCGACTCCTGCGGCTTCGGTCCGCTCGCTTCGCGAGCATCCGCCCCGGGAAGCCTCGGTGCACGCGGCCCCGACGCCGCCGGCGGTCCCGCGCCGAGAAGCAGGATCAACGGGAACGCCAGGAGCGCCAGACCACGCACCCGGCTTCGAGAGTTCTGGTTCATAGGAAGAAGCTACATCCCGGCTGGGCCGGTGGCTACGGCGGACGGCTTGCTACGGCAGCCCGTCCGCCCAGCTCCGCACGCGCGCCGCCAGCTCGCGGTGGACCGACTCCTCCGCTCGACCGCTCCGCTTGAGCATGTGGAAGGAGTGGTCGGCGCCGTCCAGGATGTGGAGCGTGGCCTCTGGCCCCAACGCCTCGCACACGGGGGCCAGCAGCTTCGGATCCGCCAGCCGGTCGCGTGTGCCCTGGAGAAACAGCATGGGTCGTCCGACGGCGGCCAAGTGCGCCGCCCGCTCCGTGCCCGGCCGGCCGGCCGGGTGGAGCGGGAAACCGAAGAAGACGAGCCCCCGGACGCCGGGGAGCGGGGCCTCGGACGCCGCCAGCGAGGTCATGCGCCCGCCCATCGACTTGCCGCCGGCCAGGAGCGGAAGATCGGGAGCCGCCGCGTGACCGGTGGCGACCGCGGAGCGTACCGTCTCCAGGAGGACACCTCGGGAGTCGGGACGCCTCCGGTCCGCCTCCATGTAGGGGAACTGGTAGCGGAAGCTGGCCACGCCCGCCTCGGCCAGCCACCGGGCCATCGCCTCCATGAACGGGTGACGCATGCCGGCGCCCGCCCCGTGGCCCAACACCAGCAGCCAGCGCGCACCACGGGGCCGGAGAAGCAGGGCGGAAAGCTCACCCTTCCGGAAGCGGACGTCCGGCGCCAGGTGCTCCAAACCCCCGCTCAGCGCTCCTCGTCCGGCGCATCGGAAGGTGGAACCACGGCGGACCACGGAGCGGCGGGCACCGCGGCCTCGGCGCTCAAAACCACCGGGGCACCCGCGACCTCCACGGCGCGGGACCGTGAGCCGGCGGCGGGCCTCAGGGCCCCGGGCGCCGGGATGCGGAAAGCCAGGAGCAACCCGAACAGGACGAGCCCGCTCGCCACGGCGAACGGACTCCCGAGCCCGACGTGCTGGAACAGGAGGCCAGCCCACAGGGGTCCGATCACGCGGCCCAGCCCCCCCACGAACTGAGTGCCGCCCAGGATGGATCCCTGCGAGTGGGCGTCGGTGGCCCGCGACACCAGGCTGGCCAGCGACGGGAACAGGATGCCGGTGCCGAGCGCCCACGACGGGATGAGGAGGGCCAGCCACCAGCGGTTCGGGATCAGCGCGATGCCCCCTATGCTGGCGGCGAGCACCACCGTGCCGATCCGGACCGTGCGCGGCTCTCCGATCCGCCGTACCAGCCGGCCCACCGCGCCGCCCCGGACCACCACCGTGACGCCCCCGGCCACGGTGAACAGGACGCCCATCTCCGAGGCGCCCATGCCGAACACGCGCTCCAGATACAGGGCGAGCACCGAGGTCATGGCGGCGAAGGCGGTGATGGACAGGAAATAGATCCGCAGGAGCAGCGAGAGCGGAAACCGGCTCAGGGTCGACACCCAGCCGCGCAGGGTCGCCGCCTCCCCGAGAGCCGGTGCCCGAGGCGCACCCGGCGCCGGGAGACCACCGGCCGCCACACCGCCCGCTCGCGCACCGCCCTCCGCCTCCGTGGCTTGCCCCACGAGACCACCGCCGGCCGCCGGCCCACCCACAGGCATCCCTACGCTCGCCGCCCGGAAGCGCCGTGACTCCGGCAGGAAGACCAGCGCCGCGGCCCCGTTCAGCGCGCACAGCCCCGCGGCCACCAGGCCCGGCACCCCCAGCCCCCACTGGCTGAAAAACCCGCCGATCGCCGGTCCGAACATGATCCCCAGGCCCGAGGCCGCCCCCATCAGGCCCAGCCCGTGCGCCCGCTCGGGGCCGTCGGTGGAATCGGCCACGTACGCCTGGGCCACCGACACCGTGCCGCCCGCCGCCCCGGCCGCCACGCGCGAGAGCAGCAGGATCGGGATCGAGTGGGCCAGGGCGAAGATCAGGTAGGAGAGGGCCGAGGCGAACAGCCCCGTCAGGAGCATGGGCCGGCGGCCGTGCCGGTCGGACACGCGGCCCCACAGCGGCGCGGTCAACAGCTGGGCCGCCGCGAAGGAGGCGATGATCAGGGTGACCTCGAACGGGGAGGCGCCGAACGACTCGGCGTAGAACGGAAGCAGCGGGAGGACGATGCCGAAGCCGACCATGTCCACCAGCACGGCGGCGAACAGGACCGACAGCCCCCCTCGTCTCAGCATCCGCATCTACACATGGCACGTCCTATTCGTGACAGGAGCCGAGAGTGGCCCGGCCTCGTCCGCGACCCGGGACGGGTCCGGGCTCGACCATCGCCGGGGATCGGCCGGGCGCCGCCTCCGTTCGAAGATGGGGAACACCCGAACCCCGGCGAAAGTTGTCGGGCCACCCCGCGGCGGGATAGTTTCCCCCTCCGCGAGAGAGAACCGCGAGAGCGAACCGCAACTTCGACTGGAAGTGACTTGACATGGCCGACGCACTCATTCGATACGAGGTGACCGACGGGGTCGGCATCATCACGATGGACGACCCCCCCGCCAACACGTACACGCACGAGATGATGCGCGAGATGGACGACGCGATCCTCCAGGCCCGCTTCGACGAGAGTGTGCACGTGATCGTGATCCGCGGCGCGGGCGAGAAGTTCTTCTCGGCCGGCGCGAACATCCAGATGCTCCAGAACGCCGATCCCTACTTCAAGTACTTCTTCTGCCTCCACGCCAACGAGACGCTGAATCGGCTGGAGCAGACGCCCAAGCTGGTGATCGGCGCCCTCAACGGCCACACGGTGGGCGGAGGCCTGGAGATCGCCCTGGCCTGCGACCTCCGGATCGCGCGCAAGGGCGGTGGCAAGATCGGGCTGCCGGAGGTGAACCTGGGGGTCCTGCCCGGCACCGGCGGCACGCAGCGCCTGGGCCGGGTCCTGGGCAAGTCGAAGGCGATCGAGCTCATGGCCGAGGGCCGGACGTTCGGGTTCGAGGAGGCGCACGAGCTGGGCCTGGTGAACAAGCTGTTCGAGGGTGAGGACGCGGAGTTCTTCGAGCAGGTGATGGAGTACGCGCGCCAGTTCACCCCGCCGCACAAGGCCTCCCGCGCGGTGGGCCGGATCAAGCGGGCCGTGTGCAGCGGGCTCGAGGTCCCGTTCTCCGAGGGCCTGGCGATCGAGCGCGAGCTCCAGCAGCTCCTGTTTCAGGGCGCCGACGCCAAGGAGGGGCTCGACGCGTACGTGGAGAAGCGTGCGCCGGAGTTCACGGGCAAGTAGCGGACGGGCTCGGCACGCCCGGGCCGCTTCCCGAAACGGAAGACGCGCGACATGGAAATACGAACGCGGCTCCTGATCGGGGGCGAGTGGACGGAGGGCGCCGGCCGCTTCCCCACCGTCAACCCCGCCACCGAGGAGACGATCGCGGAGGTCGAGGAGGCCGGCCCCGCCGAGGTGGACGCGGCCGTCCGCGCCGCCCGCGAGGCCTTCGGCAGCCCCGAGTGGCGCGAGGTGGACCCGCATCGGCGGGCCGCCCTGCTGTGGCGGCTGGCCGACCTGATCCGGGAGCACGCCGCCGAGCTGGCCGAGATCGAGACCCGGGACAACGGGAAGCCGAGCTTCGAGTCCGCCCGGGTGGACCTGCCGTTCGTGGTCCAGAACTACCGCTACTACGCCGGCTGGGCCGACAAGCTCACCGGCCGCACCATCCCCGTCTCGGGCCCGTTCCTCAACTACACGCTCCGCGAGCCGGTGGGAGTGGTGGGCGCCATCGTGCCGTGGAACTTCCCGCTCTCGCTCGCCTCGTGGAAGGTGGCCCCGGCGCTCGCCTGCGGGAACACAGTGGTCCTCAAGCCGGCCGAGGAGACGCCGCTCACGGCGCTGATGCTGGGCGAGCTGGCGCTGGAAGCGGGCTTCCCGCCGGGCGTGCTAAACGTCATCCCGGGCCGCGGCGAGGTGACCGGACGGGCGCTCGTCGAGCACCCGGGCGTGGACAAGATCGCCTTCACCGGCTCCACCGAAACCGGCCGAGAGGTGATGCGGGCGGCGGCCGGCACGCTTAAGAAGGTATCGCTCGAGCTGGGCGGGAAGTCGCCCAACGTGGTGTTCGCCGACGCGGACCTGGAGGCCGCCGTGCGCGGCGCCACGACCGGCATCTTCTACGGCAAGGGCGAGGTGTGCGCGGCAGGCTCCCGGCTGCTGGTCGAGGAGTCGGTCCGGGAGGAGCTGACCGAGCGGCTGGCCGAGCGGGCCCAGCGCATGGCCCCCGGCGACCCGACGCACCCGAAGACCAAGCTCGGCCCGCTGGTCTCCCGGAAGCAGCGCGAGCGGGTGCTCGGCTACATCGAGGCCGGGGTGGAGGACGGGGCCCGGCTGCGGGCGGGCGGCGAGCCGGCCCAGGTGGACGGGAAGGGCTACTTCGTCCAGGCGACCGTGTTCGACCGGGTGGAGCCCGACATGCGGATCGCCCGCGAGGAGATCTTCGGGCCCGTGGTCGCGGTGCTGGGCTTCGAGGACCTGGAGGACGCGGTGGACAAGGCCAACCGCACCATGTACGGCCTGGCGGCCGGGGTGTGGACGCGCGACGTGGGCAAGGCGCACCGGTTCGCGCGCGCCGTGCAGGCCGGCACGGTGTGGGTGAACACCTACAACCGCTACGACAGCGCCTCGCCGTTCGGCGGCGTCAAGGCCTCCGGGTTCGGACGGGACCTGGGCGAGCACGCGCTGGAGGAGTACACGCAGACCAAGAGCGTATGGATCGCGCTGGATTGACGGACCGTGGGCGGCGGGGCCGCGGGCCCGCGGTCCGCTCGACCGCGCCGAAGCGGCGGGGCCGGCATGGCTGAGCGCGACCGGGACCCGCTCATCCTGGGCGCCGTGCGCAGCCCCGTGGGCCGCCACGGCGGGGCGCTCGCCGGCGTGCGGCCCGACGACCTGGCGGCGCGCGTGATCGAGGCGCTGCTGGAGCGGACCGGCGTCCCGCCCGAGCGGATCGAGGACGTCGTGCTGGGCTGCGCCAACGGGGCGGGCGAGGATAACCGGAACGTGGCCCGCATGGCGGGGCTCCTGGCCGGCCTCCCGATCGAGGTGGCGGGCCAGACGGTGAACCGGCTGTGCGGCTCCGGCCTCCAGGCGATCGTCTCGGCCAGCCACGCGATCCGCTGCGGCGAGGGCGAGGTGTTCATCGCCGGCGGCGTGGAGAGCATGTCGCGGGCGCCCTGGGTGATGCTCAAGCCGGCCCGCGCCTTCCCGCGGGCGGCGCCGGAGGTGGCGGACACCACGGTGGGCTGGCGCTTCACCAATCCCGCCATGCCCGAGCGCTGGACCATTTCGCTGGGCGAGACCGCCGAGGTGGTGGCCGAGCGGCACGGCGTGAGCCGCGCCGAGCAGGACGCCTTCGCCCTCGAGAGCCAGCGGCGGGCCGCCCGGGCCATCGAGGAGGGCCGCTTCCGGGACGAGATCGTGCCGATCGAGGTCCCCGTGGGCCGGGGCGAGACGCGAACCTTCGAGGTGGACGAGCACCCGCGGCCCGAGGTGACGGCGGAGAAGCTGGCCGCTCTGCGCCCCGCCTTCCGCGAGGGCGGCACGGTGACGGCAGGCAGCTCCTCGGGGATCAACGACGGGGCGGCCGCCGTCCTCCTGGCCAGCCGCCGGGCCGCCCGGGAGCTGGGGCTCGAGCCGCTGGCCCGGCCGGGCGCCACGGCCGTGGCCGGGGTGGATCCCTCCTGCATGGGCCTCGGGCCCGTCCCGGCCACCCGGAAGGCGCTGGCGCGCGAGGGGTTGGCGCCGGAGGACCTGGACCTGGTGGAGCTCAACGAGGCCTTCGCCGCGCAGGCCCTCCCCTGCATCCGGGAGCTGGGCCTGGACCCGGAGCGGGTGAACGTGAACGGCGGGGCGATCGCGCTGGGCCACCCGCTGGGCTGCACGGGCGCCAAGCTCCTCACCACGCTGGTCCACGAGATGCGCCGGCGCGGGGCGCGGACCGGCCTGGTCACCATGTGTATCGGCGTGGGCCAGGGGATCGCGACCGTGGTGCACGCCGAGCCCGGCGAGAGCGAGGCCGCGTGAGCGAGCCGCTCGTCCGGGTGGAGGTGGACGGCCCGATCGGCACGCTCACCTTCAACCGTCCCGAGAAGCTCAACGCCTTCTTCGGCACCATGCGCGAGGAGATCGCCGACGGCCTGGTCAGGCTGGGAGAGGACGAGGCCGTGCGCGCCGTCATCGTGACGGGCGCCGGCCGGGCGTTCTGCGCCGGGGCCGACGTGAACTACCTGTGGGAGCTCCTGGAGGCCGACGCGATCGAGGAGGCGACCAAACTGGTGGAGGCGGGCCGCCGCGCGGTGCGCACGGTGGTCGAGATGCCCAAGCCCGTGATCGCCGCGATCAACGGCCCGGCGGCCGGAGGCGGCGCCAACCTGGCCCTGGCCTGCGACCTCCGGATCGCCTCGGAGCGGGCCTCGATCGGGCAGACGTTCAACCGCATCGGGCTTCACCCGGACTGGGGCGGGACCTATTTCGTGCCCCGGCTGGTGGGTCCGGCGCGCGCGGCCGAGCTGTTCTTCCTGGCCGACATGGTGGACGCCCGCGAGGCGGAGCGGATCGGCCTGGTGAACCGGGTGGTCGCGCACGAGCGGCTGATGCCGGAGGCGTGCGAGCTGGCGCTCCGGCTGGCGGCAAAGCCCCGGCCGGCCATCCGGCTGGCCAAGCGCGCCATCCGGCGGAGCCTCGAGGGCACGCTGGAGGAGATGCTGGCCTACGAGATCGAGGCCCAGCGCGAGTGTTTCCGATCGCCGGAGGCGCGGGAGGGGGTGCGGGCGTTCCTGGAGAAGCGCGAGCCCGACTTCGGAGGCGGTTGAGCGGGACGAAGCGAGCGCGCTGACCCCGCCCTACGGGAGTCGGCCCGGGGTGTAGAGGGCCCGCATGAAGTCCACGGCCGAGGTGTTCGTGTCCTGCAGGATCACCCGCCCGTCCACCGTCCCGATCGGGATCCGTTGGGCCGAGTACAGCAGGTCCACGCCCCCCGTCGTGAACCCGCCTTCCAGGGCATCGAACTCGCTCGGCAACCGTGCGCCCGGGCACGGTGGGAATTGCCGCTCCTGGAGCGCGTTATTCGGCGCCGTGGCCACCACGTCGATCAGCGCGTCGGCCGGAATCCGTACGAATTCGATGTCCCCGGCACCACTGTTGTGATACACCCGGTGTGGCAGCCCCGCCACGTCCACTGGACGGGCCAGGAAGAAGTTGTGGCGGATGAAGAACCGCAGCCCATGGCCCTGGAACCACGGCCGGATCCCCACCTCCGGCATATTCGGCACGGCCGGGTTGTCCACGTCCGCCGGGCCGAAGAACTCGAAGTCCGCCTGCCGCAGGTCCGGAAACCGCCCATCCACCTGCGAGTGGTCCACCGCGTCCAGCGCCACCAGCACCGTCTGGCCCGGCGTCACCGGGTGCTCGCTCCCCGTGCCCGGAAACCGGTGAATGAACTCCACCCACAGTCCGTCCGGATCGTCGCGCCACGGCTGCGTCCGCACGCAGGCAAAATCGATGTCCGGAAGCTCCCGATTTCGCATCGGAAAGTTCGTCCCCACCAGCATCCCGTCCAGGAAGACCGTCCGGTCCCCGTTGTTGTACAGCTCCAGGAAGTAGTGGAAGTCGTAGTTCACCTCCGCCGTGAACGGGGCGACCCCGTAGATCTCGCTGAACACCAGCGAGCCCGGATCATCCGCCCGCAAGCGCAGCGTCGCTTCCGTCCCGTCCCCCACCTGCACGTGCGTCCCGTCTCCGAACGCGCGCGCCGCACCCCCCGTTCGCGCCACCTCCCCCGCGCTCAGCGCCCGGTAGCCCGCCACCCGGTAGAAGCCCGCGATCACGTTCGGGAACCGCGCCTCCCCGTTCTCATCCGTGAGCGCCGTCTCCCACTTGAACTCCGTGCCCAGCCGGTGCAGCCGCACCTCCGCACCCGGCACCCCCGTCGTCCAGCCCAACCGCTGCGCCAGGCTCACCGAACCCGAATCCACCTCCACCCGCACCGTCAAACCCGGACGCAGGTCCCCGCTCCCGGTGCCACCCCCGTCGTCCGGGCCCGAAAAGCCCGACCCGCCCCCGCAGCCCGCCACGGCGAGCGCCACCAGGAGCCACGGCAGAGAAGAAAAACGCACTTCGATTGACATCACACTCGCTCGCCGTACTCGGTCTCGCCCGTCAGCGACTACTGGAAGCAGACGCAGCAGCCGTCGGTGGGTCCGCCGAAGCAGCC
>JBHHYZ010000076.1:0-10314 GCA_046757845.1 Gemmatimonadota bacterium
ACCGGGCGCGCCGGGGCCGGGATCGGGCTGGTTGTTCGGCGTCCGAGCGGGGGCCCGGCCCGGGGATGACGACGGGCGGAAGGTGGAACCACCGGACACCGCGCCCCGAAGCCGCACGGGGCCGAGGGAGATCGTGGCGGGCGGGCTCGGCGGCGGCCCCGGGTGATCGAGCTTTGAGCCCCGCGCGCCGGCCACGTCCTGATCCGAAGTGGAGGGCGGGGTTTCTCGTGTTGGCCGGCTTCGCGTCGACGGCGCTCACCGGCCCGGCCGCAGTCGCGCGTTCCTCGGCCGGGCCGGGCCGTGAGGGTCCGGTGGAAGCCCCCGCCTCGGCCATAGCGGGGCTCGCCGGAGCCGTGTGCGGCGGGGGCGGACCCGAGGGTCCCGGCCCCCGCCGAATTCGATTGAGGCGGACGAACGACGGGCTGGGAGCTGCGGGCTACATGGAGTTGTTCGTCGCCCCATCGCCGTTCGGCATCACGGTGTCCCGGGATGGACGGTATCTGTACGACGTCGCCATCCGGGTGGAGACGCTCCGCCGCCGTCCGGGCCGGAGCTACGTGGCGTGGGCGGCGACGCCGGAGCTGGACCAGGTGAAGAAGCTGGGAGTGGTCGATGGATCCGGCCCGGTGATCGCCCGGGTGGACTGGAACAAGTTCCTCGTCCTGGTGACCGCCGAGATCTCTGCGGACGGTGAGCGCTGGGAGGGGCCCGTGCTGCTGACCGCCCGATCGCCCAGCGGGCTCATGCACACGATGCGAGGCCACGGCTTCTTCGAAGCGCACGGGATCAGCTGCTGAGGCGATGACCGGGCGGCTGCGCTGGATCGTGGCGGCCGGGCTGATCGGCGCGTTCGGCTCCCCCTCCGCTTCCGCTCGAGCCCAGATGCCGGCGGGCGAAGGGGGCGCGAGCGCGGACAGCGTCACCTCTTCGGCGGTGGCCTGGCGCATGCCGCCCATGCCCCGCCCCATGCCGATGGTCCCGGTCCTCATGCGGCTTCGGCCCCCCTCGCAAGCTTACCTGCCGGGAGCCGGACTCGATCCGGGCGGACTGCCCGAAGCCGTCTTCCGCTCCGTGATATCACTCCGCGACGGCGATACCCTGAGCCTCACGGCCCGGTTCGTCCGCCGCACGATTCGCGGCCGGACCTTCGTGATGTACGGCTTCAACGGGCAGTATCCGGGTCCGCTGATTCGGGTTGCCCAGGGATCGCGGATCGTGGTGGACTTCCACAACGAGATCGATCTTCCAACCACCGTGCACTGGCACGGCGTGCGGATCGACAATCGATTCGACGGTGTCCCCGGCGTCACGCAGGAGCCCGTTCCACCCGGCGGAGCCTTCGTCTACGAGGTTCGGTTCCCCGATGCAGGCATCTACTGGTACCATCCTCACGTGCGGGAGGACATCCAGCAGGACCTGGGGCTGTACGGCAACATGCTGGTCGACTCGCCGGATCCCGACTACTACGGCCCCGTGAACCGGGAGGAGGTCCTCACGCTGGACGACCTGCTCATCGACTCGGACGGCCTGTTCCCGTTCGGCCGCGAGAGCGCCACCCATGCTCTGATGGGCCGCTTCGGGAACGTCTTCCTGACCAACGGGGAGCCCGACTACGAGCTGTCGGTCCGCAGAGGAGAGGTAGTCCGCTTCTTCCTCACCGACGTGTCCAACACGCGCACGTTCAATCTCTCCTTCGGGGACGCGCCCCTGAAGGTGGTCGCCGCCGACGTGAGCAAGTTCGAGCGCGAGGAGCGGGTGGAGAGTATCGCCATCGCGCCGGCCCAGCGCTACGTGGTGGAAGCCCGCTTCGAACACCCCGGAGTCGTCCCGATCACGAATCGCGTTCAGGCCATCGACCACTTCCGGGGAATCTACTATCCCGAGGTGGACACTCTGGGTTTCATCTCGGTGTCCGAACAGCCCGCAGCCGAGGATTTTTCCGTCCAGTTCGAGACCCTGCGCGAGAACGCCGATGTAGCGGCGGACATCGAGCGGTATCGGACGGAGTTCGACCGTCCCGTCGACCACGAGCTCACCCTCACGGTGAGGGCGGGCGCGCTCCCCACCGCCATCGTCCAGATCATGAGCCTGGACACGCTCTATCAGCCTCCCGTCGAGTGGAACGATGCCATGCCGCTGATGAACTACGCGTCCTCGGCCAGGGACATGCGGTGGATCCTGCGCGATCCCGCCACGGGCCGGGAGAACATGGACATCCACTGGAAGTTCCGGCAGGGCGAGGTGGCCAAGATCCGGATCCACAACGCACGCCGCGCGTTCCATCCCATGCAGCATCCGATGCACTTCCACGGCCAGCGGCTGCTGGCGCTGTCCCGCGACGGGGTCCCCAACCACAACCTGGCGTGGAAAGACACGGTCGTGATCCCGGTCGGCTCCACGGTGGACGTGCTGCTGGAGGCGTCGAATCCCGGCCGCTGGGTGGCGCACTGCCACATCGCCGAGCACCTGGAGGCGGGGATGGTGATGGCATTCACCGTGGAACCGACGGAAGGCGGCGCGGCGGACGCCGGCAGCGGAGCCGGCCCGGGGAGCGGCCGGAGCGTCGGTGAGCGGAAGCCGGGCGGTGGTCCCTGACCCGACGGAAAGGCTCGGGTAGCGGGGAGGAACGCCCTCCGCCTTCAGGCCGCTGGACTCGAAGCGCGCCGGGCGTCAGAATGAAGGCCCTCGATCAACCATTGGTAAGGAGGGTCCGGATGTTGAAGCGATCTGTAGGAGTGGTGCGGTCCGCCGCCCGCCACGCGGCCTCGACGACGCTGATCCCCCTGGGCTTGGCCGCCTCCGCCCTCCTGGGGCCGATCCTCATCCCCGCGAGCATCCCGCGGCTCGAGGCGCAGGAGATGGTGGCGCGGGAGTCCGTGGCCCAGCGCGGGAGCTCCAACATCGAGGTTCTGAGCCACGTCCCGCTCGGTCCGCCCCTCAGCGTGTCGGACATCGAGATCGAACAGGAACTTTCGCGGCCGTACGCCTACGTGGGACGGATCCAGTACGGGGATGTGGGCCCCAAGGGTACCGACATCATCGACCTCTCGGACCCTCGACACCCGAAGGTGATCTACCGGTGGCGGATCGAAAACCAGGATCTGCACCAGCGCACGGGCGGGATGGACGTGAAGTACTTCAAGTGGAAGAAGCGCTACTACGTGGTGCAGTCGGTGCAGTTCGGAACGGGAGGGCCGGACACGGACCTGGGCGCCGTAGTTCTGGACGTGACGGACCTGCCCAACCCGTCGAAGGTGAAGGAGGTTGCGCGGATCCGCGATACAGAGCACCCGGGCGGGTTCCACAACATCTTCATCTACCGGCACTCGAACGGGCGGGTGTACCTGTTCGCGACAGTCCGCGGGCCGTTCGCCAATGTGTACGACCTCGGCGATGTGGTGGAGGGGCACATGGACCGGGCGCTGGCCGCGCACGTCCCCGTGCCCGAGAGCGCCGAGGGGGCCTCGCAGTTTCGGGGCTACCACGATTTCTACGTGGGCTTCCACCCGGCCAGCGGGCAGGATCGGTTTTACGGGGGCGGGACCGGCGGCTACTACATCTACGACATCACGAACCTTCAGGACCCCAAGCTCCTGACCTCGATCACCGGCGTCAACGGAGTACGGTTCGGCCACACGTTCACGCCCACGCCCGACGGACGCTACGTGGTGGCCGAGACGGAATACCAGTACGCCCCGCTACGGATCTTCGACCTCAAGCCGGGCCTGGATGGTGAAGTGGCCACCATCCGCCGTCCCATCGGAGCCTGGACGGCCAACTGGAAGCACCTGCCGCACAACCACGAAGTGCGCTGGCCGTTCGTGTTCGTCTCCGGATATCTGGACGGCCTGCAGGTGTTCAGCATGATGGATCCGAAGAACCCGGTTACGGTGGCGTACTACGACACCTACCCCGGCCCCCCCAACGACCCGGACTTCCGCTACCCGATGTTCAACGGCTCCTTCGGCGTGGACGTGCGCAATGCGGACGGGCTGATCGTCACCAGCGACATGAGCACGGGCTTCTGGGCCTTCCGCATGGAGGGTTTCCAGGGCTGGAACGGGCACGACTGGGGCATGCCCAACATCTCCAGCGCCCAGGACTGGGAGAACGGTCCCGAGGGCGCCGACGGCGCGGCCGCTGACGGCGCTAGATGATGAGTCGACGCCGTGGGCGGTCCGGGCTGTGGGCGTGCGCCGTCCTCCTGGCGGTGCTCCTGCCTTCCGGCTCTCCCGCCGCCGCCCAGCAGTCTCGAAACGGCGGCGAGTCCGGACTGGGCTTCGGGCTCAGGGGCGGCCTGGGGATCGATCCCGACCAGTTCGTCCTGGGGGCGCAGGTCTCGCTCGGGAAAGCCTTCCAGATCACCCGGTTCGTGCCGAGCGTGGACGTGGCGGTCGGAGATGTCACCACCACCTCGTTCAACGGCGACTTCCTGCTCCGCTTCGTCCTCGAAGACGCGTCGTTCGGAATCTACGCGGGCGGCGGACCCACGCTGGTCAATTTCAATCACGAGAACGACAACACCTGGGAGCTCGGCCTGTCCGCCGTGGCGGGGACTCAGCTGCCGCTGATCCCGGGCTACGCGACCAACCTGGAAGCGCGTTTCGGCGTTGGCGACATCCCGGATTTCCGGCTGCTGTTCGCGATCATCTTCTGATGGGCCGGCCGGGGGATGGTGGCCGGCGCTGGAGCGCGGCATCCGATTTCTGACGGGAGAAGGGGAATCATGAGACAGACAGTGGGACGAACAGCGGCTTTCTTCGCCGTCGCGGCGCTCGTTTTCGCCGGGCCCGCGCTGGCGCAGCAGAGCGTGGAGGCGTCGGGTGGCGGGGGCAAGAAGGAGTCCGAGAAAGCGGTCCCGAAGGCCGAACAGTCGGTCACCCACCACAGCGTGGTGATCGGCGGGGTGACCGTGCGTTACACGGCCACGGCGGGCACGCTCATCCTGCGCGACCGGGAGGACAAGCCGGAGGCGAGCGTCGGCTACGTGGCCTACACGCGCGACGGTGCGAAGGACCCCAGCGCCCGTCCCATCACCTTCGCGTACAACGGAGGGCCCGGCTCCTCCTCCCTGTGGCTCCACATGGGCGCGCTCGGCCCCAGGCGCGTGAAGACGACGGACGCCGGCCCGACGCCGCCGCCTCCCTACGATCTGGTGGACAACGAGTTCAGCCTCATCGACGTCACGGACCTGGTCATGATCGATCCGGTCGGCACGGGCCTCAGCCGGGCCGTGGGCAAGAAGAAGGACGCGGATTTCTGGGGAGTGGACCCGGACATCGAGTCGGTCAGCCGATTCATCGAACAGTACGTCGACGCCAACAACCGCTGGAACTCGCCCAAGTACCTGCTCGGCGAGAGCTACGGGACCACCCGGTCGGCCGGCGTGGTGGACTACCTTCAGAGCCGCGAGGGGATGTCGTTCAACGGCGTGATCCTGGTCTCGGTGGCCCTGGATCTGGAGGCGATTTTCAACTGGCCGGGCAACGACCGGCCCTACGCCCTGTTCCTGCCCACCTACGCGGCCGTCGCCTGGTACCACGACGCCCTGCCCGACAAGCCGGCGCGGCTGGAACCGTGGCTGGACGAGGTTCGCGCCTACGCGCTCGGGCCCTACACGCACGCTCTGATGAAGGGCGACGACCTGAGCGAGCAGGAGCGGACGGCGGTGGCCGAGAAGCTCCACCAGTACACCGGCCTGTCGGTGGACTACCTCCGCAAGGCCAACCTCCGGGTCACGGAGGGGCAGTTCACCCAGGAGCTCCTGCGCGAGCACGGGGAGACCGTGGGCAGGCTGGACGCCCGGTTCACCGGCGTGTCGTTCGACCGGCTGGCGGAGCATGCCGAGTACGACCCGCAGTCGGCGGCCATCAGCCCCGCCTTCACGGCCGCGTTCATGCGCTATCTGCACCAGGAGCTTCAGTTCGGGAAGGGCAAGACCTACAACGTGTCCGCCCGCGTGTTCGGTCAGTGGAAGTGGGAGCACCGGGCGCCGGGCGGCGGCTTTCCGGCCCCCTTCCCCAACACGGGCCTCGATCTCGCGCACGCGATGGGCTACAACCCGAACCTCCGCGTGCTGGTCCTCAACGGGTACTACGACCTGGCGACGCCGTTTCTGGCCACCGAGTACATGATCTCCCACCTGGCCCTCAGCGAAGAGCTGCGGCCCCACGTGGAGATGAAGTACTACGAGGCCGGACACATGATGTACATCCACCCGCCCTCGCTGGAGAAGTTCAAGGCGGATGTGGCCGAGTTCATCTCTCGCACGGACCGGGTGGAGGGGGGACGGCCGCTCAAGGGATGAGGGCGCGCCGTCCCGACTCCCCGGGGACGTCCCGGGCGTGACCGCTACGGCACCGCGGCGATCACGTTCGGGATGTCGCGCTCGCGGAGCAGCCGCTGGAAGGCGGGCACATCGGCCCGCACGAGCTCATCGAGCGCCTCGCCGGCCGCCTCCAGCCGGCCCTCCAGCACCTCGAGCACCTGCCCCGCCTCGTCGGCCGGCGGGTAGTCGCCCACGGAAACCCCGCTGGCCAGGTAAGAGAGCCGTCCCCACAGCATGGTCGGCCAGCGGATGCGGTCCTGCCCCTCGCCGGTCAGCTTGAGCTGGATCAGGCGCCCCTCCACCTCGATGAGCTTCTTCTCAAGCGATTTCGCGGCTTCGCGCACCCCGGCCGTGTCGGTGCTCCCACCCTCCTGCGCTCCCAGGACGGCGTCCAGATCCTGCAACTGCTTTCGCACCAGCTCGATCCGGTTGACCTTCTCCGCCGTCGCGTTCATGTCGTCGCGGATCCGCAGCAGCATGACCGTTTGAGCGTGGATGTCGGCCTCGCTTCCCGCCGTGTTCGGATCCTTGAGCACCTTGAACTCCCGCGTGCCACGCGCTTCGCCCCCCACCCGCAGCGTGACCGTGTAGGTGCCCGGCGGCACCAGGACCGACAGGCCACCCCCGCCGAATCCTCCCGGCATGGGCCGCCATCCCTTCTCGCCTACCCGGATGTCCGGCGCATAGAGAGGGCTGGTCCGGAGCTTGATCGGCTCGGTCGACTCGTACCGGAGATCCCACCACACCCGGTTGATCCCCGCATCCCCGGACCCTTTCAGAGTACGGATCGTATCCCCGTCCGCGTTGGTGATCGTCAGCTCCACCTCGCCCTCCGGCTTCGAGCCCAGCCAGTAGTTCAGCGAGGCCCCGTAGGGGGGATTGTCCCCGTGCGAGGGGTCGATGGTCTGGTCGAACCAGGTGGTGACCGAGCGGAAGCGGTAGGCGGGCCGCGGATTGAACAGATGCACGGCGGAGGAAGCCACCTCGGGCGTGAGCTGCTCGAGCGGAGTGAGGTCGTCCAGGATCCAGAAGCCGCGCCCGTACGTCCCGACGACCAGGTCGTGGAAGCGCTCCTGTACGGCGATCCAGTAGACGGGCGTGTGCGGCAGGTTCATCTGCAACGGCTGCCAGTGGCCTCCGTCATCGAAGGAGACGTAGAGCGCGCTTTCGGTCCCCGCGTAAAGCAGGCCGGGACGGACGGGATCCTCTCGGACGTTTCGAACGAAGCTCGTGGGACCGGGCGGAATCCCATCGGTGATCTTCTTCCAGTGCTCCCCGTAGTCCTCGGTCTTGAAGATGTAGGGGTCGAAGTTCCCATCGAAATGGAACTCCACCGACAGATAGGCCTTGCCCGCATCCCACTTCGAGGCATCGAGGTTCCGTACCACACCATCGGGGGGGAGATCCGGAATGTGGCCGGTCACGTCCGTCCACGTCTTCCCCCCGTCCCGGCTCACGTGCACCAGCCCATCGTTGGAGCCCGCCCACAGCACGCCCTTCCGGGCGGGGGACTCATCGAACGCGTAGATCACGCAGCAGTACTCCACCCCGATGTTGTCCGGGGTGAGGCCGCCGGAGATCCCCTGTCGGCTCTTGTCGTTCGTGGTGAGGTCCGGGCTGATCACCTCCCAGCTCTTCCCATCGTTTGTCGTGCGATGGACATACTGGCTGGTGACGTAGACGGTGTGATGATCGTGGGGCGAGATGAGGAGCGGGAAGGTCCACTGGAAGCGGTATTTGAGGCTCTCCGCCGGCCAGCCGCCGGTGCTCTCCGGCCACACCTCCACCTGCCGGTACTGGTGTCGGCTCTGCTCGTAGCGGACCACGATCCCCCCGCGGGCCCCGGCACCCGAGGCGCTGGACCAGACGATGTCGGGATCCACCGTGTCGGGCGTGGCGAAGCCGCTCTCGCCACCTCCCACTTCCCGCCACGCCCCGCGCGGGATGCCGCCTGCGAAGAAGCCGAACTGCCGGCTGTTGCTGGGACCGCGCACGGAGGGACCGTCCTGGCGGTTCCCATATACGTAGTAGGGGATCCGGTCATCGACGGTCACGTGGTACATCTGCGCCACGGGCAGCTCGACCCGCCGCCAGCTCGCGCCCCGATTCTCCGAGATGGAGACGCCGCCGTCATGGCTCACGATCATCCGGTCCCCATCGGTGGGATCGATCCACATGTCGTGATGGTCGTAGCCGGGCCGCGCCGGACCCGAGGTGTTCACGCTGGTCGTCCCCCCGTCGTGCGTCACGCTGAACGCCGCCGCCAGGAAGTACGCCTCGTCCTCGTCATCCGGCGCCACGGCGCAGCGCGTGTAGTAGGCGGTGCGGCCGGCCAGATCGCGGTCGTGGCTCACCAGCTTCCAGCTCCCACCCCCGTCGTCCGAGCGCCACAGCTCCCCCGAATCCGTCTCGTGACCGTGCCACGGCACCCCATCCCCCGTCTCGATCAGCGCGTAGATCCGGCTCGAGTTCCGCCGGGTCATGCACAGCGCGATCTTGCCGACCGGCCTCTCGGGCAGTCCGTGACCCGTCAGCCGGGTCCAGGTGTCGCCCCCGTCGTTCGACCTCCAGATGCCGCTGCCCGGACCCCCGCTCTCGCGGCCCCACTGGTGCACCTCGATCTGCCACATGGCCGCGAACAGGATGCGGGGGTTGTTCGGATCCATGGCCAGATCGATCGCGCCCGTGCCCGCGTTCACGAACAGGATCTTCTCCCAGGTCCTCCCCCCGTCCCGGGTGCGGTAGACTCCGCGTTCCTGCTGGGGGCCGTGCGCGTGTCCGAGCGAGGCGACGTACACCAGATCGGGATCCCCGGGGTGGATGACGATGCGGCCGATCCGGCTCGGGGCGTCGAGTCCCATGTGGCTCCACGTCTTGCCGCCGTCCGTCGACCTGTAGACGCCGTTTCCGACGGAGACGTTGCTACGGATGAACGTCTCGCCGGTGCCGGCCCACACCACGTTCGGATCCGACGGCGCGACGGCCAGCGCCCCGATCGAGCCCACCGGCTCCTCGTCGAACACCGGCCTCCAGTAGATTCCGCCATCCTCCGTCTTCCAGATCCCGCCCGTCGCGGCGCCGGCGTAGTAAGTCAGCGGGTCGCCGGGCACCCCGGCCACCGCGATCACGCGGTTGCCGACGGGACCGATGAAGCGGTAGTGGAGTTGAGAGTAACGGTCGGGGTCGACGTGCTGCGCTACGGAGGGGACGGGGAGGAGGGCCAGGGTGAGAGCGGCCGCCGCGAGGGCATGACCGGTCTTCGAGAGAGAAAGAATCGCTCGGATGCCGGCGACATCGGGCGCCGACCGGCTGGACAGCGCGTCACGCATCTTCAAGCTGGCCCTCATGAGACCTCCTCTGACTCGGAACTGGATCGACTTCCTACACATCCGGTCACGATCCCCCGGCGGTCGCTCTCACTCCCGACAGTTCCACGATTGTGTCGAAGGTGCCGTACCGCACGCTGTCGTACGTGCCGACCCCGAATCGCTGGAACCCCGGCTGACCTCCGTGCACCGGATAGGCGAACAGGAGACCCGCGGAGAGGGTGGACCCATCGAGCATACGGAGCAGAGCTCCCTGGTCTTCCGGGCTCTGGCTGGCGAACACGCCGAGAGCGGCGTTCGGATCGTTCCCCCAGTCGATGAACGTCACGATCGGCACGAGCATCCCGCCGTGACTCTCCCGTACTCGCTGTTTGAGCACCTCCCAATCCTCGGTGATCCTCCGCTCACTCAGGTCTGGCGTTCTCACCTGCACAGTCGCGATGTCGGTGTACCTCCACGGGTGGAATGAGATCGCGGAAGCATACGTCTGATTCGCGGTCACCAGCACCTCCCCGCCGCGGGAGGTGGCGTACGCCTTCACCCGATCCACGAGGTCTTTCCAGTACAGGTCCTCGTACGTTTGCAACAGAGCGCGAGCCTCTTCGGGGCTACTCGACCTGAACGCGACCGGCGCGAAGAGCTGATCGAAGAACATGCTCT
>JBHHYZ010000077.1:0-10113 GCA_046757845.1 Gemmatimonadota bacterium
GCGTGAGCCAGGATCACCGCTCGGGCCGGGCGATCCTGGAAGAAGGCGAGAGTGTCGAGGTCGAAGGAGGAGGTGGAGTCAGCCCGGACCAGATTCCAGTAGACCGGTCCGAACTCGACATCGCGGTCCGGAAACAGCCAATCGCTCTCGGTACCCTCGAAGGCGGCGTCGATGGGAGCCTTGAGAAGCTCCCCGGCCACACGCTCCGCGGCGCGGCCCAGGTGGGATCCCTCCGCTCTGAGCGGGTCCGATACGAGCCAGCGGTCGATCGCGAGGGAATCGGGGCCCGCCTGGGCGGCCGGCTCCGATGCCGCGTGTGCACCGGCGAGCGTTACCGCGACGGAAGCCAGCAACCACAGTCGGCCGAGAAATCGCGGCGCCCCCACCCCTCGTCCCTCGCGTCTCCAACCGTTCCTGATCATGCGGATCCTTTGCGAATCTGGCTTACCTGGCTTGGCCGGGCCACCCGCTTGACCCTCGTCGGGCCATGCGGGTAAGCTCATCATAGTGGGCATGGTCCGCGGCGCCTACCGCGGGATTGCCCGCAGCGAAATACCCTATTCGGGCTCTCAGGATCTGTGAGATGTTGGAGGCGCCGGCCTGAGCGATCCGCCGCGACGCAGACTCGGAGCCCAGCGGGCTGAGGATGAGAGAGATACTCCATCTGCACGTCAACGGCGATGAGCGCGAGATCGGAGTTCCCTCGCACTGGACGCTCCTAGAGACCCTGCGCTACGGACTCGGGCTCACGGGCTCCAAGCAGGGTTGCGACAAGGGCGACTGCGGCGCGTGCACCGTGCTGCTGGACGGGGCGGCGTACCTCTCCTGCATCCTCCCGGTCCAGGAGGCGGAGGGCCGGGAGATCCGCACGGTGGAGGGGCTGGGCGAGGGGCCCGAGCCCCACCCGCTCCAGGACGCGCTGGACCTGACCGGCGGGGCCCAGTGCGGCTTCTGCACGCCGGGGATCCTGTGCAGCGCCTACGGCCTCCTGCTCCACAATCCCGAGCCCACCCGCGCCGAGATCGCCGCCGCGCTGTCGGGTAATCTGTGCCGGTGCACCGGATACACCAAGATCTTCGAGGCCGTCGAGCTGGCCGCCGAGGCGATTCGCAGCGGCAGAACCCCGGCGGAGCTTTACGCGACCCGTGCGGCACCGGGGGGCTCGCGCGGCCCCAGCGGAGCCGGCCGGGAGCCCTCCGGCTCCGGCAGCCGCCGCGGAGGGTAGGGCACCCTGAGCCCGGAGCTTTCCTACCTGCCGGCTGTCCGCGCCGAGCTGACGCGACTCCGAGCGCTGGCGGAAGGCGCGCTCGTCCAGGTGGACGATCGGGCGTTCTTCCACGCCGACTCGCCCGAGGAGAACAGCCTCGCGGTCCTGGTCAAGCACCTGGCGGGCAACATGCGCTCCCGGTGGACGGAGTTTCTCACCACGGACGGCGAGAAGCCGGACCGGCACCGGGACTCCGAGTTCGTGATCGAGGAGACGGACACCCGGGCCGCCCTGATGGAGCGGTGGGAGCACGGTTGGGAGACGCTGCTCGGGACGATCGACGCGCTGGGGCCCGGCGACCTGCAGCGGACCGTCCGGATTCGCGGGGAGCCGCACACCGTGCTGCAGGCGCTGGAGCGCCAGCAGTCCCACTACGCTTACCACGTCGGGCAGATCGTCCAGCTGGCCCGCCACCTGGCCGGGGAGGGCTGGAAGACGCTCAGCATCCCGCGCGGCGGCTCGGCGGCGTTCAACCGCGAATCGGGGCCCTACCTGGCGGAGTAGGTCGGCCGGAGCGGGCCGCCCTCCAGCTCAGCGGGCGTACCAGTCGAATCGCAGGAAGAAGCTCTGGAGAGCCCCGGCGACCTTGGTCTCGCCCGCCAGCGAGGGGTGGGGATTGTCGCCGCCCGTTCCCTCGAAGTCCGCGGGCACCCAGAAGAGACCCGAGCCGTTGGGCGTCGTGCCGTCCGCCCACAGGTAGGGACCCCAGCCCACCCAGGGCGCCCTGGGCAGCTCTCCCCGCTGCTGGCGGCGGATGACCTCGTTGATGGCCAGGCCTCCCTCGTAGGAGATCGGCTCGCCGCGCGCCCGCTGGTTGGGCTGGGCCACGTAGCCGCCGTAGATCCGGCTGGTGTGGAAGATGGCCTGGACCGACGGGAACTCCTGGCCGATCCGCTGGGACAGCGCGGAGATGTTGTCGACCAGATGGAAGTAGTCCGCGTCGGGGTCCGGCAGCGTGGTGCTCTGGGAGGTGAACTGGTCGGCGTCCTTGGCCCACACCACCTTGATCTGGTCCAGGTCGAAGCCGGCGTTGAGAACCTTCGTCTTGCAGTCGTCCCACAGGCTCTGCTTCTGAAGCCAGTTCTCGAGCGCGTTCCCGCCGCGGGCGCAGTTCACCAGGCCGATGGCCGGGTCCACGGCCGCGTCGCCGGCGAACAGGCCGATGAAGCGCGCGAACTCCTGCTGGCCGTTGCTCATCGAGATGGAGATGATCACGAGGCGGCCGCGCGTGGGCGTGACGGTGGGAGTCCCGTTGTCGACCAGGCCGCCGGGAAACCCCTTGTAGCGGTCCTCGGGGCTCATGAGGTCCAGCGCCACGGGCTCGTCCAGCGACTGCCCGCCCGGGTCCGGGGGCGCCGTTGGATCCGCTCCGCCGCCGCAGCCGGCCGCCGGGAGCGCGGCCACCGCCGCGACGCTCAGCGCGCGGGCAAGGACAAGGCCGAACCCGCCGGATGCCCTCAGGGCGCGCAGGCACGCTGACAACGTCCTTTCCCTCATCGTCCTTCCTCTCGCGGCCTCCCCTGCCGCCGCCATCATGAAACCCGCCGCGGAGATGAGACCCGCCCGGCAGCGGAAACGTTAACCCGCGCTGCGCCGCCGATGTATATTGGGCACAGGAGGTGGAGATTTGCGACCCGAAGAGCTGAGTCCCAAGCAGGCCGAGGCGGCCGAGAGCCCCGAGGCGCTCCGCGGGCTGGCCGAGGCCGAGTTCACGGCCCTCGGCCGCCGGAGCCGCCGCGTGGAGGGCCTGCGGAAGTCGACCGGCCGCGAGATCTACACGGACGACATCGTCCTGCCCGGCATGCTGCACGGGAAGATCCTGCGGAGCACGGTGCCGCACGCCCGCATCGTCTCGATCGACACCTCCCGCGCCGAGGCGCTGGAGGGCGTGCACGCCGTGATCACCGGCCGGGACATGCCGATCCCGTACGGGATCATCCCGTGGACGCGCGACGAGCACGCCCTGTGTCTCGACAAGGTGCGGTTCATCGGCGACGCGGTGGCCGCCGTGGCCGCCGTGGACGAGGAGACCGCGAACGCGGCGCTCGACCGGATCGAGGTGGAGTACGAGGCGCTGCCGTACTACCTGGACCCCGAGCGGGCCCTGGGCGAGGAGGCCGCCCGCCACCCGATCCACGAGCCGCGCCGCGAGGGCCGCCACGGGAACGTGCTCAAGCAGGTGGCGCTCGAGTTCGGGGAGGTGGACCGCCTGATGGAGGAGGCGGAGGTGACGGTGGAGGGCGAGTACTTCTTCCACGGCACCACCCACACGCCGATCGAGCCCCACTGCGCGATCGCGCGGGTGGACCCGGCCGGCCTGCTCGAGGTGTGGTCGTCCACCCAGGTCCCCCACTACCTGCAGCGGGAGATCGCGCGGGTGCTGGAGCTGGACGTGGCCCGGGTGCGGGTCGTCCAGCCGGCCGTGGGCGGCGCGTTCGGCGGCAAGTCCGAGCCGTTCGACCTGGAGTTCTGCGTGGCGCTGCTGGCGCTGCGCACGGGCCGGCCGGTGAAGATCCTCTACACGCGCGAGGAGGTGTTCTACTCCCACCGGGGCCGCCACCCCATGAAGATGTGGTACCGGGTGGGCGCCTCGAAGGAGGGCGAGCTGCTGGCGGTGGACGCGAGGACGCTCCTGGACGGCGGCGCGTACGCCTCCTTCGGCCTGGTGACCACCTACTACAGTGGCCAGCTCCTCACCGCGCCCTACCGGATCGCCTCCTACCGGTTCGACTCGACCCGGGTGTACACGAACAAGCCGCCCTGCGGCCCCAAGCGGGGCCACGGCTCCGTCCAGCCGCGGTTCGCCTTCGAGGTCTCCCTGGACAAGCTGGCCGAGAAGCTGGAGCTGGACCCGTTCGAGCTCCGCCGTACGAACTTCATGGGGACCGGCAGGACGGTGAACGAGTTCACGGTGAAGTCCAACGGCTTCCTCGAGTGCCTGGAGTCGGTGGAGCGGGCGAGCGACTGGAAGGCCAAGTTCCGCAGGCTGGGCTACGGCCGGGGCGTGGGCCTGGCCGGCTCGTGCTACATCTCCGGCACCAACTATCCCATCTACCCGAACCCCATGCCGCAGGCGGCCGTCCAGGTGCAGATCGAGCGCTCGGGGCGGGTGAGCGTCCTGCACGGCGCCTCCGAGATCGGACAGGGCTCGGACTCCACCATGGCCTACATCGCCTGCGAGGAGCTGGGCGTGCCGCTCGAGTACGTGCGCGTGTTCTCGGCCGACACCGACCTCACGCCCGTGGACCTGGGCGCCTACTCCTCGCGCGAGACCCTGATGGTGGGAAACGCCTGCCTGGAGGCGTGCCGCAAGCTCAAGGTCCGGATCCAGCAGGCGGTGGCCGAGGCGTGGGAGATCCCCCCGGAGGCCGCCGGGGCGCGCGTTGCGCTCGCCCGCGGGTGGGCGTTCGACCGGGAGAACCCCGACGACGCCGGGCGCCGGCTGCCGATCGCCGAGGCGTTCCAGCTCGCCGAGGCGAAGCACGGACTGCTGGGCGCGGTCGGCTCCTACGACACCCCCAAGGACGTCCACGGCGAGTACCGGGGCGGGACGATCGGCGCCTCGCCGGCCTACAGCTTCACGGCCCACGTGGCCGAGGTGGAGGTCGACCCCGAGACAGGGTTCGTGGACGTGAAGACGATCTGGGTGGCGCACGACTGCGGCCGGGCGCTCAATCCCGCGCTGGTGGAAGGGCAGATGGAGGGATCGGCCTACATGGGCTTCGCCGAGGCCATCTTCGAGCAGCACATCTTCAAGGAGGGCGAGCACGAGGGGGGGCTGCACGACGCCCCCTCGCTGCTGGACTACCGGATCCCGACCTCCCTGGACTGCCCGGAGTTCGAGGCGCTGATCGTGGAGTCCCTCGATCCCGAGGGTCCCTACGGGGCGAAGGAGGCGGGGGAGGGGCCGCTCCATCCCTCGCTTCCGGCCATCGCCAACGCGATCTACGACGCGGTGGGGGTGCGGATGGACGCGCTCCCGTTCACCCCGCCCAGGGTGTGGCGGGCGATCCGGGAGGCCGAGGCCGCCGGGGCGAAGGAGGAGGTGGCGTAGGGGGGCTCACTCCTCGGGCTCCGTCGGACTTGCCGGGGCTCGGGCTCACTCCTCGGGCTCGGGCTTCTGCCGGGCGCGCTTGATCCGGGAGCGGTGGCGCTTCTCCTCGAGCCGCCTCTTTTTCGCCCCCTCGGGCGTGCGGGTGGGGATCCTCGGGGTCTCCGGGCGCGCCCGCGCCTCGAGCGCTTTCCTGAGGCGCCGGAGCGCGACCCTGCGGTTCCGGTGCTGGCTGCGCGACTCGCGCGCCGTGACCGTGATGCCGGTGGGAAGATGGGTCAGGCGGACGCCCGAATCGGTGGTGTTCTGGTGCTGCCCTCCCGGCCCGCCGGCCCGGAACGTCTCGACCCGGCACTCGGCGAGCAGGGCCGCGTCGTTCGGGGGCGGCGGCTCGGGAGGCCCGGGGCTGCTATCCCGCTTGGGCTTGCCACTAGCGTCCGGCGGCGGGGGTCCCTGGGCGGAATCTCTGGGCTTCTCGCTCATGCCGGAGGATAGGTGGTGGGCGGCGCGGGTGGAAGCCTTCTTATCTGGGATTGGGCACCAAGAAGCTCCGGACGACGCAGCTCGGCTGGACAGTCTACGCGGTCCTTCCGCTGACACCCTTCGACATCGTGGACCCCCGCCATCTCTGCACAGCTTGCGGGATTCCGCACGAGGAGCCTAGTCTGAGCATGGAACGGATAGGCTGCATGAGACCTGCAGCGCCAGAGGGACCTCCGGCAGTCCCTTAGAGAGTTAGCTGTACCGCCCCAAATCTCCTCTCATTGACAATCTGATGTCGGCATACGATCTTACTAATAAGATAGGAGGTCGTATGAACCAGATTGCCACGACCAAGCTTTCGTCCCGCGGTCAGGTCGTTATCCCTGAGGAGATCCGCGCTCGACTCGGCTTGGAGACGGGGACCCAGTTTGTAGTCCTCGGAGAGGGAGATGTAGTGATTCTCAAGGCGATCCAGGCCCCGGATATGAGTGAGTTCAAGTTGGTCGTCGGGCGGGCCCGCAAAGCCGCGCGCAGGGCCGGGATGAAACGCTCTGATGTGACGAAGGTCGTCGAGCAGATCCGTCGCTCGAAGTGAGGGTCGTCCTCGACACCAATGTCTTTGTGTCCGGCGTTTTCTTCACCGGGCCACCTGCCACGATCCTCGAAGCGTGGAGCCAGGGCCGAATCTCGCTTGTCATCTCTTCAGCCATCCTAAATGAGTACTACCGAGTAGGTCGTGCGCTGACCTCCAGGTACCCGGGTGTCGATCTCGAGCCCGCCCTCGTCTTCCTGGCGATCCACGCTGAGATCGTTAGCGCGCCCGGTTTGACCGAAGCCGTGTGTGAAGATCCAGACGATGACAAGTTCCTAGCCTGCGCGCGTGCCGGGGGCATCTCCGTCGTTGTCTCGGGCGACAAGCATCTCCTTCGGGTTTCCGGGTGGGAATCCGTCGAAGTACTGCGTCCCCGTCAATTCGTCGATCGCTACCTGAACACCGAGGCACAAGGCTGACAGCTAACAAGTGCGAGCAGCTGGCGGCGCGTCGTAGTGGTTGCTTGGATCGGCTACTTCGCGCCAATCTGATCGGTAGCTAAGGCGGCCACACCGGGCCGCAGCTGAAACACAAACCGTTAGGCCGCGCTTGAAGCCTCAGAGGTCGAGGACGAGTTTCAGGCCGGCATCCACGCGGGCCATGAGTCCTGCCCGAAGCTGTCCAACCCGTTCGACGAGGAAGTCTTGGGCGAGCGTGACGACCTGGGTCACGTTGGCCACGGAGTCCTTGGGCAGCTTGGACTCCTTTTGCGGGATCAGCACGTTTCCAGGGGCGTCAAGGAGGCGTAGGTTGGACGTGAGGATGACCGCAACGACGGTTCGGAGCCGGCTGCGGTTGAAGGAGTCGGCCTGGACGATAAGAACCGGCCGCCGGAAACCGGGCTCAGAGCCGCGCGGTGGATCGAGTTCCGCCCACCAGATCTCCCGGCGCTGGACTACCACTCTGCCGACCGAACGCTCTTGGCTTGTGCCCGCCTCACGGATTCGGGCAGGCCTGCCGGCTCGGTCGCGTAGACCTTGTCGAGTCGGGCGGTAACGTCGGTAGCGCGGTGCTTGGCCACGTACTCGGAGACGGCGGTGGCGTACAGCTCGCTGCGCGAGATACCCATCTCCTTGGCCAAGGCGTCGGCCCACTCGAACAGGTCGTCGGGAATCGAGATCGCTGTCTTCATACCAGAATCATACCGTGTTCATACCCGGGGTGCAAGCGCGCCAACAAGCGCCTGAAGCTGGCGCGGAGGCATGAGGGGAGAGAACCCATCAACCCGGCGCGCAGCTTAGGCGCAGACCGTTGGGCGGACAGCGTGGCGATTACAAAGTCTGTCCTCTACCCACCACTTTTCGCCGCACCGGACGGACGCGAGCTGGGGCTTGATCTCCATTTGCCGTCGACCTCGCCCGATCGTGTGCGCCCTATCGTTCTCGTGCACGATGAGCGTGAGGAGAGCAAGGAGGCTCTTGCGTGCCTGGCATCCGCGCTCGCGACGAACGGATTCGCGGCTGCGACTGTCGAATACCGCGGACCATAAGAACGCCTCTACCCGGCGGCGCTTGAAGACGTGCTGGCCGCCGTCCGCTGGCTGCGTGCGCAGGCGGGCGAGCTGGGGATCGAGACCGATCGAATCGGTGCCGTGGGTCTCTCGGCCGGTAGCCACCTCGCCGCGTTGCTCGGCGTCACCCCCCACCGGAAGACTTTCGGCGAGTTGGTCGGCTCGGCCGAACCATCGGCGGCCATTCAAGCGGCCGTTCTGATCAGCGGGGTCGTAGATATGGCGGCTCTGTACCCGCGCGACCGGGCGTCGCCCACCGCTTTCCTGGGAGTTCCCCTCGCCCAGAACCCGGAGCTCTGGGCCGAGGCCTCGCCGATCAACCACGTCGGGCGAGATGCCGCCGCGTTCCTCTTCCTTCACGGAACTCGGGATCATCTGGGAAGCCACGCGGAGGTCGCTGAGATGGCCGCGCAGCTCCGTTCGCACGGTCTGCGTGCCGAAGTATTCAGCGCCGCGGACGGCCAGCACGATTTCTGGTCTCACGACCAATGGCGGGAGCCTGGAATGACGGCGCTGATCAAGTTTCTCAAGCAGACGCTCGGAAGCGGCCGATGATCCTGTCCCTGGCGAGGATTCCGACAAAATGGCCGCCCAACGAGAGCTTGCACCTGCGGGTCGCCTGCGGCGCGCGCAGCCGAAGCTCTAGCCGTTAGGCCGCGCACGCCCCCCGAGGAGACACACCCGTGAAACAGACCATCACCAGCGCCGTGGGTTCGGCAGAGGCACTCGCCGCGGCCACGCCGGCATCACGCGCCGCAGCCTTCAAGACACACGGTGTGGGCCACATCGTCTACCGCGTCGCCGACTACGCGAGAAGCCGTGATTTCTACGCCGACCTGGTGGGTTGGGAGGTGATCCAGGACGACGGCGAGAGCGAGGCGACGCTCTACATCCCCGGTGTCGAGAGCGTGATGATCATCCGCAACCATGAGGAAGGCGAGGCGCCCGAGGTTTCAGGCCGGGAAGGCCCGCCGGTGACCGGAGTGATCGACCATATCGGGTGGAGTATCGAAGGCTTCGACGCCGATGCGGTGCGGGAGGAACTTGAGCGGCGAGGCCTGAGCCCGACCCGTGATCGACGGACCGACGGCACCTACCACGACAGCTTCCACGTGCTCGATCCCGATGGCTTTGACTGCCAGATCGGTAAGGATTGGTGAGGTTGTGGGTGCTACCTGACCTGCGTTTGCTGCTGCCGAGGCTGAGCGCTTCGGCCGGCGACCCGGAAGCCGGGATGAAGGAGCGAAGGGAGAAGCTCGAGCGAGCGAGGCGGTCACGCATGGACTCACCCTCGCCGAGCGGACGGAGGGTCGTTAGCTTTGTAGTACAAAGTACTTGACAGTCCCAATACCACGGCCTAGATTGTTCATGATGGTGCCAAGACCCTCTCACGTCGATCAGAACTCGAAGCCCACCGCCCTCGGCGACCGAGCCATGCAGGATCTGCGGTTCATCCGTCGCACGATGGAGCGAGGCCCCGCTTTCACGGCGGTTCCGGGATGGGGTGGCGTCGGAATGGGATTCACCGCACTGGCCGCCGCGGCGCTCGCCTCGGGCCAGTCCACGGCCGAGGGATGGCTTCTGGTCTGGACCCTCGAGGCGTTGCTCGCCGTGGCGATCGGGGCGGTCGCAGTCCACCGGAAGGCGCGCCGGGCGGATCTTCCCGTCCTTTCCGGAGCG
Source organism: Gemmatimonadota bacterium (assembly GCA_046757845.1). Taxonomy (GTDB): domain Bacteria; phylum Gemmatimonadota; class Gemmatimonadetes; order Palauibacterales; family Palauibacteraceae; genus JBHHYZ01. The sequence continues at coordinate 9,584 of JBHHYZ010000077.1, forward strand.
GGCCGCAAGCTCTTTCTGAGCTTCCTGCCTCCTGCGCTTGCTGGAGCGGTACTCACGGTAGCGCTGTGGCAGGCCGGAGCCGACTCCCTCCTTCCGGGGGCATGGCTTCTCCTCTACGGCGCCGCCGTTGTCACGGCCGGCACCTTTTCGGTCCGGATCGTCCCCGTGATGGGGATCTGTTTCATGGTCCTCGGAGTGCTTGCGCTTCTCGCGATGCCTGCCGCCGGCGACCTGTCGATGGCCGCGGGATTCGGGGGGCTGCACATCCTCTTCGGGGCGATTATTGCGAGGAGGCACGGTGGCTGAGGGTGCGCGGGCCCACCACAAGGCCCCGCACCTGGCCCCGGTCAACGAATCGACCGTGAGCATCGAGGTACAAGGGGGAAAGACCAATCCTGTCGCACTCGACCCGATCATCCATGTGCGTGTCCGCCTTGGGATCGTCAGCGCACTCGCGGTGGAGGAATCTCTCACCTTCAACGAGCTCAAGGAGCGTCTCGACACGTCGGACGGGAACCTCAGCGTTCACG
>JBHHYZ010000078.1:0-9499 GCA_046757845.1 Gemmatimonadota bacterium
CCGAGCGACCCGTGCCTCTGGAATCACCGTGATCGACCGGAGGACCGCCGCTAAAAACGCGGGCGCCTCACCGTGCGGGTGTTGTATGTTCGAATCCAGTCGCGGTGAGCCGCGTCCTGCGGAAACGCCTCGGGTGGCTCATACGGGTAACGGCTCTGAGCGTGGAACGGTAGCGGCTCCACTTGCTGGCCGGTCGCGGTGTTGAGGTCGCCGTCCTTGATCCATCCGTCCGTATAGAGGAGAAAGTCCCGCCGCCACCCCGGTGGCGGTGGCGGCGCCTGCGCGGCCTCGAACTCGACGCTGATCTCATCGCCCGCGTTCAGGATCACATACATGTCGTCCGGGCGCTCCAGTAGAGGCAGAACGTCCCCGTACCGAGTATACGATCCCACCAGGTCCCGCCATCTGGGTTCCGTGGAGACGTCTTCATAGTCGAACCAGTGCGGGCCGTAGCGCCCCCCCTTCCGGTACATCCGGGAAAAGCCGCGGTAGTGGATGTCGGCCGACGTGGGCCGCAGCTCCGCCAGCCGGAGGGAGCCCGCCCCACTCGTCCGCCCCGCCCGGAAGCGGGCCGCGACCTCCTCGGGAGAGCCCGGCAGCGACAGGCCCGGAGGGTCTCCGACCGAGAAGAACGCGCGGTCCCAGTAGACCTCCATGTTGGTGCGAATTCGCACCCGGCGGTCCCGGCTGAGGAACCTGTCCGTCAGGTCCACGACGATCGTCTTGTCCTTGCCCGAGGGGACGCTCAGGTTGTCCACCACGGTCCGCCATCGGCCCACCGGGTCCTTGACCTGCAAGTAGGGGAAGACGGCGCGATCCCGCCGAGACTGCGCCATCGCCACGTTGATGCTGGCATCCGTGGGAAAGATCCAGCCCTGCAGGACGAGCAGCACCCGCTGTCCTTCCGGGAGGCGGCCCGGATCCAGAATCAGGTCGTGCATCCGGGTGATCCCCTGATAGCGGCCGGGAATCAGGCCCGCGACATAGACAGCGTCCCGTTCGCGCAGCTCGGGGAGGACATCCCTCCCGCGATCGTCCGTGGCGCTCACAGGCGCCCTGGAGTCGTGGATCCGATACAGCTGAAGCCGCGGAGGGCCGGGCGGAACGAACCGTTCGTCGGATAGGATCCGAACGGAGTCCGGGTGATCGACCGCCAGCAGCCGGACCTGGTCCAGGAAGATGGTCTCCCACAGCTCCCCGGTCAGCCGAACCGGGTAGACGCCCTCCCGAGCGGCGAGCCCGCCGGCCGGGATGCGCACGTATTCGCGAGAGGCGCCCGCCGGAGCGTAGGCGCGCCGCTCCGGCCTCGTGGAGCCCGGGGATGGGCCGGCGGCCGCAGGTTCGCCGGCCGGAGCGCCACCCAGGATCCCGAGCGGCATGCCGAGGGCGCTCTTCCACATGAGGTCGGTGACGAACCGATAGCCTTCACCGTTCCAGGCGTACAGGAACGGGCAGGAGCCCTTGAGCACCCGCTGCTCCAGCAGATCCTGATCCGTGCCGGGATAGAACAGGCTCTGGGCCACTCCGTTGGTCCATTCGATCCGCACCACGTCCGCCTTGAGCCGATGGCCCAGCCCCAGATGCACGCGGGGCCGGTCCACCACCCGAACCTGGTAGAGATCGCCGGCCCGAACCTCGATCCGGGATCCGATTCCGAAGCGATTGTTCTTGCCGCCGCCCGTGGCTAGCCCGACGAGCCGAAGATCGACGTAGTGTCCGACGTTGCCTCCGTCGTTGCGGAGGAGGTGCACTCGTCCATCCGAGCCGGCGACCAGGATGTCCGGGTCGCCGTCGTCGTTGTAGTCCAGAACGGCCAGCGCTTCTCCGCCCGGGAATTCTCGCGGCAGGTGGGAGGAGGTATCCTCGAAGCCGCCGCTCCCATCGTTGTGGAACAGAGCGGTCCCGAGCCGCGACGCGCCGGTCGGCTCTCCGGTCAGAATCAGATCCAGATGGCCATCGTTGTCGAAGTCGAGAAAGCGCACATCGCGAGCGGCCGCCAGCGCCCGAGTCAGAGCGCGAGAGCGCCGATCGGGCTCGAAGCTGCCGTCCCCGCGGTTGCGGTACAGCCCGCCCCGCCCCCTCCCGCCTCCCACCATGACCAGATCCAGGCCGCCGTCGTTGTCGTAGTCCCCGACTTCGACGGCCGCCGACCCGACCGGGCCCGCTCCCCGGGCCCCAAGCCCTCTGGCCGTCCCGACCTCCTCGAATCGGCCGCCGCGTTGGTTGGAGTACAGGGAAGGCGGAGAATCCGCATGGACCACGACCAGGTCCACATCGCCATCATCGTCGAAGTCCGCCATGGCCGCGTCCCGGCTCTCGGCGCTCTCCGGACCCGACACTCCCATGGAGCCGCCCTTCTCGCTGAACGTCCCATCCCCGTTGTTCCTGAACAGCGCGTTCGGACCCTCATTGGCCACGTAGAGATCCAGATCGCCGTCGTGGTCCAGGTCCACGAACAGCGCGGCGTGGCCGTCCGCCGTCTCCGTGATGCCGGACGCTCCCGTGACATCCTCGAATCGACCGCCGCCCGCGTTGTGGTAGAGCCGATCGGGTCCGGCCCGCACCACGAACAGGTCCTGTCGACCATCGTTGTCGTAATCGCCGAATATCGCCGCACGGATTCGCCCGCCGTCGCCCAGTCCAGCTGAGGCCGAGACGTCGATGAAACTGCCCAGATCGCTGCGCAGGAGGGCCTGGTCGCTCCGCTCCCCATCCGCCGCCAGAGCCGCGACGAACAGATCCTCGTCCTCGTCTTCATCGAAATCCCCCACGGCCAGCGCCATGGCTCGCTGTCCGGCCGCCGCCGGCCGGGTCGAGGCCGGTGCGGAATCCAGTCCGGAGGCCCGAGTCGCCTCGGCGAAGCGAAGCGCCTCGAGAACGGCCGACTCCTCCTGCACCTGAAGGGAGAAGGCATTGCTGAACGAGAGAATCGGGAAGCCCACCATGATGCCATCCGGACCTCGCAGCTTCTGCAGCCCGGCCTGGTAGACGGAGGTGACCCGGAAGTCCCGAACGAAGGCGTCGAGGGCCGCCGCCGCCGCGCCCGGCCAGCCGTCTCGAGCCAGGCCGAGCGCTCGCTGAAACGCCTTCTCGTCCCGCGCGGGCAGAGCCGGAAGCTGGGCGAGCAGCGTTTCCAGATGGCCCGCCGCCGCGTCCGCTTCCCCCTCCCCCAGCAGAAGCTTCACCAACCGCAGCCGGGCCGCCGGATTGGCCGGAGCCAGCTCCACGACCCGCTCCAGGCGGGCCCGAGCCTCCCGCCGATCTGCGGGACGCCGGGAGCGGCCGGCAAGCTCGGCGAGAACGAACAGCGTACGCAGATGGTCTGGAGAACTGGACAGCGAGGCCTCCAGCTCGCGCCGCGCCTCACCGGTGCGACCGTCCACCTGCTCGATGCGGGCCAGCACGAGGCGGATGTCGGGATCCCGAGGCGCCCGCTCCAGCGCCCGGCGCGCCCACTTTTCCGCCTCCGCCAGTTTCCCCTTCCGGAGATTCACCAGGGCGAGATTGCCATATCCCGCGGCCTGTTCCGGAGCCAGCTTCACCAGGCGGGAGAAGGCGGCCTCCGCCTCGTCCAGGCGGTCCTGCTGGAGGGCGGCCAGACCCGAAGTGCGAGCCTCCAGAATCGCGGCCGACCGCTCCCGCGGATTCTCCGAAGCCCGCTCGCACGCCGACAGGAGAGCGATCGGCAGAGCCGCGGCGGCCAGCGTCGGCGTGTTCTCCCGTTCATCGCCCGCCCGCTTCGGCCAGCGGGCCGGCGCCCTCCGCGAGCGTCCGCGTCTCGCCCGCCCCCACGGGGCCGAACCGTTCCACCGACCCCGAGGCCGGCCAACGCACCCGGATGCTGTCGGCCCGCGTCCGCGCCCCGAGCCCGATCAACAACGGATTCGTCTCGGACTGGGACAGGTAGGAGGACCCCGTCCTCACGACTTTCCGCTGCACCAGGTCCCCGGTGAACGCCGTGACCACGGCCCCGACCGCGTCACGGTTGGGCCTGCGCCCTCTCAGCCGCAGACGGATCCAGTTGGCATCGGGCCGCAGGACATCATTGCGGAGAAGTCTGGGCGAACCGCCGTTGACGGTGATCAGAACGTCCAGGTCCCCGTCCCGGTCGATGTCCGCCGTGGCGATGCCGCGGCCCACGATCGGTTCCTGGAACGCTTCGCCCACCCCGCTCGAGACATCGACGAACTGGCCCTTCCCGTTGTTCCAGAACAGCTGGGGTTTCTGGGCGAACGTGATATCGCGCTGCACCGCGTTCACGCCAGGCTCGATGTGCCCGTTCCCGGCCAACAGATCCACGTAGCCATCAAGATCCAGATCGGCGAACAGCAGTCCGAACGTGAGCGGCAGCAGGCTGGTCTTCGTGAGCCGGGCCGAGCCGGCGAGGTCCTGGAACAGGAGATCTCCGATCTGCGTGTAGAGGGAGAGAGGCTCGTTGGAGAAGTTGCCGATGGCGATGGAGAGCCGACCTCTGCTGGTCACGTCGGCTACATCGATCCCCATCCCGGCCCGGGCCCGGCCGAACTCGTCGAAGGCGATGCCGGCGCGCAATCCCTGATCGGAGAACGTCCCATCCCCCCGGTTGATGTACAGGAAGTTCTGGTACGTGTCGTTGGCGACCACGAGATCCGGCCACCCATCGTCATTGAAATCGTCGACCGCCACTCCGAGAGACTTCCCGTCCGGGTTGAACACGCCCGCCTTCTCGGTCACATCCCGGAACGTTCCCTCTCCGTCGTTGCGGTACAGCCGGCAGCTCTCCCCCTGGTACTGCTGGGGGGTGGCATAGGATTTGTTGACGCCATCCAGCGTGGTGAACAGGTCGGTCTCCGGAGTCCAGCGAACATAGTTGCACACGAACAGATCCAGCCAACCGTCCCGGTCCACGTCCACCCACGCGGCGCCTGTGGACCAGGCCGGAGGGTCGCCTAGCCTTCCGCTGTTTCCGTCGACTCCAGCCCGATCCGTGACGTCCGTGAAACGGCCTCCATCGTTACGCAGAAGCAGGTTGTCGCCCACCGCGGTGATGTAGATGTCGGGGTCGCCGTCCGCATCGTAGTCGCCGAACGTGGCTCCCATCCCGTACAGGTGGACATGCAGGCCGGCCTCCGCCGTGACATCCCGGAAGCGGCCGTTTCCAAGATTTCGGTACAGCCGTGAGAGCGCCGGGCTCGTTCGGGTCTCGTGGCCAGGCCACTGGGCGCTGTTCACCAGGAACAGATCGGGCCAGCCGTCTCCATCATAGTCCAGGAAGCCGCCCCCACTGCCCATCGTCTCCGGCATCCACTTCTGGCCGAACGCTCCCGTCTCGTGCACGAACTCCACGCCCGCGTCGTGCGTGATGTCGACCAGCCGCAGAGTCGCGGAACCGGGGGTGGCCTCCACCGTCGCATACGCCGGTGAGGTGTAGGCGGGCGCAGGATCCCCGTCCCCATCCCCTCGACCGCACGCCGCCGCCACCAGGGCCAGGGCCATTGCGGCCGTCACCACGAAGCGCGGACCGGCCCGGCCCCCTTCGCCTCGTCCTCGCACGGGAATCGGTGACGCGGAGGACTCTCGCACCCGGCTCACCGGCTGGCGTCCGCCGGGGACAGGTGGTGTGTATGGATGGCCTGCGCCATCAGGTTCACGCCGGGGTGGGCCGCCCGATACGAGCGGGTGATCTCCTGGGCCGATTCGTCCACCCGATAGTATTCGTAGGCGGCACCGGCCACTTCCGCCTCCCGCTCGCGACCCAGCGCCCGATGGCACAGCATCAGGTGATAGCGGGCCACGCGATCCTCGGGATCGATCTTCAGCACGCGGCGGAAGGCCTCGAGCGCATCCTCGTAGCGCTGATTCAGGTAGAGAGTCCGGCCCAGCTTGCGCCAGGTGGCGCGATCCCGGGGGAACGTCTCCAGCACACGGCGATACGCGAGCTCGGCATCTCCATACCGGCCGTCCTCCTGCAGGACGTTACCCCATACCCACGCCGCCCGCGCATCGCCGGCCCGTATCTTCTCCACCTCCTGGAGGTAGCGGTAGGCGCGCTCCAGGTTGCCGTCACGCAACGCGACCCTGGCGAGGTTCAACGGTCCATCGATCCGCCGCGGCTGCAGCCGTGCCACGCGCTCGAACGCCAGGGCCGCGGCCCTCGTGTTCCCCTGAAGCAGCAGGCCGATCCCGTAATCGTTGTACCGGACCCACTCGGAATCGGGCACCGGTACTCGCTCCACATGCCGGTCGGCCCCGCCGGGCCTCACGACCGGCAGGCTCAGCTCGTCGGCCGCGATCTCCGTGATGGGGAGATCGGGGACACCCTCGAACCGTTTGAAGCCGTCCCGGTTGGCCCGGTAGGCGAACTCGGTGTACGGCCGGTTGAACTTCCGCCACAGCAGGCGAGCGCGCAGAGTGAGCGTCTTCCCCTCCGCGTCCGGCGGAATCCGGAATTCGTAGTGGGCCACATCGGCGGTCCCCGGCCCGATCACGTTGGCCGCCGCCGTGACATGGATGTCCTGGGCGTTGCGGCGCTGAATCGGGTTTCCGTCCCGGTCCAGCATGACCGCGTGGTAGCCGTGCGCCAGAGGGTCCAGGTGGCCGTCCTTCCCGACCGCTCCGCTGACCGCGATCGTTCGGCCGGTCTCGCCGACCAGTGCGAACTCCAGCCATCCCTGGTTGGAGTCGTTGGTTCCCCCCGGAAACGTGTGGCCGACCCCCTTGTTGCGGACCACCACATCCACCCGGACCCGTTCACCCGCCACCAGAGCGAGGCCGGTTCGCTCCGGCGCCATCACGACGCGGCCGGAGGGTCGAGGAGTGATGGCGAAGATGTCCACTCCCAGCTTCTCGTCCCGCAGGAAGGCTTCGATCCGCCGAATCTCCTCTCGATCCCCGCGCACGAACGGAAGCGCGGTGTTCACCGCCAGGAAGCGATGAGAACGGACCTTGCCGTTCTTGGCCGCAACGTCTCCCAACGGAGCCTCCTCCAGCGGCATGTGACAATCCTGACATACCCGCCGCGTTTCCGGAAGGTAGAAGGTCCGCGAGGCGTTCAGGGAGACGCCGCTGTCATGCCAGTTGTCGTATTCGTCCTGTCCGCGCAACCACCGGTAGTTGTTGACCGGACTGCTCAGGCTGACCTTGTGGCAGGCGGAACAAAACTCCGCTTTCCGGAAGAACGGTTTCAGCATCCGACGCTTGTGCACGCCGGGGCGCGCCTTCACCGCGGCATCGTGCAGCAGGGCCTTCCAGGTGCCCGACGCGGCGTTCCTGAACAGGTACGGGTCCTCCTGGAGATCCGCGAAGTTGTAGTCGCCGTTGCCGGTGGGTCCGTGGATCCGATCGATCGAGTGGCAGGCCAGGCAGGTGAGGCCGGCCTGGGCCTCGACCGTCGCGCGATCGATCTCGGCGCCCATCTCGCCCGTCAGCATCAGGGCCGGGTCGTGACAGCCACCGCACCACTGGCTCTTCACCCTGCCCACCCCGCTGGCTTCGGGGAAGCTGGCCAGATGGTCCTCCACCCAGCGGTTCGGCGCGACCGATCGCGCCCTGAGGTCCTGCACCGTCGCCTCGTAGAAGGGATTATTGAACGAGGCGAACCGGTGCGCGGAGGCGGACCACTGGGCCACGATGTCCGCGTGGCAACGCCCGCACGTCTCGGCTCCGATCCGTGTATGTTGGGCGAACCCGAGGCGGTCCACCTCCTCGCGCACAGCCGCTCTCTGGCCCGGGGGATCCTCCCGCGTCAGGAGTCGAGGCGGCACGTAGGATCCCGTGGCGGTGGTGGCGGCCGACGGAAAGAACGGGCTGAGGGCCGCCACGTGCCCGGAAGGAGTGAAGCCGTCGGCGGCGTAGGGAGACGGATCGCCCGTCGGGTCGTCGGACCCGGAATCCAGGCGCGTACGAAGGACCGCGCGCGCTTCCGGGGTCAGATCCTCACGGCGGTTGGTGAGGCCGTGCAAGCCCAGCAGCAGCGCCAGGCCCGCGGCGACGGCCAGGACGAAACGACGGTAGCGGGCCGTGGGCGGACGCGTGTAGCTGACGATCCGGTGAGCGACGTAGCCCGCCGGAATCAGCGCGGCCGAGATCACGTGCGCCCACCATACCCATCGGTGATCCCGGCTCGCCGCTTCCGTGAGAATGAACAGCCCCGTCACCACGAGCCCCGATCCGGCCACCGCGTACGCCAGCCCGGAGACGATCGAGGCCCGGTGCCGCCGCTTCCATACCCTGGGGAGGTGCAGGCCCAGGAACACAAGCATGAACAGAGCGAGCAACAGGCCGATCCCGGTGTGCGTGAGGATCATCGCCTGAAGCAGCTCGGGCAGCGAGGTGTCTCCTCCGGTGAAGGAGCTCCAGCCGAGCGCGCCCGCAAGCCGATTCACCAGGAGGTAGGCCGTGTTGGCCAGCATGAAGGCTGCCAGGCCGAGGGCGACCGCCAACAGAGCCCGGAGCCCTCTCGGCAAGAGGGATCGGAGGACGTGTCTTCGAGACTCGAGAGGTGGAGCTTGCTCGCTCAAGGGTTCACGCGCTCAATCCGTCTCCTCGATCTCCACGGACCACGTCACCTCCACCGCATCGGCCAGAGACTGAGCCGTCGGACACTTGGACTGGTGCCGCCGCAACGCCCGGTCCACCGTCTCCCGCGCTTCACGTGGAACGCGAAGCCGGTAGCGGATCAGGATCTCCGTGAGCACCGGGATGCCGTCACGCATGCGATTGATACCCTCGACCTCGGCCGTGATGTCGGATGGGGCCAGGACGACCCCGCGCACTTCCAGCGCGCCGTTCAGGGTGCCCAGCATTCACCCGCCGGCCGCGGCCACCTGGTAGTCGACCGGTAGGGGTAGATCCTCCGCCTGAATTCCGTAATGCGCCTTCACGGCTCCGTGTACACCCATGTCGAACTCGGTTCCGACCTCGAGCGTGGCGCGGCGGTGGACTCCGGCCACTTTGCTCACCGTGGCCCGCGTGACGTAGAACGGCTCGGACACTCCGCACCTCCTTCAGTGATTGTCTGCACGAGGCGATCGGCGGCCGGCCGATGCGGTCCTGTGCGCTCGGAGATCCGCAGATCCGGTCTCTCGGGTAGGTTCGAATGTAGACGGGCGGCTGGCCGCGTCAAATACTTCCCCGGCCATCCGGGTGCGCGAGGCGTTGGCCCCGGCCCCCGGGGAGCTCGCCACCCCCGCGGAGTGGAGAAGCGAAAAAGGGGAAGGGGCGACCAAGTGGTCACCCCTTCCCCTTGGTTCACGCTCTCATGTCGCCGCGAGCAGCGCGAGCGGTACGCGAAGGCTCAGCAGACTTCGTCCGCGTCCTCCGCCAACTCCTCGGAGCGACGGCGACGCAGCTTGGCGCCGGCATAGCTGAGAAGGCCCAGACCGAACAGAGTGGTGCTCACGGGCTCGGGAACCTCGGTCATCGGAGGGCCCGACGACCCTCCACCCAGCGGGGGAAGGTCGCTGCCACCCGAACCGCCGGAACCGCCGGAGCCACCCGAACCACCGGAGCCGCCCGAACC
>JBHHYZ010000079.1:0-9458 GCA_046757845.1 Gemmatimonadota bacterium
GTCCGCCGGCGCCAATCCCCGCCCTCGATCAGCGCGCTCGAGGCCCGCCCGGCCCGGCCGTCCGCCGGCGCCAATCCCCGCCCTCGATCAGCGCGCTCGAGGCCCGCCCGGCCCAATCCCGGCCGGGGGCTTGACGGACCGGGGGTCGCCCCTGTAGACTGGGGGTCAGTGGGGTAAAGTGGGGAGAAATGGGATATCCCCGATGGCTGACCCGAGGATCGCGAAGGGCGTTGTGTGGCCGGATTTCTGGGCAACTATCGGCACCAGTTCGACGCCAAGGGGCGCATCAGCCTGCCGGCACCGTTTCGCCGGGGCCGGGAGGAGGAGCCCTTCGTCCTCATCCACATCCATTCCGACAATCTTTCGCTGTATCCCGAGGAGCACTGGCAGCCGGTGGAGCAGGAGCTCCGGGACATGGCCCGGCGCCAGGCCGAGTTCAGAACGCAGATTCTCGCCCTCACGTCGCAGGCGCACGAGGTGCGTCTGGACAAGCAGGGGCGAATCCTGGTGCCCGATCGTCTGAGGCAGGCGGTGGGGCTGGGTTCCGAGGCGGTGATCGCCGGGGCGTTGAACCGGATCGAGATCTGGAGCCCCGAGCGCTTCGACGAAGCTGTGAAGGGTCGGAGTCCCGAGTTCCAGCACCTGGTGACTCCGATCTTCTCCTGAGGATTCGGGAGCCTCCGGACCGCCGCACGGGCGGTCGCGGGACTTCCGTGAACGAGCCGGGCCCGATCCGATAGGCCGGCGAGAACAGCGGTTCCGTGCGAGCGTGGAAGAGCGCGCATATGAGCATGTTCCGGTCCTTGCGGCCGAGGTGCTCGCGTACCTCCGCCCCGAGAGGGGTGGGCTCTTTCTGGACGGGACGATGGGAGGTGGCGGCCACGCCGCGCAGGTCCTGGGAGCGGATTCTGCGGCACGGCTCGTCGGCCTGGATCGGGATCCGGAAGCGATCGAAGCGGCCGCGGAGCGGCTGAAGCCCTACGGGGATCGGGTTCGCCTGCTGCGGGCGAACTTCCGCGACGCGAGCTCGCTGCGGGAGGAGTGGGGAGGGGAGGCCCTCCAGGGAGCGCTGCTGGACCTGGGCGTCTCTTCCCGGCAGATCGACGCCGAAAGCCGCGGGTTCTCCTTTCGCCCGGGCACACCGTTGTCAATGCGGATGGGCGGGACAGCGGGCGGAGGGAGAACCGCGTCGGCTCTGCTCGACACGGCTTCGGAAGCCGAGTTGGGCCGAATCTTTCGAGAGTACGGAGAGGAGCGGCGCTGGCGGGCGCTGGCGCGGGAGATCGTCCGCCGCCGCGCGAAGCGCCCGTTTCGGGTGGCCGACGACCTGGTGGCGGCCATGACCGCGGTGCTCGGGCCGGGGGTGCCGGCCCGGCACAAGGCGCGGCTGTTCCAGGCGCTCCGGATCGCGGTGAACGACGAGCTGGCGGCGCTGGAGGAGGGGCTCGAGGGGATCCGTTCCCTGCTGGCTCCGGGGGGTCGCCTGGTGGTGATCGCCTACCACTCGCTGGAGGACCGCAGGGTCAAGAACGCGTTTCGCGAGTGGAGCCGGAGCTGCGTGTGCCCACCCGGCCTGCCGGAGTGCCGGTGCCGGGGCGAGCCGCTGGGGCGGACGCTGACCCGGCGGCCGGTGAGGCCGGGCCCGGAGGAGGTGGCGGCGAATCCGCGGGCGCGCAGCGCCAGGCTGCGGGCGTGGGAGCGCGCCTGACCCGGGAGGACGCCGGGCGCCGGAACGGAAACGAGCGGCACCGCGCGCGGTGGGAGCGCGCGGCGGACGGATGTGCGCGGTGTGTGTAGGGCGCGGACGGAGCGCGACGAGGGGATGCGGACGCCAAACGAGGACCCCCGTCGTGTTCCGCCCGTGCCCGCCGTCGCCGGGCGCGGAGAAGCGTGGGGAGGCCGCGGCGGGATACGGGACGGACGCGGCCGTGGATGCGGGGCCTGGGAGAAGCGTGGTGGGAAGAAGCGGTGTGGGGGCGAGAGCCGGGTGGACGGGAGTCGCGGGCTCGAGCGCTGAGCTCGGGCACATGACATCGGCACATGCCGGGCCGCGGCGCGGGCCGCGGATCCGGCGCCGCACGATCCGGCGCTGGACGCTGCCGGCGGTGGCCTGGGCGGCGCTGCTGTTCTCGATGGCGGCGGCCGTGCGGCGGGGCGCCGAGGCGCGCCAGCTCTCCCGCGAGGTCGAATCCCTCTATCAGCGCGAGCAGATGGCTCGCGAGGCCGTGGGGACCCGGCTGCACCGGGTGGACTCCCTGTCCTCCCGGGCGCGGATCCGGACGGCCGCGGCGGCCATCGGCCTGCGGCCAGCCGCCGATGACGAGATCACCTTCGTGCCGGAGGGCCGGGAGTGAGCGGCCCCCGTCCCGTGAAGGCGCGCACCCATCGCAACCGGCTCCGGGCGGTCCAGGCGGGCTTCGTCCTGCTGGCCCTGGGCTATGTCGCCCGCCTGGTGCAGCTGCAGGTTGTGGACGGGGAGCGCTGGTCCGCCCTGGCCACCGCCCAGAACGCCAAGGAGAAGGCGATCCCGGCGCGCCGCGGCGGCATCTACGACCGCAACGGCCGGCCCCTGGCCCTGGATGAGCAGGAGTGGCGGGCCTTCCTGGCTCCCCGGGAGCTGTCCTCGCCGGAGCGCGCGGTGGCGGCGGTGGACCGGATCCTGGGCCTGTCGCCGCGCGAGGAGGCGAAGCTCCGCGGCGCCAGGAGCGGCTGGGTCGGCATTCCGCGCCGCATCTCCAGCCTGGACCGGGGGCGCCTGATGGGCGCAATCCACCGCGGGCTGCACTTCGAGCCGGTCACCTCCCGCGTCTACCCGCAGGGCGCCCTGGCGCGCTCGCTGATCGGGGCGGTGGGCTCGGAGGGGCACGGCGTCTCCGGCGTGGAGCGGCAGCTGGACAGCCTCCTGCGGGGGCATCCCGGCGCCTCGCTGGCCCGCCAGGACGCGCTGGGCGAGACCTACTGGCTGCCCGACGCCCAGCTCTCGCCGCCGCGCCCGGGCCAGGATGTCTACCTCACCATCGACGCCGAGCTGCAGGGGATCGCCGAGCACGCCCTCCAGCGGGCCCTGGCCCAGACGGGGGCCTCCGGGGGCGACGTGCTGCTGCTGGATCCGAACACGGGCGAGCTGCTGGCGGTGGCCAGCCGGCGCGGCGACGGCTATCGGGGCGTGCCCGCCTTCACGGACCCCTACGAGCCGGGCTCCACCTTCAAGCCGTTCCTGCTGGCGGCGCTGCTCGGCGAGAGGCGGGCGAAGCTGACCGACAGCGTCTACACCGAACACGGGATGTGGCGCTACGGCGCCCGGCTGATCCGCGATGTCCATCCCTACGACACGCTGAGCGTGGCCGAGGTGGTTCGCTTCTCGAGCAACATCGGCGCCGTCAAGCTGTCCCGGCGGCTGCGGCCGGGTGAGCAATACCGCTACCTACGCGACTTCGGCTTCGGGATCCCGACGGGCATCCTGTATCCCGCCGAGTCGAGCGGCCGGCTGCCTCGGCCCGCCGAATGGTCGGGCCTCAGCCAGGCGTCGCTGGCCATGGGCTACGAGGTCCTGGTCACCTCGCTCCAGCTGGCGGCGGCCTACGGCGCGCTGGCCAACGGCGGAGTCCTCATGCGCCCGTACCTGGTCCGGGAGGTCCGCGACCGGATGGGCCGGGTGACCTGGCATCGGGAGCCCGAGCCGCTGCGCCGGGTGCTGAAGCCGGATGTGGCCGCCCGGGTGGGCCGGGTGCTGGAGACCGTGGTCAGCGAGGGCACGGGTCTCAGGGCGGCCATGGCGGACCTGCCGGTGGCCGGAAAGACGGGCACGGCGCGGCTGACTTCCGGGGGGCGCTACGAGCGCGGCCGCTACGCGGCGTCCTTCGTGGGCTACACGCCGGCGGACGATCCCAGCCTGGTCATCCTCACCCGGCTGAAGGACCCGCAGGGCGCCTATTACGGCGGCTCGGTGGCGGCTCCGGTCAGCCGGGAGATTCTGGAGGCGGCCCTGGCCACCCGGGGCGTGGTGGTGGACCGGCATCTGGCGGCCACCCGCGTCGCGCCCCTGCGCTGGGGCACGGTTGCCCCCGAACGGGAATCGGGTCCGTTCATCTTCGCGATCGGCCGGGAGCCCCATCCCTGGCCGGCGGCCGCCCGGGAAGAGAACGGCGCGGCGTCCACCCTGCCGGACCTGCGCGGGCTGTCCGTGCGGGCCGCGGTCGCCCGGCTCCACGGGCTGGGGCTGCGGGTGAAGCTGGCGGCGGCCGGCCGGGTGCGGGGACAGAGCCCGGCGCCGGGCCGGCGGCTGAAGCGCGGCTCCACCGTGGTGCTCCGGTAGAGGCCGGGAGCGCGGCGATGAGGAGACCGGGCGGAACTCGAACCCAGAAATGACGATGTGATGACGCGAGCGTGGCCGTGATGGGACGATGTGGGGATGATGGGAGCCTGAGACCACCCCGGGCCCGGTCACGCTCGCTCACTTTCCAGCCCGCCTGAGCGGGTTACAGGTCGGGTCGCAGGACCGATGGACGAACGACGAGACTCCGGGACCGCGGCGCGTACAGGCGCGTCCGTTCACGCGGCCGACGGCGCGCCGCCGCGCTCCCGGAACGCCTTCACTCATGGCGCGGATCGGGCGGACGCTACCGCCCCCTCTCCCGCTTCCGCCAACGGGGCCGGGGCCGCCGCTCCGGGGGCTGGGACCGCGGGCCGCAACGGGGCCGGCGCCGGGGCAGGCGCCGGGGCCGGAACCCGCGACGGCCGCATCTTCGACCCCATTCTGGGCCAGACGCCGTGGCCGATCGCGTTCAACGCGGGAACTTCCGTACCACACGGGAGCACGAGAAGTCGGGAGAGGTGGGGAAGGCCGGGTGACGAGAGCGCCGACGACGAGTACGAGCGGGTGATCCCGAGCCAGGACGTCGAGAGGCGGCTGCTGCGCCGCGGGCTGCGGCCCCGTTGGGAAGGAGAGCCGCCGGCCGAGCTGCGCGGCCTGTGCGTGGATTCGCGGCTGGTGCGCCGGGGCGATCTGTTCTGCGCGATTCCGGGGCTGCGCGCCGACGGCCACCGCTACGTGCCGCAGGTGGCCCGGGCCGGGGCCGCCGCGGCGGTGGTGGCCCGCGCGATTCCCGAGGCGGACCTCCCGCAGCTCGTGGTCTCCGACGTCCGGCGCGCCACCGCGCACCTGGCCTCGCTGTTCTTCGGCGATCCGGGGGCCTCGCTCCGGCTGGTGGGGATCACGGGCACCAACGGCAAGACCACGACCGCCTGGATCGCCCGCCATCTGCTGGCCGGCCTGGAGCCGACGGCGGCGCTGGGCACCCTGGGCCTGGTGCAGGCGGACGGGAGCCGGATCTCCGGCACCCTCACCACGCCCGATCCGGTCGAGCTCATGGAGACGCTCGATCTCGTGCGCGAGAAGTCCGCGGCCGGCCTGGTCATGGAGGTCTCCTCGCACGCGCTGGACCAGCTCCGGGTGGAGGCGCTGCGCTTCCACGCCATCGCGTTCACCAGCTTCGCCCGCGAGCACCTGGACTACCACGGCGACATGGAGCGCTACCTGGCCGCCAAGGCCCACCTGGTCGATCTCCTGCGGCCCGGCGGGCTGTGCGTCCTCAACGCCGATGTGCCGGCCTGGGAGGGCGTGGAGACGGGTGACGCCCGGGTGCTCCGCTACGGCCTGGCCGGGACGGCCGAGGTGCGCGCCGAGGACGTCCGCCTCCGGCCCGATGGGAGCCGCTGGCGCCTGGTCGCGCCGGCCGGGAGCGCCCCGGTGGAGCTTCCGCTCCCGGGCGAGTTCAACCTGCACAACGCGCTGGCCGCCGCCGCGCTGGCGCTGGAGGCGGGGATGGCGCCCGACCGGGTGGCCGAGCGCCTGTCCGGCGTGCCCGCCGTGCCGGGACGGATGGAGGTGCTGCGCCGCGAGCCGCCCCGGGTGATCCGCGACTACGCGCACACGCCCGAGGCCTTCGAGCTGGTGCTGGGCATGATGCGCCCGCTCGCCTCCGGCCGCCTGCTGGTCGTGTTCGGCTGCGGCGGGGAGCGGGACGCGGGCAAGCGGCCCGAGATGGGCCGGATCGCCGCCCGCTGGGCGGATCTCGTGTTCGTCACCTCCGACAACCCTCGTTCGGAGGATCCGGCGGCGATCGCCGCCGAGGTGGTCGAAGGGCTCGAGGCGGACGGCTACCGGATCGTCCTGGACCGGCGCGAGGCGATCGAGTCCGCCCTGGAGGCGGCGGGACCGGAGGACGTGGTGCTGCTCCTGGGCAAGGGCCACGAGAGCTATCAGGTGGTGGGCCGGGAGAAGCTCCCGTTCGACGAGGCCGCGATCGTGGCGGAGTGGGGCGCCGAGGCGGGACGGGCTCCCGGCTCGGGCTCCGCGTGAGCGCCATGGCGCCCGGCCGGGAGGGGCTGTTCGACTCCGCGGGCATCCGCGAGGCCCTGGGCGTGCCCCGGGAGGCTCCGGGCGGACGGCGCGGGGACTCCCCGGCGGGCCAGCGACGCACCTCCCGGCCCGACCTCTCGGTCTCCGGTCCCTGGTACACCAGCGTGTCCACGGACACGCGCACGCTCCGGCCCGGAGCCCTGTTCGTGGCCCTGGCCGGCCAGCGGCACGATGCGATGGAGTTCCTGGAGCGGGCGGCGGCCGCGGGCGCGCGCGGCGCCATCGTGCCGGCCGACCGGCCGCTTCCGGCCCTGAATCTGGAGTGGTTCCCGGTGCAGGATCCGCTCCGCGCGCTGGGCGCCCTGGCGGCGTTCCACCGCCGCCGGGTCGGGGCCCGGGTGGTGGGGATCACCGGCACCTCGGGCAAGACGACGGTCAAGGAGATGACGGCGGCGGCCCTCTCCGGCGTGTGCCGGGTGCACCGGACCCCGGGCAACCGGAACAGCCAGGTGGGGTTGCCGCTGTCCATGTTCGAGGCCCCGGAGGACGCGGAGGTGTGGGTGCTGGAGCTGGGGGCGAGCGAGCCCGGCGAGATCGCGCGGCTCACGCTGATCGCCGCGCCCGACGACGCCGTGGTGACCACGGTCGGCCCGGCCCACCTGGAGTTCTTCGCGGACGAGACCGCCATCCTGCGCGAGAAGCTCACCCTGGTGGCGGGGGCGGAGCGCAACGGGGTGGTGGTGGTCGGGGAGACCCCGCTGTCGCTGGCCCGGGAGGCGCGCGCGCTGCGGCCGGACACGATCGTGGCCGGCGTCGGGCCCGAGGCCGGCTTTCGTCCGGACCGCTACGGGGTGGAGGTCGAGCGCGTGTGGTTCGAGCGCGCCGGCGTCCGGTTCACCGTCCCGGTGGGCGGTCTGCACCATCTGCGCGATGCCCTGCTGGCCGCCGCCGTGGCGGAGGCCCTGGGCGTGCCGGCCCCCGAAGCGGCGCGCGGGCTGGAGACGTTCCGGCCGCTGGGCATGCGGGGTGAGCTGCGGCAGTGGGGCGCCCTCACCGTGGTGGCGGACTGCTACAACGCCAACCCCGAGTCGTTCGCCGCGGCCATCGACTACTGCGCCGGCGGGTTCGGGGAACGGCGGCGGGTGGCCGTGATCGGCACCATGCTGGAGCTGGGCGCCGGCTCGGCCGCGGCGCACGAGCGAGTGGCCGCGCGGCTGGTCGAGGCCGGCTTCTCGCTGATCGCCGCCACCGGGGAGTTCGCCGGCGCGCTGCGGGCGTGGCGGGAGTCGCGGGAGGGGACGGAGGTGCTCACGGCGCCGGACGCGGACTCGGTGTGGCCGGCGCTGGCCGAGCGTCTGGCCGGGGATGAGGTGGTCCTGGTGAAGGGCTCCCGGGGCGTGCGCCTGGAGACCCTCGTGGCGCGGCTGAAGGAGCGGTTCGGAGGCCCGGACGGCCCGGAGGTGGGGGACGCTTCGGGCCCGGATGCGCCGGTTCTCGAGACCGGTGCATTGGAGGCCGGGCGCGAGACGGACGCCCCGGAGGCGGAGGAGCGCTGATGCTCTATCACCTCCTGTTTCCGCTGGCCGACCGGCACACGCTGTTCAACGTCTTCCAGTACATCTCGTTTCGCGCCGCCGGGGCCATGGTCACCGCGCTGGTCACCACCTTCGTGGTCGGGCCGCTGGTGATCGGCTGGCTGCGTAGGCGCGGTTGGGGCCAGGTGGTCCGCACGGACGGCCCCAGCTCCCACCTGCGCAAGGCCGGCACGCCCACCATGGGCGGGCTGATCGTGCTGGTCTCGGTCCTCCTGTCCACGCTGCTGTGGGCGCGCCTGGAGGTCCGCTACGTGCAGATCGTGGCCCTGGTCACCCTGTGGATGGGGGCGATCGGGTTCATGGACGACTACCTGAAGGTGGTGCGCCACGAGTCGCGGGGCCTGATCGCCCGCTACAAGCTGGTGTGGCAGATGGTCCTGGGCGTCGCGGTGGGACTGCTCCTGTTCGCCTTCCCGCTGTCGGGCCACGCCCCCAACGAGACCACGCTGCCCTTCTTCAAGACGCTGCGGGTGTGGATCTGGGCGCCCTTCTTCCCGGCCTTCGTGGCCCTGGTGATCGCGGGCAGCTCCAACGCGGTCAACCTGACCGACGGCCTGGACGGCCTGGCGGCCGGCCTGAGCGGGATCGCCGCGCTCACCTTCGGCCTGTTCGCCTACGTCATGGGCCGCGTGGACACCTCCAGCTACCTGGGCGTCTACTACCTCCCGGGCGCGGGCGAGCTCACCATCTTCTGCGCGGCGATCTCGGGGGCCGCCATCGGCTTCCTGTGGTTCAACGCGCCGCCGGCCGACGTGTTCATGGGCGATACCGGGTCGCTGGCTCTGGGCGGCGCCATCGGCGCGGTGGCCGTGATGCTCAAGTCGGAGTTCCTGCTGGTGATCGTGGGCGGCGTGTTCGTGGCCGAGGCGCTGTCCGTGCTCGTGCAATCCGGCTGGTTCAAGCTCACGCGCCTGCGCACCGGCACGGGCCGCCGGGTGTTCCGCATGGCCCCGCTGCACCACCACTTCGAGAAGCTGGGCTGGCCGGAGACCCGGGTGGTGATCCGCTTCTACATCCTGGCCATCCTGTGCAGCCTGGTCGGCCTGGCCACGTTGAAGGTCCGATGAGCGCCGCGACGATGGAGGGTGCGACGCCGAACGTCCCGACGCCGGCCGCCCCGACTGCGAACGCCCCGACTGCGAACGCCCCGACGCCGAGCGCGCCGACACCCCTGTTCGAGCCGGGAGACCGGGTGGCGGTGCTGGGGCTGGGCGCGTCCGGCGTGGCCGCCTCCCGCCTGGCCGCCGCCCGGGGAGCCCGCGTCTACGCCAGCGATGCCGCGGCCGGCGAGGCGCAGACGGCCGCCGCCCGGGAGCTGGCCGCCGCCGGGATCGAGGCGGAGGCGGGCTGCCACGACCTCTCCCGCATCCTCGCCAGCCGGCTGGTGGTGGTGAGTCCCGGGATCGATCCCGCCGTGGAGGTGCGGCGCGAGGTGACCGAGGCGGGTGTGCGCGCGGTGGCCGAGGTCTGCCAGGGCGAGACCTCGGTGCGCTTCCGCCTGC
>JBHHYZ010000080.1:0-9200 GCA_046757845.1 Gemmatimonadota bacterium
ACTCCGGGGGTGGGATTCGAACCCACGACCTAGTGGTTAACAGCCACCCGCTCTGGCCACTGAGCTACCCCGGAAGGTCCCGCTGTCAAACAGCTTCCCGCAGAGAAAAACGCCTCGCCGGGCTTCCTGAGCGAGGCGAGGCGTCTACCGGATAGCGGGGGCGGGATTCGAACCCGCGACCTTCGGGTTATGAGCCCGACGAGCTACCAGACTGCTCCACCCCGCAGCGCAACCGCTATGCTACCCGGAACGCCGCAAGCTGTCAACCCGCCAGACGCTCGGCGCGCTTGCTCCACCGCCGGGCCGCTCCTAAGGTTTCCCGCGTGATCTCGTCCACCGTTTTGGAGTCTTTCGAGCACCTCCTTCCCCGGCTTCGCCGCCTTCTGGGCTCTGACGGCGTGATCGTCGAACCCGACCGTCTGCTCGCCTACGAATCCGACGCGCTCACCTATCTCAGAGGCACACCCCTGGCCGTCCTGCTTCCGCGTTCCCCTGCCCAGCTACGCGCCGTTCTGCGCCTCCTCCACCGCGCCCGCATCCCGTTCGTACCCCGGGGCGCCGGAACCGGCATCTCGGGCGGTGCGGTGGCGCGAGAGGCGGTGATTCTCTCCACCATGCGGATGAACCGGATCCTCGGCATCGATCCGGCGGACAGGCTGGCCACGGTGGAGCCCGGCGTGGCCACGGGGCAGATCGACGCGGCGGCCATGCGGCACGGGCTCGCGTACCTACCCGACCCGGCCAGCTCGAGCGCCTGCACGATCGGCGGCAACATCGCGGAGAACGCGGGCGGGCCCCACTGCCTCAAGCACGGCGTGACGACCGACCACGTGCGCGAGCTGGAGGTGGCGCTCCCGGACGGCGAGAACCTCACCCTGGGCCGGGGGGCGGACGGAGGCCTGGACCTCGCGGGACTGTTCATCGGCTCCGAGGGGACCTTCGGGCTGGCCACCCGGATCGCGCTTCGCCTCGTGCGCCGAACCCCGGCCGTGCGCACCGCCCTGGCTCTTTTCGACCGGATGGAGGAGGCGGCGGGAGCGGTGAGCGAGCTTCTGTCCTCCGGGGTCCTGCCGGTCGCCATCGAGATGATCGATGGGCGGACGATCCGGATGGTGGAGGAATCCGCCTTCGCGGTGGGGTTGCCGCTGGACCTGGCCGCCGTGCTGTTGATCGAAGTGGAGGGACTCCCCGAGGAGGTGGAGGAGGACATCGAACGGGCGGTGGCGGTGGCGCGCGCGGCGGGAGCGCGCGAGGTACGCGCGGCCCGGGATGAAACGGAGCGTACCCGGCTCTGGCAGGCTCGCAAGAGAGCGTTCGGAGCGCTCGGCCGGCGGGCCCCGGAGGTCCTCGTACAGGACGCGGTGGTGCCGCGGTCGGCGATCGCCGTCGTCTTGGAGCGGATCGATGAAATCGCCCGCCGCCACGACCTGGTGCACATCAGCTACTTCCACGCCGGCGACGGAAATCTGCACCCGCACCTTCTGTTCGATCGGCGGGACGCCGACCAGGTCCGGCGCGTCGGGCTGGCCAGCAAGGAGATCATGAGGCTGTGCGTGGAGGCGGGCGGGACGATCACGGGAGAGCACGGCGTGGGCCTGGACAAGCGAGGCTCGATGCCGCTCGTCTTCTCCCCGAGCGAACTGGAGGTGCTGGAGCGCCTGAAGCGGGCGTTCGACCCGGACGGCCTGTGCAACCCGGGCAAGGTGCTGCCGGATGGGCTGCCGCGAAGCCCGGAACCCGCAACCGGCGGATAGCGAAGATCCCGTGCAAGCCTGGCGAAGTCCGGCGGGGGAAGAGGAACTGGTGGCATGGCTGCGAGCCCGGGCACCCGGTGAACGCGCTCCGCTGATCACGGGAGCGACCGAGCGCGCCGAGACGGTGGACGCGGAGCTCCGCGAGTGCGGCCGCGACGTGGTCTCTACGGGCGGGGCGGAGTGGCGCGAGATCGTCTCCTACGAGCCCGCGGAGCTGGTCGTCACGGTCCGCGCGGGCCTTCGGATCGGCGAGCTCCGGCGGCGGCTGGCCTCGGAGGGGCAGTGGCTCCCCCAGGCGGACGCCGCGCCCGACGCGTCGGTAGGCGGATGGGTGTCCGTGGCCCGACCCACCGCTTGGGATCCGGCGTTCGGCCGCATACGCCGGCAGGTCCTGGCCTGCCGTGTGGCGGGGTTTGACGGGAAGCTCCTGCGATGGGGGCGGGCGGTGGTGAAGAACGTGGCGGGTTACGACGTGCTGAGCCTGCTGTGTGGAGGTCACGGCCGCCTGGGCATCCTCACCCGGGTGACGCTGCGGGTGTGGCCCAAGCCTCCGGTGAGCCGCCGGTTTACGCTGCAGGGCGGACGGGACATGTGGGGAGCTCTCTGGAAGCTGCTGGACACGGCGCCGGAGGAGTGGCCCCGGCCGGACGCGCTCGGGTGGGACTGGCGGGCGGACCAGGGAACCCCGAGGGCCTGGGTACGGCTGGTGGGCTCGGAGACCTCTGTGGACGCTCGCCTGCGAAGACTGTTCCGCTGGGCGGAATCCTGCAGTCTCCAGGTGGCGGAGATGATCGGTCCGGTTCCGGCCCGAACGGATGCCGCTCCGACCCGGTCGAGATCGCTCTCGGAGGTGGTGCTTCGGATCTCGACCCCGATCCGCCGCCTCCCCGAGAAGGTAGAGGCGGCGCGCCGTGCCCTGGGAGACACCGCGGTCGATCTAGAGGCGTTCCCGCTCGCCGGAATGATCCGCTGCACGTATCGTCGATCGTGGAGCGACGCGCCCGCGGATCGCCGAATCGCCGGGCTGCTGGAGGGTCTGGGCGAGGCCGCTGTCGCGATAGAACGAGGGGGACCCGTAGAGCACGCGGCCGCCGAGGCACGGCGCCCGGACGCGCTCCGCAAACTCGAGGCCCGGGTGGCGGAGGCGCTGGCCGGGACCGCGCGGCCCTGGCTTGCCGACTACCTGTGAGGCGAACGAGACCACCCATGAAGATCTACACGCGGGGAGGCGACGGGGGAGAGACGGGTCTGTTCGGCGGTGACCGAGTGCCCAAGAACGACCCGAGAGTGGAGGCGTACGGCTCCGTCGACGAGCTGAACGCGGCGCTCGGTCTCGCCCTGGCGATGGATTCGGAGGGGGTGCTGGATACGGCACTCCTGGCGGCGGTCCAGGAGGATCTGTTCGCGGTGGGAGCCAGGTTGGCCACCGCGGATCCCGAGCGCGCGCTGCGCCGGGGAGCCATCCCCCGATTGGACCCGGATCGCGTGGGCGAGCTGGAAAGGTGGATCGACCGGCTGGATACCGATCTCCCCGCCCTGGACGCGTTCATCCTTCCGGGCGGAAGCTCCGTCGGGGCGCAGCTCCACGTGGCCCGTACGGTGTGCCGGCGGGCCGAGCGCGCCATCGCCGGCCTGACCGGACGACAGCCGGATCTGGAGGACGCCATTCTCCCCTACGTGAACCGCCTTTCAGACCTGCTGTTCACGCTTGCCCGCGCCGCGAACCTGCGGGCGGGCCGGGAGGAGCGCCGGTGGACACCCCGCCGCGAGGCGGCATCACGCGAGGAGGAGCGATGATCCCCGGGAGCCGGGAATCCGTGCGCCGGGACCGGTTCCGCATCGATGTGGCCGGTGGGGATGTCCTGCGGGGAGATGCGTGGATTCCCGAGGCCCCGAGGCCGGACGCGTCGATCGTGGTGTGCCATGGCTTCAAGGGCTTCAAGGACTGGGGCTTCTTCCCGCACCTGTCGGAGGCATTGGCCCGCAGGACGGGATTCCTGACCATCTGCTTCAACTTCTCCGGTTCCGGGATCGGAGAGCGTCCGACCGAGTTCGACGAGCTGGAAGCGTTTGGCCGGAACACGTTCACCCGGGAGCTGTTCGACCTCGAGATCGTGCTCGATGGTCTGGCGACGGGCCGGCTGGGAGAGCTCTCGGTCCTCCCGTCTCGCCGCTTCGGACTGCTGGGGCACAGCCGGGGCGGCGCCACCTGCGTGTTGAAGGCGGCCAGCCGCCGGGCCGTGCGAGCGCTGGTCACCTGGGCCGGGATCGCGGCGGTGGACCGATACGTGCTCGCGTACGCGCCGGCCTGGGAGGCGGGCGAGGAGGTGAGCATCGTGAACGCGCGCACCGGACAGCGGATGCCCCTGTACCGTAACGTGCTCGACGACATCCGGGCCAATCGTGAACGGCTGGACGTGGAGGCGTCGGCCCGGGCACTCTCGATCCCGTACCTGGTCGTCCACGGCACCGCGGATGAGAGCGTGTCGCCGGACGACGCGCGGACACTCGCGGAGGCGGCCGGCGCTTCGGCGACTCTCCTGCTGATCGAGGAGGCCGGCCATACGATGAACGCCGGCCATCCGTTCCAGGGACCCAACCCCTGTCTGACCCGCGCGATCGAAGCGTCGGCGGACCACTTCTCGGCGGGTCTGGAGGGGCAGCGGGCATGAGAGCGAACATGAGGTCGTGTTGCGTGGCCGGAGCGCTGGCGCTCACCCTGCTGGTCTCCGCCTGCTGGATCGAGGACACGTCGAATGCGAAAGGTGGAGCGGCGGCCGCCGGCCTGTCCAGCCAGATCGGCCGCGCTCTGGAAGCTTCCGCCCGCGCCTGGAACGCGGGCCATCTGGACGGCTTTCTCGATTTCTATCAGCGCGCGCCCACCACAACGTACGTGGGCCGTGGGGGCCTGGTGACCGGCTACGAGGAGATCCGGGCTCACTACGCGCCCCTGTTCGAGCCCGGCGCCGAGCGGGACAGCCTCCGGTTCGATAGCCTTCGCACACGCCGGCTGGGCCCGCTGTACGCGCTCGCGACCGCCCGCTACACGCTCTACCGGAACGGGATGATCACCTCCACGGGACCGTTCACGCTCGTGCTCCGTCGGGTGGAGGGCGGGTGGCGGATCATCCACGATCACAGCTCGGCGGACCCCGAGGCGCAGAGTTCGCGGTGAGCGCGGTTCCCTCCCCGGCTGGACCCCTTCCACCGCGTCTATCTCTGGCCGAGGACGATCTGCTGGCCTGCGTGCACTGCGGACTCTGTTTGCCCGCATGCCCGACGTTCCGAGTGCTGGGAGACGAGAACGATTCTCCTCGAGGCAGGGTTTTTCTCATGCGAGCGTTCGCCGACGGCCGGCTCCGGACGGAGAGCGCGGTGGCGGAGCACGTCGGGCGATGCCTGGGCTGTCGGGCGTGCGAGAGCGTCTGCCCCTCGGGCGTTCCGTACGGCTCCCTGCTGGAGACGGCCCGCGCGGATCTGGCCGAACACCGGCCCGTGGCCCGTGCCGCGGCGCGCGTCGCCCTCGGGCTGTTGACCGAAGGCCGGCGCGCCGGCGCTGTGTATGGACTTCTGCGCGCTCTGCGCGCGACGGGCGTGGCGGGGCTGGCCGGGCGGATCCTGCCGGGCCGGGCCGGGCTCGCCGCCCGCCTGCTCGCCGCCAGCCGGCCCCGGAGCCAGGCACTCGCCGCACCGGCCGGAGGGTCCGGTCCGGCGCCCGCCGCCACACCCCGACCCACCTTCGCGCTCCTGGAAGGCTGTGTGATGGCGGGTCTGTTCGGCCACGTGCACGCGGCGTCTCGGAGCGTCCTGGCGAAGTGCGGGATGCGGGAGATCCGCGCCGCCGGACAGGTCTGCTGCGGAGCACTTCACGCGCACGCGGGAGAACGGGATGCGGCGT
Organism: Gemmatimonadota bacterium; assembly: GCA_046757845.1. Lineage (GTDB taxonomy): Bacteria > Gemmatimonadota > Gemmatimonadetes > Palauibacterales > Palauibacteraceae > JBHHYZ01. Next base: position 5,653 of record JBHHYZ010000080.1, read on the forward strand.
GCCGCCTGGCGCGCCGTAACATCGAGGCGTTCGAGGCGGCGGATGCGGAATGGATCGTCGCGGATGCGGCAGGCTGTGGAGCCGCCCTTAGGGAGTACGGAACCTGGCTGGCGGACGACCCCGAGTGGGGGCCGCGTGCCGCGGCTCTCTCCCCTCGGGTGCGAGATGTGATGGAGCTGGCGGCCGATCCTGGCGGTCGATCCGCCGACTCGGAGACCCTCGCGCCGTTTCCCGCGGCGCCCGCGAGTCGACTCCGGAACCTCGAGGTCGGCTACGACGCCCCGTGCCACCTGCTTCACGCCCAGGGAGTGGACCGGGCGCCGCTGGCAGCCTTGCGCCGGTTCGGATACGCGCGGGCCCGTCAGCTGCCCTCGGGCACCGAATGTTGCGGCGGCGCCGGCGTGTACAACCTGTTCCACCCCGAACTGGCGGCTCGCATCCTGGCCCCGAAGCTCGACGAGATCCGCCGGGAGGGATACGATGTGGTCACGACCGGAAACCCGGGTTGCGCGATGCAGATCGGCGAGGGCCTGCGGCGCGTGGGCCTTCGAATCCCGGTCGTCCATCCGGTGGAGCTGCTGGAACTGGCCATGGGTCGGGGGCGGTCGCGGCCGGGACGGGAGGGGGATGGATGGAAGACCGAAGCTGGGTGAAGGGGCTCGTCCCCGAAACCCTGGACGCGCATCGGGCCGCGATCGACGCGGTCGCATGCCTCGAGCCGTCGATCCTGGAGGTGGCCCGGCGCATGGAGCGCTGCCTGGCCGCGGGCGGGAAGATCTGCTGGATGGGCAACGGCGGTAGCGCGGCCGACAGCCAGCACCTGGCCGCGGAACTGGTGGGGAGGTTCAGGGGAGAACGTCCGGCGATGGCGTCCATCGCCTTGACCACGGACTCCTCTATCCTGACCTCGGCGGCCAACGACGCCGGTTTCGAGACCGTCTTCGCCCGGCAGGTGCGGGCGCTCTGCCGGCCGGAGGACATGGCGGTCGGCCTCTCCACCTCCGGGCGAAGCGCGAATGTTCTGGAGGGACTCCGGGCCGCCCGCGAGCTTGGCCTGTTCACGGTGGGCCTGTGCGGCGGCGCGGGCGGCGAGCTGGCGGAACTGGCCGATCGCGCGCTCGTCGTGCCCTCGGAGGATCCGGCACGGGTGCAGGAGGCACACATGGTGATCGGCCACATCTGGTGCGAGTATCTCGACGCCTGGCGTCGTAGCCGATCCGCGTGAGCCGCTCCGGGAACCGCGCGTCCCGCCTTTCGGGTTGGACGCACACAGAGGTCGCCTGGACCGGGAGACGCAATGATGTCGACGGACCGCGGATGAAGGAGCGGGATTAACGGGATGCGAGATGCCGGAATAGAGCGATACGACTACCTCATCGTGGGAGGAGGACTGGCGTCGGTCGCCGCGATTGACGGCATCCGGGAGCTGGATCGAGAGGGCTCGATCGCCTTGCTTGGCGAGGAGCGGGAGCCGCCGTACCATCGGCCGCCCCTCTCGAAGGAGTTCCTCCAGGCCCCGGAGATCGGTCGCGAGCTGTTGCACGTGAAGCCGGAAGGCTGGCTGGAGCAGGAGGCTCGAGTCACGTTCCTGGGAGGCCAGCGCATCGTGTCGCTCGATCCCAGGGAGAAGGTCGTCGCCTCCGCATCCGGTGCCCGCTACCAGGCGAAGCGAATCCTGCTCGCCACGGGCGGCCGGCCCCGCACCCTCGACGTGCCCGGGGCGGAGCTCGAAGGAGTCTTCACGCTGCGGTCGGTGAAGGATGCCGAGGAGATCCGTAGCGCGGCCGCGGCCGCCGAGCGGGCCGTGCTGGTGGGGGCGGGATTCATCGGGATGGAGCTCGCCTCCTCGTTGCTGAAGCTCGGCGTGCAATCGGTGATCGTCGAGGCCCGGGACCGGGCGTGGGCGCAGGCGTTGCCGCCCGCCATCTCCCACTTCATGCGAAGGTACTTCGAGCAGCGGCGGGTGCGGTTTCAGTTCGGCGCCGCCGTCCGGTCCTTCGAGGGAGACGAACGGGTGGAGGCGGTCGTGCTGGAGGACGGCCGTGTTCTTCCCTGCGATCTGGTGGTGGTAGGGATCGGGATCACGCCCAACATGGAGCTGGCCGAAGAAACCGGCCTGGCGGTCCAGGACGGGATCGTGGTGGACCCGTACGGGGAGACGAGCCATGCGTACATCTACGCGAGCGGCGACGTGGCGCGGTTTCCGGACTCCACCTTCGGAGGCTACTCGAGGCTGGAGCACTGGGACCACGCGAAGGTCCACGGGCGGCTGGTGGGCCGCAACATGGCCGGGGCCCGCGAGCCGTACCGGCATTTGTCGCACTTCTTCTCGGATGTGTTCGACCTCAAGCTGAACGTGCTGGGCCGCACCGCCCAGGCGGAACAGGTCGTGGTCCGAGGAAAGCTGGGATCCGAGCGGGCCGTCGTGTTGTGTGGTACCGAAGGCCGTCTGACGGGAGCCATCCTGGTGAACGCGACGGATGTGCTGGAGGAGCATCGCGAGCTGGTTCAGCAGGGAGCTCCGCTCGAGGAACCTCCGGGAGAGATCGACGAGGACTCGCTGACCGAGCCCGTCGCCGGCGGCAACGCCTGAGCGGCCCGGCCGCGCGACCCGGCGGCGGGCCGACTCCTCGCCGGCGGCGGCGCCTGACCGGACCCGGAAGCGGCCCGCGCGGGTAGAACGCCGTACCCCGACCCCAATTCAAGGAGATACGACGTGAACGAATCTACGGAAACGAGCGAGCCGGAGGGCCAGGCGACGGACTCGGTCCGGGAGGCGGTCCGCCAGGCGCTGCGCGGCGTAGTGGATCCGGAGATCGGGCTGAACATCGTCGATCTGGGTCTCGTGTACGACATCGACGTGGAGGTGGGGCGGGCGAACGTCACGATGACCCTGACCAGCCCGGGCTGTCCGATGGGAGGGCAGATCCTGTCCGGCGCGCAGGCGGCCGCCGAGGCGGTGGAAGGGATCGAGACGGCGGAAGTGAATCTCGTGTGGACGCCTTTCTGGACCCCGGAGCGGATCGATCCGAAGATCCGCGCCAGCATGGGATTCTGAATGCTCCTCAGGCTGTTTCTCCTCTTCACACTCGTACCGCTGCTGGAGCTGATGCTCCTTCTGCGCATCGGCGCCGTGGTCGGCCTGGCGCCCACTCTCCTGCTCGTGCTGGGGACGGGCGTGGCGGGGGCATGGATGGCCCGGCGCGAAGGGGCGCGCAGCTGGCAGGCCGTCCAGAGCGAGCTGGCCGCGGGCCGATTCCCCGGCGAACAGCTCCTCCACAGCCTTCTCGTCCTGATCGCGGGGATCGTGCTGGTCACCCCGGGCGTGCTGACCGATCTGGCCGGCATTCTCCTGCTCGTGCCACCGGTTCGGACCGGGCTCATCCGACATCTCCGGCGGAGCTTCGCCGACCGCGTCGAACCGGGCGCGCCGGGGCCGGGTCCGGGCTGGTTGTTCGGCGTCCGAGCGGGTGCCCGGCCCGGGGATGACGACGGGGCGGAAGGTGGAACCACCGGACACCGCGCCCCGAAGCCGCACGGGGCCGAGG
>JBHHYZ010000081.1:0-9143 GCA_046757845.1 Gemmatimonadota bacterium
TTCGGGCCCATTGGCCGTGATGGTCAGGCAATTCAGCGGGCAGATGTCCGAGCCAGGCTCAACTCCGTCTGCTCGAGCGTCTGCCGGGCCGCCTCGAGCTCCCGCTCCACGCTCGCCGAGCGCCGGGTCAGCTCCTCCAGCTCCGCCCTCCGGGTCAGCGCGCCTCTCGCGCCGGCCAGCGGACCCAGCCGCACCGCTCCCCACGGATCCTGTCCGCTCCCGTCGGCCAGGGTCCAGGCACCGGCCGCCGGAGCGAACGACCCTTTTCGGCCCAGCGACACGCCGGCGAGCAGAGCTCGCACCCAGCGGGCGCCAGCCCCGATCGCCTCGACGCGGCTCAGGAGATCCCCGCTCCCCGGCGCCGCGGCGGTGGCCGAAGGCCGCGGACCGGGATCCAGAGGCAGGAGGAGCACGCCCGAATCATCCTCCCGATCGGCCAGCCAGCGCCGCACGGCCGCCACGCTCTCCCAATCCTTCACCACCAGCCCATGGAGATAGAGGCCCAGGTGGGCCTCGACGGCGCCGGCCAGCTCGGACGGAACCCGGATGAACTCCGTCAGCACGCCCTCGATGCCCGGGATGGAGCCGGCCGCCGCCAGCAACTCGCGCACCGTATCCGACACGCCTCCGCCCGACGCCAGAAAGTCCGCCAGGCTCGACTGCTTTGCGCGCATCGCCGACAGATCGCCCTCCAACCCCGCCACCTTGGCCCGCAATTCCCGCCCGGCCTCACGAAGCTCGTCCACCTCGGCGCGGCAGGCGGCCAGTTTCCGGTCGAGCCGCCGTTCCCGCTCGGACGACTCGTTGGCCTCCCGTTCGGCCGTCGCCCTCTCTTCCCGCAGGTGATCCGCCTCGGCCCGGAGATCCTCGATCTCGGCCCGCCGGCGCTCGATCTCCTCGACGCGCTCGGTGAGCCGCTCGGTCGCCGCCTCACGGCCGGCCTCCAGTGAGCCGAGCTCGCGCAACACCCCGCCCAGCGACTCCCGGGCGGCCTCTTCGGCGGCCCTGGCCTGTTCCAGCACACCTTCCACCTGAGCGACCTCGGCCTTCAGCGGACCCTCCAGCTCGGCCAGGTCCGACACGCTCCGACCGGCGAGATCGAGCGCGCGGCCGGTCTCGACGGCCTCTTCGTCCAGCTCCCGGCGACGCTCCGCGAGCCGCTCGAGCTCCCGGGCCAGCGCCTCCAGCCGGTCTCGGGCGGCCACCGCCCGCTCGCTCGCCACCAGGCGCTCTCGCTCACGCTCCTCGAGGCGCTTGCGGGTCGCGTCCAGGGAGCGGGCGAGATCGGCCCGCTCCCGTTCGTCCTCGGTGAGGCGGAGGCGGAGCGCTTCCGCCTCCGTCTCCAGCGTCCGCAGATCCGCCTGTTCGCCCGGATGGTCGCGGCGGAGCGACTCCAGCCGGGCGCGGGCTTCCTCCAATCGGACATCGTCGGCCGCCAGCCTGGCGTCGGCGACCGCGACCTCCAGCTGCAGCCGGCGCGTCCGCAGCTTCCCGAAGCGCTCCGCCCGTCCCCTCTGGCGCGCCAGCGATCGGACTTTGGATCGGATTTCCGACAGGACGTCCTCCAACCGCTGTAGATCGCTCTCGGCCTGTTCCAGTCGGCGGAGCGCGGCGCGGCGACGATCCTTGTATCGCCCGATGCCCGCCGCCTCCTCGAACAGGGCGCGGCGCTCCTCGGCCCGATCGCTGAGGATCGCATCGATCATGCGCGCTTCGATGATCGCGTACGCGTTCGTGCCCAGCCCCGTGTCCCGGCAGAGGTCGTGAATGTCCTTGAGGCGGCAGGCGGCCCCGTTGATCGTGTACTCGCTCTCGCCTCCCCGGTAGACCGTGCGTCCGATCACGACCTCGCTGTACGGCAGGGGCAGAGTGCGATCCTCGTTGGCCAGCTCCAAAGCGACTTCGGCCCGGTGGATGGGGCGGCGCTCCTTGCTGCCGCCGAAGATAGCCTCCTCCATGCGCGAGCCGCGGATGGCGGTGGGCCGCTGCTCGCCGAGCACCCACCGGAGGGCGTCGGAGATGTTGGACTTGCCGCAACCGTTGGGACCCACGACGGCCGTGATCCCGTCGTGAAACTCCAGGCGCGTACGGTCGGCGAACGACTTGAAGCCCTGCAGGGTGATCGACTTGACCTTCACTTCGGTGCTCCTCGCCGGACTACGAGTGGGGCGCGCACGTCCGCCCGTGCCAGAACCTCCTTCAACGCCGCGGCCGCCGTTTCGGACTCGAACGCGCCCGCGTACACCAAAAAGACCGAGTCCACCCGCTCGCTCGCCGCCGGGAGAATGTAAGGATGGATCCCTCTGGCCTCGGCCCGCCGGCGAGCGACCACGGCCTCCCGCCGGGTCGGGTAGACTCCGAGCCTGAACGCCAGACGCGTGGGGCGAAGGTGCCAACCACTCGCCTCCCGCTTCCGGCCGCCGCGCACCAGCTCCTCCATCAGCGACCTCGCCCGCTCTGAGCTGGCACGGGCCCCCGCCAGGACCCGGTGATACAGCTTCCCCCGAATCGGGGTGAGCGAGACGAAGAACAGGCCCTCTCCACTCTCCCGAAGGCGGTCTCGGAGCGCGAGCGCATCGGCTTCGGCGGCGTAGCTGGCGATGAGGACCGAGTAGGGCAACTCCGGAGCCGCCTCGGCCTCCGCCGTCCATCGATCCGAGGGAGAGCCCTCTCTACCGGACGCCCGCATCTCTTCTCGGGCTCCCTCCGCGGCCCCGCTCGTCCCACCCGGCTCCCTCGCGGCCACTCCCGCCTCGGGACGCTCCGGCCCCGAAGCTCCCGTCACCGAGTCTCGGGCGAAGACGAACCAGGCCGCCAGGAGGACGGCGACCCCCACGCCACCCAGCGCGACGCGTCCCACCGGAAGGCCTCCGTGCCGACGGTGGCGGCGCCAGGCGCCGCGCGAAGACGCGCCCGCCTCCACACCGCCCGGTGGGCGCGAATCTCGCGGATGATCCTCCGGCTCCGCCGCGGCGGCGGTTTCCGGCCCACCTCCGGAGACGGCGGGGCGGACCTCCCCGGTCTCCCCGGTCTCCCCGGTCTCCCCGGTCTCCCCGGCCGAATCCTCACTCTCCGCCGGGAGACTCCCGTGCTCGACCGGGCGGGAGATCTCCTCCTCGGCCAGGATGAGGTGGCCGTAGTGGAGGACCCCCGCCGGCGCCTCGACCCCTTCGGCCGATTCCCCCAGGCTCAGGTATCCATCCAACCATCCGCCGGCGGCTTCGGAGCCGAACGCATCCTTCGGGAGCACGAGAAGCAGCGTGCCGCCCCTGCGGCGCAGCCGGTCGACGAAGCCGCGCAGCTCCGGACTCTCCAGGAGCACGGCCGGCGGCGGCCCGCCGCTGGCGGGCACCCCCCGCTTCGCTCCGGGGGAGCCGGGCGACGCGGCGCCGGCGGGAAGATACACGTAGCGCCGATCGCCACGGCGAACCGCGATCTCCGCCAGACGGGCGCGGCCACACAGCGCGGCGGCGAAACCCGTCGAGCCGGACCCACCCACCACCGCATCGATCGCCGAGGACTCGGGCGACAGCGCCGCCAGGAGCGTGTGCTCGCGCCTACGGCCCATGGCGGTCGCGATGGCATCTATGGCCCGCGCCGCGCGGGCGGTGAGCGGAGAGGCGTGCACGAGCGCGACGACGCTCGCGCTCGGTGGCACCGCTCCGGCCAGGAAGCGGGCCTCCGACTCCGGGCGCCGCTGGACCCGAACCATCACGGCACGACCTCCTCCAGCCGGCTGTCGGGAGCGACCTCCGCGATCCACGACTGAAGACCCCGTTCCCGCCGAAGGCGACGCCCCATGCGCTCGGCCGCCCGGCGGGACGTATAGGGACCCACCAGGGCGCGGTACCATACCTCGTTCGCCTCATCGCGGTGGCGCTGGATCCGGGTCGGAAATCCGGCGGCAGACAGCCGGCGGGCCAGGGTCCGGATGCCTCCGAGCGCCTGCGAGGATGACACGACCGCGTAGAAGCCCGCCGGCATGAGCGACCGGGTCGATCCGGCCGCCGCCTCATCCGTCGGGATCGGCGGAGGGGCGAGAGAAGCCGAGAGCTCCTCGGGCCCGGGCTCCGCCGCGGCGTCCGCCGGCGCCTGCGCGACGCCATGCGAAGGCGCCACGCCGAAACCCGTCTCCACCCGGACGGCCACCTGCCTCTCGTTCTCCCCTCCCTCGCCCCCCTCCTCACCGGCTTCGGCGCCGGCGGCCCGGCCGGCCCTTCGCGCCGCCGCGGAGGGATGCCAGCGCAGCGGAAGCCACCACGCGTCGCTCGGCGCCGCCAGCGGCGTCGGAGCCTCGGACCCGGCCGGGTCCCACATGGCCAGTCCGGAATCGGTGGCCACCAGCACACGCGGGCCCGGCAGCGCCAGGGGCAGATCCCGCCTCCACCGGGTCGGCAGAGGTTCCGGTTGCCGGCCTCGGACCGGCACCAACCAGGACGCCTCTCCATCGAACAGGAGCAGAGATCCTCCCAGGACGGCCGGCCGAATGACCTGGAGCGGGCGCTCGAACCGGCCCAGCTCGCGAACCTCCCCTGAAAAACGGCTCACCGCGAGGAGGCGGACGGGACCCCGGGTGGCCACGTAGATCTCATGTGAAGAAGGTGAGGCCGCCAGCGCGGTGAGGGGCCGATCGAGCTTCACCGTCCTGTCCGGCTCGAGCCCCGGCACATCCAGCAGGGCCAGGCCCGCATCGGGCTCCGCCAGCGCCAGCCGGCGTCCCCAGGCGGTGACCACGCCCGGCGTGGACACGAGGATGGAGGCCCGGGCCGCCGGGCTTTTCCCCTCCCGCTCCCGGATCGAGAGGGTCGGGCGCGCGACCGGACCTTCCAGGACCGCCATTCCTTCGTTCTCGACCGGCGCCGCCCACAGCACCGCGCCGGGGAACTCATGCCGCCACTCCCCCTGCTCGGAGATCTCGATCACGGTCGACCCATCCACCAGCACGCCCGAGCCCCCTCCACCCCACCATCGCGCGTTCGGGCCCACGCGGCCCACCTCCGTCAGGGACTCGGGACCGGGTCGATATCGGTACAGCCGCCCCTGCTCGGTCCGCAGGAGGATCGAGGCCTCGAGCGAGTACACCGCAGAGGAGGCCGGCAATGGCGTCCGGCCGGACCAGAGCACGTTCGAGGGGTCCCGGAAGGAACGGAGGTGCGCCGGGCCGCCCCGCTGTGGGACCACCAGGAGCCCATACTGATCCAGGGAACTCCCGGCCACGAGCTCCGCACCGGCGCGCGGCGCCCATTCGTCACCCGGGCGGGCGGGGGGCGAGCCGCCGCAAGCCACCGCGCCGAGGAGCGTCGCGCCGCCGAGGAGCGCTCGAACGCTGTTCAGACTGGAGATCAAGAGGGGACCGGCCACCGCTTCGTGTACATCACCACATCCCGCGCCCCGCTCGGGTACGCGGACCCGATTGCCATCAACATAGCCGTCGGCGGAAAACGGTGGCAAGCAAGCCCGGCCGCAGAACGTAGGAGAACGGCGCGGCGCGGCGCCGGGCTCACCCGGTGGAGTCCCCCCGGGGCTCCTCGAGCGGCGCGTCCCGCAGTTCCCCCTGAGGTGCCTCGCTCAACTCGAAACAGGGCGCGTCGCCCCACAGCCGCTCCAGCTGGTAGAACTCGCGTACCCGCGGTGCGAACAGGTGGACGATCACGTCGAGGAAATCCATGAGGACCCACTGGCCCGCGGCCTCCCCTTCCACGCCGGCGGGCCGCAGATCGGATTCCTTCATTCTCCGCAGCACGTTTTCCGCGATGGCCCGCGTATGGGTGTCCGAATCGCCCGACCCGATCACGAAGAAATCCGTGGCATCGGAAAGCCCGCGCAGATCCAGCACCACCAGGTGCCGCACGTTGCGCTCCAGCGCCGCCTCCACGCACCTGTCCAGCTCGGCGGGCGGATGGCCGCCCCGGATGAGGTCCGCCAGCGCCGGAGGGGGAGGCCCCCGCTCCATCCACTCTCCGCTCCCCACCGTCGAGCCCGACGTACGCGTCACTCCTTGGCCACGACCGACACTCGGATCTCGGGCTTCACTTCCGGGTGGAGCCGGATGGGCACATCGTAGACCCCGAGCTCCTTGATCGGCTGGCTCAGCTGGATGGAGTGCCGGTCCACCTCGACGCCCTCGCCCGCCAGGGCCTCGGCGATGTCCGCCGAGGTGACCGAGCCGAACAGGCGGCCTTCCCCGCCGATCAGCACTTCGAAGGTCAGGGTCCGGCCCTGGAGCTCCTGGGCCAGCTGTTCGGCCTGTTCCTTCTGCCGCTCGCGGGAACGCCGCCCCCGCTGGAGCTCCTGGGCTAGGCGCTTCCGGTTGCCCGCGCTCGCGGGCAGGGCGAAGCCTCGCGGGATCAGGTAATTGCGGGCGTAACCCGGCTTCACGTCCACCACATCGCCCGCCTCACCCAGATTCTCGACTGCGGTTCGGAGTATGATCTCTACCATTGTCCTCTCTCAGTTCTCGGACGAAACGCCTTCGGCCACCGGCCGCCGGAGACGTTCCCCGTACCGGAGGCGGCCAGCGGCGACACCGCGTCCGGGGCTCAGTCGCCCTCGCCCGCGAGCCGGCTCAAGCGACCCCGCAGGTCCAGCCACGTGTCGCTCAATCCCATCAGCAGGGCGGCGCCGACCACCACGGGGTACAGCAGAACCGCCACGACCGCCCACACGGCGGCCCACCACGCGGAGCTCACCAGCGCGGCTCCGCACCACAACAGAATCCCAAGACCTCTCAGAAGATACAATCCGCCCATGAACACCACCGCGTTCTCGCCCAGGCGGGAAGCCGGACCGCCCAGGGGCAGAAGAAACAGCACGAGACCCGCGACCAGCACCCACACCAGGTGATCGCTGAAGCGGAACTCGCGCAGTGGACCCAGCGCCCCGCCGACGCCCGCGAACCGGCTGACCACGTACCAGCCCACCGACAGGGATGCCACCGACGCGAGCGCCAGAAAGGCGGGGTACAACAGGACCTCCGCCGCGATCATCCGCTGGACGGTGCTCTCGACGCCGGGAAACGCTCCGACGCCCTGCAACCACTCGGTCGCGCCCAGCGCCACACGGCGTAACTCGGAGCTCATCCACCAATCCAACTGCGGGAGGACCTGGGGCCGCACCCCGGCCGTCAGCGCGAGCACGCCCGCCGTTCCCGCCAGCGCGGTGACGGAGCGGACCGTGACGGCTCTGCTGCGAACCAGGATCCCGCTCAGCACGAACCCTCCTCCCAGCATCAGCGCCCATGCCCGCTCGGCGAACCAGAGCGGGGCCGGCCCGGCCCGGGCGCCGGCGAACGCGGAGAGCAGGATCACCAGCGCCAGCGCCACGGCCGTGAGGCTGCGGGGATGATAAGCCAGCAACAGGACCGCGAGCGGGACGAATACGAGCACTACCGGGCTGACAGGCGACAGCATCGCGACCGCCACGGCGAGTCCGACGGCCCGGGCCAGCGTCCAACCGCGGAGACTCAACGGCGACGGCTCAGATCAGGTATGATACCCTTTGATGTACGGCAGCAGGGCCAGGTACCGGGCCCGTTTGACGGCCGTGGCGACCTGGCGCTGGTGGCGGGCGCACGCGCCCGTAGCCCTGCGCGGCAGGATCTTGCCGCGGTCGGAGATGAACCGGCTGAGCAGGTGCTCGTCCTTGTAGTCCACCTTCTCGATCTTTCGTTCGCAAAGACGGCAAACTTTTCGAAATGCGCTCATGGCTCAGCCCTCGTCCTGCTCGTACACAGCCTGTTCAACGCTGTCGGCCTCGACGGGCGCCAGCTCCTCTTCCTCCGGAGCGTCGTCCTCCACGGGCACCAGCTTCTCTTCGTCCTCTTCCTCCGCGGCGGCGTCCTCGGCCTTCACCCGCGGCCGGCGGGCGGGCGCCGCATCCACGTCTTCCCGGGCCGAAGGCGCGACGGCCAGCTCGCCCTCCGACAACACGACCAAGTGCCGAAGGAGGTCCTCATCCAGCTTGAGGATGTGCTCCAGCTCCGGCAGCACCTCGGGATCGGCCGTGAACTGCGCCACGACGTAGAAGCCGCTGGTTTCCTTGCGAATCGGATAGGCGAGCTGCCGCTTCCCCCAGTGCTCGACGGCGGTGATCTGACCGCCGTCCCGCGCCGTCAGGACGGCGTGGAAGCGTTCGAGCTTCTCCTCGATCGCCTCGGCGGTCAGAGAAGAGCGAAAGATGTAGACGATCTCGTAGTCGCGCATCGCATTCTCCTTCGGTCTGAATCGGCCCCGGTCGCGGTGAGCGGGGCAGGAGACGGTGGCCGCCCTTCAGCGGCGGCCGGACAGCAAGCTAACCGACGAGGGCTCCGAGTTCAATGAATCCTGTTCGGGCCGGGACCGGAGAATTCGGCCCCGGCCCGGACAGGCGAGCGCCGGTTCAGAACAGTCCCGCCACCGCCCGTACCAGGTGACCGACGGGGCGGACGAGCGCCCCCACCGCGCCCTCGTCCAGGGTGATTCCGTGCAGCCGCACGAACCAGGGCGCCAGCACCAGCGACACCACACTCATCAGCTTGATCACGATGTTCATGGACGGGCCGGAGGTGTCCTTGAACGGATCTCCCACCGTGTCACCGACCACCGCGGCCTTGTGCGGCTCGGACCCCTTCCCGCCATGCGCCCCGCCCTCGATGTACTTCTTGGCATTGTCCCAGGCTCCGCCGGCGTTGGCCATGAACAGAGCCAGGAGCACCCCGCTGATCGTCGCGCCGGCCAGTACGCCGCCCAGCGCCTCCACGCCGAGAATGGCACCCACGAAGATGGGCACCAGGATCGCCGTGAAGCCCGGGAGAATCATCTCCTTGAGCGCGGCCCGGGTGGAAATGTCCACGCAACGGGCGGAGTCGGGCTTGGCGGTACCCTCCATCAGCCCCGCGATCTCCCGGAATTGGCGGCGGACCTCCGCCACCATCCCGGCGGCGGCCCGTCCCACCGCGGTCATGGTGAGCGACGCGATGAAGAACGGAGTCGCCCCGCCTATGAACAGGCCGATCACCACCAGCGGGTTCACCAGGTTGATTCCCGTGGCGCGCAGTCCCACGGCGTTGGCGTAGGCCGAGAACAGGGCGAGGGCGGTAAGGGCGGCCGAACCGATCGCGAAGCCCTTCCCGATCGCCGCCGTCGTGTTGCCGAGCGCATCCAGCC
>JBHHYZ010000082.1:0-8993 GCA_046757845.1 Gemmatimonadota bacterium
CGCGCCCGGCCTGTTGAGCGCCGGATCGCCGCGCCCGGTCTGTTGAGCGCCGGATCGCCCGGGGGCGTGAGGCCGTGAGCGCCTGGTGGCTCCGCCTTCAGCTTGGGCTCGCACTGGCGGGCTCGGCCACCTGGTTCGTGGGTGCCTACCGGCATGAGGAGTTCATCGCGGGGGTCGGCTGCGGCCTGCTGATCGCGGCGCTGGTGCTCCGGCTGGGGCGCAGATCGGCCGAGAACGGGGCGGAATAGCGGCCGCCGGCTCTCCGGGTCCCCTTTTCCGCCCGCCCTCGCTCGCAGCCTCGCGTCCCGACCCAGCTGCGCCCGCCCGCATACGCGGACCGCACCCCACGCCCGCTCGCCGTCCGTTCGTTGACACGCCGTTGAGGCCGTCCGGCAGGGTGGGGCATGCGCGACGCGGCGTCGTTGGCGGCCGCCACGGAGAAGCTCCGGCGACACTACGGATTTCGGGCCTTCCGCCCGGCCCAGGAGGCGGTGGTTCGAGCCGTGCTGGCGGGGCGCGACGTGCTGGCCGTCCTGCCGACCGGGGGAGGAAAATCCGCCTGCTTCCAGGTGCCGGCGTTGCTGCGGCCCGGCCTCACGGTGGTGGTCTCGCCCCTGATCGCTCTGATGGAGGACCAGGTGGAGGCGGCGCGCCGGCGCGGGATCCCGGCCGCCTGTCTGGCGTCGACGCTCTCCCCGTCGCGGCGGAGACGGACGGAGGCGGACCTCCGCGCCGGATGCTTCAAGCTCCTCTACGTCTCGCCCGAGCGCCTGGAATCGCCGCGGTTTCGCCGGCTCGTGGGCTCCCGGGCCGTGAGCCTGCTGGCGGTGGACGAGGCCCACTGCATTTCCGAGTGGGGGCACGACTTCCGGCCCTCCTACCGCCGAATCGACGACTTCCGGCGGTTCTGCCGCTCTCCACCGGCGGTGGCTCTCACCGCCACGGCCACCGCCCGGACCCGCGCCGACATCGAAGAGGCGCTCGGGCTGCGGGATCCCGTGCGGGTGATTCGGGCCGTCGATCGGTCCAACCTCCGCTGGTCGGCGCGGCGGGTTCCCTCCCTGGCCGAGGGCGCCCTGCTGGCGTTGCGGAGGGTCCGCCAGGAGCCGGGCGCGGCCATCGTCTACGTCCCCACCCGCCGCCGGGCGACGCGCCTGGCCCAGGCCTTCCGCAGACGCGGCAGCGCGGCGGCGGCCTACCACGCGGGCCTGGCGCCGGAGCGTCGGACGCGGGTGCAGGAGGCGTTCCTAGGCGGGGAGATCCGGGTGGTGTGCGCCACCGGAGCCTTCGGGATGGGGGTCGACCACGGGGCGGTGCGCATCGTGTGCCACCTCGGGCTCCCCGGCTCGCTGGAAGCCTGCGAGCAGGAGGCCGGGCGGGCGGGGCGGGACGGACGGCCCGCCCGCTGCCTGTTGCTGGCGTGCCCCGGCGATGTCCGTCTCCAGCGGGCGCTGATCCGGCGGGCCTGGCCGTCGCCCCGCACCCTGGACCGCGTGTGGGCCGCGCTGCCGCCCGGCCGCGGCGTGCGCGCCTCCGAGCTGCGGCCGCCCGGGAGGGGCCGCCGGCTGGGCGAACAGGAGATCGCGGTCGCGTTCCGCCTGCTGGTCGAGTTCGGATGTGCGCGGGAGGTCTCCGCCGGCCCGGTGGCGGGACCCGGCCCGGGGGTGGAATCCGACTCGGTGGCGGGACCCGGCCCGGACGTGAGAGCTCTCTTGGCAGACGCCTCGAGTCCCGCCCCGGAGGGCGTTTGGAGTCCCGCCGTCGTGCGGGCTCCGGGACCGCTGCGGCGCAGGCTCGACTTCTCCGCGCCCCGGCGGGGCCGGCGCCGGGCACGGGAGCGCCTGTGGGCGCTCGAGCGCTACCTGCGGGCGCGGCGCTGTCGCCGGGCCTCGATCGCGGTCTACTTCGGCGATCCGGCGCCCCGCTGCTCCGGTTGTGACCGATGCGAGCGTTTCTCTCCGCCTTCACCCCGCGTAAGTTGAGATGTTTGGCGCGAGCCTCGGGGCCGGGCGGTTGCTCCACCGGCCGCGGGGCGCGCTCGAGGGATAGCGAGCCGGAGGGCCGGGGGCGGAGACGCCGATCGATGGAGAGTCGATGGATGACCTGAGCGTGTTCATGCAGGACCACCACAGGATGATACGCGACCTGGTGCGCGAGTTCGCCGAATCCGACGTCGCGCCGGTCGCCGCCCAATACGACGAGAGCGAGGAGTTCCCGTGGGAGAACGGGTCCAAGATGGCCGAGCTCGGCCTGTTCGGGATCGCCATCGCCGAGGAGTACGGCGGGGCGGGGATGGACCTCCTGGCCAACGTGATCGCGGTGGAGGAGCTGGCCCGGGTCGACGCGAGCCACTCCATCATGGTCGGGGCCCACTCCTCGCTCGCCTGCTCGCCCATCGACCGGTGGGGCACAGAGGAGCAGAAGCGGCGGTTCCTCACCCCGTTGGCCAGCGGACAGGCGCTGGGCGGCTTCGGGCTCACGGAGCCCGGCTCCGGATCCGACGCGGGCGGGATGCGCACCGTGGCCGAGAAGGTGGGCGATCGCTACGTGCTCAACGGCCAGAAGACGTTCATCACCCACGCCGGCGTGGGGGAGGTGTTCGTGGTGGGCGCCCTCACATCGCCGGAGAAGGGGAGCCAGGGAATCACCGCGTTCCTCCTGACCAAGGAGACCGCGGAGCGGGAGAAGGCCGACGAGGTCGGGTTCGGGCACTGCGGCGAGCTGGAGCCCATGAAGGGATTCACGACCGGCAAGAAGCTGCGCAAGCTGGGCTGGAACGCCTCTGACACGAGGGAGCTCATCTTCCAGGATGTGGAGGTGCCGGAGGAGAACGTGCTGGGCGAGGTGGACCGGGGCTTCCCGATCTTCCTGGACACGCTGGACGGCGGGCGGGTGGGGATCGCCGCCCACGCGGTCGGGATCGCCCAGGGCGCGCTGGAGAAGGCGCTCCGCTATACGAGCGAGCGCACCCAGTTCGGCAAGGCGATCAACGAGTTCCAGGGCGTGCGCTTCATGCTGGCCGAGATGGCCACCCGGATCCACGCCGCCCGGTTGATGACCTACCACGCCGCGCTCCTGCGCATGGAGGGGAAGCCCCACAAGAAGGCCGCCTCCATGGCCAAGCTGTTCGCTTCGGAGGCCGCGATGGACGTGACCACCAGAGCCGTTCAGCTGCACGGGGGCTACGGCTACTCGCGCGAGTACGAAGTGGAACGGATGATGCGGGATGCCAAGATCACGGAGATCGGAGAGGGGACGAGCGAGATCCAGAAGATCGTGATCTCGCGCGAGCTGCTCCGGGAGCTGGCCGACTGAGGCCCGCGGTTCGCCCTTTTGGGGCCGGATCGCTAGATTGGTGCGGTAGAACGACGATTGATCGAGTCGACGCCACGACGTTTCGGCGCCGGCTTGCCTTGAGGAACTGAGAAGTTTCGAAACACGGTCCCGACCGGGAGCCGTGCTTCGCCTCCGTGGCTTTCCCCCCGCCGCGCGGGCGTCGGTGCGCCGTGCCCGGTGACCGAACAGGACGTAGGAAGACATGCAGAGCCGACATTCAGAAGCTCCGGCGGCCGCCGGCTGCCGGGCGGGCCCGTCTTAGTGGGCGTGCACCGCGAAATCGTAATCAACGCGACGGGTCGTGACGCGCGCGTCGCCATCCTCGAGGACGGCACGCTCGTGGAGTTCATGCACGAGCGGCCCGACAACCGCCGCATGGTGGGCGACGTCTACCTGGGCAAGGTCGAGGCCGTGGTGGCTGGCCTCCAGGCGGCGTTCGTCGACATCGGGACCGAGAAGTCCGCCTTCCTCCACGCCTCGGACGTCTCCGACGGGGACGAGGAGAACGGAAACGGCGACCGGCGCTCCCGACGCTATCCCCCCATCCAGGACATCGTGTCGAGCGGCCAGGAGATCCTGGTCCAGGTCACCAAGGAGCCCATCGGCACCAAGGGCCCCCGGGTCACCACGCTGGTGTCGCTGCCGGGCCGGTTCCTCGTGTACATGCCGTTCAGCTCCCACGTGGGCGTGAGCCGCAAGATCGAGGATCGGG
Source organism: Gemmatimonadota bacterium (assembly GCA_046757845.1). Lineage (GTDB taxonomy): Bacteria > Gemmatimonadota > Gemmatimonadetes > Palauibacterales > Palauibacteraceae > JBHHYZ01. The sequence continues at coordinate 4,049 of JBHHYZ010000082.1, forward strand.
AGGAGCGGAGCCGCCTGCGGGAGATGGCCCGCGCGTGCCTGGACGGCGACACCCGGGGTGGCGTGATCATCCGCACGGTGGGCGAGGAGCTGACCCCGGACACGTTCAAGCGGGAGCTGCGCTCGCTTCAGAAGACGTGGGAGAAGGCCGGGCGGCGGGCCAAGAGCATGAAAGCCCCCGCGCTGGTGCACCAGGAGGCCACCCTCACCTCTGGGATCATCCGGGACCTGTTCAGCGAGCGGGTGGACCTTCTCACGATCGACTCCAAGGAGCTCGCCCACGAGATCAAGTCCTACCTCGGGCAGGTGAGCCCCGAGCTGCTGAACCGGGTCCGGCTGCACACCGGGCACCGGCCCGTGTTCGACGAGCTCGGGATCGAGGAGGAGCTGGAGCGCGCCTTCCGGCGCCGGGTCGGGCTCCCCTCGGGTGGGCACATCGTGATCGACAGCACCGAGGCCCTGGTGGCGGTGGACGTGAACACGGGGCGCTACACCGGCAGGAAGGACCCGGAGCAGACTATCCTGCGGACCAACCTCGAGGCCGCCGCCGAGGTCTCCCGGCAGCTCCGGCTGCGCGACATCGGCGGGATCATCGTGATCGACTTCATCGACATGGAGGACGCGGCCAACCGCGAGCGGGTGATCCAGGCCATGCGCTCGCACCTGGGGCGGGACCGGGCCCGGACCAAGGTGTTCGGGATCTCGGAGCTGGGGCTGCTGCAGATGAGCCGCCAGCGGCGCCGGCCCAGCCTCCAGCAGGCCATGACCGACGCCTGCCCGCAGTGCGGCGGCTCGGGGCGCGTGCTGGCGCCGGTCACGGTAGTGCGCCGGATCGAGCGGGCCGTCCACCGGGCGGCCAGAGACCGGCGGGAGAAGAGCCTCACCATCCTGGCCCACCCGCGGGTGGCTCTCTACCTGCTGGAGGAGGAGAACGGGTTCATCCGAGAGCGGCAGAAGGAGAGCGGCCTGAAGCTCGATGTGCGCGACGATCCGCTACTGGCGCTGGACGAGTACCGGCTGCTGGCGGGCCCGGCCGACGCCGACGTGACGGCCCGGTACAGCGTGGCGTAAGCCGCGATTGACACACCTCGATCCCAAGCCTATCATCTACGGTTTCGGGCTTTTTGCCTCGCCGCATACGAAATACGAACAATCCGGTGTTGATACGATGTACGCGATCTTTCGGGCCAAGGGAAAACAGTTCCGGGCGGAGCCCGACGCGACCCTGCGCGTGCCGAGCCTTGAGGCCGGCCCGGGCGAGCGCGTGAAGTTCGACGAGGTGCTACTGGCGGTGGCCGACGACGGCGTGTCGGTCGGGACGCCCTCGCTGGCGGGCGCGTCGATCTCGGTGGAGGTAGTGCGGCACGGCCGGGACGACAAGATCGTCGTGTTCAAGATGAAGCGGCGGAAGGGCTACCGCCGCAAGCAGGGCCACCGCCAGGGATTTACCGAGGTCCGGATCGTGGAGATCGATCTGGCCCGCGGAGCGGCCGCGAAGAAGAAGCGAATGAAGAAGGCCGCCCCAGCCGCGGAGGCTCCGGAGGCCGGGAAGGCCCCCGCCGCCAAGAAGCCCGCGGCGAAGAAGGCGGCTCCCGCGGCGCCCGAGCTCGACATCACGGAGGTCGCGCGGGCGCTGGCCGAGGAGCACGGGCTCGACCTGGCCCGGATCGAGGGCTCGGGCAAGGGCGGCCGGATCCTCAAGAGCGACGTGGAGAAGGCGATCAAGGCCAAGGCCCGCTCGTCCGAAGCCCCGGCGGCGGACGAGGCGGACGAGGCCCCGGCGGCGGACGAAGGAGCGTAGTCGGAGATGGCGCACAAGAAGGGTGTCGGCTCCAGCCGAAACGGACGCGACAGCAACCCCCAGTACCTGGGGATGAAGAAGTACGGCGGGCAGCGCGTGGTGGCCGGCAACATCCTGCTGCGCCAGCGCGGGACGCGCATCCACCCGGGCCGCAACGTGGGCCGCGGCCGCGACGACACGCTGTTCGCCCTGGCCGACGGCGTGGTGGGCTTCACCGTGCGCCGCGGCGGCCGCAAGTACATGGACGTGCTCCCGGAGTAGGGCCGCCGGACCGGGCTCGCTTTCATAGGCGCGGAGACGCCGGCCAGGGGCGGAGACGTCCCACCACGACGTGGAGACGCCGGCCAGGGGTGCGGCCGTAGGGCGTGCCCTTCTGCCTACCGGCCGGTGAACTCGGCCTTCCGCTTCTCCAGGAACGCGTTCACGCCCTCGTCCTTGTCGCGGGTGGAGAACAGCAGCGAGAACCACCCGCGCTCGAACTTGAGCCCCTCGTCCAGCGGCGTGCGACGGGCCGCGAGGATGCACTCCTTGGCCGCCTGGAGCGCGATCGGGCTCTTGGAGGCGATCTTCCGGGCCAGCTCCAGCGTCTTGTCGCGGAGCTCCTCGGGGGGGAAGATCTGGTCCACCAGCCCGATCCGGGCCGCCTCCTCGGCGCCGATCATGTCGCCGGTCAGGATGAGGCGCATGGCCTGGCCCTCGCCGATCAGCCGGGGCATGCGCTGCGTGCCGCCGCCGCCCGGGATGATGCCCAGGTTCACCTCGGGTTGGCCCAGCCGCGCGGTCGTCGCCGCCACGCGGATGTCGCACGCCATCGACAGCTCGCAGCCGCCGCCCAGGCAGTAGCCGTTGATCATCGCGATCACCGGCTTGGGGAGGGCCTCCATGGCCGAGTAGATGTTGCCCCGCTCCATGAACCGGTACTGCTGCACCGGCGCCTGGTCCTTGAACTCGGTGATGTCGGCGCCGGCGATGAACGCCTTCTCGCCGGCCCCGGTGAGGACGAGCACGCGGACCTCGTCGTCGTCCTGGAGCTCGTTCAGCGCGCCGACCAGGGCGCAGCGCACCTGCCCGTTCAGTGCGTTCATCTTGTCCGGCCGGTTGACCGTCAGCAGGGCGACCCGGCCCTCCAGCTTCTCCACCAACAGCACGTCATTATTGCTCATAGAGTACCTTCGCGGTGCTTGGAAGTCGCTACCATGACCATGGCGGTCAATGTGCGCCGGGGGGCGAAGAGGGGCAAACGCCCGGGCTCGCGACCGGGCGCTCCGCCCTCAGTCGTCCCAGCGGTAGAACCCCTGGCCCGTCTTCTTGCCCAGCTTGCCCTCGCGGACCATGCGCTCCAGCAGCTCCGGCGGGCGGAAGCGCTCCGTGCCCAGCTCGGAGTACAGGTAGCGGGCGATGGCGAGCCGGACGTCCAGCCCCACCAGGTCGGTGAGCCGCAGCGGTCCCATCGGGTGCCGGTAGCCGAGCTCCATGGCCCGGTCGATGTCCTCGGGCGAGGCCACCTCCTCCTCCACCATCCGGATCGCCTCCAGCCCTAGCGCGATCCCGAGCCGAGAGGAGGCGAACCCGGGCGAGTCGCGCACCACGATCGGCGTCTTGCCCATCTCCCGGGCCAGCGCCCGGGCGCGAGACACGGTCTCCTCAGAGGTCTCCCGGCCGCGGACCACCTCCACCAGCTCCATGATGTGGACGGGGTTGAAGAAGTGCATGCCGACCACGCGCTCCGGCCCGGGCACGGCCTCGGCGATCGCGGTGATGGAGAGCGAGGAGGTGTTGGTGGCCAGGAGCGCGTCCGGGCGGGCGTGCCCGGCAGCGGCGGCCAGCGACTCCCGCTTCAGCGCGAGATCCTCCGGCACCGCCTCGAGCACGACCTCCGCGCCCCGCGCGGCCTCCGCCGGATCCGTGGCCGGGTGGAGGCGCTCCAGCGCCCCGTCGCGCACCTCGGACGCCACCTTCCCGCGCTCCACGCCCTTCTCCAGGTTGCGGCGCACCTGCGCCAGCGCCGCGTCCAGCGCCTCCGGGCTCACGTCGAACAGACGCACCTCGTGGCCCGCCATGGCGGCCACCGGGGCGATCCCGCGGCCCATGGTCCCGGCGCCGAGGACCGCCACGGGGTGTGCCTCGCCCGGCCCGGCCTCCCGGCTCACCACCGGGAGTCTCCCTCTACCTGGCTCTCCGGCGGCCGCCGCCAGTCCAGCGTGTGGCGTCGCACCACCTCGATCGCCTGGAAGCCCAGCTCCTCGGCCAGCGTGTTGGCCGGCAGGTTGTCCGCCCCGGTGTAAAGGCGCAGCTCCGTCATCTCCTGCTCCCGGGCCCAGCGGAAGGCGGCCTCCAGCAGCATGCGGAGCCGGCCCCGGCGCCGCGCGTCCGGCCGGACGAACGGGACCTGGAGGCGCGCGTAGCAGCGGGGCAGGAAGTAGGGCTCGTTCTCCTCCACGAAGCAGGTGATCATCCCGTCCAATCCGCCGTCCGGGCGCGCCAGGACGAAGATGGCGCAGTCGGGATCCTCCAGCCTGCGGGCGAACACCTCCCGGCGCTTCTCGAGCGCGTCGGGCGGCAGCCGCCGGTAGGCCGAGTCGTTCTGGTGCTCGCGGATGTAATGCGACCAGAGCGCCACGAGCTCGTCCAGGTCCTCGGCCGTGGCCCGTCGTAGTGTGACCGGATCGCTCACCTGTGTCGGCCTCCCGTTGTGTTGCCGCCCCGAGCGGTGCCCGGCCGGAGCCGGTACCGGTCCTCACGGAAGCGCCGTCGCTTGGAACCATCGCCCGACACTGCTCCCCGCGGACGCTCCAGGCACCGAGAGCACAGTGTCGCAGGGAGGGCCGAGTGCCCGCAAGCTGGACCGGGCCTCACGCGGGACGCCTGGGGGAATCCTATGGCCGCGGGCGCGGGTCCTCATTCGGCGTCGTGGCCACGAGAGGCGGGAACCGTGTCGGACGGCCGCGCGTTTCATGTAAAGAGATGGTGCGTTCAGCGGAGAATTCAAGCGATGAATGGTGTCGCTCCCCGAGACGGGCTCGCTGACCTGGCGAGCCGCGTATCCTCCGCTACCTGCCTTCCGACTGCGTTGTGTGAGGCGCTGACCCTGTCGGTTCGATCTCCGCGCCCGTTCCGGTCGGTGACAGAGCTGGCCAGGCGCGTG
>JBHHYZ010000083.1:0-8658 GCA_046757845.1 Gemmatimonadota bacterium
CCCCGCAAACGGGTCCCCCGTCTCCTCGCCACACTGGTGAGATATCCGGGCTAGACCTCGTCGGCTGTCACTGCGACTGCGAACGGGACACCCAGGGTCTCGAAGTGCTTCGCGCCACAACGGACCTTGTCGGCCTCGGCCGTGCGCAGCTTCAGGAAGTCGCGCGTCCCCTTGGTCTCGCGCACCAGGTAGAGTGCCTGACCGTCGTGCTTGAGGATGGCCCAGTCGGGGTTGTACTGGCCGACCGGGGTGTCGATCAGGAACCAGCTCGGGAGTTTCACGAAGAGCCGAATGTCTTCGCGCTGGTCGAGCTTCCTGGCGAACTCGCGCTCGATCTCCGAGTCGTAGGGCACGTACTCGTAGACGGACTTCTCGACCTCGAGCGCGGTCAGGTAGTTGACCAGCTCCTCGTTCTTGAAGAGCAGCATCTCCCACTCCGCTTCGGCGCCGCTTCCGTCGAGCCTCTCGTACTTGATCCCGTCGACCAGGAGGCGATGCAGCTCGTGCTGCAGGATGCCGACCACGGCGTCCAGGAAGCGCTGGGGATTGTGGAAGAGGTCGCCTAGCCGGCCCGATTCCTTCAGGATCCGCACCAGGGTCGAACGGGTCAGCTCGGTCTCGTTCTGGAGGTAGGCGAGGATGTCCGGCACCGGCATGTGCCCATACTCACCGCGCTCTTCCGCGACGCTCGACGCCTGTGTCGTCACACCGCCCTTCTCGACGGCGAGCTGGCCGGCGCTCACCCGGATGCGGGGCGCCTCGATCGCCGGCATCTGCTTGATGGCCGCTACGGCGCGGGCGACGAGGACCTCTGTCTCGAACTCTACCCGATAGGTGGTCTTGGGCTTGATCCTCTCCCAGAGCGCCTGGAACTCGGGGCTGAGCGTGACCTCCTTCTTCAGCCAGTTCACCCGTTCGTCGCGGTCCCGCCGCTGGGTTCACCTCCCCCCGGTAGTTGACCGAATTCCCCTTCTCGGACGCGAGAACCCCCCTTGAACCGCTTATCCGCCCTCAGCGCCGTGCTCGAGGGCTGAACCGGCTGACGGCGCCTCCTCTACCTCCGGCTCGATCTCGCCCGACTCGGTGCAAATGGGCCCCGCGTCCAGAACCGGCGCGGCCTTGATCCGCTCGGCCCCTTTCTCCCGATTCCAGTCCCAGAACAGCCCTGCGCATCCCGTGTGCTACAGCCCGAACCGTTGCGCAAGGAGCTCCCGATGGTAGTCGCCGTCGCCGAAGGAAAGCTCGGCGGCCTTGGCGTGGCGGGAGTAGAGCTGGAGGTCGTGCTCCTTGCTGAAGCCGATGGCGCCGTGGATCTGGTGGCCGAGGTTGCAGACGCGCTGATAGGCGTCGCTCACCCAGGCCTTGGCCATGGAGACCTCTTCTCTGGCGTCCATGCCTTCGCTCACGCGCCAGATGGCCTCGTACGCGATGAAGCGCGAGCCGAGCACGTCCACCGCCATGTTGGCGCAGTGGTGCTGGACGGCCTGGAAGGTGCCAATGGGGCGCCCGAACTGCACGCGCTGAGTGGCGTGCTCCACGGTCATGTCTAGAACCCGCTGCGCACCGCCGACCATCTGGGCACACTTGGCGGCGGTGCCCCATTCGTCGATCGCTTCGACAATAGTCCGGCCCCCGTCGACCTCGCCCAGGACGTTGCACCTCGGCACGCGGACGTCCTTCAATGCGACCTCGTATTGATGGTCGGATCCAATGGTCTCGAGCCGCTCGTACCGGATCCCCGGACTCTCGGCATCGACCAGGAACAGCGTGACCTCTCCTTCGCTGGCGCCGCTGGTACGCGCTACGACCAGCATGTCGTGGGCGGTGTGTGCGTAGGGGACGAAGAGCTTGGTGCCGTCGAGGACGTAGTGTTCCTCCCCAGCTCGCGTGGCGGTGAGGCCCACTTCGGGCACGCCCCACGCGGCACCCGGCTCGGCCTCCGCATAGGCCATGATGCGGTCGCCGGCGGCAATCGCAGGCAGGTAGTCGGACTTCTGGGCTTCGTTGCCGAACTTCGCGATCGGCAGGCCGCCGAGGACGACGGTGGAGAAGAACGGTGCCGGTAGCCGGCATCGGCCCTGCTCCTCGATGAGAATGCAGAGGTCCAGAAAACTGTTCCCGATACCCCCGAACTTCTCCGATAGGGATAGCCCCATCCAGCCGAGTTCGGCCATCTTCCGCCAGAGCTCCGGCGAGTAGCCCCTCGCGTCCTCCTCCATGGCCCGGACGTGTGCCACGGGACATTCCTTCCCAAGAAAGTCCCGGGCCGCCGTACGGACGAGCTCCTGCTCTTCGCTGAGTCTCAGGTCCATGCCCTTTCCAATCAACGCCGGTACGGAACCTTGTCGGAGCGGCTCCAGACCCCCGGCCGCTCCTCCCAGAAGAGCTGGACGAGGAAGCCACCGGTATGTCTGGGGTGAATGAACCAGTCCCGCCACCGGGCGCCGTCGGTTTCGCCCTCGTGCAGGTCGAAGGTCGGAATGCCGTGGTGCTCGGCCGCCGCCATCGCCTGCTCGAAGTCGCGCACCTCGAAGGTCACGTGCGCGGCGCCCGCGCCGCGCTTGTTCAAGAAGGACTGGACGAACGACGCTTCGCCCACGGGTGCAATGAGCTCCCAGCGCATCTGCGTGCCGGGGATCGTCAGCACCAGCGTGGCCATGTCGGAGTGCTGGCCGTCCGGCGTCCGGTAGACCTCACGCATTCCGACCGCCTGCTCGCACCAGCGCGCCAACACCTCGCGATCCGGATACGCCTGTCCGATCTGTTCGATGCCGACGATGCCCAGATTCGGGGCAACGGAGGGCGGCGTCTCGAGGGCCCCGCTCGGCGCGCCGTGGTCTCCACAGGTGGCAAGGACGGGCGGCGCGAAGATCCGGAACCCGATTCCGGCCGGGCCCGCGGGCGGGGCGAAGGGCACGTCGATCCAGCGCTGGTTTTCGCTGGCATCGATGGCCAGCTCCTCGAGGCGCTTCCGGGCGGCCGCCAGATCGGTGACCTGGACCGCCACGTGGTGGAGACCCGGCCCGAGCGGGCCGTCCAGAAAGGCGTGGTACGCGGAGTCCTCGCCCAAGGGGGACAGCACCTCCCAACGCTGTCCCCAGCTTCCCGGCACGTCGAGCAGCACGCCGCGACAGCCCTCTTCGGCGCTCTCCCAGGCCCGGGTCCGCCGGAATCCGAAGAGCCCCTCCAGCAGCCTTACCTGCTTCTCGAGGTCGCCGACGACCTGGCCGATGTGGTCGATCCGATAGATGCTCAGCACGGTTCCCTCCCTAGCTCGGGTGTCCCTCGAGCAGGTCGTAGCCGCGGGTGACCAGCTCCTTCACCAGCCGCAGGTTGTACCGGTTCATCGCGCCGATCCGCTTCGCCAGTTCCTTGACCTGCTCGTCGAACTCAGCGCGCGGCCAGACGGAATTGACGAGCCCGAGCTGAAGGGCCCGCTCGGCGCCGGTTCTGACGCCCGTGAACATGAGTTCCTTCGCCCTCGCCTTCCCGATGCGTTCCGGCAAGCGCGTGAGGCCGCCCCAGCCCGGGGCGCTGCCGCCGAACTCGGGCTGGTCGGGGTCGCCGTCCTCGGTGATCTTCGGACGGTAGGGCGGGTGGGCAGACAGCGTGATCTCGGGAAGCCCGAGCTGGGCATCGTCGGCGGCCACGATGAAGTCCGCGGCCAGCGCCAGCTCCAGCGCGCCGCCCAGCACGTAACCGTGGACGGCGGCGAAGACCGGCGTCCCCATCGCCTCCAGCTTGTCGAAGGTCTTCTGACCGATCCGGTTGCTCTCGACCCGGTCCTTCCGGGTCAGTGACTCCGACCACTTCAGGTCCATCCCGGCACAGAACGCACGCCCGGCGCCGCGGAGCACGACGACGGAGACGTCTACGCGCTGGTCGAGGTCGTCGCAGCACGCCCGCAGCTCCATCATCATCTTCTCGTCGATGGCGTTCAGGACCTCCGGCCGGTTCAGCGTGAGCCAAGCCACTCGGTCCTCAACCTTGATGTCAAGCGTTTCGTATGTCATCGCATTCCCCTCTTCACGCATTTCCTGTCATGCCTCTGGCGCCTTCGCTATTTCCGTGGGAGCCCCAGCCCACGTGTAGCGATCACGTTCCTCTGGATCTCGGTGCTCCCCCCAAGGAACGGATGAGCCACAGCGTCGAGGAAGTCGCGCGTGAACATCGCGTCCAGGGGCGCGCCCCGCCGTTGGGTGAGCTGTCCATAGGGGCCGAATGCCTTGAGTCCCGTTCGGGCCAGGCGCTGGTGCAACTCCGCACTGAAGAGCTGACTGACGGACGCCTCGTAGCCCGGAACCTCGCCGGCGGCCTGCTTCGAGACCGAGTGCAACGCGAGGTTGTAGAGGACGCGAACCTCGATCTGGCGCTGGACGATCTCGGTACGAAGCGCTGCTTCCCATCCCGGGCGCAGGAACGGGCGCCCCTCGTCGCTGCGGACGAACTCCATCAGGCGAGAAAGTGCCTGCTGGTACTTGATGGTCGATCCGATGCCGGCGCGCTCGAACCCGAGCGTCGCCATCGCCACGTACCAGCCCCGGTTCTCCTCGCCCACGCGGTTGGCTACCGGAACGCGTACGTCCTCGAAGAAGACCTCCGCGAACGGCTCGCCGCCCCGCATGTCCTCGACGGGCCGGACGGTGATGCCGGGAGTGTTGATGTCGATCATCAGGAACGTGATCCCGCGGTGCTTGGCCGCCTCCGCGTCGGTGCGGACCAGAGCCATGAGCCAGTCGGCGTACTGAGCCAGCGAGGTCCAGACCTTCTGACCGTTCACCACATAGCTGTCGCCGTGGCGGACGGCGCGTGTCGTGAGCGAGGCGAGATCGGAGCCGGCACCGGGCTCGGAGAACCCCTGGGCCCACGCCAGCTCGCCGCTGGCGATTCTCGGCAAGTGCTCGCGTCGCTGCTCCTCGGTTCCGTGCTCGAGCAGGGTGGGGCCCATCAGGCAGACGCCGATCCCGTTTACCGGGGGCACTTGTGCCTTCATCATCTCTTCCTGGAGGATGAATTCCTCGGTCACGCCGAGGCCAGCACCGCCGTACTCCTTCGGAAAACCCGGGGCCACCCAGCCCCGTCCCGCCAAGGCGTTCGCCCACTCGACCGCGGCGTCGCGCCGCTCCGGATCGCCGGAGCGGCGATCGGCGGCCCAGTTGTAGCCGCGGACATCTTCCGGCTCGAGGCTCTGCGCCATCTCGAAGTCCGGCCGGTAGCGTTCGGGAAACACCCGGCGGATGAACTCGCGGACCTCTGTGCGGAACGCTGCGTGCTCCGGCGTGTCTCTCCAGTCCATCTCCTATCTCTCCGCTTCCGACTTCGCCGGCCGCCTCTCCATTCGATCCCAGGTTCGCGACGTCACCGCCTGACGGCGCAGCTCGTGCTTCTCGATCTTTCCGGTCGGTGTCTTGGGAAGCTCGTCCACGAGCTCGACGAAGCGGGGTACCATGAACGCGGGCAGACATTCCTGGCAATAGGCGGCCAGCGCCGCCGGATCCAGGCTGGCCCCCGGCCGCCGCACGACTGCGACGTCGAGCTCCTCCTCTTCCAGCTCGGAGGGCACGCCAAAGGCGGCGCTCTCGAGCACCGCAGGGTGGGTGTTGATCACCCGCTCCACCTCGAAGGCCGAGATGTTTTCGCCCCGGACGCGAATCGACTCCTTGATCCGCTCCACGAAGTAGAAGTAGCCATCCCGGTCCCGGCGGGCCCGGTCGCCCGTGTGAAACCAGAGGTTCCGCATGCTCTCGGCGGTGGCCGCGGGGAAGTTGTAGTACCCGGTGGTCATCACGAACGCCTGCCTGGGGCGGACGACGAGCTCGCCGGGCTCGTCCGGGGCGACCTCGCGGTCTTGTTCGTCGACCACACAAACCTCGAATCTTCCGTGGTTGGTCTCGCCGCAGGAGCCGGCCCGCCAATGACCGTAGGGGCTCGCGGTGCCGATGCCGATCTCGGTGCTGGTGTACGTCTCTACGGCCCGAGCCCCGAAGCGCGCAAAGAACGCTTCGTCCAAAGCGGACTTGCCCATGTAGAAGCTGCGCAGGGGGTGGTTCTTGTCGTCCCGAGTGGGCGGCTGGTTCAGCAGGATGGGAATCATGGAGAAGACGCCCATGGCCAGGCTCGCGTCGAACTCGCGCACGTCGTCCCAGAACCGCGAGGCGCTGAAGCGCTCGACGATACCGATGCTCGACCCCGCCAGCAGGGCAGCCATGACCCCGTCCCAGAAGGCGGCGGCGTGGAAGAGGGGGAGCGGGCAGTAGATGCTCTCCTCGGACCTGTGCGCCATGAACACCAGGGAGTCCCTGGCGCAGGTCAGAGCGTGGCCGTGGGGAACCATCACGCCCTTCGACGGACCGGTTGTGCCCGAGGTGTACATGATGGCCTGAAGGTCGCTGTGGCGTACGGCCACCTGCGGCGCCTCGACTCCATGCTCGAGCAGCCGATTCAGCGGGATGACCGGCGTTGCCAGTCCCTTCGGCACTGCCGACGATCCGTCGTGTTTGCGGAGCACCACCGAGACGAGCTTGGAGAGGTTCCTCTCCACCTCGGCGATCCGATCCAGGAAGGGCTCGTCCACCACCAGCATGGAGACGTCCGATGTTTCGAGGACGTGCTGCAAGAGGTCGCCCTTGTAAGCGATATTGACCGGTACCGCGACGGCACCGAGCTTGGCCAGCGCGAAGGTGACATGCAAGAAGTCGGGACAGTTGGGCAGCATTACGGCCACGTGGTCACGCGCGGCGATGCCCGCCGCCGAAAGCCCTCGGGCCACGCGGTTGGCCGTCTCGTTCACTTCGCCGAAGGTGAGCTCTCCCTCGCGGAACTTCAGAAAGACCGATTCCCGGTGGGTGGTGGCCCGCTCCTGCAGGATGTCGCCGAGAACGAGCTCTTCGAGGTCGTAGTGAGGCACGCTTCTTGCTCCTCTGCGATCGGGGCGGCTCCTCCGTCAGTCAGCGACATGCCCTTTTCTGACGCTAGTCTGGCGCCAAATCTCTTGTCCATAGTGCCAGCGAGCATTCTCTTGTAGTTTTCTGATATGCGGGAGTGGATGCCGGGAAGCGGCGTGGAGCTCGACTGGGGCGACGTCTTCGCCTGCGAGCCCGACTGGTCCTGGAGCGTGCGCGACCTGCCGGACCTGGATCTCTGGTACGTGACCGCGGGGGCTGGCTGGATCAGCGACGGGACGCGGTCCACGCCGATCGGGGCCGGCGACTGCCTGCTGCTGCGGACCGGAAGCTCCTACGAAGCGGGACACGATCCAAGCCGGCCGCTGACACTCATCGCGGTCCACTTCGACCTGACCAACGAGGCGGGCAGACCCATCGGTCTGCCGGACGAGGAGCTCCCACCTTTCGTACGACGGATGGGGGCGGGGGAACTTTTCCGCGAACTCCTGATGCGCGTCGTGCGCTGCCATCAGGACGGTCGCCACGAATGGGCGCGTGCTTGGCTGCAGACCGCGCTGCTGGAGGTAATCCGCCAGGATGCGCAGACCTGGCCGCCGGGGCTCCTGGGCGATCAGGCGCGCAAGATCGAGGAGATCTGCGAGCGGATCCGCCGCAGTCCGGGACAGTGCATCCGTGTCGAGAATCTGGCTGCCGAGCTGCACGTCTCGCCGGAGCACTTCTGCCGGATCTTCCGCCGGCTCCAGGGCATGCCGCCGCGCGCCTTCATCTCGCGTACGCGCATGGAGGCCGCCCGAGCGCTGCTCCTGACGTCCAGCCACTCCATTTCGCGGATCGCGGAGCTGCTTGGCTACCAGAGCCCTTCGTACTTCTCCCGCCAGTTCACGACCAGGGTAGGGCTTAGCCCGAGCGCGTTCCGCTCGGGGGATCGCAGAAGGAGCTGCGCGCGGAGGCGGTGATGCTCCGTCACGGCGGGATGGTTCCGAGAGGGCGTGACCGACACGCCGCGTCAGAGCACCGACTGACGACGCCGTCCGCACTCCCGGATCCGTTCGAGGGACGGGCGCTGAAGCAGGGAGCCCCGGACGAGATCCTCTCCCACCCGCGCCAGGAGCGGACCCGCGCCTTCCTGAGCGCGGTGCTCGAGAGCTGAAGGCGGCCTACGGCGGCTCCTCGATTTCCGGCTCGATCTCGCCCGATTCGGTGCGGATGGGACCCGAGTCGAGGACCGGCGCGGCCTTGATCCGTTCGGCATCCATCATGGCGGCGATGCGCTCGAGCGCGGAGAGGAGCCAGTGCCGCTCCCATCCTTCCAGACGCGCGAGCTCCTCCCGAAAGCGGTCCTGAAGCAGCGACGGGGACTCGCACAGCACCTTCTCGCCCTTCTCGGTGGCGGTGACGACCACCGCGCGCCGGTCGCTCTCGGAGCGCTCGCGGCGCACGTACCCGCGGCGCTCCAGACGATCCAGGACCCCCGACACCGTGGGCTGGCTCAGGTGGACCCCCCGGGCGAGCGCCCCGATCGACGAGCCGCCCAGCCGACTGGCCTCCGCGAGCACGGCGAGCTGGGGCGCCGTGATCCCGTGCTCTTCGACCAGGTGACGCGAATGCAGGTCGACCGCCCGCACGATGCGGCGGATCGAGGCCACGATCAGGTCCTCGATCTCGGCGCCGCTCGCCACCCGCTCCCTCCCCGGCGCCTCTCGGGCGCCGCCCTGTTTGCGAGGGTACCAGAAGCCGAGAGCTTCCGAAGCCC
>JBHHYZ010000084.1:0-8634 GCA_046757845.1 Gemmatimonadota bacterium
GAATTCCGGGTCGTGTTCACGAACAAGACGGTGGTGACGCCGGTCCGCGGGGCCGGGCGCCAGCACGGGGTTTTCGTCATGGAGCGCCTGCTGGACGCGGCGGCCCGGGAGCTGGGGATCGACCGGGTGGAGATCCGGCGCCGAAACTACCTGACGCAGGAGGATTTTCCGCACGACCACGAGATCATCTACCAGGACAGCGCTCCGCTCCACTACGACAGCGGCGACTACGAGCCGGCCCTGGAGAAGGCCGCCGAGATGGTGGGCTACGAGCGTTTCCTCGTGGAAGAGGGCCCGCGGCTCCGGGCGGAGGGGCGGCACGTGGGGATCGGGATCGTCTCTTACGTGGAGGGAACCGGGATCGGGCCGTACGAAGGTGCACGGGTCACGGTGTGTCCGGACGGCAAGGTGAGCCTGGCGACCGGAGTGGGGACCCAGGGCCAGGGCCACTTCACCTCCTTCGCCCAGGTGGTGGCCGACGCCCTGGGTGTGACGACCGCCGACGTCCGCGTGGTGACCGGCGACACCCGGGAGTTCCACTGGGGAACCGGAACCTTCGCCAGCCGGGGCGCCGTGGTGGCGGGAAACGCTTGCCACGCCGCGGCCCTGGCGGTCCGCGCAAAAGCGCTCAAGCTGGCCGGCGAGATCCTCGAAGTGGCCGAGGAGGACCTGGTTCTCGAGGAGGGAAGGGTGTCGGTCCGGGGTGCCTCCGACGTGGGGATCGAGCTGGGAGAGCTGGCGGTCCGCTCCAATCCCCTGCGTGGCGCGGTGAAGCCGGGCACCGAGCCCGGCCTGGAGGCGACCTCCTACTTCGGGCCGGAACGGGGGAGCACCGCGAGCGGGGTCCACGCGGCGGTGGTGGAGGTGGACGTCGAGACCGCGATGGTGAAGATCCTCCGTTACGTGGTGGTCCACGATTGCGGCCGGATCATCAACCCCCTGATCGTCGAGGGCCAGATCCACGGAGGGGTGGCGATGGGCGTGGGAAACGCCTTCTATGAGCAGCTGCGCTACGATGAGGACGGGCAGCTGGTGAACGCCTCTTTCATGGACTACCTGCTCCCCACGGCGACCGACGTCCCCCCGATCGAGACGGCCCACGTCGAGACCCCCTCGCCCCTCAACCCGCTCGGTGTGAAAGGGGTGGGGGAGGCCGGCGCCATCCCGGTCGGGGCGGTCTTCGCCCAGGCCGTGGAGGACGCCCTTTCCGATCTGGGGGTCAAGATTCTGGAGATCCCCCTGAGCCCCAACCGCCTCTTCGAGCTGATCCGGGCCGCGGAGCAAAGAGAGCCCGCCGCCGGGCCACAGCATGCTGGCGAGGCGCGCGAGGCCGATCGGCCGGCGGGCGCCGAGGAGCGGGAAGCGGGCCCGTGAAGCCGCCGCCGTTCGACTACTTCGTGCCCGACACGTTGGAGGAGGCCCTCGGCCTCCTCGCGGAGCACGGGTACGACGCCAAGCCGCTCGCCGGGGGCCAGAGCCTGATCCCGATGCTCAACTTCCGTCTAGCCTGCCCAGCCGTCCTGGTGGACCTGAACCGGATCGCCTCCCTCGGCGGGATCCATCCGGGGGAGGACGGGGGGCTGCGGATCGGCGCCATGGCTCGCCAGCGGGACGTGGAGCGGAGCGCCCTGGTGGCCGAGCGGGCGCCCTTGCTGGCCGATGCGATGCCGCACGTGGCCCACCCGCAGATTCGCAACCGGGGGACGGTGGGAGGCAGCGCCGCCCATGCCGATCCGGCGGCCGAGCTTCCCGCCGTGCTGCTGGCCCTGGAGGCGCGCTTCCGAATCCAGGGTCCGGACGGCGAGCGGGTTGTGCCGGCCTCCGACTTCTTCGCCAGCCTCTTTACGACGGCGCTCGCTCCGGAAGAGCTGCTCGTGGCCATCGAGATTCCGCCCCTGCCGCCGGGGTCAGGCTGGGCGTTCGAGGAGGTGGCCCGCCGCCACGGTGATTACGCTCTGGTCGGAGTCGCCGCGGGGGTGCAAGTGGGTGAGGATGGCCGCTGCCTGAAGGCTGGCCTCTCCTACGTGAACGCAGGCTCCGGACCCGTGGCCGTAAGCTCCGGGACCGCGCAGGCAAGCTCGGAACCCGTGGCCGTCGGCGCCGGACCTGTCGCCCTCTCCGGACCGTTGGCCGCCGCCTCGGTGGAGTCCCTGGTAGGAGAGGTCGGGCGCCCGGCCGTGATCCGGGAGGTCTCGGAGGCCGCGGCGGCGGAGCTGGACCCGCCCGAAGACATCCACGCCTCGCCGGAGTACCGGCGGCATCTGGCGAAGGTGCTGACGGAGCGGGCCCTGCGGCGGGCGTTTCAGGAGGCCGCCGGCTCCCTCGAAGAAGGGTGAGCGGAACGGAGGGGCCCGCTGCGCGGCGGATCGGCGGGATGGTACAGCTCACCGGCAGGCTGCCGCCGGGACCGCTCGTCAACCCGGATCTCGCCCCCACCCGGATCGATCAACGCACCTGGAACGTGTGGCACGTGGCCTCGCTCTGGGTGGGGATGAGCGTCTGCATTCCCACCTACATGCTGGCCGCCAGCATGGTGGAGTCTGGGATGAACTGGTGGCAGAGCCTCCTGGCCATTCTCCTGGGAAACGCGATCGTGCTCGTTCCGATGATCGTCAACGCGCACGCGGGGACCCGCTATGGAATCCCGTTTCCGGTCTTCGTCCGGGCCTCCTTCGGGACACGTGGCGCCCACGTCCCCTCGCTTCTCCGCTCGCTGGTGGCCTGCGGCTGGTTCGGGCTCCAGACGTGGATCGGGGGCCTGGCCATCCACGCGCTGGTGGGGATCCTGTGGGACGGATGGTCGGGGATCGGCGGTACGTGGAGCTTCATGGGGTATGGGCTGTCATATTACATCAGCTTCGCCCTCTTCTGGATGATCAACATGTACTTTGTGTGGGCGGGCACGGAGTCCATCAAGTGGTTGGAGACACTGGCGGCGCCGTTTCTTATCGCTGTGGGGATCGCCCTGCTGGTGTGGGCCGCCTCCCGGGTGGGGGGGATCGACCGGATCCTGGTCGAGTCGAGCGCCCTCGTCCAGTCGCGGGGCCGGCTGCCCCCCTCCCGTTTCCTCCTCACCCTGTTCATCCCCTGGCTGACGGCGATGGTGGGATACTGGGCGACCGTCTCCCTGAACATCCCCGATTTCACGCGTTACGTGGGCAGCCAGCGAGACCAGGCAGTGGGGCAGGTGGTGGGGCTTCTGACGACGATGCCGCTCTTTGCCTTTATCGGCGTGGCGGTGACCAGCGCGACCCTCATCCTGTACGGCGAGGCGATCTGGAACCCGATCGACCTGCTGGCCCGGCTCTCGGCCGAGCGCGCCACCCCGTGGCTGGGTCTCTTCTCGCTGGCCGTGCTCCTGCTGGCCACCCTGAGCACGAACCTGGCCGCCAACGTCGTCGCGCCGGCCAACAGCTTCTCCAACCTGGCGCCCCGGCGAATCAGCTACCGTCTGGGAGGATTCCTGGCCGGCATCCTCGGGATCTTCATCTTCCCCTGGAAGCTCCTGGACATGTATCAGACGTGGCTCATCAGCTACTCGGGTCTCCTGGGGGCGATCGGGGGCGTGATGATCTGCGACTACGTGGTGCTGCGCCGGGGGTGGCTCTCGTTGCCGGATCTCTATCGGGAGGACGGAGCGTATCGCTACCGGTCCGGCTTCAACCTGAGGGCGCTCGTGGCCCTGGCCGCGGGGATCGGGGTGGCGCTACTCGGTAAGGCCGATCCCCGGCTCGATTTCCTGTTCAACGGAGCGTGGTTCTCCGCGGCGCTCGTCTCCTTTGGCGTGTATTGGGTTCTCATGAGATCGCAGCCGTTGCCGCGCCCGTCCTTTTTCGGCGAACCCGCGACGCCCGGTGTGGCACCCGGTGCGCGTCTCGGACGGAGCTGAGGGGGTACGCATGGCGGCTTCGGAACCTTCGGACGCTCCGGAGGCTTCCCTGGAGCTCATCGCCCGGGCCGGCCGGCACGGTGGCCGGATCGCCCTCGTGGATGCCGCGGGCGAGCATGCCTATGAAGAGATACTCGGCGCGTCGGAGGCGGTAGCTTATCAGCTCCTGGAGCGAGCAGGAGAGCCGGACCTCCGGGAGTCTCCTGTCGCCTTCCTGGCCGCGCCCGGGCTGGAGTACGTGGCCGCCCAGTGGGGCATCTGGAGGGCCGGGGGGATCGCCGTACCGCTTTGCACCTTCCATCCCCCGCCGGAGCTGGCCTACGTTCTCAAGGACACCGGGGCGCGCTTCGCCCTGGCGGGAAGCGGGTTCGGGGCGACGCTGAAGGACGTCGCGAGCGCTGCGGGGGCTGACCTCCTGTCGCTGGACTTCCTAGAGAGAAACAGTAAGGAGCGAGCCGCTGAGGGTCTCGCGCGAGAGGGCCGTGAGGAGCATGACGGAACGCACCGCGACCTCCCGCCGATCGATCCGGAGCGCCGGGCCCTGATCCTGTACACGAGCGGCACGACGAGCCGCCCCAAGGGCGTCGTTCACACCCACCGCAGCCTCCAGGCCCAGGTGGAAAGTCTGGTCGAGGCCTGGGAGTGGAGCTCGGAAGACCGAATCCTCCATGTCCTTCCGCTGCACCACACGCACGGGATCGTGAACGCGCTCCTGTGCGCTCTGTGGAGCGGCGCCACGTGCGAGCTGCGGCCGGCGTTCGATGCGGAGGCCGTCTGGCGCCGGCTCGTGGAGGGGGCCGAGGGGAAGAGGCCGGCCGTGACCCTCTTCATGGCGGTGCCCACGATCTATGCGAAGCTCATCGCGGCCTGGGAAGCGGCTTCCCAAGAAGAGCGAGAGCGAAGGTCCCGAGCCGGCGCTTCTCTGCGCCTGATGGTCTCGGGCTCCGCCGCGCTTCCCGTCGGGGTCTTCGAGAAGTGGCGTGGGATTACCGGACAGCCGCTCCTCGAGCGCTATGGGATGACGGAGATCGGGATGGCGCTCTCCAACCCCCTTAAGGGCGAGCGGCGACCGGGGACCGTGGGGCAGCCGCTCCCGGGGGTGGAGCTGCGGCTCGTGGACGACTCGGGAGACCCGCTGGAGCTGCGAGCTGAAGCCGCCTCGGGGGAGATCGAGGTTCGGGGACCGGCCGTCTTCCAGGAGTACTGGAAGCGGCCCGAGGAGACACGGGAAGCGTTCCGGGAAGGCTGGTTCCGGACCGGCGATGTGGCCGCGCTCGAGCGCGGGTACTATCGCATCCTCGGCCGCGGCTCGGTGGACATCCTCAAGACCGGAGGCTACAAGGTCTCCGCGCTGGAGATCGAGGAGGTGCTCCGCGAGCACCCGGGGGTGGCGGACTGCGCCGTGGTGGGGCTTCCGGATCCCGAGTGGGGAGAGCGCGTGGCCGCGGCGGTGGTGCCGGCCGAGGGCCCGGGCACCGCGGATCTGGTGGCCACGTTGGACGAGTGGGCGCGGGAACGGCTGGCGAGCTACAAAGTGCCCCGCCGGTGGCGGCTGGTCGATGAGCTTCCGCGCAACGCGATGGGAAAGGTCACGAAGCCGGAGGTGCGGGCGCTGTTCGACTGAGCGTGACGTCAGGGCCGTGCGGGAACACGGCTGAAGGAGGCGAGCATGCCGTACGAGTTTCTGGTTGACACCTACGCTACGGAGCGGCTGAAGGTGCTGGGCGTGTGGTGCGCCTTCCGCGATGAGGACCTGGAGGTCCGGCCTCACCCCTCGGATCGCCGTGGGCGGAACCTCCGGGAGCACATGGTTCATCAGTGTGTGGGCGAGGATGGCTGGTTCCGGAAGATGCTCGGAATCGACGTCGGAGCGCCGCCCCTTCCGGAGGAGGAAACGCGCTTGGCTTTCATCCAGCGGTACGCCGAGGACAGCCGGAAGCGATCGCAAGCGTTGCGTGGCCGGGAAGATCTCTGGTGGCGGGAAGAGGCGCCTTTTTTCGAGGTCGTGCGGAGTCGGGCCTGGATTCTCGTGCGGCGCATCGCCCACACGGCCCACCACCGGGGCCAGCAGACGGCGCTCCTCCGAATGCTCGGCCGGGACGTGTGGAGTACCTACGGTCCGACCGCCGATACGGGAGGGCTCCCAACAGATGGGGCGCCTACGCAGTATCCCTATCCCGACGAGGCGTCCTTACTGGCTGGAGAGGCCGGGGGTGCGGGGAAACGGCCCCTTCCGGGCCCCGGACCCGGGCCGTGCACGGAGCGGGGATGACATCCTGTCATCGCCATCTTGCAACAAAGGATGAAGTTGGCACGGCCGCCGTCACTGTACCTTCAACTTCACGAGATATGGGACATCGAATCGCTCGAGCTGTTTGGCCCAAATCGTGTTGCGGGTGGCTTGGAGGAGTTCCATCCCATTGGGAAGGCGCACGGTGAACAGCGGCTCTCCGTTGCCAGCGATGAGCGCCCAGATCTCTGGTCCCCGAATCGGCCGGCACGGCTCCGCACAGCTCGCCGGCCGCGAGCACTTCCACCACCACGGTGTCGGAGGAAAACCCCAGGTAGTCCGCCGCCAGCCGGAGCCTCCCGCCGGGGAGCTTGTCCAGTTTGAAGGCTCCACTCCCGCTCGTCACGGTGGCCACGCCGAGCCCCGGGAGGCTCACCCGGGCCCCTTTCAGGGGCTGCCCCGTCTCGGCGGACCGCGAATCACTCCCCTTCTGGAAATAACAAGAGTGGCAGGGAAGTCGTTTCGAGGTCCGGCGCTCTTCCGCTGGCGCGCCGAGCCGGGAGCCCGCATGATTCCTTCCCCCCGGCGCGTCCCTCTTTCGGCAGCGGGACGAGGGCGGTGACTGCACCCTCGAGGCCGGGTCGCTGACCACCGAGAACCCGCGGAGAACCGATGAAGCTGTACGACCTGTCGCAGCCCCTGAACCAGGATTGCTCCTTCTGGCCCTAC
Organism: Gemmatimonadota bacterium; assembly: GCA_046757845.1. Classification (GTDB taxonomy): domain Bacteria; phylum Gemmatimonadota; class Gemmatimonadetes; order Palauibacterales; family Palauibacteraceae; genus JBHHYZ01. The sequence goes on from JBHHYZ010000084.1 coordinate 6,849, forward strand.
TATCCCCCGTTCGAGGTGAAGTACATCAAGCGGAAGTCGGAGCACGGCGTGAACGCCCAGTACATCCAGACCTCGAACCACATGGGGACCCACCTCGACGCCCCGCGCCACTTCGTCACCGGCGGGAAGACGATCGACCAGATCCCCCTGGAGTGGCTGTACGGCCCGGGGGTGATCGTGGACCTGAGCGAGGAGATGGACGACCTGGCCGTCTACACGCCCGAGATGATCGAGAGCCGGGTGGAGGTGCGGCAGGGGGACCTCCTCATTCTGCACACGGGCTGGCACCGCTTCGGCGAGTTCGGGGCCGAGGCGAACGAGGAGCGGTACATCCACCTGCACCCCGGGGCCCACCCCGACCTCGTCCCCTGGCTGCTGGAGAAGGAGATCAAGATCTGGGGGGTGGACGCGATCTCGACGGACCACCCGATGAACCTCCCGATCGGCCGCTTCCTGGGGCAGGGCACCTTCGGCCACTGCGACCGGGTGCGGCGGATCGCCGAGAAGAAGTTCGGGGGACCGGAAGGGGTGGCGGAGCTCTTTCCGGAGGACCACTATCAGCTCACCCACAACGCCCTCTTCCCGCACGACTGCGTCCACATCGAGAACCTCGGGGGCCGGATCGCGGCGCCGGAGCTCCAGAACCGGCGGCTGACGATCGGCTGCTTCCCGTGGCTCTTCAAGGGGGGAGAGGCGGCGTTCTGCCGAGTGGTGGCGTTCGTGGAGGAGTAGCGGAGGGGGGAGGGTCCCTGTCGCTCGGACCGGGCGCCTGGATGGGGCTCATCTGCGAAAGGGAACTTCGCGGATGCCCGAGTTAGACGAAAGCCGTGATCAACACGAAAGTGAGCTGCGTGATCGGATAGGACGGAGCAATGTCAGGGTCATCTCAACTTCGAAATCGACTCGGGGAGGCCACGGCGATCGTGCTCAGCATCCTTCTTGCGTTCGCGATTGATGCGTGGTGGCAAGACCGTGTTGAGCGACGAGAGGAGATCCGACTTCTTTCCGCCCTTCGAGACGAGTTCTTGGCCAACCAGAGCCGTATCGACGAGCTGGTCGCTTTCCACTCTGCCCTGAAGGTGACAGCCGAGACGCTACTCGAGATCGCAGCGAACCCGCCGATTGATGTCGCTGCAGATTCGATCGACCAGCTTATTGGCGACGTGACATGGTGGGGTGGGTTCATCAACCTCGAATCCGCGACACTCGATGCCGTCATCTTGGGCGGCAAGCTAGACGTGATCAAGAACGAGGACCTGCGAGGCTTGCTAACCTCCTGGCGACAAACCGTCGAAGCGACGGCTACGCAGGAGGGGCAGGAGGTCGTTCACTTCTGGGAGATTTGGACTCCGCTTCTCCGGCCCAGCTCGAACATGGCCCAGTTTTCTAACACGGCTACGACGATCCCCGGCGACACCCAGCGATTCCACGGAAGTCAGCTTCCGGTAGCCCCTCCGCGAGTAGACCATCGCGTGCTTCTCGGCGAACGCAAGGTCCAGAACGCTTTGGTCCAAAAATCCTGGATTGAAGACGACACGCTTCGGCAGTACCGGCTGCTCGAATCCAAGGCCGTGGAGCTGATTGGGGCATTGGAGCGGGAGATCTCGCGGTAGCGCTTCGACAACGGGATTCCCGGTCCCCACGCTTGCCGGAGGATGGGCTACGGCGCGTTCTTGCAATTGGCTGGGGCGCAAGTCAATCATGGGCGCTCGATCGAACACGGCCATCGTCTAACAGATGGGATGAGAAAGGCCAATCCCCGGCCGGCGGAGTTACCGTGGTAACG
>JBHHYZ010000085.1:0-8501 GCA_046757845.1 Gemmatimonadota bacterium
GGGCGGCTCTGCGGGCGCGGGCTCACACCGGGGCCCGTGCGGCGCGGGCGCGACAGGCAGGTAGTCGCGTAGCGTCAGAAAGGCGTCAGACTGCTCCGCTCGCAGGGCTCAAGTCCACGGGGGGATGGCCGGAGCGCTAGCCCGTCCACAGCACGATGGCGCCGCACTGGCCGGAGGAGCCGCTGAACTCCGCCGGCAGCGAGGCGGCGCCCGGGTAGACCTCCGCGGCGACCAGGTCTCCCGGCGAGACCAGGTCGTCGAGACTCCCGCCGCGGGCCGCGAAGCCCTCGTCGCTGATCACCAGAACGCCGTTCACGTAGACCGGGACGTGACGGCGTCGGCGCATGCGGCTGGGGACGATCCTGCAGGTCCGCGCCCCGGAGCAGCGAACCCGAAAGCCCGGCACGTCCTCCACCAGGCGGCTCACCCGGGACGGGCTTCGCCGCTGGATGTCCTCCCTGGTGAAGAAGCGGCCCGCGCCCACCCGCTCGCCCCAGCGCCGACGCTCGTAGAATCCCCGCGTCTCGAGCCGGCGGTCCAGCAGGACGGTGATCACCAGCGGCTCCAGCGCGATGGGGTCGGTGCTGAGCTCCGTTCTCACCTCCGTCGTCCGGTCCGATACGACGAAAACAGAGTCGGACGCGAGGCCGTAGCCGATGTGGCGGACGGTGATCCTGTAGTCGCCGGGGTCGACCCGCGGGAAGCGGAAGAACCCCTGCCGGTCGGTCAGCGAGCGTTGCCCCGTCCCCTCGAGCCGGACCTCCGCGGTCGCCAACGGGCGGCCGCTGTCCCGGTCCACCACGCGGCCGAGGACCCGGCCGGGTTTGGAGATCATCACCGTGAGGTCGCCGACGCGCGACGTGCTCGGTCGGATCCGCGGCTGCCGGGGCGGTCCGGCCTGGTCGGCGAACCGCGCCTGGACCGTGACCAGGGCTTCCGGGGGAAGCCCGCAGAACCGGTAGCGACCGACGTCGTCGGCCGTCGTAGTCCAACTCGTTCCGTGCTGTTTGGCCGTTCCCTGCCAGGCCTCCACGGCGGCCCTGGGCAGAGGCACGCCGGTGAGGGAATCGCGCACGGTGCCTTCCACGACGCTCCGGCTCGCGTCGCCTTCCGCGGGCTCGCAGAGGACGATCCGCTGACGCTCCAACTCGTCCGGGTCGAGCCACTTCTTCGTCCAGATCACGACCGCACCGCAGATCAGCTCGACGGTGGACCGGACCAGGAAGTCGGGAGCGCCGTACGCGTGGTCGTACACCTCGATCGCTCCGATCTCCGACGAAGAGAGGCCGGACGCGAGATTCGCCCGGTCCCGCCGGCCGTCCACGAACACCGGCACCTCGTCCAGATCCTCGCACAGGCTCACGCCCTGCAACGGAGCGTACATCTCCGCGATGACGTCGTGGATCAGACTGCCGGCCGTCGACCACGCCCCCACGCCCCAGCGTTTGACAAACGGCGGATCGAAGAAAGCGCCCACCCCCAGGGCGCGCCGATCGTAGAACCCCACATCCTCGAGCTCGCGGGGCCGCCATTCGATCCGCACGTCGAGGGGCTCCAGGGTGACGGCCTCCGGCTCCACCCGCAGCAGGAGCGTGAGAGTCGTGCCGGCGCGGGTCTCGACCGGAGTCGTCCGGACGCCGTACGCGATGTGCCGGACCTCGAGCTCGTGAACACCGGGCCGGAGGACGGAGAAGATGAAAGCACCGGAGGCGTCGGAGAGCGTGGTGCGCGAGAGCGCCTCGATCGAGAGCACCGCTCCCACGATGGGCCGACCGGTCTCCGCGTCCAGCACGCGCCCGACGATGCGGCTGTTGGGGGCGGGGACCTGTGGGTCGGCCTGGGCGGCCAGGCCGGAGGGCGCGCTCAGTCCCAGGAGGAGCCAGACGAAGGCACGGCGCGCTGAGCTCCGAGCTCCGGTCACAGCTCCGACCCTCCTTCTATCGGTGCGACCCCACCGCCGGGTCCTGGGAAGGGTTCCGTGGTGCGATACCGCGGGCTGCCGGTCGAGTTCCGCGGCGGGCGCGGCGTCGAGCCGGACGGCGGGCAGCGCCTCCCCTGCGGCAGGCGGCGCGCCGCCCGCGGGCGACGGCCGGTCCCTCTTCGCTCGCTGGCGGGCTTTGGGCGTGGAGCCTCCTCGCGTCGGGCTCGAGGATGCGTTCCACTTCACGGGGTAGCTGTGGGGTCTCCGCGCCGTCGCCCGAGCGCTCGCCGCGAGGGCTGCCGCCCGCCGCTACCCGCCCCGCTTGTAGATCCGGCCGTCCTTCATCACGAACGTGACTCGTTCCAGCTCCGAGATATCGCGGAGCGGATCGCCCGCCACCGCGATCAGGTCCGCGCGCGCGCCCGGCCGCACGACCCCGAGCTCGCCCTCGCGGCCCAGCAGCGTGGCCGGGACCGAGGTGGCCGAGCGAATCGCGTCCATCGGACTCATCCCGTAGCGGACCAGATAGGAGAACTCCTGGGCCTGGTTCTCCGTCCACGCGTACCCGCCCGCGTCCGTGCCGTAGGTGATCCGGACGCCCTTGAGCAGCGCCGTCTGGAACGCCTTGCGCTCCGTCTCCACCATGCGCGGCCAGTTCCCGCCGCGGCCGGGCGCCACGTAGGCCACGACGAAGATGGTGGGGCACCAGTTGACGTTCTGCGCCACCATGCGGTCCATCAGGTCGTCGGTCAGCCCGATCCCGTGCTCGATCGAGTTCACGCCGGCCCGCAGCGCCGCGTCGATCCCGTCCCAGCCGATCGCGTGGGCCGCCACGGGCCGTCCCAGCCGGTGGGCCTCGCCCACGAGCGCCGCGAGCTCTTCATCCGTGAAGTTGGGCCACGAGCGGAGCCGTCCGTTCTCCGCGAAGTAGTACTGGCGGTCCGCGTAGAACTTGATCCAGTCGGCGCCGTGGGAGACCTGCTCGCGCACGGCCCGGCGGATCTCGTCCGGGCCGTCCACGGTTTGCACGCCCCGGGGGATCTCGAGCTCCCAGGAGTAGCCGCTGGGCGGGTACATGCCGGTCGGCGCCATGGCCCGCGTGGCCACGAACAGCCGGGGGCCCGGCACGACGCCGCGGGCGATGGCGGTCTTCAGGTCCACGTCGGCGTACATGGCCCCCTCGGTCTCCAGGTCCCGCAGCGTCGTGAAGCCGTTGAGCAGCGAGCGGCGCGCCGCGGCGGTGGCCAGGATGGCGCGGTACGGGGTGCTCTGCTTGAGCACCTGCTCGTCGTACTCCTCGGCCGTGATGTCGCCCTGCAGCAGGAGGTGGGTGTGCGCGTCGATGAGCCCGGGCAGCAGCGTGGCGTCGCCCAGGTCCACCATCTCGGCGCCCGCTGGGGCGCGCGAGGCGATCTCGGAGGCCGGGCCTACCGCCGCGATCCGGCCGTCCCGGACCAGCACCGCCACGTCCTCGGCCGCCCGGTCCGCCACGCCGTCGATGAGATGCGCGGCGCGGACCACGTAGGCGGGCGGGCGGTTCGGGCCTTCCTGGCCGCGGGCCGGGTGAAGGGACGACAGGCAGAGCAGCGCCGGGAAACCCAGGCGCGCGAGGCTCCTGGCCGTGAGAACTGTCATGAGAGCTCCTGGAGTCGAGGGTGAGCGTGGATGCGAGCGGATCCGCGGGTCCCGCAGCCGCGCGGCTCACGCGGGGGGCACATAGGGGAGTGAAGCGCGCCGCTCACGAGCGGAATCTCGCCAGGCGGAACGGGCCGAGGTCGAACTCCGGCTCGGCATCGGTGAGGAGATCCGCCAGGATCTCGCCCAGGAGGCTGGCGAACTTGAAGCCGTGCCCCGAGCAGGGGCTGGCGAACACCACCTCGGGGTGGTCGGGATGCCGGTCGATCAGGAAATGACCGTCGGGCGTCATCGTGTACAGGCAGACCGACGCGTCCGCCGGCGGCCCCGCGGCGGCCGGCAGGTATCGCAGAAGGAGCTCGCGCATCTCGGCCACCTCGCCGGCTCCGACTTCGCGGGCCACCGCGTCCGGTCCTGCGACCGGCCGGCCGTGGTGCAGACCCACCTTCACCCCCCGGCCCAGATCCGGGAAGCCGTACCAGATCCGCCCGGGCTCGTACTCCCAGGCCCACACGGGGAAACGGCCCGGGCGGAGGTCGTCGGCGGGATTGCCGGCGTCCGCCGCGACGCTCCCGCCCGCTTCCACAACGTCGTCCGCCTCCGCTCCACCGCGGGCCTCCTCGGCCGGCCGGAACCAATGCTGGACCACCCGATGCACCTCCAGAGGGAGATCGAGATCCGGTAGCAGGGCCGGCGTCCAGGCTCCCGCCGCCACCAGCAGACGCCGGGCCCGGACCTCACCGCCGGCCGTGCGCAGCCGGACCGCCCCGGCCTCCGTCCGCCAGCTTTCCAGCGGCTCGTCGCTCCGAAACTCCGCGCCCCGGTCGGAGGCCAGCGCCAGGAACGTGCGAACGCAGAGCTCGGGATCCAGGAAGCCGGCTCGCGGCTCGAAGATCCCCACGCTCCCGTCCGGCGGGAGGAAGGCGGGGAAGCGGTCGCGGATCTGTTCGGCGCGGAGCTCCTCGCACGGGAGTCCGTGCCGCCGCGCGCTGTCGTGCGCTCCACGCACCAGCTCTCCCTCCGGCGGGCCCAGCAGGAGCCCGCCCGTCTGCCGGAGCAGGCTCCGGCCGGCCCGGCGCTCCAGCGCCTCCCAGCGCTCGTAAGCGCGCTGGACCAGGGGCACGTAGAAGGGGGCTTCGAAGTAGGCCTCGCGGATCATGCGCGTCTCGCCGTGCGTGGAGCCGAGCGCGTGGGGCGGGCCGTAGCGGTCCAGGCCCAGCACCCGGTGGCCGCGTCCGGCCAGGGCGCAGGCCGCGGCGCTCCCGGTCGCGCCCAGGCCGGCTATGGCGACGTCGTAGATCTCGGAGGCCGCCCCCGGCGAACCCAACCTAGAGCAGCTCGCTCTGGGCCGGGCCCAGGGGCCGGATGCACTCCGGATCGTCGTTCTGGATCCGGTTCACCCGGCGGCTCACCGGAAACGCCACGAGCCGGGTCGAGGGAGGCGGCTGGAGCGCCGCTTCCAGGTCGGCGTAGGACTCCACCGTGGGGTCCATCCACAGCTCGCGGGCCGGGCCGGTGAGGATCACCGGCATGCGGTCGTGGATCGGGGCCAGGAGGTCGTTGGCCCGTGTCGTCACGATGACGCAGGAGCGGGTCTCCGTTTCGTCCGCTTCGGGTCTCGCCGTCCACAGCCCGGCGAACGCCATCGGCCCGCCCTCCTTCGGCTGGACCAGATAGGGCTGCCTGTGGCCTCCCTCCCTGCGCCACTCGTAGAAACCGTCGGCCGGAATCAGACAGCGGCGCCCGCCCAGCAGGTCGCGAAACGCGGGCTTGCGGTGGAGGGATTCGGCCCGCGCGTTGATCAGCAGAGGCCACTCGTCGGGGTCCCGCGCCCAGGCCGGGATGAGCCCCCAGCGCAGGAAGACGAGCTCCCGCGCCCCGTCGGTCGGCGCCCGCCGGATAGCCGCGATCGGCTCGGTCGGCGCGATGTTGAAGCGCGCTCCGCCCGGGCCCTCCTCGACCCGCTCCGCATCGAACAGCCGCGCCAGCTCGGGGGTAGGTGTTCTCAAGGTGAAGCGTCCGCACATGGGTGGAAATGTAGCGACTGGCGGGAAAAGCGCAGGGGGGTCCCTCGCTGCGCCGGTCCGGGGCCCGAGGGAGAGTTTTGGGGCCGGAATGACGTTCCCTTGGGGAGAAGCCGGGAACCGGCCCCCGCGAGAAACGCGGGGTCTCCTTCCGGCGCGAAGCCCGGGCCCCACGGTGGGAGCCTGCGGTCGTCATCGAAAGGAGCCGGGCGCGTGCGCGTGAACATACATGAGATGAATGTAATTAACTCATTGCATGGAACTGTGATACGTGATAAATACCGAGGCCCGACGTCGGCGCTCGCGCTCGCGCTCGCCTGGGGTGCCGCCGCGATCCTGGCGGCACCGGCCGGCCTGTCGGGGCAGGGGACGGGGGCCCGCTCTGGCTGCGCGGACGGGTCCGATGGGAGCGCCGGGGTGCTCGCCGGAACGGTGCGTGATGGCGCGTCCGGGGTTCCTCTCCCGGGAGCCACGGTCACCGTGTGGTGGGAGGCCGGGGACGCGAGCGGCGGGCAGCGGGAGGCCACCAGCGGCTCGGGCGGGGCGTACCGCATCTGCGGGCTTCCGAGTGGACGCGCGATCACCGCTCAGGCCGGCCTCGCCGGCTTCGCGGGGACCCGGTTTCGGGTGACGCTGTCGCGGGGCTCGCCGGTGACCCACGATTTGTTGGTGAATCTGGCGTCCACCGGGCCGGCGCCGGGGCGGGTGGCGGCGTCGGGGCCGGGCCGCATCGTCGGAACGATCTCGGACCGCGAGACGGGCCGCCCGGTCGAGGCGGCCACGATCTCGGTGGCGGGCGAGGACCGGGAGGCGCTCTCGGGCGCGGCCGGACGCTTCATGCTGGGGGAGATCCCGCCGGGGGACTACCGGCTTCGGATCCACCACGTGGCGTATGGGGACGTGGAGCAGCCCATCACGGTACTGCCGGCCCGCACGGTGGAGGTGACCGCGCAGCTGACCGCCCACCCGATCGAGGTCGCGCCCCTGGTGGTGACGGCGCTGCGTGACCGGCGCCTGGAGATCAAGGGCTTCTACGAGCGCAAGGAGATCGCCGAGAAGACCGGCCGCGGCTTCTTCTTCACCCGGGAGCAGATCCAGCGCCGCCAGCCTCGCAGGGTCACCGACCTGCTGGGCGACGTGCCGGGGATTCGTCTGGATTGCGGCGGGCGGGCCGGTGCGGGCTGCACCGTACGCATTACCGGAGGGCAGCCGAGTCTGAGCCGGCGGGGCCAGTACGGGTGCGTCAATTCGAACATCTTCGTGGATGGGGTCCGGGTGATCCGGGACAACCAGGCGGTTCCGAGCTACATCGACGACATGGTGATCCCGGCCGAGATCGTGGGGATCGAGGTGTACCGGGGCGCCGCGGAGACGCCGGCCGAGTACGGCGGCTCGACCGGCCGTTGCGGCGCCATCGTGATCTGGACGGGAGGCGGCGCCGGGTCCTGACCGACGGAGGGAGCCGACCCCCGTTGCGGGCCGGGCCGACAGACCCGAACATCGGCGGATGCGCATCGCACTGGCCCAACAGCACGCCGGCCTCGATCGAGCCGAGAACCTGGAGCGCGCGCTCGACGCCATGGAGCGCGCCGCCGAAGCGGGCACCGATCTGGTGATCTTCCCCGAGCTGGCCGTGGACCGCTTCTTTCCGCAACGCGAAGGCGATGAGGCGGCCGCTCGAATCGCCGAGCCCGTGCCGGGCCCCACCACCGGGCGGGTCGCCGAGCGCGCGGCGGCGCTGGGTCTCGTCACGGTGTTCAACCTGTACGAAGTGGACGCCGAGGGCCGGCGCTTTGACAGCTCGCCCGTGTTCGACCGGGACGGCTCCTTGCTGGGCGTCACCCGCATGACCCACATCACGGACTACGCCTGTTTTCATGAGCGGGAGTACTACGACCCCGGAGATCGGGGCGCTCCCGTGTACGAGACCGCGGTCGGGCGGCTGGGCGTGGCCATCTGCTACGACCGTCACTACCCGGAGTACATGCGGGCGCTGGGCGCCGCCGGCGCCGAGTTGGTGGCGATCCCGCAGGCGGGCGCGGTCGGGGAATGGCCGGACGGGCTGTTCGAGGCCGAGGTGCGGGTGGCGGCGTTCCAGAACGGCTACTTCGCGGCGCTGTGCAACCGGGTGGGCGAAGAGGAGCGGCTCAGCTTCGCGGGCGAGTCCTTCGTGGTGGACCCGGAGGGCCGCGTGCTGGCGCGCGGGAGGCCGCTCGAGGACGATCTGGTGGTGTGCGATCTGGACCTGGAGCTGTGCGCGGGCTCGACGGCTCGCCGATTGTTCTGGCGCGACCGCCGGCCCGAGCTGTACGGCGACTGGCCCGCGTAGAGCCGGACCGGAGATCCCCTTGCAGATTCTCCTGATCGCGGCGGCGGCCTTCCTGGGGCTGCTGGTGGCGCTTCGACTCGCGCTGCCCAAGCTCGTCCCTCTGTTCGTCTTTCACCCCGAGCCGCTTCGGCCCCGGGAGAGCCACCCGCGCTACTGGGGGTATCCGGAAGCCCGGGAGGTGAGGTTTCCGACCTCCGACAACCTGAGTCTCCACGGCTGGTGGTTCCCCGCCGCGGGCCCGTCTGAACGGCGAGGCACCGCGATCTTCTTTCACGGAAACGCGGGCCACATCGGCCCGCGCGGCGAAATAGGGGCCGGGCTGTCCCGACTGGGGTTCGATGTGCTGCTGCCCGACTACCGCGGCTACGGGCTGAGCGAAGGAAAGCCCAGCGAGCTGGGCCTGTACCGGGACGCGGAGGCGGCGTACGTCTACGCGCTCCGGCGGAGCGGCGGCTCGGCGGAGACGCTGCTCGTGGTGGGCAACTCGCTGGGAAGCGCGGTGGCGGCGGAGCTGGCCGCTCGCCGCCCGGTGGGTGGCGTCGGTTAACCAATCATGCGGATACCATTGATCGCGGGCAATTGGAAAATGTAT
>JBHHYZ010000086.1:0-8481 GCA_046757845.1 Gemmatimonadota bacterium
ACTGCCGACCCACTTCCTCGAACCGCTCCCCCCCCACATTGCGAAACGCCAGGTTGCGGACCTCGAGCGGACCGTAGAAGCGGCTTTCCTCCGGCCACGGCAGCTCCCGTCGGAGACTTCGAAGCCGAAGCTGGCTGTCCAGATTCTGCACATCCCAGGCGTGCCCGTTGGCGATGAGGAGATCCTCGTAGCCGTCCAGGTCCACGTCCAGGAACATCGTCCCCCACGACCACTCCGATCCCTCCACTCCCGCGTACTCCGCCAGCTGCGCCCACGTCCCGTCCCCCCGGTTCACCTGCAACGTGTTCCGCTGCATCTGCGGCCGGTCCTCCATCACCCCCGGCAGCTTCGGAAGCGCCGTGTGCGACGGCCGCTGCATCCGCCACCTCACCGGGTCCCGGCTCCGCATGTCGATCTCGAAAAAATCCACGTCCCCGTCCCGGTCGATGTCGGCGAAGTCCACCGCCATGCCGGCATTGCTGGTCGTCCGCACCGCCTCCCACGGCGCCGCCCGGAACCCGCCCCGCCCGTCGTTCAGCCAGATCTGGTCCGGATCCTCGAAGTCGTCGCACACGTACAGGTCCGGCGCCCCGTCCCCGTTCATGTCGTAGAACCGCGCCGTGAATCCGAAGTAGTCCGGCACCCGGCTCAGCGGACGGCCCCCCTCGTCCCGCCACCGGCCCCCCGTCCAGCTCTGCCGCTCGAACTGCCCCCGCCCGTCGTTCAGGTAGAAAAAGTCCGGCTCCGCTCGCTGGATCCGTACCACCTTGCCCAGCGCCTCCAGCACCTCCACCCGGTAGTCCGCCCGAAACTCCGGCACCACCTCCCACTTGCCCCCCACCTTCCGCACCACCTTGTCGAACGTCCGCTCCTCCGGCGCGTACTTGTCCAGCGCGCTCAGCACCTTGTAGTTCGCCACGTACAGGTCCAGGTCCCCGTCCCCGTCCACGTCCGCCAGCGCCATCGTCATGCTCCCCCGCCGCGACTCCAGTCCCGCCTGCGCCGTCACCTCCCGGAACACCCCCGTCCCGTCGTTCTCGTACAGCGCGTTCGGACCCCCCAACGCGCTCACCAGCAGGTCCAGGTCCCCGTCCCCGTCCACGTCCCCCAGCACCGCGCCCGTCGAGTACCGCCCCGCCGCCGCCACCCCCGCCCGCTCCGTCACGTCCTCGAACCGCCACCCCCCCAGGTTCCGGTACAGCACGTTCGGACCCTCCAGCCGCGCCAGGTAGATGTCCACCCGGCCATCCCCGTCCACGTCCCCCAGCGCCACTCCCGAACCCGCCAGGAGATTCTGGTTCTGCATGATCGCTGCATCGGACAGGGAGTTGGTGAACGTGATCCCCGTCCGGCGCGCCGGCAGGCTCGTGAAACCCTCTCCGTGGCCCCGTACCCGCAGCTCCCGCCACCGGTAGCTCCCCTCCTCGTGCCACGCCCCCGGCGCCCCCCCCCGCCCGCACCCCACCCACGCCAGCAGCCCCAACGCCAGCCACGTCCGCCCACCCACCCGGGCGCGCACCCGGGCGCGCGGCCGGCTCACGCGGACCACGCGCGCCACCCGGACTCGGCTCGCTCCAGCCTTCGTTCGGACTCGGAAGGTTCTATGCGGCACCGGCATCCACCTATCGCGGGTTGCAGAGCGAGCCCGTCAGCCCGCTCGGGATTCTCTCGAAATCGGCCACCGAAGACGCGTCACCGCGAGGAAGCCGGGGGCTTATCCCGCGGACCACGGCGCCGGCCGGCCGGCACCCGCTGACGATAGGCCGTATGGGAATCCCACGAAACGTCTCCACGCATCCTGTATGGCCCTCCATCGCCCCCCAGAAGACCCGCGACTCCCGCGCCTGCCCCAGGGATCACGTGGCGTTCGCAACCACACGGCCGGCCGCGCAAAACCGGGGCAGGTCTTTTCCCGAACATCGAGCCGCCCCTAACATCCAGTCATGATCATCGTGAGCTCGCCGCCGTGACCGTCGCGCGATCCGGCCGCCGGGGAATCTGCCATGTCAACCGCGCCTGGATCCTTTTCCTGGCTCTCGGTTCCGCGCCTCTCGGCGGCTGCCGCGAGCGGACCGGGGCTACCCGCCCTCCCGAATCCGGCGCGTCCCGGGGGACGTCGTCCGGAGCCGCCCGCCCGGTCTCGGCCGGGACCGCCGACATGGCGCGGCGATTGCGCAGCATGGCGGCCCGCGTGGATACCGGTTTCCGGTATGCCAACGCCGCGAGAGTGGCGGCGATGGAGGCCCGAACGCCCCCTCCGCAGCCCTCGTCCCGGCTGGTCTACGAAGCGCGGCTCGCACGCGAGCGCCTGTACGCGGGCCAAACCGCGCCTGCGATCCGCACCTTCGAAGGTGTCCTGCGCGAGGCGGAAGATCGTAAGCTGTTGTCTCCTCGCAACCGGGTCGTCATTCATGATCTGCTGGCCACCGCGTACTTTCGGCTGGGTCAGGAGCGCAACTGCCTCAGCGGAGTCGGCACGCCCGCCTGCCTGGTGCCCACTCCGCCCGACGGCATCCACCGCGATCCCTCCGGCGATCGGAGCGCCGCCGTGGAGTTTCGCAAAGTGCTGGAAGCGGAGCCGGACAATCTGGGCGCCCGCTGGCTGCTGAACCTGAGCGCCATGATGTCAGGCGCGTATCCCGGCAGCGTCCCCCCGCGCTGGCGCATCCCGCAGGCGGCGTTCGCATCGGAGTACCCGCTGCCACGGTTTCCGGATGCGGCGCCCGCCACGGGCCTGGATGTGCTCGGGCACGCGGGCGGCGTGGTCCTCGATGACCTGGACGGAGACGGCGACCTCGACGTCATGGTTTCCAGTTGGCTGCTGGGCGACCCGCTTCGGTTCTTCCGCAACGAAGGCGACGGGACATTTCGCGAGCGGACCTCCGAGGCGGGCCTGACGGGCCTCACGGGCGGCCTCAACCTGGTACAGGCCGACTACGACAACGACGGGGATCTGGACGTCCTGGTGCTTCGTGGAGGATGGCTTTCCGAGGGCGAGCCGAACTCCCTGCTGCGCAACGAAGGGAACGGCCGCTTCTCGGATGTGACGGCCGAAGCCGGATTGCTCCAGCCCATCTATCCCACCCAGACGGCGGCGTGGGCGGATTTCGACGGCGACGGCTGGGTGGATCTGTTCGTCGGGAACGAGTCGTCGCCGGGCCGGATCCGGCCAGCCCAACTCTTCCACAACGAGCGGGACGGCACGTTCGCCGACGTGGCCGCACAGGACGGCGCGGCCGTGACCGGGCTGATCAAGGGCGTCGTGTGGGGAGATTACGATGACGACGACCGTCCGGACCTCTACATCTCGCGCCGGGGACAGCCCAACCTGCTGCTGCACAACGAAGGGCCCGGTCCCGGCGGCCGGTGGAGCTTTCGGGAGGTGGGGAAGGAGGCCGGCGTTGGCGATCCGATCGACAGCTTCACCACCTGGTTCTGGGACTACGACAACGACGGGCGGCTGGACCTCTTCGTATCTGGCTACCGCTCGCACTACGGTGACGTGGCCGCGGAGTACCTGGGCCTCCCCCACCGCTCCGAGTTCCCTCGTCTGTACAGGAACGAGGGAGACGGGAGCTTCCTGGACGTGACCGCCCAGGCGCAGCTGAACCGCATCCTGTTCACCATGGGAGGCAACTTCGGTGACCTGGACGGGGATGGTTGGCTGGATTTCTACGTCGGCACCGGCGACATGGACTTCCAGGCGCTCATGCCGAACCGGATGTTCCGCAACGACGAGGGGAGGCGCTTCCAGGAGGTCACCTCGGCCGGGGGCTTCGGGCACGTTCAGAAGGGCCATGGAGTGGCCTTCGGCGACGTGGATGGCGACGGAGACCAGGACGTCTACGCCGTGATGGGCGGCGCGCTGGAAGGCGACCTGGCCCGCAACGTCCTGTTCCGCAACCCGGGTGCCGGGCACGCGTGGATCACGCTTCGTCTGGAGGGGACGCGCTCCAACCGTGCAGCCATCGGCGCCCGGGTCCGGGTGAGCGTGGAAACGCCCGGAGCGGCGCGGGAAGTCTACCGCACCGTCGGCAGCGGCGGCAGCTTCGGAGCCGGAAGCCTGGAACTGAACATCGGGCTCGGCGCGGCCTGCGCCATCCGGGCCGTCGAGATCAGGTGGCCCGTGCCCGGAGAGACGAGTCGGTTTCGGGGCCTGAGTCCGAACCGGGTGTATCGACTCCGAGAGGGCGATGATACCGCCCATCCGTCCGGGCCAGGTGGAGCCGCGCCACCGGACTGCTGAGCCCCGCCCCGGGGCGACCTCAGCCGTGGCACCAGTCTCCGGGACCGCCGTCTCCGGGAGACAGCCCGAGCACATCGCCCTCCGTGGTCGCGCCCAGGCCGAGAACCGTGCGGTTGGCATAGGCGAAGTAGGCCACGACCTGATTGATCTCCAGGATCTCTCCGTCCTCCAGACCCGTCTTCCGCAGCGCGGCGACGGACGCTTCGGCGACCTCCCACGGCTTCAAGGTGAGCGTTCGGGCATACCGGAGCGCCGCGAGCTCACGCGGACCGAGGGCGCCGGAGGCGGAATCCGCAGCCCAGGAATCCTCCTCCATCGGGCCCCGGTCGGCATCCCGCTCGAGCGCGACCCGAATCCGCTCCGCGCGATCATCGTCGGCGAGCAGCCGCCGGAGACCCACGAAGTGGTGATCCGCGCAGTAGTCGCACCTGTTCAGCAGGCTCACGTAGACTCCGATCATCTCCAGCAGCCACTTGGGGAGCCGATTGCCGGAATGGTGTAGAACGTTCTTGTACAGCGTCATGTGGCCCTGGAGCGTGTGGGGCCGAAGACCGTGGAGAAGAAGGATGTTGTCGATGTCTCCGGCCGGTCCCCGTACCCGATCGTACAGGGCACGCAGCGAGCCCTCCGCCCGCTCATAAGGGATGGTGCGAATCCAGCTCACGGCTCCTCCTGCGGTTTCCCGACTCATGGCCCCCCGGAGGGAGGCCTCCCGACCTTTCAGCCGTTCAGGATCGTCATACACGCGCCCCCCGTCCAGGGCCAGCATCCCCCCGTGCGGGAAGTCGGCAGTCCCGCCCGACGAAGGCGCCCGGCCCCCGGAGCACACCGCGCTCACCTTGCCCTAACCCGGGATATTTGCCGGAGAACGGCGCTGACGTAGGTTGCTCCTCGCGACAATCCGTCACCGCTCGCAACATCAGCCCTCGGAGGCTCCATGACCGTGAACCGGCTCGCGTTCTTCCTGTTCCCTCTCCTGGCGGTTCCGCTCGGTCCGGGTCTCCTCGCCCAGGGCACCGGAAAGGCGGATCGAGACCATGACGGCGGCTCGGCCGCGTTGACCTCCGCTACCGTCTCGGGCCTGAAGCTTCGCAACATCGGGCCCGCGGTGACCTCCGGCCGCCTCACGGACATCGCGGTGGACCCGGTCCGGCGGAGCACGTGGTACGTCGCCGCGGCGTCCGGCAACGTCTGGAAGACGGTCAACGCCGGGACCACCTGGAAGCCGATCTTCGACAAGCAGGGCTCCTACTCGATCGGCAGCGTGGCGGTCGACCCCCGCCATCACCTGACCGTGTGGGTCGGGACCGGCGAGAACAACAGCCAGCGGAGCGTGGCGTTCGGCGACGGCCTCTACAAGTCCATCGACGGGGGCGCCAGCTTTCGCAAGGTGGGACTCGAGCGCTCCGAGCACATCGCCAAGATTCTGATCGACCCGCGCAATTCCGACGTGGTCTACGTGGCGGCCCAGGGCCCGCTGTGGGCCGCCGGGGGCGACCGGGGGCTGTACAAGAGCACGGACGGAGGCGAGACCTGGAAACGGGTGCTGACGATCGATGACGACACGGGGGTCACGGACGTGCACTTCGATCCCCGGGACCCGGACGTGCTCTACGCCGCCTCGTACCAGCGGCGCCGGCACGTGTGGACCCTGATCGACGGAGGACCCGGTTCGGGCGTGTGGAAATCGACCGATGCGGGCGCCACCTGGAGAAGAATCGACAAGGGGCTCCCGAGCGGCGACAAGGGCCGGATCGGCCTGGCCATCTCCCCGATCCGCCCTGACATCGTCTACGCGATCGTCGAGGCCACCGGCGACAAGGGCGGCTTCTTCCGCTCCGAGGACGGCGGCGAGCACTGGTCCAGGCAGAGCGAGTACGTGAGCAGCAGCCCGCAGTACTACCAGGAGATCGTGGCGGACCCCCACCGGTTCGATCGCGTCTACTCGCTGGACACGTTCGTCATGGTCACCGAGGACGGGGGCAAGCACTTCTCCCGCCTGGGCGAGACGGACAAGCACGTCGACAACCACGCCCTGATCATCGATCCGGCCGACGCCCACCACCTGATCGTGGGCTGCGACGGGGGGCTGTACGAGACCTGGGACCGCGGGAAGAGCTGGGATTTCAAGGCCAACCTGCCAGTCACCCAGTTCTACAAGGTCGCCGTGGACAACGACGTACCGTTCTACCACGTGTACGGAGGCACGCAGGACAACAACACGCTCGGCGGGCCCTCCCGCACCGCCAACCGGCACGGCATCCGTAACAGCGACTGGTTCGTCACGGTGGGAGGGGACGGCTTCGGGCCGGAGGTGGACCCCGAGGACCCGAACATCATCTACTCGCAGTGGCAGTACGGCAACCTGATCCGCTACGACCGCAGGACCGGGGAGCGGATCGACATCAAGCCGCGCGAAGAGGCCCAGGGGCCGCCGCTCCGGTGGAACTGGGACTCCGGCCTGATGATCAGCCCGCACTCTCACACCCGGCTCTACTTCGGTGCCCAGATGCTGTTTCGCAGCGACGACCGCGGCGACTCCTGGCGCGCCGTGAGCCCTGACCTCACCCGCCAGGTGGATCGGAACCGGCTCAAGATCATGGGGCGCGTGTGGAGCGTCGATGCGGTGGCCAAGAATCGGTCCACCTCGGTCTACGGCACCATCGTGTCGCTCTCCGAGTCCCCGCTGGTGGAGGACCTGCTGTACGTGGGCACGGACGACGGATGGATCCAGGTGAGCGAGGACGGGGGCACCCATTGGCGCCGGGTGGAGCACCTGCCCGGAGTCCCGGACACCTCCTACGTGAACGACCTGGAGGCCTCCCGTACCGACCCCAACACCGTGTACGCCGTTCTGAACAACCACAAGCGCGGGGACTTCAAGCCCTACGTGCTCCGCAGCACGGATCGCGGACGGACGTGGCGATCGATCGCGGGTGACCTGCCGGAGCGTGGGCCGGCCTACACGATCGTCCAGGACGAAGAACAGCCGGACCTCCTGTTCGTGGGAACGGAGTACGGGATCTTCTTCACGGTGGACGGCGGGAAGAAGTGGGTGCAGCTGAAGGGCGGGATGCCCACGATCGCCATACGGGAGCTGGAGATCCAGCGCCGAGAGCACGACCTGGTGGCCGCCTCGTTTGGCCGGGGCTTCTTCATCCTGGACGATTACACGCCTCTGCGGCAGCTGAGCGAGGCCGCCCTCCAGGAGGAAGCGCGCATTTTTCCCGTGAAGAAGGCGTGGATGTACGTCCCGGCCAGCCCGCTGGGGGGCGGAGGAAAGGCGTCTCAGGGCACGAGCTTCTTCACCGCACCCAATCCGCCGTTCGGCGCGACCTTCACCTACTACCTGAAGGAGTCGAGGGAGACGCGGAAGGCGCGCCGGCACAAGAAGGAGAGCGAGCTGGAGAAGAAGGGAGCGGACGTGTTCTACCCGCCCTGGGAGGAGCTCAAGGCGGAGGACCGCGAGGAGAGGCCCCTCGTGTTCCTCACCGTGCGGGATGAAGCCGGGCAGGTGGTGCGGCGCATCAAGGGGTCCACGTCGCGGGGCATCCACCGCGCCACCTGGGACTTCCGGTACCCCGGATTCACTCCGATCAGCCGCAAGGAAGACGGCTTCGGCCCGCTGGCCGTCCCCGGCCGCTACACGGTGAGCCTGAGCGAGCTGGTGGAGAGCGGGATCCACGAGCTCGTCCCGCCGGCGCCGTTCGAGGTCGAGCCGCTCGGCGCTCCGAGCCTGCCGCCCGCCGACCGCCGGGCGTTGCTGGCGTTCGAGAAGCAAACGGGAGCGCTCCAGCGTGCCGTGATGGGCGCGAGCCGCGCCGCGCAGGAGACCGCCGAGCGCCTCGAGCTCATCAAGCGGGCCATCGAGGTGACCCCCACGGTCGACATCGAGCTGCGGAAGGAGGCGCGGGCCCTGGAGCTCCGGCTCATGGACCTGCGGGAGGCCCTAAGGGGGGATCCGACCCGCTCGCGGCGCAGCGAGCCGGCCATGCCGGGAATCCTCGCCCGAGTCCAGCAGATCGTGCGGGGACACTGGTCCAGCACCTCGGCGCCGACCCGGACGCATCGGCGCCTGTACGAGATCGCCTCGCAGGAGTTCACGGACGTGTCCGAGGGCCTGCGCCAGCTGATCGAGGTGGACCTGCCGGCGCTGGAAGGCCGCCTGGACGCGGCCGGCGTGCCATGGACGCCGGGACGGCGCGTGCCGAGGTGGCCGCCGCGGTAGGGGCGTC
>JBHHYZ010000087.1:0-8428 GCA_046757845.1 Gemmatimonadota bacterium
GTCACCGCGTCCAGGAAGCCCACTGTCTGCTTCCCCACCCGCCCCGTGAGCCGCGTCCCGCCGAGGAGGGGGATCTCGGCGCCATCGAAGATCCCGATTCGACGCGAGAAGAAGAGGAGGAAGGGTGGCGGCTCGCTGAACCCCCGCTGGCCGAACTCGAAGATCCCCGCGTTCTCGAGGAAGAAGTCCCGCTTCTCGGGAAAGAAGAGGCTGAAGCGGGTGAGGTTCACCTGCTCATCGTCCACCTCGATCTGGGCGAAGTCCGGGTTCACCGTGGCGTCCAGTACGAGCCCCGGCTTGATCTCGTACTTGAGGTCGAGACCGAGGTCCAGCTGGCCATCCATCGTCCGGTCCCCGGCCGCACCCCCACCCGGCGATGCGAGCTCACTCCCCTCGCCGGCGGCGGTCGGAGTGAGCTCTTGCGTGGCTCCGGACACCAAGAAAGGCTTCATTTCCAGATTGAGGCTCGACCGGGGGAGGTTCGTGAGTCCCTCCAGGTGGCCGGCCTTGCTCACCCGGGTGAAGCCCTCGTTGTTGCGGGACCAGGCGCTCCACAGCACCTCCTCGTTCTTGCGGCGGATCATCCGGAAGATGTTGAACCCCCACGGTTCGTCTTCCGAGGCCGAGGGAAAGCGGAACGTACGGAACGGAATCTCGAACTCGGCGCTCCATCCATCCGAGGTGCGGGCGGCGGCGACCCTCCACACGCCCCGCCAGTCCGTGTTCACCTCCCGCCCCTCGTCGGTGACCAGGGCGTCGAACTTCGCCCCGTTGGGGTTGGTGGCGAAGACGACCGCGTTTCGGTGGTCGTGGAACGGATCGAAGAGCAGAGCGATTCCATCGTCCCCGGAGAACCGGAGGCCGAAGCGCTGGCGCATCAGGCGATTCCGTTGGAGGATCCGGGCGATCACCCGCTCGGGCTCACGGTCCCGCGCCCGTACCCCCACGTACAGCGCGTGACCGTCGTACACGATCCGCACCTCCGTCTCTTCCGTGGCCGGTGCGCCCTCATCGGGTTCCCGCTGACGGAGACCCGTGGCTACGGGAGCGGTCCACCACACAGACTCGGAGAGAAGGCCATCCAATCGGATCCTCTCCGTGGTGTCGGCTGACAGGCGTCGAGCCCGGACGGAGGGGAGGCCCGAGGCGCGAGGGGAACCGTCGCTCGGCATATCCGCCGTCCGCTCCTGCGCGGCAGCCGATGTGGCCAGCGAAGCCGCCAGGAGGACAGGCAGAAGGGTAGCCAGGACAGCCGCCAGGAGAGCGGCAGCGACACACTTCGGCGAACGGAGCTCAATCATGCCGTTAAGCTACCCGGTTCCCGGTGCCTCCTCCAAGCGAACTCTCTCCGATGGCATCGAGAGGGCCTGAACACACGGTAGGGCAACGCCGGGAGTTGCCGTTGACTGTAAGTAATCACTGACTTACGTTAGTGTCATGAACGCTCTCGTCCGCAAGTCATCCGGGGAGCGCCGCAAGGAGATCGTGGCCGCTGTCCTCCGAATCATAGGCCACAAGGGCTTCAAGGCAGTCACGGCCAGGGCCCTGGCAGAGGAAGTGGGGGTCACATCGGGGGCTCTGTTTCGGCATTTCACGTCTCTGGATGACATTCTTCAGGAGGTGGTGCGGTACGCCCTAACGAGGGTCGAGGGGACTTTCCCGGATGAATCGCTCCCCCCTCGCGACAGACTCGTCCAACTGGCGAGGAACCGGATTCAAGTCTTCGGTGCGGATCCGGGACTCGCATGGCTTCTCCGTTCCGAACAGGCCTACCTGATGTTGCCCAAGGAGTCGGGGGATCTCCTGAGAGCTCTCACCCGGCGTTCGAAGCAATATCTTCTCGATGCGATTCGCGAAGGCGTATCAGAGGGGAGTATCCGGAGTGACATCGAGCCCGAGGTGCTCCTCGTGCTCATCATGGGGACGATTCACGCCCTGATCGGGATGCCCGGCGTGTACCGAATCGAGGTGAATCGGCAGCCCGGCGAGTCAGATCGTGTCTTACGAGCGTTGGTCCTTCTGCTGGCCGATCCCGACAGGCGAGCCGAGAGCAGTGGGGAACCTGATCCTCAAGAATCCATCGTTTGAAAGCGAGGCAAACCATGCCTATCACCCTGGACACCACGGTTGGAGAGCTGGCGGCCGAACACCCGCTTGCCACCCGGGTTCTCGCGCGACACAAGATCGATTACTGCTGCGGAGGAGGCAGGCCGCTCGGCGAAGTGTGTGATCGGAGGGGCCTCGATCCCGAGGCGCTGCTCGAGGAGATCGCCGGAGAATCGGGTGCTGGCGACCCGACCGAACGGCGCTGGGACCTCGCCCCCCTGGACGACTTGATCGAACACATCCTGACGGCCTACCACCGCCCGCTGGCAGAAGAACTTCCGCGGCTGGAGGAGATGGCCCGCAAGGTCCTCAAGGTCCACGGGAACAAGGATCCCGAGATGTTTGCCGAGCTGCTGTCGGTCTATCTCGGACTCAAGACGGAGCTCGAGCAGCACATGGCCAAGGAGGAGCAAGTGCTCTTTCCCATGATCGAGGAGGGCCAAGGTGGCATGGCCGGCGCGCCCATCTCGGTGATGGAAGAGGAGCACCTCTCGGCGGGCAACGCCCTGAGAAGGCTGCGCGAGCTGACGAACGACTACGAGCTGCCCGAGGGGGCGTGCAACACGTGGCGAGCACTCTGGCACGGGCTCGCCGCGCTGGAGGCGTCGCTACACGAGCACATTCATCTGGAGAACAACGTTCTGTTTCCGCGGTCCCTGGAAGGCGGTTGAAGAAGTACAGCCTTCTAGCGAAAGTGACAGGCGACGACATGCCCGGGAGCCTTCTCCTCCAGAGGTGGAGTTTCCCGGCGGCAGATCTCCTGGACCTCCGGGCAGCGGGAGGCGAAGACGCACCCTGAGAGGGGCTCGGTGGGTGACGGGAGCTCCCCGAGGAGCCGGATCCGCTCGCGCCGCCTTCCCGCTTCCCGACTCGCCAACCAGGCCGAGCACTTCGCCGCGGCGGAGCGTCAGCTCGACCCCGTCCACCGCCCGCACCCACTCGCGAGCCCCGAGCCAGCGGCGACCGAACGGGAAGTAGGTCTTGAGGCCGGTGACCCGGAGGAGCGGATCTCCGTCCGGGCCCGTCGGGTGGGCGGGCGGCGGAACGGGTCGGGGTGGCCGCGGTGACCGCGATGGCGACCCTCGCCCTCGTCGGAAGCCTCGCTCGGCTCGACGTGCTCCGCACCGGAGGGCCGATCGTCTGGGGAGTGATCGTCGCCGCCGCCCTCCTTGCCGCCAACACCCTGCGGGTCGCGTTCAGGCTGTGGGTCCGGCAGGACATCCGGGCCGCCGAGCGTCGTCGGGCCTGGCGAACTCAGCTCGGCCTCGTGCCGACGGCCGTCTCGTTCAGCGCGCTCGGCGCGACGGTCGCGGCCTACGAGACGGCCGGCCAGATTGCCGTCCACGCCGACTGGGCCGGGGGACTTCGATTCGTGCGCGATGTCATGGTGCTCCTGTGGGGCGTCCTGGGCGCGGTGCTGGGGTTCCTGGGGACGACCGTCGGCCTCTCGCAGGCGGCCGGTGCGTTCGCCGAGATCAGCAACGCGAGCCCCGGACCGATCTGGGGAGGGATCCGCGTCGCGTTGAGCACGACGATCGTAGGGCTGTGTCTCCTCGGCATCGCCTCGATCGCCTGGCTCACGCTCCAGTTCCTGAACGGGAGGAAGATGCTTCGGACGGACTGAGGCTGCTTGCCGCTCTCGACCGAGCGCTCCTGGTCTGGCGCCGCCAACCAGCCAGGAGAGGCCGATGTCCCGCCTCCCGCTGGGCGCGAGCGGGGCCCGAGCGGTCCTCGTCCTATCTTATGGAGGGAATCTCGTGCGGGAGAGTGAGCCAGCGAGAAGATGAGCGGAGACCGGGTGCTTGTCGTCGGCGGCGGCGTGATCGGCGTGTGTTGCGCCTACTTTCTCGCCCGCCGCGGGGCGGACGTCACGCTGCTCGAGCGAGGCGAGCTGGGATCCGGCGCCTCCTACGGCAACGCGGGGACGATCGCTCCGGGACATCCGCCGCTGAACGGGCCCGGGCGCGTGCGACACGCCCTGCGGCTCATGCGGGACCGGACCGGCCCCCTGTACATCCCTCCCCGCTGGGACCCCGGCCTGGCGCGATGGCTGTGGTCCTTCCGGCGCCGTTGCACGGTGGAGGGCCGGGAGGCGGCCATGCGAGCCCTGGCCCCCCTCGGGCGGGCCACCCTGGAGCTGTTCGATCGGCTCGTCGAGGAGGAGGAGCTGGCGTGCGGTTACCGCCATGAGGGCTACTACCTGGTGACCCGCTCGGCCCACGGACAGCGGGAGGCGGAGCGCGAGGCCGCCATCATGCGGCGCCACGGATACCGGCCGGAGCTCCTTTCGCGAGAGGAACTGCGGGAGCGGGAGCCGGCGCTGCGGGAGGACACGCTGGGCGGCATGTTCTACCCGGAAGCGGCCACCTGTTTTCCCCACCGCTTCGTGGCCGAGATGGCCGAGCGCGCCCGCCGGCACGGCGCACGGCTCGAAACGGGTCGGCCGGTCGCCCGGCTCCTGACCCGGGAGGATCGGGTGAGGGGCGTGCGGCTGGAGGACGAGGGCGGAGAGGTCGTCGAAGCGGACGCGGTGGTCGTGGCCACGGGCGCCTATGCCCCGGCGCTCCTCCGTCCGCTTGGCCTCCACCTCCCCGTCCAGGCGGGCAAAGGCTATCACCGGGACCTGCCCGTCGGCCTCGCCGGAGCCCCCCCGCTTCGCATCGCCTGCGTGTTGAGCGAGACCTCGGTGTTCTGCACGCCGATGGACGGCTTCGTCCGCTTCGCCGGCACCATGGAGTTCTCCGGGCTCAATCACGAGTTGCGGCGCCCACGGCTGGAGCAACTCACGACGGCAGCCCGGGAGTACCTGGACGGTGTGGGAGAGGCGGACCCACTCTCGGAGTGGTGCGGACTGCGCCCCTGCACCCCCGACGGGCTCCCCATCGTGGGCCCCTGCCCCGGTTACGGCGGACTCCTCGTGGCCACCGGCCACGCGATGCTCGGCCTCACCCTGGCCCCGGTGACGGGTACGCTGATGGCAGACTACGTGCTCGACGGTACGCCTTCGATGGACATCGGCGCGTTGCGGGTGGACCGCTTCAAGTAGCCGGACCTGCACCCGCCGCGGCGACCTCCCGCCCTGGAGCGACTGTAGCCCCGGTGTTCAGGGATTCTCCCACGGATTGCACTCCTGGAGGATGCGACCCCCTTCCCGTTCGAGGCCGAGCTCACCGACCCACCGTTCGATGTAGGGTCGATCGAGTTTCGTGCCTTCCTGCTGAAGGATGGCCAGGGCGTCCCGGCGTTGAAGCTCCGATTCCCCTGCCTGTGCCCATTCCAGCTTGGCCACGATCAGATCGACCTTCCAACCACTCTGCGGGTCGATCGCGTTGAATTGACCCTGATTCCGCACCGCCTCTCGTGCCGCCGTCCGGCGCACGTAGAAGCCCTCGCCCTCGAGCCGATCCACCAGCTTCTCGATCTGCCCGAGAGAGCCGGCCACCACCAGATCGATGTCCCGCGTGGCTCGGGGTAGGGCGTAATAGGCAGCCGCGAGCGACCCCGTCAACATGTAGGGGACGCCGGCCTCACTCAGCATGGCGACGATGCGTCGGAGGAGATCCGAGAGCGTCAATCCGCGCTCCGGAGCCGAACCCCGTGAGCCTCGGCAATGAACCTCTCCGTCAACTCTCGGTCCGAGCACCGTGGGTCACGCGTACGCAGTCCCTCCAGCCGTACGGCACGAAGCGATTCACTCATCTCCAAGGCCGCACGGAGCCGGCCCTCCGGGCCGAGATCGGACAGAATCGACCGATGCGCATCCCGGGCGTCCACGGGCGTGTCGAGGGGCAGGAGGTTCATGACCTTCAGTTTAGGGCTTGCTGAGCCGCTCGGCGACGCGACTCGCTCGCTTCCCTGTCGTTTCGGCCGGGAGCGGGGCGCCGGGTCCACCGCCAGCCGGGCGCCGATCGAGGCTTTGCAGCGGCCAGCCCCACCGCGTTAGCTTGAAATGGGAATATTCCCCTGCCGGGCACCGCCCATCACCGAGGGACTCGAAATGATGCGTAAGATCGCGATTTCATTGTTGCTGGCCGCGACGGCCGGCATGGCTCCCGCGCCCGCCGCGAGTCCGGGCGTGGTATTCGAGATGGAGATCACGGACCACACCCAATCTCCGCCCGGCGTCGCGCGCGCCGAGGTCGTCATCGAAGACCTCGATGTCAAGATGGAGATGGCGCCCGGCGGCGGAAGGCCCCGGGAAACGATGATCTACCACGGCGATCGCCACGAGATGGTCATGATCGACCACCAGAAGAAGAGCTATTCCATGCTGGATGAGGCGACCCTGCAGGCGATGGCCGCGAAAATGGGTCAGGCCATGAGCAGGATGGAAGCCGCCATGGCGAACCTGCCCAAGGCGCAGCGGGAAGCCATGAAGAAGATGATGGCGAAGGGGGGCATGGGAGCCGCCATGGGCGCCGGGAAGACCTCGGCCGGCCAGACGGAGCTCCGCGAGACGGGTGAGACGAAGACCATGGCCGGCTACCCGTGCGTGAAGTACGAGGTGGTCTCAAACGGCCGGGTCACTCGGGAGCTGTGGGTGACGAAGTTCGACCACATCGAGGGAGGCCGGGAGGCGGCGGCGGCGATGGAGGCGATGGCCGACTTCTTCAAGCAGATGATGGAGTCGTTCAAAAGCATGAGCCGGGGGCTGGGCAGCCGGATGGACAACGCCATGCTCGAGTACATGCAGGACGTCAAGGGCTATCCGGTCGTCACGCGGGAGTTTGCCGAGGACGGCTCCCTCGAGACCGAGACCGTGCTGAAGTCCGCGCGGCGAGAGTCCCTGAGTCCCGATCAGTTCGAGCCGCCGGCAGGCTACGAGCGACAGCGGATGTTCGGGGGGTGAGGAAGTAACTCTGTGCCACGGGAGGTGATCGCATGACGAATCCCGCCTTGGTCGCCGCGGCGTCGGTGGCCGTACTCGGACTTTCCCCGCCCATCCATGCGCAGGGAACCAAGGGGACGGTCGAATTGTGGGAAGGCACCGTCTGACAGATCTACATCGATAAGCCCCTGGTGGGAGCCCGGGGGTATCTCGTATCCGATCTTGCCAAGGGACAGGCTCGTGTGGAGGTCTGGGACTTTCCGCAGCGAGAGCTGGGCTACGAGGTCTTCCTGTTCGATATTGACGTGCCCAAGTACGTGAGCCTTCTGTTTCGGGACAGCGATCCCAACAAAGGGCTGAATGACCCGGCTCCCCCCTTCAGTGAGATTGCGCCCCTGATCACCCGGTGGCAGAGCCTCGGGAGCATTCACGTGGATGAACGCGGCCAAGGCACGCTGGTCTACGACGAAGGAGATGATCTGTACGCCAAAGGGCTCAACATGATCATGATCTTCGGGAAGAAGAGCGAAGGGACACACGAGGGACCCGAAGATCTGGGTGAACTGATGATCGAGTGCAACGGGCCGATCATCGGTGCCGATGGTATCGCGCCGATGGAGCTTCCGGTGTTGGAAGGGAAGATCACCGTCCGACTCGCCGGCTGAAGAAGGATCGATCGTTTCACTTCAGGGCTCCTCGATCCACACGTCCTCCATGAACTGGACCGGGTCGCCTCGGTAGGGGCTCCGGACCTCCATGCGAACTCCGACCCGACGGAGCAGCGCCTGAACGTACACCGCGACCTGCTCCAGCTCGGTTCGGGACGCAACGATCGCGGTGAACGCGAACTCTTGGCCGTCGCGCTCCCTCACGCCGTCCCCATCCGCGTCGCGCCAGCCCTGTCGCTCCAGGAGCCGCCGGGCGAGCACCGTGTCGTAGGGAAGTGGAGGCGGCAGATCCCCCGGCGTACTGCCGCCCGCTGAACGGTACGTCGACGATGGGCAGCTCTTCGGGCATGTGGAGCATACGGAGCAGCTCGCGCCGGTCTATGGCCAGGGTGAGCGCGCGTCGGATCTCCGAACTGAAGAACGGAGGGTGGCGCTGGTTCCAGAAGATCGCCGTGAGCCAGGGCACGCTCGGCTCCAACTGGTAGTACACGGCGAAGCGGGGGTCCGCCGCCAGCTTCGGAATCTCCGACCGCTTCAGATCCATCACTTCCACGTTGCCGCTCAACAGTTCGGTCAGTCCGGATCCGCCGCCGAACTTGAACACCAGGCGGTCGATCTTCGGCTTTCCCCGGAAGTAGTCCGGGTTCGCCTCGAGCTCGACCATCGTTTTGGGCACGTGCCGCACGTAGCGGTACGGGCCGTCCCCCACCGGGTGGGTCCAGAACTCCCAGCTGAAGAACTCCTCGGGGTCCAGGCCCTCCAGCAGGTGCTTGGGCCAGTAGACGTTCCAGGTGTCCCGGGCGTCCCTGGGCCGTCCGTAGAAGAT
>JBHHYZ010000088.1:0-8295 GCA_046757845.1 Gemmatimonadota bacterium
TTCGACTGGAGCACGTGCCCCAATCTCTGGTCCAGGCGATTCTCTCCGTCGAAGATCGACGCTTCCTGGCCCACTCCGGCCTCGACCTTCGACGGATCGCCGCGGCTTCGTTGGCCGATCTGAGACAACGTCGGTTTGCCCAGGGCGGGAGCACGCTGACACAGCAACTGGCCAGGACCCTCTTCCTGTCTCGGCGGCGATCGCTGACTCGCAAGCTCCACGAGGCCGTGATCGCGGTGGCGCTGGAACGCCGCTACGATAAACAGACGCTCCTGGAGGCCTACCTCAACCGCATCTACATGGGACAGGATGGATCGGTCGCCGTGCACGGGGTCGGTCGGGCCGCCCAACTCTATTTCGGAGTGGATGCCAGCCAGCTGAACCTGCCGGAAGCCGCCTTGCTGGCGGGTCTCATCCGAGGCCCGAGCCTCTACTCCCCGCGCCGCCATCCCGAGGCAGCCGGGCAGCGCCTTCAAGCCGCTGGTCGCGCTGGCCGCGCTGGTGCGTGGCGCCTCGGGGCGGGTGCCGTACACGCTGGCCTCCGGTCTCGTGGACACACCGCTCGCCGTTCCCACGACTTCCGGCGTGTGGCGGCCGGCCAACTACGACGGACGATTCCGCGGCACGGTGACCTTGCGGCAGGCGCTGGAGCTTTCCCTGAACGTCCCGTTCGCCAGGCTCGGGGTGGCGCTGGGGCCCGAACGGATCCGGGTGACGGCTCGACGCCTGGGCATCGTCAGCGAACTGCGGCCCTTTCCCAGCCTGGCCTTGGGTGCCTCGGAGGTCACGCTCCTGGAGCTGACCGGCGCCTACGCGGTCCTGGCGGCGAGCGGGCTACGCGCCCAGCCGTCGGCCATCATCCAGGAGTTGGGCTCGGACGGCCGGACCCTGGAGCGGTTTGGACCGCCGACGGAGAGAGTGTACTCTCCCGCCGAGACGTACCTCGTGACGTCCGCGTTGCGCGGGGCGGTGGAGCGCGGGACCGGGAGGGGCGTGCGTGCGCTTGGCTATCGAGGCCCGGTGGCGGCCAAGTCCGGGACGACGAACGGATTCCGGGACGCCTGGTTCGTGGGCTACACGCCGGAGCTGGCCGTGGGCGTCTGGGTGGGGCTCGACGATGGGGAGAGCATAGGATTGTCAGGTTCGCGCGCCGCGCTTCCCATGTTCACGAGCTTTCTTCGCGGGGCTCTGGGAGCCGAAGGCAGAGCGCGTTTCCGATATCCCGAGGGATTGGAACGTGCGGAAGTCGCCGTGTATCAAGGTCTTGGGAACGATCCGGAGTGCCTGGGCACCACAGAGCTGTTCCTGAACGGGACGGTGCCCGCCCGACGTTGTCACGAGTATGGGCGTCTGGCCAACGCCTGGCGGGATGGGGGGCGTCCCGGGCTCCGGCTGCTGGAATGGCTCGAGCGTCGACTCGAGCAGCGCGTGCGGAGGCTGTTGGAAGTCCCACGGCCCGGGAGGGAGATGGCTCCACGAGGCGGACGGCACCCCTCGGACCGTGTCGTCCCCGCTACGCGCGTCCCCGGGCAGCGGCGGCGGCAGCCGTAGCGGAGTCCCGGGGTTTTCCGGATCCCGGACATCGGAGCATCCTGAGGTGCCATGAGCGAGCTCCCGCGAGTCGTCCCTAGAATGCCATGAGCGAGCTCCCGCGAGTCGTCGTCGTGGGTGGCGGATTCGGCGGGCTGGCGGCTGTCCGGGCGCTCGCGCACGCCGAGGCCGACGTCGTGCTCATCGACAAGCGCAATCACCACCTCTTCCAGCCTCTGCTCTACCAGGTCGCGACAGCCGCCCTGTCCCCCGGCAACATCGCGGCTCCGATCCGAAGAATCCTGGCCCGCCAGGCGAACTGCCAGGTCATGATGGCGGAGGTTACGGGCGTCGACATCGAAGCCCGAACGGTGACCCTGGCCGACCAGGAGTATGCCTTCGACTACCTGGTTCTGGCCGCCGGCGCGCGTACCAACTACTTCGGCCACCCCGAGTGGGCCCTGCACGCTCCGGGCTTGAAGGCTGTGGAGGAGGCGATCGATGTCCGGGCTCGTTTCCTGGTGGCGTTCGAGCAGGCGGAGCTGGAGAGCGACTCGAGCGCGCGGCGAGCCGCCCTGACGTTCGCGATCGTCGGAGCGGGTCCGACCGGGGTGGAGATGGCGGGGGCCATCGCGGAGATCAGTCGTCACACCCTGCGCAGGGATTTCCGTCACTTCGACACGAACAGCGCTCGCGTGATCCTGATCGATGCGCTCGACCGGGTGTTGAGCGGCTTCGCGCCGAGTCTTTCGGCGCGAACGGGCCGCGACCTGGAGCGGCTCGGCGTCGAGCTCATGCTCAACGCTCGGGTCGTCAGCGTCGACGAGCGTGGTCTGACCGTCCAGACACGGGAATGCGCGGAGCGGATCGACGCGAACAACGTGATCTGGGCCGCCGGCGTGAAGGCGGTGGACTTGGGCATCGGCTCGGGGGTCGAGACGGACGATCTGGGCCGGATCGAGGTGAGCCGTGACCTTTCCTTGCCCGGATATCCGCACGTTTTTGCGGTAGGAGACCTGGCGCGCTGCGAGGATCCCCGGTCCGCCCGGGTCCTCCCGGGAGTCGCGCAGAGCGCGATCCAGATGGGCCGCTTCGCGGGGAAGACGATCGGGGACGAGATCGCGGCTGGCCGGAAGGGTGATCCCGCACCGCCGCGCCGGACGTTTCTGTATCGGGACAGGGGCACGATGGCGACGATCGGTCGGAACAAGGCGGTAGCCGAGTTCGGACGCCTGAAGCTCGGCGGGACGCCGGCCTTCCTGGCATGGGCCTTCGTCCATATCCTCTTCTTGATCGATTTTCGCCGGCGCTTCTCCACGCTCGCCGAGTGGACGTGGATGTACTTCTTTTATGAGCGCGGTGTTCGGCTGATCACCGGCGTGGACCGAATTCCGAAGCCGGTCAGGCCGCCACCCGACCCGCGGCTGGCCGCCCGCCCGGAACCGGCCCACCGTCGGGAAGAGCCCGGGAGTCACCCGACGGATGAACGGAAGGACACATGATCCGGTCTGGACTCTCCGGCGATCTCTCGCGGACCCCGTCTCGCTGGGAGCTGGTGCGCGATGCCCTGGTGTTTCAAGGCAAACTGTTCCTGGATGGAGTGCGAGATCTGGTCCTCGGCCCCCTCTCCCTGATCGCGGCCGTGCTCGATCTGCTCGGAGTGGGCCGTACGGCCGGACGCCACTTCTACGACGTGGTGCTCCTGGGCCGGAAAACGGAGGATTGGATCAATCTGTTCGGATCCGCCGACGCCCTGTTGCCGACCGAGCTCCGCGACGACTCGCCCCGGGGACTGGATGTGCTCGTGGCGCGACTGGAGCGTTTGGTGATGCAGGAGTACGAACGGGGTGGGATCACCGCCTCGGCGAAGAGGGTGGTGGACCGAGCCCTGGACAACGTGCAGACACGAGGTGAGTGATGCCGATGACACGATACCTGGTCCGGCGGCGGCGCGATGCGGCTGCGGCGTGGGACCTGCACGCCGAGATCGTCCTCATCGGCGCTGGTGAAGAGATCCCGATCCCCGGTTACGGCGATCAGGTGTACCCGTTTCGGGCGCACTCCGAGTACTTCTATCTGACCGACCGCGAGCGGCCCGGCTGCGTGCTGGCCTACGATCCGGGCGAAGGTTGGGTGGACTTCGTGCCACGGGTGACGGCGGACGAGCGCGTGTGGATGGGCGGAGGCTCCGACGAGGGCGTTCCGGTATCCGAGCTCGGCGCCTGGCTGGAGGCGCGCCGGGACCGGCCCCTCGGGATGCTCGGCTGCCCGGTGCCCGGCATCGAGGCGGACGAGGAGTTGAGCCTCCGCCTGCGCGAACAGCTCACGCAGGCTCGTCGGCCCAAGGATGAGGAGGAGTTGGGGCGGATGCGGAAGGCCGCGGCCGCGACCGCGGTGGGATTCGAAACCGCCGCCGGATTGATACGTCCGGGCCTCAGCGAGCGGGCTGTTCAGATCGAGCTCGAGGCCCAGTTCTTCCATCAGGGCGCGGAGAGGACGGCCTATGGCACGATCGTGGGCAGCGGCCCGAACTCGGCGGTCCTCCACTTCGCCCCCACCCGTCGTGAGCTGCTTCCCGGAGAGGTCGTGCTGATCGACGCGGGCGCGGAGTGCCAGGGCTACGCGGCGGACGTGACGCGTACCTATCCGGTGGACGGCGAGTTCTCCCCGGAGATGAAGGACCTCTATCAGGTCGTCCTCGAGACCGAGGAGCGGGGGATTCGGATGTGCCGGGCCGGCATCGAGTATCGCGACGTCCATCTCTCGGCGACGCTGGACATCGCCCGCGGCCTGGTGGACATGGGGATCCTGCGCGGCGACCCCGAATCGCTCGTGGAGCGGGATGCCCCGGCTCTGTTCTTCCCCCACGGGATCGGTCATATGGTGGGCTTGGGCGTGCGCGATGCCAGCGGCTACGCGCCCGGACGCTCGCGGAGCGATCGGCCGGGGCTCCGTTTCCTCCGGGTCGACCTGCCTCTCGAGCCGGGCTACGTGATGACGATCGAGCCCGGCGTATACTTCATCCCGGCGCTCCTGGAGGACTCGAAGCTCCGCGAGCGCCATCGCGACGACGTGAACTGGTCCCGGGTGGATGGCATGCTGGACTGCGGCGGGATCAGGATCGAGGATGACGTGCTGGTGACCGATGGGGAGCCGGAGATCCTCACAGCCGCCATTCCGAAGCAGCCGTAACAAGGGAGGTTCCATGGGAGTCGGGCGGGAGTCGGAGGGTCATCCGGGAGGCGAGTCCGACGCCCTGGCCGCCGCAGGTCTTCGCTTCGGTCAGGAGGTTCGAATCCTGGGCGGCATGTTCGTCGGCCGGGTCGGCACCGTGAGGGACTCTATGCCCAGCGGCAAGATTCGCGTGGAAGTCGCTACGCTGCGGACGCTGGCCCAGGCCAGCATCCCGCCGGACCAGCTCGAACCCGTCGAACCCGGCTCCGAGTAGGCCGAAGCTCTGTCGCCGGACGCTCCCGCCTCGGTGCCCGCCACCAGCACCCCCGGCTCCGGTAGACGCACCGTGCCCACCGCGGCGGGACTGGCTCGGGCCATTCGCCTGCCGCACGCCACGGCGCTGGTGGTCGGAACCATCATCGGAGCCTCGATCTTCGTACAGCCCTCCGAAGTCACGGGCCAGGTCCCATCCATCCCCGGCGTCTTCGCCGTGTGGCTCATCAGCGGGGCGCTCACCCTGTGCGGGGCGCTGGTATGCGCGGAGCTGGCTTCCAAGTTCATGCGGAGCGGGGGACTCTACGTATATCTGAGCGAGGCTTTCTCTCCCGCCGTCGGCTTCCTCTGGGGTTGGGCGATGTTCTGGGTCGTCCACTCCGGCGTCATCGCCGCCGTGGCCGTCGTGTTCGCCCGCTATGTCGGGTACTTCCTGCCGCTGGGCACGACCGGGATCCGGCTGGTCGCCATCCTCGTGATCCTCGCCCTTTCAGCGATCAACTGTCTCGGAGTACGGTACGGGAGCCGGCTCCAGGCGTGGTTCACCCTGGGAAAGCTCCTGGCCATCGCTCTCATCGTGCTGCTGGCCTTCACGTTGGGAGCCCGGCTGCCCCAGCATTTCCAGATCGCCCCCGGCGGTCCGGAATCGGCCGTCCCCTCGAGCTCGCGTGCCCTGGCGGGTTCGCTCACCGCGGCGGGTTCGGCCTCCGCGGGTGACCCTCGGGTGACGTTTCCGGGGTTCATCCAGGCCCTGGTCGCGGGCCTGTTCGCCTTCGGAGGCTGGTACATGGTCACGTACAGCTCGGATGAGACCGTGGACCCGCGGCGTACCATCCCGCGCGCCCTGGTCTGGGGTACGGCGATCGTGACACTGGCCTACCTGGCCCTCAACGCGGCCTATCTCTACATCCTCCCGCTTCAGACGGTGGCCACCTCCACGCGGGTGGCGGCCGATGCCGCCGACGCGCTGCTCGGCTTCGGAGGAGGCGCCTTCCTGTCCGGCCTCGTCATCTTCTCGACCTTTGGAGCGCTGAGCGGGATCATCCTGGCCGGGCCGCGGGTGTACTGGGCCATGGCGCACGACGGGCTGGCGTTCGGGTGGCTGGGGCGGACCCACCCGCGCTTCCGGACGCCGGCTCGAGCGTTGGCGCTGCAGGCGGCGTGGGCCAGCGTCCTGGCCGCGACGGGAACCTATCGGGCCCTGTTCAGCCGGGTCATTTATACCGAATGGCTGTTTCTCGCATCCCTGGGCATCGGCGTGCTGGTGCTCCGGCGGAGGCAGGATGATACGGCTGCGGGCCGCTCGCTGTCGGGGCCCGTCGTGCCCATCCTGTTCGCCGCCGTATCGGTGTTCATCGTGATCAACCACATGGCCGCGCATCTCAGGGATGCCGCATTCGGGCTGACTCTCGTACTGCTCGGGCTCCCCGTCTATTTTCTGCGGGTCCGCGGGAGGCGCGCGTGCGGCGCACCCCGTTCACCGTAGGGAGCGCGAATGATCATCGACTTCCATAACCATTACTATCCGCCCGAATATCTGGACGCGCTGCGTGCGAAGCCTGGCGCCATGAAGCTGACCCAGGACGATCGGGGGAACCCCGTCCTGCACTATCCGGGCGATTACAACGTGGTGGTTCGCGGTCATCGGGACGCCGCCTATCGGGAGACCGTGCTGGAGATGGCTGGGGTGGATGGGCAGGTGCTGACGTTCACCGCTCCCGGCCTGGTCGTCGAGACGCCGGCGCGCGCGGCCAACCTGGCGCCGCGCGTGAACGACGCCCTGGCCCGGATCGTGGCGGAGCGGGGGAGCCGCTTCGCGGCGCTGGCCACGCTTCCGCTCAACGATCCGGACGCCTCCGTGAACGAGTTGCGAAGAGCCATGGAGGAGCTCGGACTCCCCGGCGCCATGGTGTTCGGCAACGTGAACGGCATCGCCCTGGCGGACGAGCGATTCTGGTCCCTGTACGAGCTGGCGGACTCCCTGGGCGCCGTGCTCTACATCCACCCGACGCAGGCGATCGGTGTCGAGGCCATGCTCGGGTACTGGCTCATGCCGCTCGTCGGCTTCACCTACGACACCACGCTGGCCGCCGCCAACCTGGTGTTCAGCGGGGTTGTCGAACGGTTTCCCCGGATTCGCTGGGTTCTGGCCCACCTGGGAGGAGCGATCCCGTATCTCGCCGAACGATTGGACCGGGGCTTCGAAGCGTTCGAGGAGTGCAGAGCGCACATCGGCCGGCCCCCAAGCGAGTATCTGAGGCGCTTCTACTACGACACGGTGAACTTCGATCCGGCCGCGCTCCGGTTGACCACCGAGTTCGCGGGCACGGGTCACCTGCTGGCGGGCAGCGACTACCCGCACCGCATCGGCAGCCTGGTGCGCATGCGCGAGAGCCTGGAAGCGCTGGATCTGCCCGAGAGGGAGCGCGGCCGGATCCTGGGCGGCAACGCGGCGGAACTGCTGGGATGGCGGCCGGCGGTTTAACATTTTCTCCTGCTATGGCGTCTAAGTCGTGGCGAGCAGCAGATGAACCCTCATGGCGGCTCGGCCGCAGGAGGATGACGATGGGCAAGCAGCGTCTGATGGGATTCGGGATCGCGGCCATCCTGGCCGTGGCCGCCGCCTGCAGCGACGGATCGACCGGTCCTCTCAATACGAACGAGAGCCTGAGCGGCGCCGAAGGGGACTTTCTGGTCCAGGCGTCCGACGAGCTGATGGATGGGATCCTCGGTGACCAACTCTCTTCCATGTCGGCCGACGTGTCCGCCCCTCAGGGGCTGTCCCTGTCGACTTCCGCGGCCGATAT
Source organism: Gemmatimonadota bacterium (assembly GCA_046757845.1). Classification (GTDB taxonomy): domain Bacteria; phylum Gemmatimonadota; class Gemmatimonadetes; order Palauibacterales; family Palauibacteraceae; genus JBHHYZ01. The sequence continues at coordinate 7,785 of JBHHYZ010000088.1, forward strand.
CGTCACGACCTTCACTTTCGAGCGCACGCGTCCGTGCCGTAACGGCGGTGAAGTCGTGCTCTCGGGCTCCGGAAAGCGCACCTTCAATCCCGAGACGAAAGTGATGGAGATGACGGTGAGCGGCGACAAGACCATCACGCGATGCGCCCGCACGCGGCGCAATGTCGATGTAGTGATCACGATCACCGGCAATGGCACGTTCGACGCGTTCCGCCGGAAGGTGAACCGGAAGTTCGACGGCATCCAGACCACGAATCACGCCGGAGAGTTCTCCTACTTCACCAGCGATGGGCGGGAAGGCTCGTGCGAGTTCGATCTGCATGCCGAGGCGGATCCGGAGACGCACACCAAGACGATCACGGGAACCTTCTGTGGTCGGGATGTGAACAGGACGGTCCAGTGGGACGGCTGAACGCTTCGATCGCCCGATCGGTGACGGAGGGGATGGGTATGTGAGGAGGCGGTCGCCGAGGCGATCGGACGCGCGGAAGGCCCGGGGAGGGAAAACCCA
>JBHHYZ010000089.1:0-7761 GCA_046757845.1 Gemmatimonadota bacterium
CCCGCCCCCACCGCCCGACCCGCCCGAACCGCCCGAACCGCCCGAACCGCCGGAGCCGCCCGAGCCACCCGAACCGCCGGAGCCGCCCGAACCGCCCGAACCGCCCGAACCGCCCGAATCGCCCGAATCGCCCGAATCGCCCGAATCGCCCGAGTCACCGGAGTTGCCGTCCGAACCACCCGAGTTGCCGCCATCGCCGGGATCGTTGCCGCCGGGATCGAACACTCCCTTGACGATCGTGGGATCGCCACCGCTTGGAGCCCACAGGAAGGCCGAGGAAGGCACCGCCACCGCGAACAGGATTGCGCCGTTCCGGCGCCGATGGTGGCTGGACGCCGCGGCGCATTCACTCGAGGAGTCATCCGCCTTCACCGCTTCCGACTGGCCGGCATCCACCGCGTCGGCCGGCTCCGCATCCGCCCTCACGTTTCCCCGGGCATCATCGGTATCATTGTGCTTGGAGCAGGCGCCTTCGGAACTCCCGTCGCCCGGTCCCGAGTCGCCCGGGCCGGGCTCGAGCGAATCCCCGAGACCGATCCAGTCCGCCGTCACATCTTCACACCCGAGACCGCTGGAGGGATCGCACTGCATCCCGTCCGCATTGCGGTACACGCGCACCCTCTGGAGGTCTGCGGGACGCGCGGGCCCATCCTTCGCGCTCCGGGCCCGCTGGACGGTAGGCGCATATCCGTTGGGCACGTAGAACAGCAGGCGGTCACCCAGCGACGTCACCTCGACGCTCGCGCAACTGCTGGTCCAGCTGCTTCCGCACTCCGGCTCCTGGCCGGAAGTCAGGCCCGGCAGCGCCAACAGCAGTGCCGACGCGCCCCCCAGCAACCAGCGGCTTCGATTCCGAGTCATCTCCTCTCGCATGCTTCTCACGCTCCTGGACCGCAGGGACGTTACGTCCATGATTCTAGCGCCGAACTCGCATCGAAGCCACCAACCGGCAGACCACGACACCCAGCTACCGCCAATTTGGCAGCCGCCTCCTCCCGAGTCCGGCGAGAGTCACGATCACCTATTGCAAGTTCGGGGCGAGGCGAGGCCACTACCCTAATTGCTTGCGGCGGCGCGTGGTAGACGAACGGAGCCCGGGCAGATGCGAGGCGACCTGTAGGAGACATCCCACAGAATCGGCCCCATTCGGAGCGGCACGGGAAAACGCGGCGGCATGTGGAGTCCAGACCTCAGCCCGCCGGCTCCCGGATCGCTTCAGCCGGCTCCGGAGGGACACCGCGCCCCGGATCGATCTCCGGACGGACGCCGTGATTCAGCGGGAAATGAAGATGCTGGAGAGCGCCAGGTTGTTCTCGATCCGCCACTCGACCCGGTCGCCGGGCACCACCAGCACCGGATCGGAAACGTAGGCCACCACGGAGCCGATCGGATCGGCGACGAACACGAGGTTCGTCTCCGTGACAAAGAACTTGGCTCCGAGCTCGAAAGTCTGCTTCTGCTGGCTGCCGACCTGACCCATGGAGTAGCGCTGGCCATGCGCGATCACGTACACGTGCATGGTCTCCCAATTCCGATTCGTCACCTCGAGCACCGCGGCGCGGGGGGGCGCGATCCGGCCCGGACCACCCCCTCCCGCACACCCGGCGAGAAGCATGAGGGTCAGGATTCCCCGACGTGACCTCCGTCGCACACTCATGAGCCTTCCTCCCGACACGGCTGACACCGGAGCCTCCGACGCATCCGCATCGTCACCCGGCGTCCGTCGTAGCCAGCAGCGGCACGGGGAGTCGCACGAGGATTCGCCCATCATCGGCGCGACTCTGCAGATGACAGCTCGTTGAGCAGGCGCCACTCTGTATCCATAACATGGAATACGTCTGCGAAGTTCATGCCCCTACGCCCCAACCCGCCGGCCCGCGGCTGCGCGCGCGCCCGTCGGGAGCCGCTCTGCCGATGGCGCTCCTGTCGCTCGCCGTGCTGACGGCGTTGGGGCTGGGCGCGAAAGCGCTTACCTCCATCGAACTTCGGATCAGCCGGGCCCACGAGGCCAGCGTACACGCGTTCTACTCGGCGGACGCCGGCCTAGCCGATTACCTGGGCCGGCTGTCCGGACGGCCGCGAGGATCGCACACCGTTCGCCTCCCGGCCGGTACGGCCGCGGTCACGGTGCAACACCTCCTCGATCTGCCCGACTCCGCGAGCCTCTATCGTCTCAGATCCCGCGGCCTGGCGGATCCCTCGCTCGGTACGCCCGCCACCCGCACCCTGTCCATGCTTTTCCTCAGGCGACCCGCCCCGTACCCGACAGCCGCCTGGACGGCGGGCACGCCGGTCGCGGGCGGTGGCGCCGGGACACTCATCTCGGGCCTGGATGCCGCGCCCGCGGGGTGCCGGGCCTCCGGCGCGCTGGCCGGACTCCTGGCTCCGCCGGGCGGCCCGGCCGCCGCCGTCGCACTCCGGGGAGTGCCGCCGCGGCTCTTCCCGAGCGCGTCCGTCAACTTACGAAGCTCGACGGGAATCGACTGGAAACCCCTCCTCGCCGCGGGAGGCCTTCCGGCGCACGTGGTCGTGCCGCCGGGCCCCTGGCCCGGCTTCGGATCGGTCGTGGCGAGCCCGTGGCCCATCATCTACATCCGGGCTCCGGACTTCACGCTGAGCGGCAAGCACGCGGGCCGGGGAACGATCGTGGCGCGCGGAGATCTACGGCTCGAAGACGGCTTTCGATGGCACGGACTGCTCCTGGTGGGGGGCTCGATCTCAGTGGTCGGATCTCCCGGGATCGATGGGGTGACCGTCTCGGGTCTCAACCTCCTCCTGGGCGAGACGGTGGCCCTCAACCGCCTGGGCAACGGGTCGCCGCACTTCCGATACGAGTCGTGCGAGGCGGCCGCCGCCGCCAGCCGCCTTCCATACGTCATCACGCCGCTGCCCGGATCGTGGTGGGAGGAGTTCTGAGTCCCGCGCGACGCGCTAGGGTAGATGGCGAACTAGCAGGCCGACGACCGCACTCGGATTGTCCGCATTCAGCCAGTGCCCTCCGTTCACGCTGTACACTCGTACGCTCCGACCCCGATCCTCCAGCCTGAGAATCCGCTGGACGTCGTCCTCCGAGAGAACGTCGGAAGCCGTGGCCCGAACGAAATGGAACTCCGGGCGGTCCACCGCCGATTCGACCACTTTCCACAGGTCCGCGCGGAGGAAGTCCGCCAGCAGCTGCTCCATGGCTGCCACATCGAACCGCCAGGTCATCTCTCCCTCGATTCGGACCAAGTTGGTCGACATCCAGTTCGCCATCGAGCTCGGAAACCCGAAGGCCTGGAGCAAGGAAACCGCTTCCAGACGCGATGGAAAGCGGGATGGAAGCGCCCTCACCGCCTTCAACATCTCAACAGCGCCTCCCCGGGGCGGACAGACGGATGGGGTGGAGTCGATGATCCACGCCTGTTCCAAGTCGACGACCCCGTCGTCCACGTACCGCAACGCCACCTTGCCGCCGAAGGAGTGTCCGAGCAGGGCCGCAGGGCCTGTGCCCAGATGGGCCGCGAGTCGCCTCACATCCCGGGCGCACGCGGCGAGAGTGTGCGGACCGGGGAAGCCCACCGAGCTCCCGTGCATGCGAAGGTCGACGAGCAGCGCCCCCCACTCCGGGCGGTTCTCGACGAGCCGGCGCGCGATGCTGCGCCAGTTCCGGCCGGCACCCAACAGACCGTGGAGGAAATACGCCCAGCGCAGGGGAGACCCGGCCGGCGAAACGATCCGGGCATGATGAAGGAGCTTCAACTCTGGGCCCGGGTCCGAAACGGGCCCATGATCCGCTCGACCCGGCCCCACGTCTCTTCGTCCAGCTCAAGATCGCCCGCGGCCACGTTCTCGTCCACCTGGGCGGGGGATGTGGCGCCCACGATCGCCGAGGCGACACCCGTGGCCCGAAGCGTCCACGCGAGGCAGAGCTGGCCTACGGTCACGGCGCGTGGAAAGGCCACTTCCGCCCTCAGGCGCTCCACGGCCGCCAGGATGTCGGGTGCCAGCTTGGGCTCGACGAACTGCCGCGCGGCGGGATCCGCACCCCGACTTCCCGGAGGAGGGTCGGCATGGGGCCGATACTTTCCCGTGAGCACCCCACCCGCCAGGGGGCTCCACACGACCTGCCCGATCCCCAGCGCATTCGAGGTCGGGAGCACGCGCTCCTCGATCCGGCGGGCCAGGAGGGAGTATTGCGGTTGATTCCCGATCAGGGGGTGCCACCCGTGAGTCCGCTGCATATCCACGGCGGCCTGAAGCTGCTCGGCACTCCACTCGCTCACGCCCGCATACAGGATCTTGCCCTGCGTAGTCAAGTCGTCCAGCGCGCGCAGGGTCTCCTCCAGCGGCACGGATCCGTCATACCTGTGGCACTGATAGAGGTCTACGTAGTCGGTACCCAGACGGCGCAGCGATGCCTCGCAGCTCTCCATGACGTGCTTGCGCGAGAGTCCGCGGTCGTTGGGGCCATCGCCCATCGGAAAGAAGGCCTTTGTGGCGATCACGACGCTCGAGCGCGGCACGTCGCTCAACCAACCTCCCAGCGTTTTCTCGGCCGCTCCGGACGCGTAGACATCCGCCGTGTCGAAGAAGTTGACGCCGCGCTCGTAGGCCCGGCACAAGCAGGCATGTGCCGTCCCCTCATCGACGGAGCGGCCATAGGTCAGCCAGCTTCCAAGCCCGATCACGCTGACCCGGAGCCCCGAGCGACCGACCGTGCGATATTCCATCCGATTCACCCCTTGAGCACCGGAACCCGGAGGCGCCGTGGGCACGCATGACGAAACGAAGGTAGGCAGCACGGGACGCGACGTCGAACGAATCCGTCCCTTCCGGCCGGCCTGGTGGCTGCGGGGACCCAACGCTCAGACTCTCGGGGCAAGGGTGTTGAGACGGCGGACCGGGCTGAACTACGAGCGCGAGCGGCTGCTGACGCCGGATGGAGACTTTCTCGACGTCGATTTCACGACCGGCCCTTCGGACGCACTGTTGGTGCTCCTCTTGCACGGATTAGAGGGATGTTCGCGTTCGGGGTACATGCTCCAGGCCGCCCGAGCGCTGGCGAGGTGCGGGGCCAGGGTGGCATCGCTCAACTTTCGCTCGCGCAGCGGAGAGCCCAACCGGAAGGCACGTTCCTACCACGCGGGCCAGACCGGGGATGTGGCATTCGTGATCGAAACGCTGTGCCGCCGCTTTCCCGGCGTACCCAAAGCGGCGATCGGCTTTTCTCTGGGCGGCAACGTGCTGTTGAAGTTCCTCGGCGAACGCGGCTCGGAGATCCCGGCCGACCTGCGGGCGGCGGCAACCATCTCCTCACCCCTGAATCTGGCCGCCACCGCCCGGCGGATGGAGACCGGGCTGGGCCGACTGTACGGGAAATACTTCCTGCGCTCGTTGCGTCGAACGGTGCGGGACAAGGCAAGGCGCTTCCCCCGCGAGTGCGACTGGGCCAGGGGAATCCGGGCGACCACTCTCCGCGAATTCGACGAAGCGGTGACAGCCCCGGTGCACGGGTTCCGGGATGCGGCGGAGTACTATGCCGAGTCGAGCGCCGGGCGTTACGTGGCCGGAATCCGGATCCCGACCCTGCTCCTTCACTCACGGGATGACCCGCTGGTGCCGTGGAACGAGGAGCACGCTCGGCCCGTCCACGGCAATTCGTGGCTCGTCCCCGCCCTCACGAAGCGTGGCGGACACGTGGGGTTCGTGGCGGGAGTCCGTCCTCGCGCACCGCTCTTCTGGGCCGAGCGCGAGGCGGCTCGGTATGTCTGCGCGCACCTGGGCGGCTCCCCCCGCTAGCTTCTCGACACAGGCTTGTCTATCCTGGATCAACTACGGGACCGCCGCGGAGCGCGGCAACCGCGGAGGAAGAACATGGCGCAAAGAACGCAATCGGCGGACGGAAAGCGCGCCACCATACGCTGTCCGCTGTGTCTGACCCTGAATCGCGTGGACCTGGCCCGGGCCGCGAACCGGCCTCAGTGCGGAGAGTGCGGAAAGCCGATCCTGATCGATCGCCCGGTCAGAGTGACGGAGGACGATTTCGCTCGGATGATCTCGGAGACGGAAGTGCCCGTGCTGGTCGACTTCTATGCGGACTGGTGTGGACCCTGCAAGCTGATGGCCCCGCTTCTGGATGACGTGGCCCGAGCCCGCCTCGGCGAACTGCTGGTCGCCAAGCTCGACACAGACCGAAACCCCGGGATCGCCTCCAGATTCGGCATCCGCGGCATTCCCACCCTCATCCTCTTCCATCAGGGCAAGGAGGTGGCGCGCCGGACGGGTGCGATCTCGAGCGACCAGCTCGAGGCTCTGTTGAGCGAGGTACCCCGGCCGGCCTGAGCGCCGGGCTCCCGGACCGCGCCGCCCGGCCCCGGCTTGACTCACATGGCCCGGCTCGGGCATGTTGGTGGGTGGATGTCTCGACCGAAAGGTGAATCATGGCCGCTCGCGCCGTTCGCGTTCTTCTGGCCGCACCCATGCTGTGTTGGAGCTTCGCCAGCTCCGAACTGCAGGCGAGCTTCATCCAATCCGATCCGGGCGGCCGCGGAGATCTCTCCGTTCAGATCTGGGTCGAGCAGACCTCCCCGGATTTGAGCTTCGGCTACTGGCTGAGCCAACCCGCCTACGTTGCGGTGTTCGAGATCGCTCCGGGCCTCGGCACGGGCCTCGTGTATCCGGGTCACGGGCTGGGACCTGGCGCCTTCGCCGAAGGCGCGTTCGCCGGGACGGGCGAGCATCCCGAGGTTCGGGTGTTCCAGCAAGACTTCATCCGGAGAGGAATCCGCGGGCTGAGGGATCGGCGTGGCCTGCGTCGTTACGGGGGGAGCTTCGGCTCCTATCTGAGCCTCGGCGCGACCGGAGGCGGGCTTACGGGGACCGGGTATTTGTTCATCGTAGCCGCCCGCGATCCCCTGGACCTCTCCAGATTCCAGTCGGCCCGGACGGTGGGGCTGGTGAGCTACTCGGAGGGGGACCGGTACCGCACCTCGACGTTGGGGGACGTCCGTACCACCATGGAGGCGCTCATCTACGACCTGGTGGGCGGCCGCCCCGCGTCGGAATGGTCTGTCTCCTACACCGCCTTCTCTCTCGACGTGCTCGACCGCGGGTCTCGGTTCGGGCCGTACTCGAGCTTCCTCGACTGCCGGTTCGGGTACTCCGCGTTCCTTGGCGGTTACCCGTTCGGAGGCGCCACGGGCATTCTCAGCATCCCGATCTCGGTGAGCGACGGCCTGTTCGGGTTCGATGCGTTCGGAGGAATCCCCGGCCTGGTGGGTCGCTCCGGCTGCGGTCGGTTCCTCTTCTTCGGGCGGGAAGCTCAAGCGGGTGGGGCGGGCCCAGCTGGAGGGGGCGGCGGCACATCGGAGGTGAGCTCTCTTCCCGTCAACATCTATCCTCGCCTTCCCGCCGAGCGTGGAGCGCCGCTGAAGCGCGACTTCGGCTCGCCGGGCGCGACGGCCCTTCCGCAGATCCCGAAGGGAGGTCTCCCGTCCCACATCGAACGGACGACCCGTGGTCCGACGCTCGAGTCGCCCGCTCCATCGGCGGAGGGAGCGAGGGCGGGAGAAGAGGCCCCGCCGCAGGCGCTGCCTAGCCCGCCGACCGTGCACCGCGTGGCGGCCCCGACCGTGCGCCGGGCTTCGCCCAGACCGGCGGTGCGCCGGGCTCCGCCCAGACCGACCGTGCGCCGGGCTTCGCCCAGACCGGCGGTGCGCCGGGCGCCGCCCAGACCGGCGGTGCGCCGGGCGCCACCCAGACCGGCGGTGCGTCGGGCGC
>JBHHYZ010000090.1:0-7729 GCA_046757845.1 Gemmatimonadota bacterium
GCGGAAGACGATCTCCGGGTGGTACGGGGCGCGGACGATGAGGCGGCCGGGCGGGCCGGGCCGGATCTCCACGGGTCCGATCGTGTCGCGGGGCACGCTGTTCCTCCGGGTGTGACGTGTCCACGGCTCCGCAGGAATCGCGGAGCTCTCCGCTCACACCCTCGGGAAGCGGCTCATCGGCGGATCATTCGCGATATTCGGCGCCCAATGGTGCCCCTGACTACCCCTGGCGCCGGTAGACGATCTCCATCGACTTGCGCTCCGCCCCGTTCCGGGTCTCGTACGCCGTGTCCACCATCTCGTCGGGCGAGACGATCGTGCGCACGCTTCGGGTGGCCACCCACTCGCCGCTCACCGGGTCCTTGTACTTGCCGGTCATGGTGAGGACGTTCCCCTCCATGTTGCCCGTGTACCGGTAGAGGGCGGTGCCGTGGTTGTCGACCCAGGTCGCCTCGAATCGGCCGGTCGTGTTGTTGTAGCCGGTCAGGCCGGCGCCGTGGAACGGCTGCCCCATGAACTCTCCCTTCACGTCATCGTGGAGGAAGCGGCCGTCCATCACCATGTGGCTCTCCACGGTGGCCGTCATGGCCATCGGCTCGGCGGCCGGGTCCATCCACATCTGGACGTCGGCGGCCCAGCTCCCGGCCATCGCGGCCAGCACCTCGTGGGACGCGCCGGGCGTTCCGGCCTTCTGGTAGGCCTCCATCATGGCGGCCATGGCATCACCGGCCATCTCTTGGCCGGCCATCGGCTTCGCCTTCGCCTTCTCCTCCTGCGCCAGGAGCGGGAGGGCGAAGAGAAGCAGACACAGTGCGGTCAGGGTGGAGCGAGGAGTACGCATCGCCGGTACCTCTCGTTGGGCATGGGATTCCCGTCAGGGCTCGCGCGAAGACCGCGCGAGCCGACTCCGGCGACCGTCAGGTGCGGGCCGGAACGGGGAGAGTCCGAGCTTCCGTCTCCCGGAGGGAGCGAAAGCTCACCAACGGAAGCATACGCCGCCGAGCCCTCGCGAACAAGCGGACCGGGTCTCGCCCGCCGCGGGCCACTCCGCCACTCTGGAGCCCGGTCCCGCCACCCCGGATCCCGAGCCCCCCACCGGGCGCGCTCCGCGCCCGTCAGTCCCAGGGCCGGGACCTACCCGCCGGCGAAGCTGGCCACCCGACCGTCAAATCCTCGTCACACGCCGATCCTCATCTCCCCGATTTGACACACCCCCCTATTATTTAGATGCTGCGAAATGAGCGAAATCTTACACCCGCCCGCTAGCACCCCGGCGCAAAACACAGGGTATCTCGCGCGGCCGCACCGGCTTACGGGGTTTTGCACGATTCTGCCGCAACGCCGGTGACGCGCCCACACGCGCCGGCCCGCCGCAGGATGGAGAAGCCCCTCCGGACGGGGGCTCCCACTCCACGCTGAGCCTCGGTCGTCTTCCGCGGCCGCCGGCGGCGGACCCGCGCCCCCCCGGCCCGGGCTCAGTCCGTGGTGATCTTCGTCTTGGCCGGCCGCTTGCGGTACTTCTCCCACAGCCGCCGGTGCTTGTTGTCCGTGCTCACCGGCCGGCCCCGGATGAACAGGTGCTCGATGTGCGTCTGGATCTCCAGCGGATCCCCGTCCGTCACGATCAAGTTGCCCATCTTGCCGGGCTCGATCGTCCCCAGCTCGGCCGCCACGCCCAGCATGTCCGCCGCGTTGGCCGTGACCGCCCGCAGCGCCTCGTCGTAGGGAAGCCCGAACGGCACCGCGTTGGCCGCCTGATAGGGGAGCGTCCGGGAGTCCGAGGAGCCGAACGTGCCGAAGGCGATCTTCACGCCCGCCACGTACAGCTCGCCCGGCAGCGAGCGCGGATAGTAATAGGGATCGTCCCGCTCGGCCGGCAGCGCCTGCGTCTGTCCCAGGATCACCGGGATGTGCTTCTCGGCCAGCATGCCGGCCACCTTCCGGCCGTCTCGCGCCCCCGCCAGGATCAGCTTCAGATGATGCCGCTCCGCGAACTCCACCGCGCTCTCGATCGCGCGCTTGTCGTTGGCCACCACGATCACCGGGAGCTCGCCCGCGACCGCCCGGGACAGGGCCTCCAGCTTCAGGTCCGTCTCGATCTTCGCGCCCCGCTCCCGGGCCTGCCGGTAGTGCTCGGCCGCCTCCGCCCAGTTCTCCAGCTTGTCGACCTGCTCGTCGTAGGCCTTCTTCGCCTCCGTGTACGGCTTCTCCTTGGTCGAGAACGTCGCGAAGTCGAACGTGCGCGTCTGGATGGTGGGCCAGTTGATCACCATGGCGGCGGAGCGCTCGAGCGCCATGTCCTCGACCGTCCAGCCGTCCAGGTTCAGGAGCGTCGCCTGGCCGGCGATCCCGGCGCTCCCGCCCCCGCCGAACCGGCCGCCCCCGCCCGGCGCCACCAGCGTGTGCGTGATCCCGTTGGCCCGGGCCACGGGGATGTGCTCGCTGGCCGGGTGGATGGCCTGATAGGCCTCGAGCTGCGGGTTGAAGTGGCCCAGCTCCACCATGTCGTTGGTGGCGCTCACCGAGCCGATCTCGGTCAGGCCCAGGCGGCTGAACGCGTCCACCATGCCCGGGTAGACGTGCTGACCGGCCGCGTCGATCACTACCGCGTCCGGCGGCACCCGCACGTCCGTCCCCACCGCGAAGATCTTGCCGTCCCGCAGCACCACCGTGCCGTTTTGAATCTCGGGGCCCGCCAGCGTGTGGATCGTGGCGCCGCGGATCGCGTAGGTGCCCGCCACCTCGGTCTGCTGCGCCCCCAGCGGCGCGGCCGCGAGCCCGGCCGCGAGCGCGGCCGCGGCCAGGACGCCCAGAGTCCTTCGCACTCTCATCGTTCTCTCCTCGCACGCGCTCATCGGGACCCCCCTCCGGCCCGGCCGGCCGTCGGCGGCGGCGTCTGGCCCGCCACCGTCTCCGCGCCGGCCTCCTTCGCGCCGCCTTCGGAGGATTCTCCCAGCTTCTTCTTCAGCATCTCCTTCTCCTCCGCGATCCGCCGCTGGCGTTCGCGGTCCTTCTCCACGTCGAAGTAGATCTTGCCGTCGATGATCGTGGTCAGCGCCTTGGCGTAGGCGCTCAGCGGATGGTGCTCGAAGATCACCAGGTCCGCGTCCTTGCCCGCCTCGATCGAGCCCACGTGGTCGTCCACCTTGAGCTGGATGGCGGGGTTGATGGTGATGAGCCGCAGCGCCTGGTCCGCGGTGAGCCCGCCCCACTTCATCGTCTTGGCCGCCTCCTGGTTCAGGTGGCGCGCCTCCTCGGGGCTGTCGGAGTTCACCGACACCACCACGCCGCGCTGGGTCATCAGCGCCGCGTTGTACGGGATCGCGTCGTAGGCCTCCACCTTGTAGGCCCACCAGTCGGAAAACGTGGAGGCGCCGGCCCCGTGCGCCGCGATCTCGTCGGCCACCTTGTAGCCTTCCAGGACGTGCTGGAAGGCGGTGATCTTGAACCCGAGCTCCTCGGCCACCCGCAGGAGCTGGAGGATCTCGTCGGCCCGGTAGGAGTGGGCGTGCACCATGCGCTTGCCCTCCAGCACCTCCACCAGGGGATCCAGCTTGAGGTCCCGCCGCGGCGGCACCAGGTCGCGCTCGCCCGCCTTCCGGCGGCGCTCGTACTCCCGCCACTTCGCCTGGTAGGCCTTGGCCTCCGTGAACGCCTCCCGGATCACGTCCATCACCCCCATCCGGGTGGCCGGGTAGCGCCGCTCCGTGCCCGGCGGGGCCGGGAAGTTGGAGCGCTTCACGTTCTCGCCCAGGGCGAACTTGATGGTGGGCGGCGCGGCCCGGAAGATCAGCCCCCGGGCGTCGGAGCCCCAGCGAAGCTTGATCACCACGCTCTGGCCGCCGATCGGGTTCGCGCTCCCGTGCAGGACCTGCGCGACGGTGACCCCGCCGGCCAGCTCGCGGTAGATGTTGATGTCGGCGGGGTCCAGCACGTCCACGATGTTCACCATCGAGGAGACCGAGATGCTCCCCTCGTTCACCGCGTCGGTGGCGATGTGCGAGTGGGCATCGATGATCCCCGGCATGACGAACTTGCCGGTCGCGTCGATCACGGTGGCGTCGGCCGGGATCCGCACGTCGGTCCCCACCGCGGCGATCTTCCCGTCGCGCACCAGCACGGTGCCACCCTCGATCGTCCCTTGGGTGACCGTGAGCACGGTCCCGCCCCGGATGGCCAGCGGCCCGTCCTGGGCCGCCGCCGGAGCAGCCAGACTCCCCGCGGCCACGGCCGTCACCCCGACCACCACCGCCCGGGCGACCGCTCGGGCCCGGGCCGTCCGGCCTCCGATCACGACGCCCCGGGCGCCGTGCACTCTCCTCTCCGTCTGCGCTCTCGCGCTCATCGCGCACCTCCGTTTCCGCCGGGACGCGTCCCGGTGAAGTCCGTGCTGAAGCGGCCGCCGAACGAGACGGTCCCCTTCATCTCGCCTTCCTCGATCCTGCCCGTGTAGGTGATCTCCACCGTGCGACCCCCGAACGAGCTGCTCACCGTGAAGCTGAACTTCGAGCCGCTCACCCATCCCTCGGTGATCGTCCCCTCGCCCCGCTGGCCGGAAACCGTGCCGGAGAGCGTGCCGTCCTCGGCCATCTCCAGCTCGGCGGTGGACTCCTGGGCCCCGCGCGGCGACTGCACGGTGAGCGTCCAGGTGCCGCTCAGGTCCGCGGCCGGCGCTTCGGTGGGCCTGCTGGGCTGGCGGATCTCGAACTTCTTCCCGTCCACGAACACCATCTTCACCTTCGTCTTGGCGTCGAACAGGTCCCCGTCGGTCACCGTGAGGTTGGCGATCTTGCCGGCCTCGATGCTGCCCAGCCGATCGTCCACGCCGAAGATTCGGGCCGGCGCCAGCGTCAGCGCCCGCAGCGCCCCCGGCTTCGAGAGCCCCTCGTCGATCGCCTTGCGGACGTTCTTGAGCGCCTCCTTGGGACTGGCGAGCCCGCCGTCGTAGAAGGCGAAGGTGACGCCCGCCTTCTCGAGCGCCGCCGGAGTGCTGGGCGCGTAGGCCCGCATGCGGAGCGACTCGAGCGACTCGTCGGCCTCGGGATCGGCGTCCCGGGTGCGGGTCGGCCACTTGAGGTTCACCAGGACCGGCACGCCGGCCGAGGCCAGCTCGCCGGCCAGCTCCCAGCCCTGCTGGACGCCGGCCACCACGGTCCGTACGCCGAGCTCGCGCCCCAGCCGCACGGCCCGGCGGATCTCCCGGGCCCGGTTGCCCGGCAGCAGCACGGGCCAGCCCTCCGCCACCGCCCGGTGGACGGGCGCCAGCGTGCGATCGTACTTCGGCCGCTCGCGGCCCACCGGCGCCGCCTCGTAGGCCGCCATGGCCCGCGTGTAGTGGTCCGCGTCCAGGAACACCTGCCGCACGTAGGCGATCACGCCCATCAGGGAGCCGGGGAAGCTGCGGAAGCCTCCCACCGGCGTGAGGTTCACGCGGAAGGCGGCCGGCGTTTCGACCACCATGCCCTCCCCGTCTCCCGACAGGTCGATCACCGCGCCCTGCCCCGCGAAGATCCCTTCGGAGGGAACCGACAGCGCCGTGGTGAAACCGCCTTTCCGCCAGCTCTCGATCCGCTTGTCCTTGGACGTGAGCTCATCGGCGGCGCTCTTCCAGGGCGTGGTGGCGGGCCGATCCTCCGGCCCGTGCGCGACGGGGCCCTGGGGCGACGCGAACGGGTTCTGGCCCCCGCCGCCCCCGCCGGGCGGCCCGCCTCCGCGTCCGCCTCCCTCGGCGCCCTGAAGTCCCAGATCGGACAGCGCGTCGACGAGGCCCGGATACACGGTCAGTCCTTCGCCGTCGATCACCCACGCCTCCGGCGGCACGGTCACGTCGGCCCCCACCGCCGTGATCAGGCCGTCGGAGACCACCACGGTCCCGCGCTCGATGACGGGGCCCGAGACCGGCACGATCCGCGCGTTTCGGATCGCGAAGTAGGGCGGCTCGTTGGGCACGTCCGTGGGTTGCTGGGCGGAGGCCGGAGCGGGCGGGTGGACCGAGAGGAGCGGGAACAGAAGCAGAGCGCGCAGCAGGAAGGAAGCTCGTCTCTTCATGGGTCTCTTCCGCATGGTATGGGTCCTGAACGAACGTGGCGCCGATGGAGGGCGCCAGCCCGGAGTCGCGGACCGCGATCCGGGGGCGAATCCCGGCTTCCGGGACCGCCATAGCTTCATGAGAACACGCGAGGACACAGGTACGTTTACGGGCCGGCGCGCGTCAAGCGGGGGAAGCGCCCGCCGGCGGCTTTCCTCGCATCCACGCTCCCGCTAACATGCCATCGATGGTGGGCCGGCCGTCGCTTCCCGTGGCTTCGCGACGAATCCGGCCGCCAGTCGCCGCCACCACAGGAGGTGCTCCATGCTCACCCGCAGGCGATTCCTCGGCGCGATCGGCGTGCCCGCCGCCGCCGCGGCCGGCGCCACCCTCATCCCCGTCCGTCTTCGTCCGCTCACCGCCGCATCCGGACTTCGCGAGCGCCTGAACGATCTCGCGGACACGCCCGGCAGCCCGGCGATGATCGCACGCGAGGAGGAGTTCTGGGCGGAGGTCCAGAAGGCCTTCACGGTGGACCGGAGTCTCATCGACCTCAACAACGGCGGCGTGAGCCCCACGCCCGCCCACGTGCTGGAGGCGATGAAGCGCGACCTGGACTTCGCCAACCAACTTCCCGTCTACTACGGGTGGCGGATCCTGGAGCCGCAGCGCGAGGGCGTGCGGCAGCGGCTGGCCCGCCAGTGGGGCGTGGATCCCGAGGAGGTGGCCATCACCCGCAACGCCTCCGAGAGCCTCCAGATCCTGCAATTCGGCCACGAGCTGAAGCGGGGCGATGAGATCCTCACCACCAACCAGGACTACCCCCGCATGATCAACACCTTCAAGCAGCGGGAGGCGCGCGAGGGGGTGGTGCTGCGTCAGATCTCGCTTCCGGTCCCGGCCGAGGACCCGGCCGACGTGGTGCGCCGCTTCGAGGAGGCGATCACGCCGCGCACGCGGCTCATCCTCATGTGCCACATGATCAACCTGACGGGCCAGATCCTGCCGGTGAAGGAGGTGGGCGCCATGGCCCGCCGGCACGGGATCCCGCTGATCGTGGACGGGGCGCACGCCCTGGCCCACTTCGACTTCCGGGTCTCCGACCTGGAGCTGGACAACTACTCCTCCAGCCTGCACAAGTGGCTGTTCTGCCCCATCGGAACCGGCTTCCTGTACGTCCGCCGCGAGCGGATCCCCCACATCTGGCCGCTCATGGCGGCGCCGGACGCCAAGCGCGACGACATCCGCAAGTTCGAGGAGATCGGCACGCACCCCGAGGCCAACTTCCTGGCCATCGCCGAGGCGCTCACCTTCCACCAGGCCATCGGCCCGGCGCGCAAGCAGGCGCGGCTCATCTACCTGCGAAATTACTGGGCCGAACGGCTGCTGGAGCACGACCGGGTGCGCCTGCACACGAGCCTGAAGTCGGGCTTCGCGTGCGGGATCGCCAACGTGGAGGTGGACGGGATCGAGCCCGGGAAG
Organism: Gemmatimonadota bacterium; assembly: GCA_046757845.1. Classification (GTDB taxonomy): domain Bacteria; phylum Gemmatimonadota; class Gemmatimonadetes; order Palauibacterales; family Palauibacteraceae; genus JBHHYZ01. Next base: position 7,511 of record JBHHYZ010000090.1, read on the forward strand.
CTCAACGCCTGGCTGTGGAGAGAGCACCACATCGTCACCACCCCTATCGGACACCCGGAGTTCCGCGGCCTCCGCGTCTCGCCCAGCGTCTACACGACCCTGGAGGAGCTGGACCGGTTCGTGGACGCCATGGAGCACGTGGTGCGGCGGGGCCTGCCTGCATAGCGCGGCGGCGCGGGAGCGGCGGCGCCCGCCCATCCGCGCGCGCGGAGGTGGACG
>JBHHYZ010000091.1:0-7548 GCA_046757845.1 Gemmatimonadota bacterium
GAGACGTGGGAGTTCTCGAACACCGTCCCGCTGGGCCAGTTCTACCACATCGCCGTCGACCGGCGCGACCCCTATCGGGTCTGCGGGGGTCTCCAGGACAACGACGCCTGGTGCGGGCCCAGCCGCACCTTGAACGTCGCCGGCGCGCTCCAGAATTACTGGTACGAGATCATCGGCCCGGGCGACGGGATGTACGTGCAGATCGACCCCCGGGACCCGGACGTGATATATGCCGATGTCCAGGGCGGGGATGTCTACCGGGTGAATCTGAACTCGGGGGAGGCCCGCTCCATCCAACCCTATCCCGTGCCGCTGCGGGGTCCGGCAGAACGGCACGAGTTCCGCTTCAACTGGAACGCTCCGTTGTTGATGTCGCCGCACGATCCGGAGACGATCTACCTGGGTGGCAATGTCCTGTTCCGCACCCGCGATGGCGGCCAGACGTGGGAGCGGATCAGCCCGGACCTATCCAACGCGAAGCCCGAGCAGTTGAAGTCATCGGGCGGACCCATCACGCCGGACAACACGACCGCCGAGTACCACGCCACCATCTACGCGTTGGCCGAGTCGCCCGTGGAGCCCGGCGTGATCTGGGCGGGCACCGACGACGGCAACCTGCAGCTCACGCGGGATGGCGGCGTCAGCTGGTCCGAGCTTTCCGGTCGCATCCCCCACCTGCCCCGCGGTTCCTGGGTGTCCAGCATCGAGGCTTCACGAACCTCGGGCGGAACGGCCTACGTGAGCTTCGATCGGCACCGCTCCGACGACATGGCGCCCTACGTGTTCAAGACGACCGACTACGGGGCGCACTGGAACAGCGTGGCGGACGACCTTCCAGCCCGCGGTTATGTCCACGTAGTGCGGGAGGACCCGCGGAATCCGGACCTGGTGTATGCCGGCACGGAACTGGGGCTGTGGGCCTCGTGGACCGGAGGCGGACATTGGGCCTCGCTCCGGCTGGGGCTCCCACCGGTCGCCGTCCGCGACTTGGTGGTCCATCCGCGGGACGACGATCTGGTGATCGGCACCCACGGCCGGAGCGTCTGGATCCTCGACGACGTGCGGGCGCTGCAGGAGCTATCCTCCGCGCTCGCGTCCCGCGCCTACCTGTTCGCCCCGCGTCCGGCCACCCGCTACGAGCCGGCCGCCCGGCGGTTCCGCTTCGACATCGGTTCGCACGTGTTCGTGGGAGAGAACCCTCCCTACGGGGCTCTGCTCACCTACTACCTGTCCGAGGACGTCCCGGCCGCTTCCCAGACGGTCTCGGGCCGCCCCTCCGCTCGGCCGGAGGACGAGGGAGCGGGGACGCCGGAGATCGAGCTCGTGATCCTGGACGCGTCCGGCGACACCGTCCGGACCCTCGAGGCTCCGGGCGCGGCGGGTGTCCATCGGATCGCGTGGGATCTCCGCGAACAGCCGCTGCCGAAGCACGAGAGCGGCGGGGAGGGCGCGGAGTCCGGACCGTTCGACCGGGGACCGGTCGCGCCGCGGGCGCTCCCGGGCGCGTACACCGTGCGGCTGAGCGCCCTGGGCGAGGAGCTCGAGACTCGGCTCGAGGTACGACTGGACCCACGGCTCGAGGTCTCCGAATCGGACCTCACCGCCCAACACGAGATCCTGGAACGGCTGTTCGACGCCGTTCGGCAGGTGACCGAGGCGCGCCGCTCCATAGCCCGGGTGAAAGCCCAGCTGGAGACCTGGATCGATCGTCTGGCCCGGACCGACGGGCGGGCGGTCGGGCCGGCCGCCGATACCGCGAAGGCGATCGTGAAGCGGTTGGGCGCACTGCGGCGTGAGCTCGAGCGCGACTCCGAGGACGAGGCCGCTGGCGCGGGAACCTCCGCTCCGCTGCTTCCCCGCATCACGAGCCTGATGCGGAGCATCCGACGGTCTTCAGAGCGCCCGACTTGGGCTCAGAAGACCTGGGCCGGCCGCCACCTCCGCGAGCTCGAGCGGCTGCAGGCTCGCCTGACGAGCCTGTTCGACCAGCGAGTGGGCCGGCTCAACCGGATGCTGCGGGAAGCCGGACTGGCTCCGGTAGCACTCCCCGGCTCACGGCGCTGAAGAACGAGTCGCTACGAGGCGGAACCGGCCATCGAGGAGACCCACCTCCGGACCGTCTCCTCCTCTTCCTTCGTGGTCACCAGGTGCAGAAGATCTCCCGCTTCCAGCTTCGTGTTCCCGCGCGGCACGTAGGAACGCCCCCCCCGCCGGATCAGGGTGACCAGGACGTTGTCCGGAAACGTGATCTCCCGAAGCCTGCGCCCGGCCAGGCGTCCGTCGTCCGGCGGCACCTCCAGCTCCAGTTGAACCGCGACGCTCGGAGCCTCGCCGGCGCGGCCGTTGGCGCTCTTCAGCAGGCGGTCGTGCTCCTCGCTCAGAGCCTGATAGGCCCACATCATCTCATGCCGCCGAAGCACGCCGCACAGTTGACGTCCCTTCGCGTCCGCCACGACCGGAATCAGGGACACGTCCCGTTCCGCGAACCGGCGAAAGGCTTCGCGAAGCGTGTCGCCCGGCTGCAATGTCAGCACGGACGTCGTCATGATCTCGCCCACCGTCAGGCGCGCTTCCGTCCGGTCGAGCAGGGCCCCTTCCAGGTCCGTGCCCGTGACGATGCCCACCAGGTCGCCCCGCTCATCGACCACCGGCCAGCTTCGCGTGGCGTGGGAGCGCGCCCTTTCGGCGAACGCCTCCAGGGAGAGATCGGGCTTCACCGTCTCGAACTCCTCCATCATCGCGTCGGCCACCAGGAGCATGTCGAGCACGCTGATCTCCCGATCCGGGCGCTCGAACTGCCCCAACCTCCGCAGCTTCACGCTGTAGATGGAATCGGGCCACGTCCGCGTCGCCACGAGATAGCTGATCACCACCGCCAGCATGAGAGGGAGGATGATCCGATAGTTGTCCGTCATCTCGAACAGGATGACGATGGAAGTGATCGGCGCGTGGGCCGCCCCTCCGAACAGCGCCGCCATCCCCACCAGAGCATAGGCGCCGCTGGGAGCCGTCCAGGTGGGAAACAGTCCGTGCACCAACTGGCCGTAGGCCCCGCCAGCCATGGCCCCCATGAACAGGGCGGGCGCGAACACGCCTCCCGAACCGCCGGCCGCCAGCGTGAGCGAAGTGGCCACGAGCTTCAACAGGAGCAGGAGCAGCATGAAGCGGATGGTCAGATCGCCGGCCAGGGTGTGCTCGACCCCTTCGTAGCTGGCACCGAAGACGAGCCGGCTCCCGAAGAAGCCGATCACGCCGATGCCGACTCCTCCCACAACGCCCTTGAGCAGCCTCGGGACCTTCCAGCGCTCGAACGCGTCCTCGAAGCCGTAGACGCTTCGGACGTAGAGAACCCCGACCCCACCCATCAGTAGGCCGAGCACGAGGTAAAGCGGGAGCTCCCGATCGCTCACCAGGGTGAACGGCTGGACCAGGTGGAACGCGGGCTCCGGACCCAGCACCGCCTGAGAGAGCGCCGTGGCCGAGACCGATGCGATCACCACGAGTCCGAACGATCTCGCCGCGAAGCTCCCCAGGATGATCTCCAGGGCGAACAGAACGCCCGCGATCGGCGCGTTGAACGTGGCGCCGATCGCGCCGGCCGCACCGCAGGCGACCAGCAGTTTCACCTGCTCGGGGCCCAGCCCCGTGATCAACCCGGCGGTGCTCCCGAGCGCGGAGCCGATCTGCACGATGGCCCCCTCTCGCCCCACGGAGCCGCCCGAGCCGATGCAGATGGCGCTGGCCACGGCTTTCACGACCGCGACTCGGGAGCGGATCCGGCCGCCCTTCACCCGCACGGCATGCTGGACCTCCGGCACGCCGTGCCCCCGCGCCTCCGGAGCCCAGCGGATGGTGATCCAGACCGTGAGGGCCATGCCGACCACCGGTATGAGCAGAAGATCGAGGTCCTTCAGGACAGTGGGGCCGGAGAGGTGCGCCACCAAGGCACTCCCGCCCTGGAAGAAGATCAGGTGCGCCCAGTCGATCAACCAGCGGAACACGATCTCCCAGCCGCCCGCCAGAAGACCGACGAGCACGGCCAGCAGGACCGGGCCGGCTTCGTGCGAGCGCTGGAGCCGGTGGCGGAGGCCTGGAGGAAGGCGGATCTGCATGGGGCGTTCGGCTCCGGGACAGCCGGGCGTGCGCGGCCGCACGCCTACGACACCGTGCGCGGCTCCCGCTTCTTGAGAATGAACAGGCCCTCTTTCATGCTCGAGACGATGATCAGACCGCTGTGGAAGAACGGGTAGTTGCTCCACGAGCCGGCGAAGCCGGGAGCGTCCTCACCCCATGGCATGGTGTCGAAATGGCCCACCTCCACGGGATCGGTCGGATCGGAGATGTCCAGGATCCGGAGGCCGCTGACGTAGTTGGACTCGTAGGCGTAACGCCCCTTGATGTACAGGTTGTGGTCGCTGGCCGGGGTGGTGCCCAGGTACTCCTTCACCAGGATCGGGTCTTCGAGGTCCTGGACGTCCCAGACCAGCGTGCGAGTCCTGGGGATGCCGTTCTGGAGCTCGTCCTCCTCGTCGTCCATCAGAAAGTAGCGCTGGTCCTCGGTCAGCCATCCCTGGTGCGCATACCCAACGTTGGGATAGGAGGCGGCGGCGAGCGCGACCGGATGCCGCTTGTTCGTCACGTCGGCGATGCCCAGGGCCGTCTCACTGGAGTTGAAGCAGATCTCGTGACCCCGGTAGTCGGCGTCCGGCCCGTGGTACACCGTGCACATCGCGTCGTGCGTGTAGCCCGTCTTGGCGTTCCCGGTGGTGGGATCCGCGAAACATCCGGCGAACCTCGGGTGCTCCGGCTCGCGGATGTCGATCATGTGGAGGCCGCCGCCGCAGGTCTCGCCGCCCATGCTGTTCCCCACCGTGAAGGCAAAGCCGCTCTCCTCGTCGATCACGATGTTGTGAGCGCTGTGGATGCCGTCGTAATGAGCGGTCTCATGGAAGGTGACCGGCGGATTCTGCACGTCCCGCAGCTGTGTGAGGTCGAAGATCTGCACGCCGTGCGCGCCCGCCGCGTCGGCCACGATGTAGGCGTGATTCCTGTAGACCTTGATGTCCCTCCACAGATTGGGGGTCGCACCCTCGGTGAGAGGCAGGTCGCCCAGATACACCGGTCGGGCCGGATCGCTCAGGTCCACGAACGCGGTGCCGTCGAACCGGCCCACCAGGGCGTATTCCCTTCCTGTCTCGGGGTCCGTCCAACCCCACAGGTCGTTGACCATGATGCCGCGCTGGCCGCCCAGCGCGCGCACCGGAAGGAAGGAGACCAGGTCCACGTCCTTACAGTCGAACTGGTCCGCGCTCCCGTCCCGGCACTCCACCTGGCCGCCCACGATCGGGTCCAATCCCGCGGGAGCATTCACGATGCTGCCGGCCGGCGCCCACTTCCCGGTGTCCGGTCCGCGAGCGAACAGGTAGCCGATCCCCTCGAAGAAGTCCGCTCCCGGCGCACCGGCCACGGCCAGATCGCCCTGCGCCGCGATCGCCATCCCGAGCGCCGTCGCGAAACCGCTTTTCTGCACGGTCAGGGTCTGGGCATCCCGCCACGGACCCGTCTCGCCCTCACGGTGGAATACGTGCACCGCGCCGGCCAGTCCGCCGCTGATCGGAGCCCCGACCAGCAGATCCTCCCCGGCACGGGCCAGCGCCACGCCGAACAGGCTGCCCGGCCTCGCGTTGGCCGGGACGAGCTTCGCCACGCGGGACCAACTGCCGGTCCCGGCATCGCGCCGAAACTCGTACACCGCGCCCGTTCCGCGGCCGGTCATGGGGGCGGCCACCAACGCTTCCTCCGAGCCCAGGACCACGGCCGCCCCCAGGGAGAAGGCCTCGCCCTCGCCCACCTCCAGCTTCGCCTCTTGACGCCACGCCGTCCCGGAGGCGTCCTCCCTGAACACGTAGGCGGCCCCGGGCGCGGGCGAGGGCGGCCGTCCGAACAGGGGAGGAGCCGGGTGCGGCCCCGGAGCTCCCACCAGCGCCCGGCCCTCGCCCAGGGCGAGCGCGGCACCGAACCGGGCACCTGTCGCTTCCGCCTCCGGGGCCGCCAGTGTCGTCACGCGCGACCACGCCCCGGTGCCGGGATCGCGCCGAAGCACGTAGACGAGGCCACCGTCGCCGTGCCCGGGCGCTCCGAGCAGCGCCAGGTTTCCCCGGACCGCGACCGCGAACCCGAGGCTGTCACCCGAAGCGCCATCGCTCGCCTGGAGCCGGTGGGCCAGGGTCCAGGAGCCGGACGCACCGCGCTCGAATACGTACACCGCTCCCCGGGCGTCCCGTTGATCGGGAGCCCCGACCAGCAGGAGATCGCCGTCCGCCGCGATCACCTGCCCGAACCCGTCGGAGATCTCCAGGTCCCCGGCGCTCAGGACCTGGGCTTCCTTCCAGCCGCCTGCGGAGGCAGCCCGCCGAAACACGTGCACGCCCCCTACCCTGGAAGCCGGCATCGGAAAGAACGACAGCTCGCCGGGCCGGCCCACGAAGATCTCATCGCCGCTGATCGCGATCGCGGCCGAGAATCCCGTGAGCCTGCCGGGCGCTGCAGCGGTCGTGGAGGCCGACGGACCGGCCGAACGATGCGACTGGGCCGAGAGCGGAGCGGCGCACACCCCGAGCGCACCGGCCCACAGAAGGATCCGCGAGAAAGACCGCACGCCGTCCCTGCTCTTCATGTTCCTCCACCTCATTCCTGAAACAGTTCTTCGTCTCACGGCCGCGCCGAGCCCGCAGAGTCTGTGCCCCCGCCTCGCTCGCCGCCGGTCTCCGGCTGCGCGCGCTGGGGCCCCAGCCAGGCCTCACGAAATCGTCGCATCTCGGCGGTGAGCTCGAGACCCGCCTCCTCATAAGGCACGATCTCCAGCGAAGGATCCTGCGCCAACACGACGGTCCCGCTTCGCCGCCGGCCTCGCTGCTCGTACTCGATCGTCAAGCTGTCGCCGGGCGCGTGCGCGTCCAGCACGGAATCCAGAGCGGCCTCGCTACGGATCGCACGGCCGTCCAGAGAGGCGATGAGGTCGCCGCGATCCAGGCCCGCCGCGTACAGCGACGTCCCGCGCACCGTGGGATCCCCCAGCGTCGCCCCGGCCTGCCCGTACCGAATCCTACTCGCCCCGAGCAGGGGCCGGCCCGGACGAGCCTTCCGCACCGTGAAGCCCGCGTGGGCCAGTAGCGCGCCGTAGTCGACCACCTCGCGGCCGCGGACGTAGCGAGCGAAGAAGTCGTGGGCGAACGTGGCGTCTCCGGTCACCTCGGCCAGGGTGCTCTCCAGGTCGTCCAGATCGTAGGGGATCTCGCGCTTTCCGTACGCGCGCCACATCGCCCGCATGTACGCATCCAGGCTCGTGTGGTAGCGCGAACGCAACGTGAGATCCAGGCCGAGCCCGAGGGCCGAGCCCCACGTGTAGTAGGAGATGAACGTGTTGGGCCGGTTCGTCGGGTCGATGGACGTGGCCGCGTCCACGAAGGGGGCCTGCATGCTCATCTCCACGGCGCTGAACAGGCGGCGGGCGGGCGAGTTCACCACGAAGTCCACGCCACCCGAGAT
>JBHHYZ010000092.1:0-7424 GCA_046757845.1 Gemmatimonadota bacterium
AGAGAGCTCGTAGATGCGGTAGGGTGACTGTGGCGTGTACCAGAAATGCCCCGCGGCGTCCAGCGTCCACCTCGTGCCCGAGGTGAACGGAACCCCCACGATGATCCTCGAGCGCCCCTGCGCGTCCTTCAGTACAAAGGTTTCCTGCTCGCCCGGATTCTCCGGGATCGGCAACGTGTCGTGCTTGGCCCCATCCGGGTCATACCGCAGGAGCGCCATGCTCTCCCCCGTGAACACGGCGTCGTAGTACCGCCCGGCCCTGTCGAAACCGCCCCGCCAATTCCACATGTACCCCGCCCCCTTACGGCGATGGCCGGTCACAAACGCCCCCGTTGTGTCGAACACGGAGATGCGCGCGTTCGCCGGATCCATGACCCACATGTGGCCGCCCGGACCCTTCGTCAGCCCGATCGGGTCCTCGAACTCGCCCGGCCCTTCGCCCGAGCCTCCGACCCGCCGTACGAACCTCCCCCCGGCCGTAAACACGCGGATTTCCTTCGCCTGGCGCTCCAGGACCCAGATCCGGCCCAGGTCGTCGAGGGCGAGGTCCACTATATGGCCGAACGCGGCCGGACCTGCCTCCAGTGCGCCGATCCGCGACTGCACCGCCAGCCTCCAAGGAGTCGCTCCGCCCCACAGGCCAAGGGGCGGGTTGCGGACGACCACGGTCCCATTCTCGAGCGTGTCGACGGTTCCGGCCCAGGGTCCGGGCGAACGGTCGTTCCCGCAGGCCAGGCACACGGTCGCCAGGCCAGCTGCCAGGCTCGCGGCACAGACGTGATGGCGCGTGGTGAGCCTCCTGACGAGGGGTAACTGTGCGTCCATCCACCCTTGGACACGGAGAATCGGAGGTAGGTTGCGTGGACACCGGGAGCGGTGGGAGCCGGTGAGACTGGACAATTCCCCCCTACGTTCCGGGGGAAGTGGCAACGAAGCTCTGGTCTCGAAGGATACGGTCAGGAGATGAGAGACCGGAAGCTCCTCCTTCGACGACGAACTCCCGCGCTCACCGGATCCCTCTCACCGGGCCCCTCTCAGCGCTCGCTCCACCACTTCGAGAGACTCCACTCCGCGATGCCGGGTACCGGGTCCGTGAACGCGCCCCACAGGGTCGAGTCGGCAGCGGACACTCCGATGGCCGTCACGCCCCGGTCCAGCGTCAGCTCGCCCACGAAGTTTCCGTCCCAGTCGAACACGTGGATTCGTCTCGGCCAGGTCCAGGCGCTCAGGTCCGGGCCGCCGGGTGTGCCTTGAACGCAACCGCAGAACAGGGCGTAGACGAAGGAATCGGTGGCCGCCACGCCGAAGTAGGCCCGCTCGTGCCGATCGAACAGGAACCGGAAGCCGTCCTCCCCGATCTCGTAGTGCGGCTCCGTCGGCCGCGGACCCGCAACGGAGATGTAGGGGCCCGACGCGGACCGAAAGAGATCGATCCGGTTCACCTCGGTGTAGGCCAGAGCCAGGCGGGTTCCGGATGGAGCCGCCGCGAGATCAGCCTGATTCAACATGCGGTCGCCCCACACCCTGCGGAGCGCCTCGGAGTCGAACGGAGGATCCGCCCGCTCGCGCGCCAGGACCCGGCCCACGCTGTCCAGCACCAGCAGCGTGTACTCCGCTCCGAAGCCTCCAGCCGCGACCAACCCTCCGTCAGCCTCCACGAGCCCGAACACCGGTGGCCCGACATGGAGCGGCAGCTCCCGGACCAGACGCGGCGACGCTCCCGGCGCCCGCAGATCGAGCCACGAGACGCGCTGCTGGCCGGTGTCGAAGACCCGCAGGTACGGTTCGGGCCCTTCCGAGAGGCCGAGCGAGGAGGGTGCGCGGAGCTCGCCCGGTCCATCGCCGCTCGCCCCGAACCGCCGGACGGCCCGTCCGGACGCGAGATCGACAAGCACCAGGTACGGGTCCAGACGGACATCGGCCACTACCAGGAGGGAGTCCACAGGTTGGATCGCCTTCACGTATCCGAAGGTCGCGGAATCGCCCAGAAACCGTGTGGGCTCGAGGGGACCCTCCTCATCATGTGTTCCAAGCGCCGGAGGGAGCTCGCGTCGATCCCCCGTTCGCCGCAGCTCCCGCACGGCCCCGGCCTGGAGCCGCTCCGCGCCCTGATCCGCCCGTCTGCCGCAGCCCGTTGATGCGGCGGGCCCCGTGAGGGCCCACGCGAGGGCGATCCCCGAGCCGAGACGCGTGCGGGCCCGCATCAGGACGATCGCGGCGGGCCGAGACGCGCGCGAACCCGCATCAGGGCGATCGCGGCGGCAGCGTCAGTTCCACCACGACCGTGTCGGCAGGCTCTCCGGGCCCTCGAAACGTGGCGAAGACATCCGCGACCGTCACACCCCGCAACGGGGCCCCCTCGGGTGCCTCGGCGAAGACCCGCAGGCACGCGGGCGTCGTGGCGCCGAACGTCACGAGTCGGTGCCGGTAGGTCCCGGCCGAATTCGAGCTCACGATCGCGTTGGCGAGCAGGACCCCGTCGCAGGAATCGACGAACGCCTGAAGGTCGATCGTCGCGCCCGGTACGGCCGCTCCGGCCGTCGTCTGGACCACACCGAGGACGACGAGCTGCGTGCTGCCGTCACGGCTCGCCGGCCCCTGGGCCGACCCGCAAGCCCCGAGAAGAAGCGCCGCCCAACCGGCCAGGGCGAGGCGCGATACGAAGAGGTGCGTCGGCGATGAACCCATGCTTCACCTCCCTTGACGAGGGACTGACACGCCGGCCGGTCCGATCACCCCTTGAGATCGAACGCGTAGGGTTCGTCCTCCGGAGCCCGCCCATCCCGCCATACCACACGGTTTCCATGAATCTCGGCGTCCAGCGATCGAAGGAACGGCTGAACCGCGGGCAGGACATACTCCTTCTCGGCCACCAGATCGTAAACGTACAGGCGGGCTCTCGCGTCCGTGACCCCGGACGGCGCGCCTCGCGCGTCCTCGTAGATGATCCACCGCCCGGAGGCCCGGACATTCCCCTGGGCACCCGGCCGCTCCACCAGGCGGAATCGCTCGGTCTCGAGGTCGTAGATCCCGATATCCGACCCGTCCCCGCGACTGTCGCCCCACACGACGGTGTTTCCGTCCGTGTCCGGTCCTCGCTGAGAGGTCGACGGTTCATCGGTGAGTTGAACGACCCGGCCGTCACTGATCCGGTAGGCGAAGATGTCATCGATCCGATTCGTGAAGTCGTCCCAGACGATCCAATCCCCACCGACCCTGGGGACCAGACGAGAGCGAGTCCCATCGGTGAGAACCCGGGTCGTTCCGCTCGCCATGTCGTGAAGCACGATGTCCGTGGCCACTCCATCCGACTGCATCCACACGAGCTTTCCATCCGACATATCCGGCCCACTCTCACAGAGGACGTCCGAGTTGGCGATCGGCGTGATCGCGCCCGTCTCGAGGTCCGCCAGGTAGATGTCCTCGTCCACCTGCTCGTCCTCCACCCACGCCACGTGCGACTCGCCCACCGCGAGCCCGTCCGGCCGGGTCCCCTGGATGGTTATCTGGGTGACCGTCCCGGTCGCCCGTTCCATTACGGCTACGTTGATCTTCAAGAACCCTCCAGGCCCTGAATCCACCAGCCAGGCGAGAAGGCTGCTTGAAATGGCAGGCGATATCTCGTTCTTTCCCGGCGTGTTCGTGAGCCGGACCTGGACGCCGGGCGCCGGCGGGACCTCCTGAACCGGGGCTGGCGAGAGCGAGCTCCCGCAGCCCGAAAGCAGACCCACCGCCACGACGCACGCGCACATCCACGGGCGTGTTCCCGGCCCGCGGCTTGTTCCGGCCGAGCTTTCGATTCCTTCGATGACTTGGATCCTTGAGAGTACACGTAAGCGAACTTCTGTTCCTGCGTACTAGCCGCTGGCTGGCAACGCTAGATCTACCTGAACGCTGTCGATGGGTGGAATCAGCGCCTGGCTCCTGAGCGTGACCTCAACGCCGGAGACGACCGTCTCCTCCAGATTCGTTCCGACCGGCGGCACGGCCCGGACCGAGATGCAGGCGTCAAACGAGGCAACATGGCCCCACAGAATCGTGACCCGATAGCGGCCCGATTCGTCCGTTCCGCCAGTGCCAGAATAAGGAACCGTGTCATCGATTAGCTGATCGCAGAGAACGTACGCGGACACAGTGGCTCCGGCTACTCCGACCCCTGCCTCATCCGTGACTAAACCGTACACGATGGCTATGCTTGATACTATGTCGCGCCCTTCCTCTACCTCTTGGCACGCTCCCCATGAAGCGGGACCAAGGGCCACCAGGGCGAGCAACATTGCGCGTCTCATGCCACCCTCCTCTGCGTAGACGCGAGTCACGTCGCGCGTCAGGGTTCGTCATCCAGATTCCACGGCGATCCCGCCCGGGCTTCTCGCCGAAAGGCGACTCAGAGGCGCGCGGAGTCCCCGGCAGGGGTGCCGGAGCCGTTCTCTTCGCCCCTCGCGCGCATCACCCCCCTACCCATAAGGATGCCACGAGTGAGCAAAAGCTTACACTTGAGTTCGAAGGTCGAGGCCGTGTGCCGGCCGGAAAAATGTCGCAACCACTTGTTGCACAATGAGTTGTGTGGGTTATCGGCCGCCGAGCCCGGAAGGGCCCCAAAATCCAATCGGCGGAGAAAAGCCGGAGAATCCGAGCCGAAGCTGCGCGCGCCGCGCCCGCCGCCAGCCCCTCAGTAGGCCTCCCGGTGGACGCCCCGCACCGCCCGCCCCGAGGGATCGGGCGTGGCGGCGAGCCCCTCATCCCAGGCCAGCGCCTCGGCCGTGCTGCACGCCACGGAGGGCCCGCCCGGCACGCAGGCGGCCGCGGAGGCCAGAGGGAAGCGCTCCTCGAACAGCTTCCGGTACAGGCAGGCCTCCTTCGTCGCGGGCGGGTTGTGGGGGAACCGGTGGTGAGCTTCGGCCATCTGCCGGTCGGATACCCGGGCCTCGGCGTGCTCCTTGAGGGCGTCGATCCAGCCGTAGCCGACCCCGTCGGAGAACTGCTCCTTCTGGCGCCGGAGGACCGCGTCCGGCAGGAGATCGGCGAAGACGTCCCGGAGGACCTGCTTCTCCAACCGTCCGGCCCGGGTCAGCTTGTCCGCCGGGTTCACGCTCATGGCCAGGTCGAGGAAGTCCAGGTCCAGAAAAGGTACCCGGGCCTCGACGCCCCAGGCCGCCATCGACTTGTTCGCCCGGAGGCAGTCGTACAGGTGCAGCCGTTCCACTTTGCGCACGGTCTCTTCGTGCAGGCTGCGGGCGTCGGGGGCCCGGTGGAAGTAGAGGTAGCCGCCGAAGATCTCGTCGGCTCCCTCGCCGGAGAGGACCATCTTCACCGCCATGGCCCGGATGCGGCGGGCCATGAGGTACATCGGCGTGGCGGCCCGGACGGTCGTGACGTCGTAGCTCTCCAGGTGGTAGATCACGTCCGGAAGGACGTCGAGCCCCTCCCCGACGGTGAAGTGGAACTCGTGGTGCACGGTCCCCAGGTGCTCGGCCACCTGCCGGGCGACGGCCAGGTCCGGAGAGCCCTCCAGCCCGATGCAGAAGGAGTGCAGCCGGGGCCACCACGCCTCCGTCCGCTCTCCCTCCTCGATCCGGCGCCGGGCGTGGCGGGCGGCGAGGGCCGCCACGATGGACGAGTCGAGGCCGCCCGACAGGAGGACCCCGTAAGGGACGTCGCTCATGAGCTGGCGCTTCACGGCGTCCTCCAGGGAGCGGCGCAGCGCTTCCCGGTCGGTGACCGCCCCGGCCACGGCCTCGTACGCCGTCCAGGGTCTCGGGCGGAAGGGTCTGAACTCCCCCGTCCGGCTGTCCAGCACGCGCCCCGGCGGGAACTCCCGGACCGTGACGCACACGGGCATCAGCGCTTTCATCTCCGAGGCCACGTGGAGGATCCCCTCGTCATCCCATCCCAGGTAGAGGGGCATGATCCCCACGGGGTCCCGGGCGACCAGGTAGCGGCCCGTTCTCTCGTCCTGGAGAACGAACGCGAAGATACCGTTCACGTCCCGGAGGAAGTCGGGCCCGCGCTCCTCGTAGAAGTCGCGGTACAGGGCCAGGAGCACCTCGCAGTCCGAGCCCGTGCGGAACGGATACGGGGCGGCGAGGGAGCCGCGCAGATCCCGGTGGTTGTAGATCTCCCCGTTCACCGCCAGGACGGTCGAAGCGTCGGGCCCGTACAGGGGTTGGGCCCCGCTGGCCGGGTCCACGATGGCGAGGCGCTCGTGCACGAGCACGGCTCGGTCGGAGGCGTGGACACCGAACCAGTCGGGTCCACGGTGTCGCTGCAGCCGAGACAGCTCGAGGGCGCGTTCCCGGAAACGCTCAGGATCGCGGGGCAGGTCGAGGATGGCGAGGATGGAGCACATGGTTCACCTCGGATGTGGTTCGGGTGAGGGTCCGGGCTCCGATCCCCGGGTGGCCTTCTTCGCGATGATTCGACGCAAAAAAAGGCGGCCCCGGATCGGAGCCGCCTCGGCGTCGAGCCCGCGCCCGTCGCTACCGGGCGCACCTCCGCCGACGGCTCTCCGGGAGCCGGCGATTGGAGTGGCTGGGATTAGCGCGACAGGTCACGGTCGACTCTCGCGGTCGAAAGTTCGCTCGATGGCGGCAATATCGGCGGTGGGCCGGAGGGATTCAAGGGGCCGGGGCGTGTCTGCCCCCCGTCGGCGATCGACCCGGCCGGCGGTCCGGCCGGAAGAGCCAGTCCCCAGTCGACGTAGCTCCCGTCGGGCAGAAACGCTCCCGCGAGGAACTCGGACCTCGCGTATCTCCGGGTCCGAATCCACAGGCAGGATGTTGATCCTGTCGTCCGCGACCACATCTCCCAGGATGAGCGCCCCTACCGCACCAGCACCGTCCGTTCGACGTCGATCGTGTCCTGCTGAAGCTCACTCCAGCCTCGGACGACCACTCGAGCCAGTCCCGCCTGCGCGAACCGTAGCTCGACCGCATGCGTCAATGACCGAAGTATGTCCGGGCAGTTCAAGGTCGGCCCGACAAGCTCGAAATCGAACGGGACCACGGTGGCGCTCAGACCCTTCACCGTCACTTTCGTGTCCCCCCGCTCGGTGCACCCACCGCCGTATGTCCTGACAACGACGTCAAACCCGACATTTCTCGAAACGACCTCCGGGAGTGCGACCTTGACAGGATCGAACTCACTGATCTCGAGGGTGCCCAGGACTCGCCGTCGATCCGGACCCATCGTGCACGCCAGTGAAGCCGCCGTCGGGATCCACAGCATGGCATAGACCAGCTGCCTTACCATGCGGACCTCCTCTCTGCCAAGAGATCGGGTATCCACGAAACCGGGTCAACCCCAGGCTGCCTCCACCTGACTATGTAACTCACGTTACAACTCTCTGCGTGCGAGTGAGCCGCAAGTCGCCCGGCCAGGCGTCACCTGAGGAGGGTAGCCTGAAGGGGGGATACGTGCCGCGC
>JBHHYZ010000093.1:0-6923 GCA_046757845.1 Gemmatimonadota bacterium
ACTGCCGACCCACTTCCTCGAACCGCTCCCCCCCCACATTGCGAAACGCCAGGTTCGCCGTCCGCAACGACGGATACAGGAGACGGGTGCGCCGCCAATCGCCCGAGGAGGGGGCCACCTGGGTTCGCGAGCGAGCATCGGCATCGAGGAAATCCAGCACGTGGCCGTTGCTGAGGAGCAGGTCTTCCCGGCCGTCCAGGTCCACGTCCAGCGTCAGCACCCCCCACGTCCACTCCGACGCCGCCACTCCCGCGTAGTACGCCACCTCCGCCCACGTCCCGTCCCCCCGCCCGATCTGCAGCGTGTTCCGGTTCACCTGCGGGCGAAGCGCGATCTGGCCGGGCGGCGTCGGAGCCGGCATCATCTCCGGCACCTGGGTCATGCGGCGGTGGCGGTCCCGGCTCAGCATCTCCGCCACGAACACGTCCGTCACCCCGTCCCCATCGAAATCCGTCATCCCCACCGCCATCGACGCCGCGCTCGTCGTCCGCACCGCCTCCGGCGCCACCGCCCGAAACACCCCACCCCCCTCGTTCCACCAGATGTGGTCCGGACTGTTCAGATCGTTGCAGACGTACAGGTCCGGATCCCCGTCTCCGTCCAGATCCCCGAACCGCGCCGTCAGTCCCCACTCGTCCGGCGCTCGCTTCAGCTCCGCTCCCCTCTCGTCCCGCCACCGGCCCCCCGTCCAGCTCTGCCGCTCGAACTGCCCCCCCTCGTTCACGTAAAACTCGTCCGGCTCCCCGAACTCCCACCGCTTCCACACCCCGTTCTCCCGGATGATGCGGTATTGTCCGGCGTACCTGGGTCGGATCCGGTAGACACCGTCTTCCACCTGCACCACCCGGTCGAAGGATCGCTCCTCGGGAGGGTAGATGTCCCGGGCCCACCTGCGCTTGTAGTTGGCCACGTACAGATCCAGGTCCCCGTCTCCGTCCACGTCCGCCAGCGCCATCGTCGAGCTCGCCCACTCCCCCTCGAAGCCCGAGTCCTTCGCCTCCGCGAACACCCCCGTCCCGTCGTTGCGCAGCAACACGTTGCGGCCCCCGTGCACGCTCACCAGCAGGTCCAGGTCCCCGTCCCCGTCCACGTCCGCCAGCACCACGCCCCGCGAGATCCGGTCCGCCAGCCCCACCCCCGCCCGCTCCGTCACGTCCTCGAACCGCCACCCCCCCAGGTTCCGGTACAGCACGTTCGGACCCTCCAGCCGCGCCAGGTAGATGTCCACCCGGCCATCCCCGTCCACGTCCCCCAGCGCCACTCCCGAACCCGCCAGGAGATTCTGGTTCTGCATGATCGCTGCATCGGACAGGGAGTTGGTGAACGTGATCCCCGTCCGGCGCGCCGGCAGGCTCGTGAAACCCTCTCCGTGGCCCCGTACCCGCAGCTCCCGCCACCGGTAGCTCCCCTCCTCGTGCCACGCCCCCGGCGCCCCCCCCCGCCCGCACCCCACCCACGCCAGCAGCCCCAACGCCAGCCACGAGATCATCACTCCCGCCCAGACGCTCCGCCGCCTCTCGCGGCGCAGGCGCCCCCTCGAAGCCGTTCGAATCACCGGTTGCCGCCGGCCGGGCCGCACTCGGCGCTCGGTCCGATCGTCCGCTCGAACAGCTCGAAGATCCGGCGATACTCGTCCGCCCAGGAGGCGGGCTCGATGAAGCCGTGGCTCTCCACGGGATACACGGCCATCTCCCAGTTCTCCTTGCCCAGCTCGATCAAGCGTTGCGCCAGCCGCACCACATCGGAGAAATGGACGTTGGTGTCGACCATCCCGTGGGCGATCAGGAGGTGGCCGCGGAACCCGTCGGCGAAGTAGATCGGTGAGGAACGCTCGTATGCCTCGGGATCGTTCTGAGGAAGGTTGAGGATCCGGCTCGTATACCAGTGATTGTAATGGGCCCAATCGGTTACGGAGCGCAGCGCGGCTCCGGCCTGGAAGACATCCGGTTGGGTGAACATCGCCATCAGGGTGAGGAAGCCGCCATACGATCCTCCGTAGATTCCGATCCGGTCGGGGTCGATCCCTTCATGCGAGGCCAGGTAGCGGGCGCCCGCCACCTGGTCGTCGAGGTCCTTCCCGCCCATGTGGCGGTAGATGGCCGTCCTCCAGTCACGCCCATATCCCGCCGACCCCCGGTAGTCCACATCGAGCACGGTGTAACCGCTGGCCGCGAGCAAGTGATGAAACATGTACTCCCGGTAGTAGCTCGACCACCAGCGATGGACGTTGTGCAGGTAGCCGGCACCGTGGACGAACAGGATCCCGGCTCCGTTGGGTTCCGCGCCCAGATCGGCCGGCCGGTAGATGCGAGCCGGTACGGAGCTGCCGTCCGAAGCCGGGACCTTTACGATCTCCGGCCTGATCCACCGGAAACCGAGCCACTTGGGAGTTGGCGAGACAGTCACCTGGGTCAGGTCGGACTCGCTCAAGCCGGAACGGTACGCCGAAAGGAAGAGCTCCGGAGGTCGATCCGCGGTGGAATGAACGATGGCCAGCCGCTTCCCGTCCGGCGAAGGCGTGACCCGGAAGCGACCGGGACCCCGGGTGACCGCGGTCCGACGGGAACCATCGAACCGCAGCGTGTAGGCGTGCTGGTCGAACGGCGAGGTCTCGCTGGTGTGTAGCCAGAAGCCACGCCGGTCCTCGGTCACCGAGACGTCCAGGACTTCCCACTCCCCTGAAGTGAGCTGGCGCCGGTCCGATCCATCCGCCGCCACGGTGTAGAGATGCGCGTAGCCCGATGCCTCGCTCACGTAGTAGACGCGGTCTTCACCCGGAATCCAGCCCATGCAGCGCGCGAAGCAGGGACCACCCACCCAGGCGTCGTCACGCAGCCGATCCAGGAGCGTCAGGTGGCCGGTGGAGGCCTCCATCGCGTACAGCCGCCACTCCTTGTAGTCGAAGTCGACGGCGAACACGAGGCCCAGCGTCCCGGCATCGTTCCACCCCAGGAACTCCACCCGGGCCAGGGCCCCTGCGGGCTCGGCGGCCGGAACCCCGCTCGCCGACGGCGACTCGCCGGGTCCCCGGCCGGACCGCGCTCCCGGGTCGGACGGTTTTTCCGTTCGGCTCCTCCCCGAGTCCGGCTTCGGCGCGGAAACACACGGAGGCCGGTACGGCCCGACGGTGTCACCGGGGGACTCCACGGAATCCCGGGGGGTGAACCTGGGCCAGATCGTCCTGCCCGTCGCGATCTCGATCCGCCCGAGGGCCGTCTCCTCCTGCTCATCGCCCACCTTGGTACGGCTGGTCAGCTCATCCGTGTACCCCGACTCGGTCACCCACTCGGGCACGGCGGTCGGTCGGTCGGCCGCGGCTTTCTTCGCCACCGTCAAGACGGCGAACCGGCCGGTGGGATCCGGCGCGAGCGCCATCACACGGCACTCCTCGCTCAGGTAGAGTGGCGCGGGTCGCCTCCGCTCCCGGCGCTTCCGCTCCGCGCGTCGCTCCTCTTCCCGGCGTTTCTCGATCCGGATGTGTTCGAACAGCTCCCTCTGCTGTTTCTCCAGGAATCCCTTTTGCCCCTCGGCGCTCTCCGCGGCCTCGTCTTTGGGCCTGGGCCCGTGCCGAATGTCCGTGAGCTGCCGGAGCCGACCCTCGGACAGATCGAGGGAGAACAGGTTGCCATCGCGCGTGAACCGCACCCGAGTTCCGTCCGCCGAGAAAGTGGGATCCCGCTCTTCGGCCTCCGTCTCCGTGAGCCGGCGAATCGAAACATCTCGGCGCTTCACCAGGTACAGATCTCCCCGCACGGCCGACACCCGGTAGGCGCGATCGGCCGACATATCGCCGCCTGCGAACCACACCGCGAGGGAATCGGCCGCCTGATCCCCCAGACGCTCCGGTTCCCCTCCGGAGGCCCGCACGCGGTACAATTCCCGGCTCTCGTTCCAGGCGCTTCCCGCGGGACGCCAGCGGAAGAACACGTAGCGTGAGTCGTCGCTCCAGCGAACCTGCTCGGGACTCCAGCCCACGATCTCCGGGCCTCTCATGATGCTGCGGACGGTGAGAGGGAATGCCGTGGAAGTAACGGTGGGAGGCATTCGATCTGTGACGGGCGCCGGCTCGGGGAGAGCCTGAGCCGACGCGTCACCCGTGGCCGCCGCGGCGCCCAACGCCGCGATGACGCCGAACCTGCGTAGGAAACGTCCGCTGATCGACCGCCTCATCGAGCGCTCCTCCTCGTCGAGTACACAGTCGTGCGACCTCCGGGCGGGTCGCTGAAAGGGGGCAAGATAGCGGCCCCGGAGGGAGGCCGCTTCGGGGCTTGGAAACCGGTCGGGCGCTCGATACGTTGCGGCGGGTCACAAGCGCGCGGCCCCCGTCCGGCACAGCAGTTCCCTCAAGATTCCAGGAGAATCGCCCATGAGTTCGCCACTGGCTTCCGTCGTGGATGCGTTGCGGGAAGGACGGGTGGAAGTCGTCGACCTATCGCAACCGCTGGGCCCGGAGACGCCCGTCATCGATCTGCCTCCCGATTTCGCCGCCTCCCCGGGAGTGTCGATCACGGTCCTGTCCCGTTACGACGAGAGGGGACCGGCCTGGTACTGGAACGCCGTTTCGTTCGGCGAGCACACCGGCACCCACTTCGATGCGCCGGTCCACTGGATCACCGGGAAGGAGCTTCCCCGGGGCGCCTGCGACACCCTCCCGGCGCGTCGCTTCGTGGGACCGGCCTGTGTAATCGATGTGCGGGCGGAGGTGGAGGAGGACCCGGACTTCCTCCTCACGGCGGAGCGCATTCGAAGCTGGGAATCCGAGCACGGCCGCATCCCGCGGGATTCCTGGGTCCTGCTTCACACCGGCTGGAGCCTGCGCGCCGATCCGGAGGCATTCCTCAACCTGGAAGACGACGGACCCCACAGCCCCGGCTTCCATGCCGGCGCGTCGGAGCTGCTCGCCCATGAGCGCGACATACTGGGCGTCGGAGTCGAGACGGTGGGGACCGACGCCGGGCAGGCCGGCGGCTTCGATCCGCCGTTTCCCAACCACACCATCATGCACGGAGCGGGCAAGCTCGGGCTGGCGAGCCTGTGCCGGCTGGACCGGCTCCCTCCGACTGGCGCGATCGTGATCGCCGCGCCGCTCAAGATCGTTGGGGGCAGCGGAAGTCCGGTTCGAGTCCTGGCGCTCGTGCCCGCCTGATCCGGCTCAGGCGGTTCCCTCGGCCTCTCCCGCCGCCGAATCGAGCAGCAGGTTGAGGATCACCCCGAGCAGGACAGCCAGGACGACCGGGTTCGTGAGGACGAGCGCGACCAGCGGCGGCAGGGCCTCGAGCCACGACGCCCCCAACGTGAAGCTCACGTAGGTGGGAACGCCTACGGACACGATCAGCGTCGTGCCCACGACGAAGCGGTTCGCAGGAGTGTCGGGGGCCATCTTCAGGAGCCGCATCCCGGACACGGCGATCATCCCGCACACGAGTACGAACACGCCACCGAGCACCGAGCGCGGCATGGCGACCAGCAGGGCGCCGAACTTCGGACTCAGGCCGTACAGGAGGAGCACACACGCCGCCACGCGCACCACGGTGCGGCTGGCCACCCGCGTGGCCGCGATGATCCCGATGTTCTGCGTGTAGCTCGTGCAGGGGAGCCCTCCCATTGCCGTCGCCAGGGCGCTGCCCAAGCCCTCGGCGAAGATCCCGCGATTCATGTGCCGGGCCGTGTACGTCTCTCCCGCTACCGTGCATGTGGCCGCATAGTCTCCGATTGATTCGATGATGGAGCCGAAGTAGCCCGCCAGAACCGCGAGGATGGCAGCGGGCGCGAACTCCCATCCGAACCCGGGCCCTCCAAACGGAAACAGCCGGGGCGGTGCCAGCCACGGCCTCCCGGCCACCAGAGCCCAGTCAACCCGGCCCAGCAGGCTTCCCGCACCCAGCCCGAGGGTCCAGATCGTGAAGAAGATGGCGGCACGGGTCAGCAGACCTCCCCAGGCGAAGCGGCAGCGAGTGTGGAGAAACCCGACGGAACCGATCACCGCGGCCGCTAGGGCGAAGTTCATCGCCTCCCCCCCACCGACAGTCAGGCGAACGGCGAGCCGGCCCAGGGCCAGGGCGATGGTCAAGATGACGACGCCAGCCACCGCGGGCGGAAACACGCGGCGCACGGCGGAAAGGAGGCGCGAGGCCCCGACCGCCATCTCGATCAGGCCTCCCGCGAAGGCCGCCCCCCACATGGCCCCGGGGCCGAGCCGGGCGGCCACGGGAGCCAGCACGCCCGTCAGGGTGGCCGAGGGACCCTGTATGATGGGCAGGCGATTGCCGACAGTGGTTTGGAGAAGCGTCGCCACACCCATGGAGAACAGGCAGAAGTTGATGAATCGAATGGTATCGCCCGCCGACATGCCGATGGCGGAGGCCACGGCCAGGGGCAGAACGAAGGGGGAGATGTCCACCAGCGTGTGCTGCCAGCCATACAGGACAGTCTCCCACCACGAGGCTGGTCGCTCATCGATCCCGTAGACGAGCGATGACTGGACCGAATCCCGCTCTCCAGCCCGCGTGGTATCGGCGTCGAGTGGAGTCACCGGGCCGGGATCGTGATCACCTCGATCGTCCGTTGCCCGGCGCCCGCCGCGTTCCGCGGCGTCACCCGTACCTTCAGATCCCAGTCGACCGCCTGCCGCGCGACCGTCACCGTCGTCTCGCTCGCCGGGTGCACCACCGTCACGTCGAACGGCATCGGCGGCCCGTTGAACCCCGGCGCGTACACGTGGTACGTCGTCGCGTCCGGCACCGGGTTCCAGTCCACCCGCACGTCCGCGTCGGCCGCCCGCAACGCCACGATCTGCAGGGTGAACGGTCCCACCGGGTTGGCCGGCGGCGCCGTGGGTGGCGGCGGTAGTGGCGGCGGCGCGCCGCTACCCAACGCCGGGATCGTGATCACCTCGATCGTCCGTTGCCCGGCGCCCGCCGCGT
>JBHHYZ010000094.1:0-6879 GCA_046757845.1 Gemmatimonadota bacterium
CTTTTTGGCAGAACGCGTCGCACGGGAGCGAGGCCGAAAGCGAAGCCGAGCCAAGTGAACGTGCGCGGCCTGAAGAATCGGCTCCTGTTAAGACGTGCCTGGGTGATCTCATCCCTCGAAGCCATCGACCGGCTACGCACTGACCTGAACGAGGCCTTGGAGCTGCTGGAGCTGGAAATGGCGGAGGGTGTGTGATCCAACGAGGCCCTCAATGGCGAATGACGCATAGCGCCTCGGTTCGTCCGCTGTCTAATTCCAAAGTCGTTAGGCCGCACACCTAGGCGGCGGCCTTGCCTGCGCCCCTCCGGCGCTCCACTCTGATCCTTGGCGGAAGCCCGGAACCGTTCGGGACGCACGACAGATTCCAGGGAACGCGGATCGGCTGGAATGGCGATTCGGATCGTCCGGCTCGGCAGCCCGAGGACGCCCGGCGAGGGCCTGCGGGTGGGTACCGTACGCCGTCCCCCTCGGGGTGTCCCCAAGGCCGAGCATGCGTCGCGCGACTTCTACGACGTGTGGCTGCCCGAGCTCGCGCCGTCTGAGAACCTGGTGAAGCAGGCCCGGCTGGCCTCCGACGAACGGGCGTGGCGCAGCTTTGTGAGACGGTATCGCGTGGAGATGAAGCGGCCCGAGGCGAGGCGGCTGCTGGCGCTTCTGGCGGCTCTGTCCCACCAGACCGATCTCTCGGTGGGGTGCTACTGCGCGGAGGAAGCGCGCTGCCACCGCTCGGTCCTGAAAGACTTGTTGTTGGAGTGCCGGGCGGACGTGGCGTGAGCCGGGGCACGGCCTGGCGTTCATGGCGATCGCCGGCGCCGGTCCTCTCCGGCGCGATCGGCGTTCTCTGCGGAGCGCTCGTCGCCGCTGAAACTCGCGCTGTCCATGCCGTGCCATGACCTGGCGCGGCGCGACCGCGGCCCCCGCAGCCCCGCCGTCGCTGAAGCGTCGGACGGTCGTGCCTGAACGAACGACTCGAGCCGAGGAGAGACACCATGGCAGACCTGGGACGGAGCGGCGGGCTGCGCACGATCTTCTCTTTCTTTCTGGGCCTCATGCTCACCGCGTTCGCCGGAGTGGGAGTGTACACGTTCCACCCACCGCCCGACGAGCAGTTCAACGCTCGGATCCGAGACCTCAACCGCCGCGAACAGGCGGTCAGGGCCGCGAGACCGCCGGAGCAGCTGATGGCGAAAGATCGAGTTCGGATCCAGGAGATCAATCGTCAGCGGAACGAGCTGACGGACGCCGCGGCGGAAGCTCGAAGACCGTGGGGCCGAAGTACAAGCGTCATCCTCATCGTGTTTGCCACGCTCGCCATGGCCGTCTCACTCGTGCGGGCCGATCAGTTGCCGGTGATCAGCAACGGCCTCCTGCTGGGGGGCATCTTCACGATGCTCTACGGTGTCGGATGGATCGTCGCCACAGACACATCCTTCACCAGGTTTCTGGTCATGACCGCCGCACTCGTGATCACCGTCGGGCTCGGCTATGCCCGGTTCGTGCGCCGGGGGATGAGCTCGCCGGTCGCGGTCGGGCCGGCCGTCACAGAGGGCGCGGCGCTCGGGGACATCGAGCGCCGCGTTCGAGATCTCGAACAACGAATGTACGAAGCCGCGGATGCGCTCGGAGACAGGCGTGAGAGTCCGAGCGCGCCCTGAGCGGCCAGGCTCCAAGTTGATGTGAGGTCCATGACCGGGAATCCTCTCGTTTCCACCCTGGCCGTCGGCGTGGGGCTGGCGCTGAGCGTGGCAGCGGGCTGTGCGCGCCCGGATCTTCCCCGAGCCTCCGCGTCGGGAGCGAGCCATCTGTTCGTGTGGGCCGGCGACGCGGACCAGGAGGACTCCGACTTTCTGGCCGTGATCGATGCGCGTCGGTCAGCGCCCACGTACGGTCAGGTGGTCGCCACGCTCTCGGTCGGAGCGCGCGGGACCGTGCCTCACCACACCGAGTACGAGTATCCCTCCAACGACCTGCTGTTCGCCAACGGCTGGGTGGCGGGCCGAACGTTCCGGATAGATCTGCGGAATCCGCTGGAGCCCCGGCTCGCCGGTCAGTTCACCAGCGTGGAAGGCTACAGCTTTCCTCACGCGTTCGCGCGCCTTCCCAACGGCCATGTGCTCGCCACGTTCCAGGCGCGCGGCGACCGCTACGCGCCGCCGGGCGGGTTGGTGGAGCTGGATGCGGAGGGACGCGGGGTGCGAGCGGCCTCCGCGGCGACCCCGGAGGTCGATGATGCGCTGATCTGGCCGTACAGCCTGGTCGTTCTCCCCCAGCTGGATCGCGCCGTATCCACGAGCGCCGAAATGGGCATGCCGCCCTGGGACGAGTGGAGCTACCACGACACCTACCACGTGCAGGTCTGGTCGCTCGACGACCTGCGCCTCGTGGCGACCGTTCCCCTGCCCGACGTGGACCAGGGCGCTTACCACATTGGCCCGGCCGAGCCGCGGGCTCTCTCGGACGGCACCGTGTACGTGAGCACCTTCAGCTGCGGTCTGTATCGGATCGACGGTCTCGAGAGCGCCCGTCCAGAGGCAGCCTTTGTACACGCGTTCCCCGGCGGCACATCACTGGAGACGGAGTGCGGCGTGCCCGTCGTCTATGGCAAGTACTGGATACAGACTGTACCGGCCTTGCCGGGTCTGATCGTGCTGGATATGAGCGATCCGCTCGAGCCTGTCGAAGTTTCCCGCTTGAGGCTTGAGGAGCGCTACCGGAGGCCGCATTGGGTGGCGGCCGACCGCGCATCGGCTCGGCTCGTGGTGACAGGTGATGGGGCCTCCTGGGTGTTGATCGTCGATCTTGACCAGGAAACGGGTGCCTTGACGGTAGACGAGGCTTTCCGGGATACGGGAGCCGCGCACCCGGGGATAGATTTCCATCGGATGCAATGGCCGCACGGGGCCACGGGTGGCGCCGTCGTTCACGGCGCGCTGTTCGGCAAATAGCCGAGACGGGCGGCCCGACGACTCTCCGCCCCGCCAGGTGAGCGATATGCAAGCTGACACAGGTCCTTGGTGGGCCGCGCTGACGGTCTGGGGAGTGGTGAACGCCGTCAATCTGTTGCAGGCGGCCGGGTTCCTATCGAGGGTGCCGAGCGGAAGCATGGCGGTCAATCGGTTTCTCGGCTACGGAATCATCGTCCTCGTGATTCCGTCGACCTTGGCCCTCGTGGCTTTCATACGTGCGGGCGCCGGCTGGCTGCAGTGGGCGGGTCCAGCGGTGTTCCTCGCCTTTCTTGTGCTCATGGTCGCGGTGGACTACGCCTGGCCCGTCGAGTTCCGTACCCCGGCGCGCTACGCCATCCTGGCACCCTTTCTCGTGCTCTTCTTCGGTGCGATCCTGCTGATGGGCCTGCCGATGTTCCGCTTGAATCGGCCGCTGTGGCTCGTCACCGTGGCGACCACGGTTATGTTGGTAGGGGCGATGGGAGTCGCGATGCGCGGAGGTGTCGCGTGAAGAGTGGGACCACCGTTCCGGTCATCCAATTCTCCAGCGTCGCGGCCCTCGAGTGCTCCTAGCCGACGGCGGCCAATCGTCCACCACCAAACGGTCGAGTCGAGTGCGGCGATGAATCCTTGTCATGTCTGGAGCGATTCCGAGTGATTCCCCGTGGTATCATCGGCTTCGTCCTCATGCCGGTCCTGGTGGGGTCCCTCCAGGGCCAACAACGCCCCGCGCTCGGCTTCGAGCCGGCGATCGGCGCACCGTCCGACTCACGCCCGTTCCGCCGGGTACCGCCGTGGAATGGCTGGATGCACGACGACACGGACCAGCTCCCCTGTACCTGCGCTTCCCGGATCGGCGCCACTGGTTCGCGCAGCTACCTGATACGCGGACAGTCTATGCCCGGTATCGCGAAGTGCTCGACGACGAGGATGAGACCGTCGCCCAGTTCGCGGACCGACTGTCCGCCTACCTGCGCGAGCACGCGATCGAGCGCCTCGTGCTGGACATCCGCGGCAACGTGGGCGGGAATGGGTTTCTCAACCGACCGCTGATCCGGACCCTTGTTCGAGCTGGCCCGCTCTGGAAGCCTGGCGGCCTGTTCGTGCTGATCGATCGGGGTACGTTTTCGGCGGCCGTGATTCTCGCCGCCGAGCTCGAGCGTGCGACGCCGGCGATCTTCGTGGGCGAACCGACGGGCGGCAGGCCCAACGGATACGGCGACTCCCGCCGAGTGCGACTTCCGTGGACGGGGCTCACCGTCCGCGTGTCCACACTCTTCTGGCAGCTCACGAATCCGCGCGACCGGCGGGATGCCATCACTCCGCACGTCACCGTCTCGGCCCGGTTCGCGGACTATCGGGAGAACCGCGACCCCACGCTCGACACGGTCCTCGCGCTCGTGCGTGGGCTCCGCGAACCCCGGGGGACCTGGCGCGGCACACTCGGTGTGGACCACCAGCGGTTCGCCATCGAGTTCAGGTTCAGGCGCACCGCGTCGACGGGGACGGGTGATTTCTCACTCCCCGATGCCGGCGTAGCGCGGGAGCGGCTGTAGGCGCACGAAGCGTGGGAGTCGGCGCTGTATCGAGGATCTGCGCAGCTGTACTGCCGGAGTGAGTTCCGCGCTGCGACAGGAGGGCAGAGCGATGCAGATGCACAGGTTCCTATTGGCCGCAGTAGTCGTGGTGACAGCGGCATGTTCCGCGCCCGGCGATACCCGGATCCGGGAGCGCGGAACCAGATCAGAGGGGCAAAACGAGGTCCTGGTTCGTCAGGTGCTTGAGTTGATCAACGATCGGAATCTGGACGCGGCATTCGAATTCTACGCGCCCGATTACATCTACCACGGGCCGGGCGGTCAGGAGTTGAGGGGCCGGGATGGCATCAGGGGACTCTGGGAGGTCTTCCTGGCCGCCTTTCCTGACCTTCATTCCACGGTCGATGACGTGATTTCTGAGGGCGACAAGCTCGTGTTGAGATGGACGGTTCAGGGCACGCACACGGGTGAGTTCCTCGGGATCCCGGCCTCCAACAAGCAGATGAGTCTCCCCGTAACGGAGATCTTCCGCATTGCCGGTGGTCAGCTCGTCGAGGCCTGGGATCAGTACGATCGCCTATACCTGATGGAGCAGATCGATGCGATCCCGGCATCGACGGCTCGTTGATTCTCCCTGAGCGGGACGCGACCAACCGACAGGAGGCCTGATGGCGGAGCTCAAGACCCGGCCCACCGAGGCCAGCGTGGATGCCTTCCTGAGGGGCGTCGAGGACGATGCGCGCCGTGAGGACTGCCTCACCCTGCTGCGCCTCATGAAGAGGGCCACCGGAGCCGAGCCCAAGATGTGGGGCTCCAGCATGGTGGGGTTCGGCAGCTACCATTACAAGTACGCCAGCGGCCGGGAGGGCGACTGGTTCCTGGCCGGCTTCTCGCCCCGCAAGCGGGATCTGACGGTGTACGTCATGGCCGACGTCGATCTGACGGTGCTCGAGCGGCTCGTCTCGGAGTCGGCGAGGCATGTGGAGCGAGCGTATGGCTAGAGCGCCCGCGCAGCCGGGGCGACCGTATTGCTAGAGCGACCGCAGCCGGGGTGACGGTACAGCTAGAGCGACCGCAGCCGGGCCAGCGCGTCCTTCTGCCCGAGGACCACGACCCGGTCGCCGCGCTGAAACACGGTGTCCACGCCTGGCACGAACTCGACGGGCTGGTCGCCCGCTCCCGCGTCCGTGCGCCGTAGCAGCAGCACTTCGACACCGAAGCGCCGGCGGATTCCCAGCTCCCGAATGCTCTTGCCCAGAAATGCGCCGGGCGCCTCGATCTCCGCCATCCCGTAGTCCTTGCCGACCGAGATCTCTTCCATGGCGGAAGCGGCGATGTCGCCCGCGATCCCGGCCACCATGTCTCGCTTCAGCAGCTCCTGATTGTAGGCTTCGATCAGGTGGCGCCGGGAGATCACGCCCACCAGGGATCCCGACTCGGAGACCACGGGGAGTTCCTCCACGCTCCGGCCCGTGAAGATCCGGCTCACCACATCCAGGTTCTGGTCAGGCGTGACCGACGGAATGTCCTCCACGGCGAGCTCCCTCGCCATCAACAGCTCCGACAGGACATCGGCGTGCACCGTCGCCTCCCGCAGCTCCGGCGGATCGATGGCTCCCACCAGACGGCCATCCCCGTCCACCACATACATCGTGTTGTGGCGTGTGCCGGCGAGAGCATGCAGCAGCGATCCGAGCGATTGGTCCTCGTCCACCGTGAGCATGTCGTCGCTCATCACGTCGGCCACCCGCAGCGACTTGAGGAGGTTCAGCTCCTGGCCCCGGAAGATGTCGAGTCCTCGGCGCAGCAGTTTCGTGGTGTAAATGGATCCCCTTGAGAATCGCGTCGTGATCAGCGTGGAGACGATGCACGCCGCCATGAGCGGCAGGATCAGCTTGTAGTCGGAGGTCAGCTCGAAGATGATGAGGATGGCGGTGATCGGCGCGTGGGTCGCGCCGGCCACCACCGCGCCCATTCCGACCAGCGCGTACGCCCCATGGCCGCTGGTGATCGCCGGGAACCAGAGCCGGGCCACACCGCCCACCAGGCCCCCGGTCATGGCGCCCAGGAACAGAGATGGCGCGAAGATTCCGCCCGATCCCCCGCTGCCGAGCGTGAAGCTCGTCGACAGGAGCTTCATGGGAATCAGCACGGCCAGGGCTCCCAGACCCAGTCGCCCCCACAGCGCGGCGTTGGTGGCCTCGTAGCCTACTCCCAGAATCTCCGGGTGGCGGATGGCCAGTCCACCCACCAGCAGACCACCCAGCGAGGCCAGCAGCCACGGCCGCACCGGCAGGCGCTCGAACAGATCCTCGAGCCCGTAGACCAGCCGGATGAAGATGAGCGACACCACCGCGGCGACGATGCCGAGCATCCCGAAGGTGACGAGCTCCCAC
>JBHHYZ010000095.1:0-6877 GCA_046757845.1 Gemmatimonadota bacterium
TGCGGGCTCGCGCACACCCGCCCTCGCGGGAGCTCAGGTGGGCGTCCCCAGTGGCCAGGACGTTATCTGACATCCCCCCGGCTGAGCACGAGGAGAACTATTACCTTCGCTACGAGACCCAGGCCGAGGAGCCGGGACTCAAGTCCGGAGCTCTCCGGTAAACCCGGGGCGGTTCAGTTGAGTCGCCCCCCGCGTGGGGGGGGCGTGGATTGAAACCGTGGTATCTGTTAGCGGCGGCTGAAAATTGCACACTCGACGACGCGAATTGAGGCTGCGGGTGAGGCGTGCAGTTGACAGTGGGAACGTGTCCGGAATCGACCTCGCCGCTTCTGCGCTTGATGGTATGGCCGGAATCCCGCCAAGACCGCACGTTGGCAACATCACGTTCTGGCCGTTGGCGGCTTCGAAGACGTCAATCGCGGTCGGGCTCGCCTCTTCGGTGGCGGCCCACCCGGAGGCGGACCCGTGTGGAAGACACTTCGCTCCGTGCTGCGCTTTCGAGGCTTCGAGCCGGATCCGGTCCTTCGGCGGCTCGCCCGCTGCGCGAACGTCGAGGATCTACGCCAGATCGCCCGGCGGCGTCTGCCCAAGGGCGTGTTCGGCTACATCGACGGAGGGGCGGAGGACGAGCGCACGCTGGCGCGCAACCGGGCGGCGTTCGACCGCCTCGAGTTCCGCCCGCGCGTGCTCCGGGGCGTCAGCCGGGTGGATCCCTCCACCACGCTCCTGGGCCGCCCGCTGCCGTTCCCGCTGATCCTCGCGCCCACGGGCTTCGGGCGCATCGCGCACTCCCGGGGCGAGCTCGCCGTGGCGCGTGCGGCGGCCCGAGCCGGGATTCCCTACACCCTGTCCACGCTGGCCACCCACTCGATCGAGGAGGTCGCCGCGGTCAGCTCCGGGCCCAAGTGGTTTCAGGTCTACGTGTGGAGAGACCGGGGTCTGGTGGAGGAGCTGGTCCTGCGCGCTGGCGCCGCGGGCTACGAGGCGCTGATCCTCACGGTCGACAACGCCGTGCTGGGGCGCCGCGAGCGGGACGTGCGCACGGGCTTCACGCTGCCGCCCAAGCTGGGTCTGGATACGCTGATCGACGGGTTGCGCCATCCGGGCTGGACCTGGGACTTCCTGCGGGCGGAGCCGATCGTGTTCTCCAACGTGGTGGGTCGGGGCGTGGGTCACGGCGCCGACGCGATCGATCTGGCCGACTACGTGAACGAGCAGTTCGATCCCGGCCTGGCCTGGCGCGACGTGGAATGGCTCCGCTCCATCTGGGACGGCCCGATCGTCCTCAAAGGGATCCAGACGGTCCAAGATGCGGTGCTCGCCGCCGAGGCCGGCGTTCCGGCCATCGTGCTGTCCAACCACGGGGGGCGCCAGTTGGACGGGGCGCCGCCCCCGCTGGAGCTGGTCGCTCCCGTGGTCGACCGCGTGGGCGACCGGCTCGAGGTTCTGTGCGACGGCGGCGTGCGCCGCGGCCCCGACATCGCCCGGGCGCTCGCGCTCGGGGCCCGGGCCTGTCTGGTGGGTCGCGCCTACCTGTACGGGCTCGGGGCGGGCGGAGAGCGCGGCGTGGATCTGGTGCTGCGCTGGTTCGACGAGGGACTCCGCCGTACCATGGCGCTGCTCGGCGCTCGGACGGTGTCCGATCTGACGCGGGACCTGGTGCGTTGGCGGTAGGTCTCGCTCTCGTGGTCCCGGCACGAGAGCGAGACTGCGAATCTACGGCGCCTTCGGCGCGACCTTGGCCCGTGTCATCGCCTCCGTCAACATCCGGTCGAGCTCGGCACGGTCCAGCAGCCGCCCCCCGCGTACGACCGCGGCGATGTGGCTCGTGCTGCGGATGTCGTCCAGAGGGTCCACCTCCAGCAGCACCAGGTCCGCGAGATACCCGGGCCGGACGGCGCCGAGGGAGTCGGCCAGGCCCAGGACGCGGACGGGATTCACGGTCGCAGTGCGGAGCGCCTCCAGGGGAGAGAGGCCCGCCCGCACCAGCAGCTCGAGCTCATCGTGCAGGCTGAAGCCGGGGAACACGTACCGCCCGCCCACATCGGTCCCCGCCAGCAGCGTGACGGCGGCCCGCTGCGCGGCGGCCGTGATGGGAAGCGATTTCTCGAACACCAGCCGGCGGCCCGTCACGACGCGCGGGGACGCGTCCCTCACCTGCGGAAAGGCGTCGTTCCAGTAGTCGCGAAGCGCGCGGGGCAGGTAGACGGCCCGCGGGTCCTGATCCACCCTCCGCTCGGGGTCGACCCGGTAGGCGGCTCCGCGGCCGGCCACCAGGGTCGGCGTGAAGGCCACCCCGTGGGCCGCGAAACGGGTGAACAGGGGGTCGGCGCGGTCGGCCAGGAAGGAGGTCACGGCGGCGTCGAATGCCGTGAGCGACCGGGTCGCCGAAGG
Source organism: Gemmatimonadota bacterium (assembly GCA_046757845.1). Taxonomy (GTDB): domain Bacteria; phylum Gemmatimonadota; class Gemmatimonadetes; order Palauibacterales; family Palauibacteraceae; genus JBHHYZ01. The sequence goes on from JBHHYZ010000095.1 coordinate 2,395, forward strand.
CGGAAGGACGGTCTCCAGTAGCGCGGTCACGTGCTCGATGCTGGCCTGGCCCGCGTCCACGGCCTGTTCGGCCGTGACGCCCCGGGGGATGTGCCCGACGAACGGGATTCCCCGCTCGCGCGCCGCCGCGGCCAGGGCGGCGTAGGCGGCCGGCGGAAGGGCGTTGTGGATCTTGATGAAGTCCGCTCCCAACCGCGTCAGCGAGTCCACGGCCGCCACGGCCTGGGCCGCCGTCTCCACGGTGATGCGCCAGGGGGCATCCTTGGATCCGTCCACCAGCGGCCCGGCGGCCACGATTCTGGGTCCGAGCAGCTCTTCCCGGGCCACGCGATCCCGGACGTCGAGGCCGGCGGGAGGGCCGCCCATGTCGCGGACCCCGGTCACTCCGTTGGCCAGGTACAGGGGGAGCGTCCCGGTCTCGTGGATCAGGTGGACGTGCATGTCCCACAGGCCCGGGATGAGAAAGCGCCGACGCCCGTCCACCACCCGGGCTCCGGGAGGCACCTTCAACTGCCAGGCGGACCCGATCTTCAGGATGCGGCCGCCGCCGATGAGCACGGTGCGGCCCCGCTCCTCGGTGCCGTCGGCCACGTGCACGACGGTGACGCTGGTGATGGCGAGCGTGGCCGGCGGGCCGGTGGGCGGCGCGTCCCGGGGGCCGCCGCAGGCGGCCGCCAGGAGCGGAAACAGGAAGGCCGGCGGCGGGAGCCGCGAGAGTCGTGGGATCACCGGCCAGGGGGCATGGGCTACGGCACCAGGGCGGGAAGCAGCCCGCGCTCCTGGAGGTCCTTCACGAAGCGCGCGTAGTCCCCGTCGAGGATCGCGCGCAGCCGCCCGGTGAGCCGCTCGAACGGCACCTCCAGCTCGGCGAGCCGCTGGGACGCCGAGGCCGTCGGGGGATCGTCGGAGCCGATCAGCATGGTGGCGAGGTGGGCGAACTCGGTGGTGAGCCGCGGATGGAGGTGGGCGTGATCGCCCTCCTCCCCGTACTTGTAGAGCGAATCGGCCACGGCGACAAGCGAGGACTCGATTCCCCGTGCGCGCGCCACGAGCGCGGCGCTGTCCGGCTGGCGCTTCAGCTTCGGACGGAGGGAATCCAGCGTGGCCACGGCGCGCTGGAACTCCGCCACGCCGCGCTGAATGGCGCTGATTCTGTCCCGTACCCGGAGAGAAAGCTCGACCAGCCGGGCGTACTCCTCAGGCGTGGTGTGGAGCCGGGGGTCGGGCCGTACCCGCAAGTCTCGCGTCTGGCTGAAGGCGGTGCGCCCCCGGCCCACCCGGAGTGTGACGCGGTAGGTGCCGGGCACGGCGTAGGGTCCTCCCACGTAGCCCGTGATCGGCTGTACGCGGATCTGCCGACCCGAGCGGATCCCGTTGACGCCCGGAGCGATGTGGGCGCCGGGCCAGCGGAGATCCCACACCACCCGGTTCATGCCCGCGCGCGGCTCCAGGCGGCCATGCACCGGCTTCCGGCCCGGCTCGGCGGGCCGAGTCGAGAACCGCTTCACCAGCCGGCCCTCCGGATCGGCGATCTCCACGGTGACCGGCCGCGCCGGCGGGGTACGGTTCGCTTCCTCGAGGGCCCGCGTCCGCTCCGCCGCCTCGGCGCTCAGCTCGTAGTAGAGCGCGGCGCCCTCCGGCGGGTTCTCGGGTCGCCGGGTGGGTGGAGCCAGGAAGCTGATGCCGAGCCGCAGCCGGTAGGCATCGCGCGGAGGGAACAGGAACGCCTCATCCCGTCCCAGCGCGCCCCGCCGCCGCCGGAGCGCGATCTGCTGGAGGGGGGTCAGATCGTCCAGGATCCACAGGGCACGACCCTGTGTGGCGACGACCAGATCGTTGTCCTTGACCAGCAGGTCCGTGACCGGCGTCTGGGGCAGATTCAGCCGCAGCGGCTGCCAGTGCGCCCCGTCGTCGAAGCTCACGAACGGGCCGAACTCCGTGCCGACGTACAACAGGCCACGGACGGCCGGGTCCTCCTGGAGGGTCCGGGTGGGATGGTCCTCCGGAATCCCGTTTCGCCCGTCCGTCAGCAGCGTCCAGGTCTTTCCGTAGTCGTCCGTGCGCCAGATGAGCGGCCGCCAGTCATCCAGGCGGTAGCGGTGGGCCACCACGAAGGCGCGGCCCGCGGCGTGGGGCGACAGCGAGATCTGGTTCACGGTGGTGTGGAGCTCCATCCCCGGCGGCGTGATGTCGCTCCAGCTCTCGCCCCCGTTCCGCGACAGGGAGACGCGGCCATCGTCGGATCCGGCCCACAGAAGCCCGGGCTCGAGCGGGGATTCCTGAAAGGCGAACACGGTGCCGTAGATCTCCACGCCGGTCTGATCGTACGTGACCGGCCCGCCGGGCGGCTCGCGGTGGAGCCCGGCGTGCTCGGCCCAGCGTGTGAGGTCGGGCGAGATGCGCTCCCACGTCTGCCCGCCGTCCGTCGTCCGGTGCACGTACTGGGAGGTGTGATACAGCACCTTCGGGTCGTGGGGCGAGAACCGGATCTGGGAGTTCCACTGGTGGCGGAGCACGAGCTCCGCGTTGGCGCGCCCGTGGTACTCCTGCGGGTACTCCCAGATGGCGCGCGTCTGACCCGTCCGCGCGTCGTGGCGGCTGATCTGGCCCTGGCACCCTCCGTACGTGACGTTCGGGTCGCGGGGGTCCACGGCGATCGGGCCGGTCTCACAGCCGGCCGCCTCGACCCAGTTCGCCTGGTCGGTGAGTCCGCCGGTGATCCGGCTGGGAAGGCCGATCGTGGTGTTATCCTGTTGGGGAGCGTAGACCCGGTAGGGAAACCGATCGTCCGTTACCACGGTGTAGAACTCGCCCGTGGGCTGGTTGAGCTGGGTCGACCAGGTTCGCCCACCGTTCAGCGTGACGTTGGCGCCGCCGTCGTTGGACTGGATCCAGATGTCGGGGTGGACCGGATCGATCCACAGATCGTGGTGGTCGCCGTGCGGAGCCTCGACCTCCGTCCAGGTCCGGCCGCCATCGTCGGACCGGTAGAAGCCCTCGTCGGCCACGAACACGACGTCGGGCTGGGCGGGATGGGCGTAGGCCCGCATGTAGTACCAGGGACGCGCGGTCAGATTGCGGTCGTTGCTCACCAGGACGAAGGAGGCACCCCCATCGTCGGAGCGGTAGAGGCCCCGGTCCGCCTTGGACTCGACGAGCGCGTACACGCGATCGGGGCGGGCGGCGGAGACGGCAAGGCCGATCTTCCCCAGCGGAGGCTCGGGGAGCCCGTTGTGATCGAGCCGGGTCCAGGTGTCGCCCCCGTCGGTGGTCTTCCACACCCCGCTCTCCGGCCCGCCCGAACGCATGGTCCACGGTTTCCGCTCCGCCTGCCACAGGGCAGCGTACAGCGTGCCCGGGCGGGAGGGATCCATCGCCAGGTCGATCGCTCCCGTCCGCGGACTCACCGAGAGCACGCGCCGCCAGGTGGCGCCGCCGTCGCGACTCCGGTAGACGCCGCGCTCCGGGTTGGGGCCGAAGATGTGCCCGAGCGCGGCCACGTACACGATGTCGGGGTTCCCGGGGTCGATCCGGATGCGGGCGATGTGCTCGGACTGGGGAAGGCCCAGATACCTCCAGGTCCGGCCCGCGTCGTCGGACCGGTACACGCCGTCGCCCGCGGTGACGTTGCCGCGCACGGCACCCGAGCCCGTGCCTACGTAGAGAATGTCCGGGTCCGAGGGCGCGACGGCGATCGCCCCGACGGGCGAGACGTGGAGGTAGCCGTCGGAGACGTTGCGCCAGGTCTCGCCCGCGTCGTCGCTCTTCCACACCCCGCCTCCGGTCGAACCCATGAAGAAGGTGTGGGGTCGAGCCGGGTGACCGGCCACGGCGGTCACCCGACCGCCTCGAAACGGCCCGATCATCCGGTATCTAAGTGCTTGAAACAGGCTTGAATCCACGATCGTGTTCTCGTCGCCCGATGGGGGGGTCGCGTCGCGGGCCGGGATCCGGAAGCGGTCCTCGGGGGACTGGGCGTCCAGCGGGAGCGCGACCGGCGCCACAACCAGGAGGGTCGCGAGCGCGGCCGGGGAGACGGCACGCGGTGCGCCCGGAAGACGAACAGTGAGCGCGGCGACAGCGCGGGCGGCCAGGAAACGAGAATGACAGAGCGGGCGCATCAGATTCCTCCACGGGCTGGTCTCAGGTCTTCCGACGGTGTCGCACTCCCGTCTCCGCGGCAAGGGCCGCTCGGTGTCGCGACGCGGCTCGCGTCGGTCGCGCTTTTCACGGTGCTGACCGCGTTCCCGCCGGCGGCGCTTCTGGGCCAGGAGCCCGAGACGGAGGACCCGGACCGTGAACGTCGAGATACGGCCTCGCGCGACGACGAAGCCGAACATCTTTCTCGCTCTGGCCGCCATCGTGGTGGACACGCTGGACGTGCGGGTCGAGCGGCGGATCCGGCCCATGTATCTGGAGCGCCGTGGGAATCGGCTCCCCGGCGGATGAGCTGGCCTTTCCGATTTCCGCGTCGGCCAGCCCG
>JBHHYZ010000096.1:0-6864 GCA_046757845.1 Gemmatimonadota bacterium
GGTCGAGCTGGCGTTCCGCTACCTGGAGTCGCGCCTGATCGCGATCACCGGGACCAACGGGAAGACGACCACCACCCGGCTGTGCGGGCACGTGATGGCCGCGGCCGAGTGGAGCGCGCTCACCGCGGGCAACGTGGGCCGGCCCCTGTCCGAGGTCGCCCTGCTGGACGAACAGCCCGATTGGGTGGTGGCGGAGCTCAGCTCTTTCCAGCTGGCCGATTGCGAGCGCTTCCTCCCGGACATCGGCGTGGTCCTCAACCTGGCTCCCGACCACCTGGACCGGTACGCGTCCGTGGAGAGCTACTACGCGGACAAGCGGCGGCTGTTCGACCGCGCGACCCCGGACAGCCGGTGGATCGTCAACGCGGACGACCCCGACGTGCTCGCCATGGTGAGGGACGTCCCGGGCCGGGTCTACCGGCTCTCCGTGGCCGGCCCGGTGGAGCCGGGCGCGTTCCTGTCGCCCGAAGGCGACCTGTGCCTGAACCTGCCCGGACGCCGGGAGCGCTGGCTGGGCCGCGACGAGCTTCGGCTCCTGGGCGCCCACAACGTGACCAACGCGCTGGCCGCGGGCCTGGCGGCGGCGCTGGCCGGGTGTCCGGGCGAGGCCATCGCGGCGGGACTCCGGAGCTTCGAGGGGCTTCCGCACCGCCTGCGTCCGGTGACGGAGCTGGGCGGGGTGCTGTGGGTCAACGACTCCAAGGCCACCAACTGCTCGGCCACCCGGGTGGCCCTGCGGGCGTTCGATCGAAAGATCGTGCTCCTGCTGGGCGGACGGGACAAGGGCGAGCCCTACGCCTCCCTGATCCCGGACCTGCGGGGACGGCTGCGCGGCGTGGTGGCGTTCGGCGAGGCCGCGCCCAAGATCGTGGCGGACCTGAAGGACGCCGTGCCGGAGCTCCGGGTGGCCGGGGGGATGGAGGCGCTGGTGCGGGCGGCCGCCGACATGGCCCGGCCCGGCGACGTGGTGCTGTTTTCTCCGGCCTGCTCCAGCTACGACATGTTCCCCAACTACAAGGAGCGCGGCTGGGCGCTGGAACGGCGGATCCGGGACCTGTGCCGGGAGTGCGCGCCGGCCGAGGCGAGCCGCCGGGCCGACGAGGCCTCCGAGGGGTTCACCGGGGAGGGGCGCGAATGAACCACACGGCGCGCGCGGCGTGGGTCTGGGGCTCGGCCGACGTCCAGGGCGGCTGCGGGTGTCCCTCGTGGGTGCGCCGGGCGCTGCTCGGCGTCACGCTGCTGCTGGTCATCTTCGGGCTGCTGTCGGTGTACAGCGCCAGCTCCTTCCTGGCCGAGTCCGAGGGGCTCCCCGACAGCCACTACCTGCTGCTCCAGGCGGCGCGGGCCGGCGTGGGGCTGGTGGCGCTGGCGGTGGCCAGCCTGGTGGACTACCGGATCTACCGGAAGCTGGCCTGGCCGCTCCTGGGCCTGAGCGCGGCGCTCCTCATCTTCCTGCTGCTGCCGTGGACGCACGGCCTCTCGCCCACCATCAACGGGGCGCGGCGCTGGCTGCGCCTGCCGGGCTTCGCCTTCCAGCCTTCGGAGCTGGCCAAGCTGGCGGTGGTGATCTGGACCGCCGCCCTGGCGGTGCGCAAGCAGGATCGCCTGGGCAGCCTGCGCTACGGGCTGCTGCCCTTCCTGCTGGTGGACGGGTTCGTCTGCCTGCTGATCCTGGCCGAGCCGCATTTCTCGGCCGCCATGCTGACGGCCACGCTCGCCTTCCTGGTCCTGTTCTCCGCGGGCGGCCGGCTCAGCCACTTCGTGTTCCTGGGACTGCTGGGCGTGCCGCTGGTGGTCGACCAGGTGGTCAACACCGGCTACCGCATGAACCGGCTGATGGCCTTCGTCCATCCCGGCATGGGCGCGGCGGACGTGGGCTACCAGCTTCGGCAGTCGCTGATCGCGGTGGGCTCGGGCGGCGTGTTCGGGGTCGGGTTCGGCGAGAGCCGCCAGAAGCTCTACTACCTGCCGGAGCCGCAGAACGACTTCATCTTTCCGATCATCGCCGAGGAGTGGGGCCTGATCGGCTCGGTGGTCCTGCTGGGCCTGTTCCTGGTGTGGGCGCTGCTCGGACTGCGGATCGCGGCGGCGGCGGGCGACCTGTTCGGCCGTCTGCTGGCCATCGGGCTGACCGGCATGGTGGCCGTGGGCGCGTTCGCGCACTTCGGCGTGACCATCGGGGTGCTGCCGACCACGGGCGTGAACCTGCCGTTCGTGAGCGCCGGTGGAACCGGGCTGGTGTTCGCGCTGGCGGCGACCGGCATCCTGCTCAACATCGCGGCGCCACGGAGATGCTGAGGGATGGCGGAGTCGGGCGTGAGGGATGGTGGCCGGACGGGCGCGAGGGGCCGTGGCCGGGCGGGCGGCGGCCGAATGGGCGCCAGCCGGACGGGCGCGAGGATCCTGCTGGCCGGGGGAGGCACGGGCGGACACCTGTATCCCGTCCTGAACCTGGCCGAGGCCCTGCGCCGGGCGCAGCCGGAGGTGGAGCTGCTGCTGCTGGGCGCGGCCCGCGGCCTGGAGGCGCGGGTGCTGCCGCGCGGAGATCTGCCGTTTCGTCTGCTGCCCATGCAGCCACTGTACCGGAGCCGGCCGTGGCGGAACTGGCGGCTCCTGGGGTCGGCCCCGCGGGTGCTGGGCGGGGTGCTGGGGACGCTCCGCAGCTTCGATCCGGAGGTGGTGGTGGGGACCGGGGGCTACGCCTCCGGGCCGGCCGTGCTGGCGGCGAGGCTGACGGGGCGGCGGACGGCCCTGCAGGAGCAGAACGCCCGGCCGGGTCTGGTGACCCGGTGGCTGGCGCCGCGCGTGGACCAGCTGCACCTGGGGTATCCGGAGGCCGAGGCGGTCCTGCGGCCGGGCCGGCGCACGGAAGTGTTCGCCTACGGCAATCCGGTGGCGATGGAGCTGGCCCCGGCGGTCACTCCGGCGCCGGGCTCGGTGCCGGGCTCCGGCCCGGCGGCGCCTCGGGCCCCCGAGTGGCCGGAGGGCCGGGTGGTCCTGGTGACGGGCGGGAGCCAGGGGGCGCGGGGCCTCAATCTACGGCTGATCGAGGACCTGGAGTCGGCGGCCTCATCATCGGCCGGACCGACGGCCGGGAGCTCTGGATCGGCCTTCCCTCCGCCGGACGTCTCGATCCTGTGGGTGGCCGGACCGGCGCAGGTCGAGGAGATCTCCGCCCGCTGCCGTCGGCTCCCGTGGGCGAACCGCATCCGGGTCGTTCCCTTCATCGAACGGCTGAGCGCGCGGCTTTCGCGCGTCACCCTGGCCGTGAGCCGGGCCGGAGCGATGTTCGTCTCGGAGCTGGCGGCGGCGGGCGTCCCGGCGGTGCTGGTCCCGTTCCCGTCGGCGGCCGGCGGACACCAGAGCGACAACGCGCGGGCCATGGCGGAGGCCGGGGCGGCCGTGTGGCGGGAGGAGGCGGAGCTGTCGCCCGGCCGGCTGTGGGCGATGGTGCTCGAGCTGCTCTCGGACGAAACACGCCTGCGCTCGATGGCGGCGGCGGCCCGCTCCCGGGGAGCCCCGGAGGCGGCCGACCGGATCGCCGCCGAGCTCCTGAGGCTGGCGCGCGGCTCGCGCTCCTCGCGCTCCTCGGGCGCGGCCTCCTCGGGCGCGTCCCCCTCGGGCACTTCCTCTTCCGCGCCTCCGGGGGCCGGCCCGGACCGGGAGTCGGACTCGTGAGCGGCCCCGAGCGGCTCGCGCCCGCCTCCCGGTCCGATCTCCCCTCCGCCGGCGGCCGCATCCACCTGGTGGGGATCGCGGGGGCGGGCATGCGGAGCCTGGCCGCGCTGCTCTCGGCCGCCGGCTACCGGGTGAGCGGCTGCGATCGGGGAGAGGCGGGAGATCTGCCGGAGATGTCGGATCTGGACGCGCTGTCCATCCGGCGCGCCGCCGGCCACTCGCCCGAGCACGTGCGGGGCATGGACCTGATCGTCCGCAGCGCCGCCGTGCCGGAGAACGCCCCAGAGCTGGAGGCGGCCCGGGGGGTGGGCGTTCCGGTGATCCTGCGGGCCCGGGCGCTGGGCGCCCTCCTCAACCCGCGGCGGCTGGCGGGCATCGCGGGCACGCACGGGAAGACCACCATCACGGCCATGGCGGGACTGGCCTGCGAGGCCGGCGGTCTGGATCCGACGGTCTCCGTGGGCGGCCGGGTGGAGGAGTGGGCGGGCTTCGCGCGGGCCGGCTCGGGTCCGGCGGCCGTGGCCGAGGCCGACGAGTTCGACCGCTCGTTCCTGCGGCTCGATCCGTGGCTGGCCGTGGTGAGCTCGCTGGAGCCCGAGCACCTGGAGACCTACGGGGGCGAGGAGGAGCTGCGCGCGGCGTTCGCGGAGTTCGCGGGCCGGGCGGTGGAGCGCGGCGGCGTCCTGGTGTGCGCGGACGATCCGGGCGCCCGGGCGCTGGCCCGCGAGCTGAGGGGCCGCGCGCTCACCTACGGGTTCGCGCCGGAGGCCGATTACCGGGTGGAGACGCTCCCGGAGGCGGGCGGGCGAGCGGCCTTCCGGCTGCACGCGCCGGACGGGGCCCACGAGTTCGAGCTGCGCGTCCCCGGACGCCACAACGCGCGGAACGCGGCCGCCGCGCTGGCCGTGGCCCTCCGCCTGGGGGCGGATCCGCGGGCGGCGGCCGGGAGCCTGGGCCGGTTCGGCGGCGTGGCGCGCCGGCTCCAGGTCCTGGCGGAGACCGGCGGGCTGCGGGTGGTGGACGACTACGCGCACCACCCGACGGAGGTACGGGCCTCGCTCTCCGCCCTGCGGGCCGGGCGGCCGGACGAGCGGCTGGTGGCGGTGTTCCAGCCGCACCTGTTCTCGCGCACCCGGCGCTTCGCGGCCGAGTTCGCCGCGGCGCTGGGCGGGGCGGACGAGGCGCTGGTCCTGCCCATCTATCCCTCGCGCGAGGAACCGATTCCGGGCGTGACGTCGGAACGGATCGAGGCGGCGGCGCGGGCGTCGGGGGCCGGCGGGGTGCGGTCCGGTGCGGGCTCGGGGGCCGGCGGGGTGCGCTGTGCCTCGGGCCCGGAGGCGCTGGAGCGGGTGCGGGAGGCCATCGCGGCGGCCCCCGGGCCTTCGGCCGGCCCGGACGGGAGCGTCCGCGCGGTCTCGCCCGTCACCTTCGTGTTCATGGGAGCCGGCGATGTGACGGCTCTCGCCCACCGGGCGGCGGAGCTCGTGAACGATGTCCTGGGAGCGTGACGTGGCGTTGGCGGGTCTCACCCGGTACGGGATCGGCGGCCCCACGCCGGCGCTCGGACGGGCCGGGTCGCGCGCGGAGCTGGTGGAGTTGCTCCGCTCGCTGGATGGGGCTCCCTATCTGGTGCTGGGGGGCGGCGCCAACATCCTGGTGGCCGACGAAGGCGTCCGGGAGCGCGTGCTGCTGCTGGGAGGCGAGTTCGACTACGTGCGGGCGGTCGAGGGCGCGATCGAGGCCGGGGCGGCCACCCGGCTGCCGGCCTTCGTGGGAGCCGCCCGGCGAGAGGCGCGCGGCGGGTTCGAGTTCCTGGAAGCGGTCCCGGGCACCGTGGGGGGAGCGCTGCGCATGAACGCCGGCTCGCGCGACGTGTGGCTGTGGCACCGGACCCGCTGGGCCGAGGCGATGACCCCGGAGGGCGAGATCGTGCGCCTGGACCCGGACCAGGCGGCCCCGGCCTACCGGAGCGTCGGCGTGCCGGAGAGCTGGATCTTCCTGCGCGGTCTGTTCGACGCGCCGCCCGGCGACCCCGCCGTGATCGGGGCCGCGCACCGGGAATTCCGCTTCGCCAAGGTGGCCAATCAGGTCTACGAGCTGCCGTCGGTCGGCTCCAGTTGGAAGAATCCGGGCGGCGGCCACGGGTCGGCCTGGGAAGTGGTCGAGCGGCTGGGGATGCGGGGAGCCCGCCGGGGCGGCGCGCAGATCTCGGAGCGGCACGCCAACTTCATCGTCAACCTGGGGGACGCGCGGGCGGACGACGTGCTGGCGCTGATGATCGAGACGCGGCGCCGCGCCCGCGAGGAGCTGGGACTGACGCTGGAGCCGGAGATCCGGTTCTGGGGCTTCGACGAGGAACGGTTGCGCCAGGTCGGCGCCCGGCCGGAGCCGCCGTGTTGACCCGCCGCGCGCGCCGCCGGCTCTACGTGATCGGCACCGCCGCTCTGGTGGGCGCCTCGATCCCGTTCTGGGCGCCTCGGCTCCTGGCCAGCTTCCCGGCCTTCCGGGTGGCGCGGGTGGAGGTGGTGGGGACGCGCTACGTGGCGCCGGACGAGGTGGTGCGCCTGGCCGGCGTGAGCCCCGAAGCCTCCGTGTGGGACGACCCCTCGGAGTGGGAACGGCGGGTGGAGTCGCACCCGATGATCACGGAGGCGCGCGTGCATCGGGTCGGCGCGCGCGGTCTGGAGATCCGGGTGGTCGAGGAGAAGCCGGTGGCCCTGGCGGCCACCCCCCTGCTGGTCCCGGTGAACTCGGAGGGCCGGGTGCTCCCCCTGGATCCGGCCACCAGCGCGCTCGACCTGCCGGTGCTGGAGGGGCACGCGGGGGTCCGCGACGGCTGGCTGAGCGAGGAGAGCTACCGGGCCCTGGCCCGGCTGCTGGGCCGGCTGGCCGTCTATCGGCCCGCCTTCGTGCAGAAGATCTCGGAGGTGAAGTCGGTGGAGGGAGGGGCGGCGGAGATCCGGCTCATGGAGTCTTCGGTGGTGGGCCGCATCCTCCTCCCGCTCGACGAGCCGGTGCGGGCCCTTCGCCGGGTGGAGCTGGCCCTGGGCGAGGCCCGGGATCGCAAGGCGCTGGCCGCCGACGCCCGGTTCGCCGAGCAGGTGGTGCTCCGTTTCCGGGAGGCGCGGCGCGTGGGCCCCGTGGCCGCGGCCGCCGAGGGCCGGGAAGGGGGCCGCTGATGGCCGG
>JBHHYZ010000097.1:0-6590 GCA_046757845.1 Gemmatimonadota bacterium
CTCGAGGACCTGCGCGGCTACCTCCTGGGAGGGGCCGAGGCGATACAGCACTAGGACACGGAGACGATGGCGAATTCGGAGGGTACGCTGCGCGCCGGCGAGATCAAGAAGGCGCTGCTGGAGCAGATCGACCGCTACGAGGAAGACCTGCAAGTCGAGGAGGTGGGCGAAGTCCTGGAGGTGAAGGACGGGGTCGCCCGCATCTGGGGCCTCTCTTCGGCCGTGGCCAACGAGATGCTCGAGCTGCAGTCGAGCGAGACCGGGAACACGGTCACCGGGCTGGCGCTGAATCTGGAGGAGGACAACATCGGCGCGGTGATCCTGGGAAACTACCTGGAGCTGAAGGAGGGAGATCCGGTTCGAAGGACCGGCCGGGTACTCTCGGTTCCGGCCGGGCCCGAGTTCCTGGGTCGGGTGGTCAACCCGCTGGGCGAACCGGCCGACGGCCGAGGCCCGATCCGGGCCACCTCCACCATGAAGGTGGACCGGAAAGCCCCGGGGATCGTGTTCCGCCAGCCCGTGAATCAGCCCCTTCAGACGGGACTCAAGGCGATCGACTCGATGATCCCGATCGGGCGTGGACAGCGCGAGCTGATCATCGGCGACCGGCGGACGGGGAAGACCGCGATCGCCGTGGACACGATCATCAACCAGCGTGGGGGCGACGTCGTATGCGTCTACGTCGCGGTCGGACAGAAAGCCTCGACAGTGGCCGCTCTGGTTCAGCGCTTGGAAGCCGAAGGCGCCATGGACTACACGATCGTGGTGGCCGCCAACGCTTCCGATCCGGCGACCATGCAGTACATTGCGCCTTACTGCGGCTGCGCGATGGGCGAGTACTTCACCTATCACGAGGGCCGTCATGTCCTCGTCGTCTACGATGACCTGTCCAAGCAGGCGGACGCCTACCGCGAAATCTCCCTCATCCTCCGGCGGCCCCCGGGGCGGGAGGCGTATCCGGGCGACGTGTTCTACCTGCACAGCCGGCTCCTGGAGAGGGCCGCAAAGATCACCGAGGATCCAGAGGTGGTCAAGGCGCACCCGGAGATCGAACTGCCCGGCGGCTCGCTGACGGCGCTTCCGATCATCCAGACGCAGGCGGGCGACGTGTCGGCCTACATCCCGACCAACGTGATCTCGATCACCGACGGGCAGATCTATCTGGAGTCGGATCTGTTCTACGCCGGCGTGCGCCCGGGGGTGAACGTCGGAATCTCCGTCTCCCGGGTAGGGGGCGCCGCGCAGATCAAGGCGATGAAGAAGGTAGCGGGTCGGCTTCGGCTGGACCTGGCGCAGTACCGGGAGCTGGAAGCCTTCGCCCAGTTCGGGACGGAGCTGGACGCGGCGACCCAGCATCAGCTGTCGCGTGGCGAGCGGACGGTGGAGATCCTCAAGCAGGGCCAGTACGAGCCCGTCCCCGTCGAGGACCAGGTGATGGCCATCTTCGCGGTGACCCAGGGGTTCCTGGACGATCTCGAGACGCGGCGGATTCGCGAATGGGAGCGGCGTTTCCTGGAGTACATGCGGGCTCAGGAGCCCGACATCGGGAAGCGGATCCGGGAGGAGAAGACGCTGAGCGACGAGACCGAAGCGCAGCTCCGCGCGGCGATCGAGTATTTTCACGGCGTGTTCACCTCGGGCGAGGAAGAGACGACGGACGGACCGCCGGCGAGGGCTCCGGAGACCGCCCTGGCGGCGGAGAGGACGGCTTCGTCGGCCTGAAGTCCCGTGGCGCGGCGGATACGTGGATGGATCGACGGTCCGGGCCCTTTCGGGGGCGGCCGCCGATCGCGACCGGATTGAGGGATGGAGAAGGCCAGAGAGATCAAGCGGCGGATGCACTCCGTCGAAAACACCCGGAAGATCACTCGGACCATGGAGATGGTCGCGACCTCCAAGCTTCGGCGGGCGCAGCAGCGGGTCCAGCAGGCGCGGCCGTACGCCGAGCGCCTGGCGGAAGTGATTCGCGGCCTGGTCGACCCGGAGCTCGCCGAGGTCCAGCCGTTGCTGCGGCAGCCAGATGCGGTTCGACGAGCCGCCATCACGCTGGTCACCAGCAATCGGGGCCTGTGCGGAGCCTTCAACGTCAACCTGATTCGCAAGGCCCGGGAACTGAAGGGGCGGCTGGAGGCGGAGGGGAGCGAGGTCGAGCTGCACGTGGTCGGCCGTAAGGGGATCGGCTACTTCCGGTTCCGGGGCATCCCCATGGCCACCAGCCGTACGGATCTGGACGATCGGCCCACCCTGAATGACGCGAGATCTCTGATCGTCCCATTGCGGGACCGCTTCGTCGAGCGCGATCTGGATGCGGCGTACATGGTGTACGCCGAGTTCCGGAACATGGTGAGCACGCCGCCGGCCATCCGGCGGATTCTCCCGGTGGAGGTCGGCGCCGGGAAGGGCGGCCCGCAGCCGTATTACCTCCTGGACCCGTCGGCGGAGGAGATTCTGTCTCGGCTGCTGCCGCTCTACGTCACCAACGCGGCGTTTCGCGCCCTGTTGGAGACCGCGGCGGCGGAACAGGCTGCGCGGCGCACGGCGATGAAGAACGCCACCGACAACGCGGAAGACTTCCTGGTGCGGCTGCGGCGCACCTACAATCGAGCACGGCAGGCGGAGATCACGCAGCAGATCGCCGAGATCATGGGGGGCGCCGAGGCGCTGGCCGGGTGAGGGGAACCGCGGGAAGCTGAACGGCGCCACCGGATACATCGAGAGGGTGACACATGGCAGAGCAGTCGTCAGGGGAGAGGAACACGGGGCAAGTGGTGCAGGTCATCGGTCCGGTGATCGATGCGGAGTTCGCTCCGGCGCACCTGCCCGAGATCCACAACGCGATCGAACTTCGATGGAGCGATGAGGCCGGCGAGCATCGACTCGTGTGCGAAGTGGCGCAGCACATCGGGCGCAACCAGGTGCGAGCGGTGGCCATGGACTCCACCGACGGTGTGAGCCGGGGCATGGAGGTCGTCGACACCGGAGGCCCTATCACCGTTCCCGTGGGCGAGGCTCCCCTGGGACGGATCATGAACGTCCTCGGCGAGCCGGTGGACGAGGCGGGCCCCATCCAGGAGACGGAGCGGTGGCCGATTCACCGGGCGGCGCCCCAATTCCAGGTGCTCGAGCCCAAGACCGAGATCTTCGAGACGGGGATCAAGGTCATCGACCTGATGGCGCCCTATGTGCGCGGCGGGAAGACGGGACTGTTCGGCGGGGCGGGCGTCGGAAAGACGGTGATCATCATGGAGCTCATCCATAACATCGCCATGGAGCACGGCGGGAGATCCGTGTTCTGCGGAGTGGGTGAGCGCACCCGGGAAGGCAACGACCTGTGGCTCGAGATGAAGGAAGGCGGGGTGCTCGATGCCACCGCGCTGGTGTACGGACAGATGAACGAACCGCCGGGCGCCCGCCTTCGCGTCGGCCTGAGCGGCCTGACCGTGGCCGAGTACTTCCGGGAGGTGGAGGGGCAGGACGTCCTTCTGTTCATCGACAACATCTTCCGCTTCAGCCAGGCGGGCTCGGAAGTGTCGGCCCTGTTGGGGCGGATGCCGAGCGCGGTGGGCTATCAGCCCACCCTGTCTTCGGAGATGGGTGAGCTTCAGGAGCGCATCACGTCCACCAAGAAGGGCTCGATCACCTCGGTGCAGGCCATCTACGTGCCGGCCGACGACCTCACGGATCCGGCTCCCGCCGCCGCCTTCACCCACCTTGACTCGACCACGGTGCTGTCGCGCCAGATCGCCGAGCTGGGGATCTATCCGGCCGCCGACCCCCTGGAGTCCAGCAGCCGGATCATGGATCCCCAGTATCTGGGGGAACGGCACTACGCGGTAGCCACCCGCGTGCAGGAGATCCTGCAGCGGTACAAGGATCTCCAGGACATCATCGCCATTCTGGGCATGGATGAGCTCAGCGAGGAGGACAAGGTGATCGTGGGGCGCGCGCGCCGCATCCAGCGGTTCCTGTCGCAACCCTTCTTCGTGGCCGAGCAGTTCACCGGTGTCGCCGGGAAATACGTATCCCTGGAGACGACCATCGACTCCTTCGAACGCGTGGTGGATGGGGAATTCGATCATCTGCCGGAGCAGGCGTTCTACATGGTGGGCGGGATCGACGAGGCGGTCGAGAAGGCCCGGGGACTGGAGGGTAAGGCGGCGTGACGGACGACGCCCTGTCGGCCGGTTCTGCCCGCCGTCTGCGGGTCAGTGTGATCTCGCCCTCCCGCGTCGGGTTCGAGGGGGAAGCTTCCGCGGTCGTCGCGCCGGCCCACGATGGCTTGCTGGGGATCCTCCCGGGGCACGCGCCGATGGTGGTTCTGTTGGGATCGGGCTCGCTGTCCGTGCGTACGGCCGAGGGAACACGGCGGTTCTCCGTCGCGCGCGGTTTCCTCCAGGTCGTGGACGACGCGGTTTCGGTCTTGGCGGAACAGGTGGAGACGACCTAGCGTACGATCAGCGCCATGCAGCGCTATCTTCCCGCTCTGCAAGCCTTTATCGTGGGTCCCACGGTGGTTGACTCCGCAGCCCGAGGAGGTTAGTATCATTGGCCCACCATGAAACGGTGGGACGGCTATTTGACAACGAGGTGTGGAGCGAGTGTGATGGGCGCCGAGTGCGTACGAGGCTGCGCTTGACCCTTTTGAGGGATCAAGCGAGTAAGGGCGCAGGGTGGATGCCTAGGCACGGGTCGGCGATGAAGGACGTGGCAAGCTGCGATAAGCCAGGGGGAGCTGCACGCGAGCTTTGATCCCTGGATTTCCGAATGGGGAAACCCGGCCGGGGTGATGCCCGGTCATCCCTCCGCTGAACACATAGGCAGAGGGAAGCGAACCGGGGGAACTGAAACATCTAAGTACCCCGAGGAAGAGAAAACAACCGTGATTCCCTGAGTAGCGGCGAGCGAAAGGGGAAGAGCCCAAACCGTAGATGCGTTCAAGGCGGCAGCCGTTGCATCGGCGGGGTTGTAGGGGCGGTTCGGGAGGATCTGCCGATCCTCCGGGTGAACGACACGGTGAGCCGAACACGGCTGGAAAGCCGGGCCACAGAGGGTGAGAGCCCCGTAAGCGAAGCCGAGTCGGGAACCTGAGCCGTTTCCTGAGTAGGCCGGGACACGTGAAATCCCGGTTGAAACTGGCAGGACCACCTGCCAAGGCTAAATACGAACCCGTGACCGATAGTGAACTAGTACCGTGAGGGAAAGGTGAAAAGCACGCCGGGAGGCGGGTGAAATAGATCCTGAAACCTTGCGCCTACAAGCGGTGGGAGCTCTGATCTCCTCTTCGGAGGGGTTCGGGGTGACCGCGTGCCTTTTGCATTATGATCCGGCGAGTTCGTCCTCACTGGCGAGGTTAAGCCGTTCAGCGGCGGAGCCAGAGCGAAAGCGAGTCTTAAATGGGCGTCGATGTCTGTGGGGCGAAGACCCGAAACCAGAGTGATCTATCCATGGCCAGGCTGAAGCGAGGGTAATGCCTCGTGGAGGGCCGAACCGTTGTGGGTTGAAAACCGCTCGGATGAGCTGTGGATAGGGGTGAAAGGCCAATCAAACCTGGAGATAGCTGGTTCTCCCCGAAAGATATTTAGGTATCGCCTCTGAGTGTAGACTGCGGGAGGTAGAGCACTGGATGGGCTAGGGCCCTGAACCGGGTACCAACCCCAACTAAACTCCGAATGCCCGTCAGTCGGTCTCGGGGAGGCAGTGCATGGGCGATAATGTTCATGCGCGAGAGGGGAACAACCCAGACCCTCAGCTAAGGTCCCCAAGTACTGGCTAAGTGAGAAAGGATGTGGATTTGCGGAGACAACTGGGAGGTTGGCTTAGAAGCAGCCATCCTTGAAAGAGTGCGTAATAGCTCACCAGTCAAGCGGATCTGCGCCGATAATACCCGGGACTCAAGCCAGTCACCGAAGCTAGGGCTGCGACACCTCTACGGAGGTGCTCGTGGGGTAGGGGAGCGTTGCCTGTGCATCGAAGCGGGGCCGTGAGGCCTGGGGGAATATCCCCTTAGCCCGTGGAGCGCAGGCAAGTGAGAATGCCGGAATGAGTACGCGATAAACGGGGTGAGAACCCCCGTCGCCGCAAGCCCAAGGTTTCCTGAGCCATGTCGATCAGCTCAGGGTTAGTCGGCCCCTAAGGTGAGGCCGAAAGGCGTAGCCGATGGGAAACGGGTTAACATTCCCGTACCGTGCCAGGTGCGCTCGAGTCTGCGGAGGGACGCAGGGGTGAAAAGTCCGTCAGGACGTGGAGCCTGATGCAAGGAGGTAGGCGTTTCCGGGTAGGGAAATCCGCCCGGTGAAGCCGAGATCCGATGCCGAAGGGGCCTTCGGGCCCCGCAAAGGGACCCTAAGCGTACTGCCGAGAAAAGCTTCGCAGACGAGCAGTTGGTGCGACCGTACCGTAAACCGACACAGGTGGGCGAGGCGAGAAGCCTCAGGCGCTCGAGTGAGTCTTGGTCAAGGAACTCGGCAAAATGTCCCCGTAACTTCGGGAGAAGGGGAGCCCGTGCTAGGTGAACTCCTTCGCGGAGGGAGCCGAAGCGGGCCGCAGAGAATCGGCCCAAGCGACTGTTTAGTAAAAACATAGGTGTCTGC
>JBHHYZ010000098.1:0-6587 GCA_046757845.1 Gemmatimonadota bacterium
CGCGGTTGGGCGGAACGCGGGGCTCAGCAGGCCGTGCGAGGCTTGGCAGGACGCAGCATCCGGCGGTCGATCTCCACTCCCACCGCCTGACGGATGGCCCACAGGCGGACGATCACCCGGCTGCGGCCGCGGGCCTCCAGCAGCAGGCCCCGCATGCCGCTGAACGCTCCCTCGGCCACCACCACCTCCTGGCCTTCGGTCAGGAAGTCCGATGGCGTTGGCTCGACGCCCGTGCGGTTGGCCCCTTCCACCAGGGCGCGGATGGATTCGATCTCCTCCACCCGAACGGGACTCGGCCGCCCGGCCATCCGCACCACGGTGGCCAGGCCGGGGGTGAGCAGCACGCGGTGGAGCTGCGTGAGGGGGAAGCGGGCGAACACGTAGCCGGGAAACACGGGGAACGCCACGCGCTTGGTGCGGTCCGCCCACTTCCGCTCCCGCAGGATCAGCGGCAGGTAGGATTCGAACCCGTTGCGGGCCAGCCTGAGCTCCACCCGCTTCTCCGTCCGCCCGCGGGTCTGGCACGCGTACCAGCGCGGCGTCCGGGACACATCGACCGCGACGCTCCGGGAGGGGACGGCGACCCGAGCGGTCTCCGCCGGCGCGATCGCTCCCTGCGGCGCGATCGTCTCCTGGGCCGACACCTCGGTCCCGTCAGTTACAGGCACACCTGACACAGCCGATGCTCCTTTCCGACCCGTGCGCCGGCGCGCCGACCCCAGGGAAGAGCCGGGCTCCGCACCCGCCGCGAGCCACCTGTAACATCATCGCAACGTCAAACCGCCGGATGCGGTTCCGACTCGGCGGTTGACGCGGGCCTCTACTATTAAGGACGCGAAGTTGGCGAAATCTTACACGGCCGACGCTACAGGTCCGGGCGAGCCGGAGCCCCAACTCGCCCACGGAGCTCATATCGTACGTCGCTGCAATTAATTACGTGTCGACCTGCGCCGGTTTCGCCGGAGATCCGCCGCCGCGGGCCGCCTCCAGCACTCCCGGGTGAAACGCCCTGACCGGCCGAATAGTTGACCGGTTGTCTCAGGGCCGGTTTTTAAAAAAACGGGGTGGGCGGCAGCCGTCAAGTCCGCTCGGCATCATACGGCCAGACCCAGGGTTCCGTATCGCGCGGCAGCGGCCACAGTCCCGACACCGTGGCCCGGCTCCCGGCGGCGGGACGCGGCCTCCGCTCGGGCGCGGCTCCGGCCAGCTCCACCGCGCCGTGGGCCAGGCGGCGGATCAGGTCGGGGTCGTTGCTCGCCTTGGCCAGCAGGACCGTCCCCTGGTAGTAGGCGAGCACGGCCCGGGCCTTCCGGTCCAGCTCACCCGGGGACGGGGACGAGGCGCCGTCGCCCTCGGGCCCGCTCCGCTCGGCCGCTTCCTCGAGCGCCTCGCGCAGGCGGGCGGCGATGCCCTCGAACACCGTCTCCACCCTGGCCCGCATCTCTTCGTCCTGCGCGCTCATCTCCAGGGCCAGGTTGCCGAACGGACAGCCCTTGATCCGCCCGTCCTCGTCCCGGCTCGCCTTCTGGAACTCGGTGCTGAGGTGGAACAGGCGACGGATCCGCCCCAGCGGCGGGATGTCCGTGGCAAACGCCCGATCGAGGATCTCGCGCTGGTACTCCTCCCACTGGGCCTCGATCGCTGCCAGGGCCAGGTCCCGCTTGCTGGGGAAGAAGTGGTAGAAGCTACCCTTCTGGACGCCGGCCCGGCGGCAGATGGCCTCGACTCCGATGCCGTTGTAGCCGCGGGCGTGGAACAGGCTCGTGGCCGCGTCGATCAGGCGTTCGCGTGCGTCGCTGCGTCTTCCCATCCTGCCCACTCGCGTTCTGGTGGCGCTCCCCGGACATTTGCGGGAACGCGGCGGCTCCAGTTTCTTCAGCATGCGCACGCGCCGCCGCTCCGTCAACCTGGCGCTCCGTGCGCGGGGCGGCGGACGCGGCCCAGATGGGGGCCGCCGCGACGGCGGGCGCCAGTGGGGGACCGGAGGGTCTTCTGACGCCCATCTGACGCGATGCGGGGACTCTGGCCGCGGGAACCGGGGCACCCCCGCGCCGCTTTTCCATGGGATACGGTGATCTCTTCCCGGAGCTTGCCCATGTCCGACAGCGAGCTCGCACCCGAGGTCGAACGGAAGCTGGCCGCTGCCGTTCACTGGCTGCGCGAGCGCGATGCCGGCCTGGCGGGGCGCCTGGAGGGCCTGCGGTTTCGGGCCAGCTCCACCGTCACCTTCCTGGATCCCCGGCCGGACGGGGAGTTTCTGGTCAACCCGGACGCCGCGCGAGCCCTCCCGGTTCCGGCCATCGCGGGGATCCTTGTGTTCGCGCTGTTCTCGCGCCTGGCGGAGGCGGGCGAGTCGGACCCGGTTGGAGAGGACATCGAGGAGCTGCGGGACCGCGTGGCCCGCCTGGTCTCCCTGGCGGCCCGGGAGGCCACCGGCGACTGAGCCGGTCGGCCACCGCCGGGACCGGGCTCCGCCGGGCCGTGAGCGGATCCGCCGGGCCGTGAGCGCCGCCGGACCGTGAGCGGATCCGCCGGGCCGGGCTTGCGAGAAGCCGTGCCTCTCCCAAGTTTTGTTGACCGCACGTCTTGGAGGCACTCGCGTCGCACCCGCACGGGAGTGATTCATGTCGGCACCGTATCTCAAGACCCTGGGCACGCTGTCTCTGCACGTGGAGGGGCCGGATACCGAGCCGGTCCTGAGAGACTCCAAGTCGCTCATTCTGATGGCGCTGCTGGCCATCGCCCCCGACCGGTGCCTGCGGCGCGACCACCTGGCGGAACTCCTGTGGCCGGGCGTGGACCACCGGCGCGCGCGGCGCTCCCTTCGACAGAGCCTCTACTACCTGTCCCGGCGCGGTGGCCGCGATCTGATTCGAGTCGACAACGCCCACCTGGAGACGGGCCGCGCGCTGGGCTGCGACGCGTGGGCCGTGGAGGCGGCCCTCTCGGCCGGGGACTACGAGACCGTCGTGGCCCTGTTCGGCGGACGCTTCCTGGAGAGCGTGGAGCGGAAGCTGGGGCGCGAGGTCCAGCAGTGGGTCGATGTCCAGAACGAGAAGCTGCGGGCGGGCGTGGGGCTGTCCTTCCGGAGGCTGATCCGCCGGTGCCTGGAGCGCGGCCACGGCGAGGCGGCACTTCGCTACGCCCGGCGCTACGCCGAGTGGGAGCCGCTGGACGACCGCGCCCAGCTCGATCTGGTGCGGACCCTGCGCGCCCTGGGCGACGACGCGGGGGCCGTGCGGGCCTACGAAGGCTACCGGGCGCTGCTCCGCACCGCGGTCGACGACGTGCCCTCGGAGGAGATGGAGCGGAGCGTGGCGCGGGTGCGCGAGGCGGTGTTCACGGAGGCGGCCTGGCCGCCCGCCGGGCCGTTGAACGGGGAGGGCGCGGGCGCCGCCATGGTCGTGGAGGCCGGAGCGGGAGCGACCGCCGACGGCGCCGAGGCCGACGGCGGCTCCCGGAGCTCCGCCGTCTCCGCACGCCCGGGCGCGGGGCGTGTGCGCTGGGCCTCCCCCGCCGCGGTCCTCGCGGCCGGGCTGGTCGGCCTCGTGCTCGGCGGTCTCTTCCTCTCGACGGCGCTCGGGACTCTGGTGCGACGGAACCGCGGGGTCCTGCCCAACACGACGGTGGCGGATCTGGCGGGCGTGCTCACGGTCACCCTGGACGGGGCGTCCGGGGACGCGGCCGAGCTTCATCTGGAAGGGGGTAACGCCGCGCTCATCCCCCGCGCCGCGCCCGCATCGTTCAGCGCGATCCCTTCTCCCGATGGCCGGTGGTACGCCCGGATCGCCGACGGGGACCACGGCGTGGATCTGGAGCTCGTCGATGCGAGGACGGGCCGCGTCCTGACGCTGCTGTCGGGTCCGGCGGATGAGCGTCCCGCCGCCTGGTCGCCGGACGGACGGCGGCTGCTGGTGGGCCACGGCCTGCTGCCGGACGGCTCGGACTCCTACCGCGACTGGCTGGCGGCCTACGACCTGGAGACCGGCCGCTCCCGGGTCCTGGTCGAGGACCGCGGCGGGGTGGACGGGCGGGCGGCTTGGTCTCCGGACGGCTCCCGGCTGGCCTACCTGCGGCGGAGCCCCTCGGGCAGCCGGCTGTGGGTATCGGACGCCGACGGCAGCCACGCCCACCCGGTCTCTCCGGCCTCCGCATGGGTGGTGAGCCTGGCCTGGTCCACCCAGGGCCGCCACCTGGTGTACGGGGTCCGCGAGCGGGATGGCTCGAACCTGTTCGTGGTGCGGCCGGACGGGGGGGACCTGGAACGGATCACCGACGGCCCGGGCGAGCGCCGCACGCCGGTGTGGTTGTCCGAGACGGTGCTCGCCTTCGTGCTCGATGTGGACGGCGGACCCGACGTGTGGGCCATCAACCGGCTCACCGGGGCCCGGCGACGGCTCACGCATGGCCCCCCGGTCCTGGGGATCCACGTCTCCTATCCGACCGGAGAGGAGGCGCCCTGGATCGAGCGCCTGGAGCTGGAGGCGCCCGAGTGGGTGGCCGTGGGTGAGACCGCGCGGTTCTCCATCCGACTGTTCGACGCCGCCGGACGCTCGCTCTCGGCCCTTGGACGCCCGGTGCGGATCTCCGTGGCAGACCCCTCCATCCTTCGGCTCTCCGGCCGGCGGACCCTGGAGGCGCTGCGGGCCGGCCGGACCCGGATCGTGGTCTCCGTGGGCGGCTGGCGCGCGGACACAGCGGAGATCGCCGTGCGCCCGCTGGTGGAGGCGCCGCTGGTCCCGGCGTTCGAGGAGCGCTGGTCCGGCGGGCTGCGCGACGACGTGTGGACGCCGATCGGCGATCCGGCTTCGTTCGTGCGGACCGGGGGAGGGCCCGACGGGGCCGGGATCTTCGTCAACAACGGGGATCAGAACTACGTGAGCGGCGTGGCTTCGCGCCGTTCCTTCGCCCTGGGCGGCGGCCTGACCGTGGAATGGTGGGCCCGCCTGCCGTTCACCGGCGAGTTCTTCCAGAACCTGGCGCTCCACCTCCTGGCCGGACCGGCGGACCCGAGCGCCCAAACCCCGTACGAGAACAGCGTCCTCAGGCTGGGCGCGGTGGGTCACGACGGCACGTGGACGCTGATCGCGCGGCCCCGTCTGGTCTCCTTCCCGCTGGGCGAGTCGCCGGAGGAGTGGCATCGGTACGCGCTCCAGGTGGAGCCGGACGGCACCGTGGACGTGTTCCGGGACGATCGGCTTCTGCACCGGGCGCGGAGCTTCCTGGCGCCGGCCGAGCGTCCGCGGCGGGTGTTCCTGGGCCTGGGCGGCAACTCTCTGGGGGCCGAGGTCCAGTTGGGCACGCTCCGGGTGTACGAAGGAACGAAGTACCGCGTCCCGGGATCCTGGTGAGGCCCGGTGCGGCCCGGGATCCCGATGACCCCCTCCAGCGTTGTTTCCGTGGCCCGGCCTTCGCCGGGTGCGGTCCCCTGCGAGCCACCCCCGATCCTGGAGACGAGCGAATGAGACAGCCAAGGGACGCCGTGCACGTCGCCCGCGGGCCGGCCGCTTTGGGTGCCGCCCGCGGGCGGGCCGCCCTCTGCCTGGCACTGGTGGGCCTCGTGCTGGCGCCCCGGACCGCGAGCGCGCAGGAGGTGGCGCCGCGGGGTCCCTTCAGCCTGAGCGCCCGGGTGGGGCTGGCCAATCCCACCGGCGACCTCGGGCAGCTCCACTCCTCCGGGTTTTTCGCCGCCGTGGGCGTGGGCTACCGAATTCTGCCCCGGGTGGATCTGCGGGCCGAGCTGGGCCGCGAGAACCTGGAGCGAAACGGCCGGCCCAGCCAACTGGGCGGCATCCGGGGGCCGCAGGCGGACCTCTACCACGTCACCGCCATGCTGGAGTTCGAGCTCACGGATCCCAACACCTCCGGGTGGGAGGTCTCGCTGGGCGTGGGAGGCGGCGACACCCGCTTCGAAGTGCAGCAGGACGCCAACTTCGACGCCATCTCCGGCTACTGGCCCACCCTGCAGAGCGCCCTCCAGGTGGGATACGAGTTCGCCGGGCGCACCGAGCTGTTCGCCCGGATCGACGGCTACCTGATGCTGGGCGACGCCCAGGACCCCAGGGACTACCTGGGCAAGGAGATCAGCGTGATCAACGGCCTGGGCCTGCGGGTGCGGTGCTAGGGGGGAGGAGAGGCGGGCGGCTCCGCGGAGACGCCCGCCTCCAGGCTTAGGTCCGAGCCCGAGTCCAGGCTAGGGTTCGTGCTTCCTTCCAGGCTCGGGCTTGAGCTTCCTTCTGGGCTACTGTCCTGGCCCCGCGGTGTGTAGAGGGTGAACAGGGCCCAGTCCAGATCCATATGCTCCCCCTCCCAGCGCGTGGTGGGAGTCCAGGCGTCGATCCCGAGCCCCCGTTGATTCCGCGCCAGCGCGGCCCCGGGCGCCTCCTCGATCTCCGCCCCGAGCTCCGGGGGCGCCGGCACCCGAGGCATCAGCCGCCCGTCGGGCCGATAGAAGCGCAGCTCTCCGCCCTCGCCCCGCTCCACCCGCCAGCCCTCCTCGTGCACCAGCCGATGGTGGAGACGGCACAATAGCGAGAGGTTCTCGAGCTTCGTCTCGCCCCCGTCGGCCCAGTGGCGCAAGTGGTGGG
>JBHHYZ010000099.1:0-6297 GCA_046757845.1 Gemmatimonadota bacterium
AGAGCGACGGCACGTACACGCCGTCGATGTGGGCCAGCTCCCGCAACACCGCTTCCAGGGCACGCCCGCGCGCCGGGTGATCGGGGTTGTACAGGCCCGCCACGTTGAGCAGGTTGCCCAGCGCGTGCAGGAAACGGACGGGCGGGGTCGCGTCGGCCAGACGCGCGTCGGTGGGGCTCATGAGCCGACTTCCTCCGGGGCTTGGGGGGTGGTGGGGGGAGCGGGGGTGGCGAGGGGAGCGGAAGCATCCGGGCGGGTCCGCGGGCGGGCCGTCTCCACGCCGGCGGCGGCCTGGCGCATCTCCTCGTCCTCGGCGGCCAGGACCGCGTCCAGCACGGCCTTGGCCCGGGCGTCGGCCGGCCACCCACGGGCCAGCGCGGTGAGCGCCTCCAGCACCAGCGGGGACTTGGGCCGGATGCGCCGGCGGCCCAGCAGGCCCGCCAGGCCGCCCCGGCGCTCGGAGACCGTCTCCAGCAGCGGCTCCACGAGCTCCGGCGGACGAAGCGGGGCCAGCGCCTGGAGCGCCTTCAGCCGGCGTCCCGGGGTTTCGTCCTTCGCCGTGAAGATGCTCAGCAGCTCCGGGACCGCTTCCGGGGGCGCCCCCTCGCGGGCCGCGGCCAGGCCCAGGCCCACGGCCTCCGCGTCATCCTGGGCCAGCAGATCGCGGATGGCGCGGTCGCGGTGGAAGCGGTCGCGCAGCAGGAGCGCCAGGGCCTCCCGGCGCACCTCGGGATCGGGGTCCTCGACGTAGGGGTACGGGGACCAGTCACCTTCCCAGCTCTCCAGCTCCCCCATCAGCGCCAGCAGCTCGCGGCGCGCGGCCGCCGCCTCCCGCTCCAGACGCTCGGCGATCCGGGGTCCCACCTTCGGGCCCAGGGCGGCCAGCCGCGCGTGCAGGCCTTCCTTCACGGAGCGCGATTTGGCGGCCACCAGGCCGTCCAGCAGCGGGGTCGCCGCGGCCAGCCCCAGACGCTCCACGAACGGGTCCAGGACATCCAGGTTGGGCGTGTCCTCCTTCAGGATCCACGAGACGGCGCCCGGGCGGCTCAGGCCTTCCCACAGCTCCTCGGCCGCCTGCGAGTCCCGGCCCAGGGCCATCGTGTCCAGCAGGGTCTTGAACCGGCGGGCCTGCATGAGCGCGGTCAGGGCCGTCCACACGTGCGGCCCCACCTTGTTGACCAGCAGGGCCATGCGCAGAACCCGCTCGGGCGAGACCCCGTGGGTCCGCTCCCGGACCCGGCTGCGCTCGGGCTTGGTGAAGGCCATCTGTTCCAGGATCTCGCGGTAGCGCCCCACGGCGCTCTCCGCCTCATCCCATCCCGTCACCAGCTCGTCGATCTGCCGGCGCAGGCGCGAGTCGGCCTCCGGCCGGAGGTCGGCGGCGTCCGAGCTCGCGTAGCGCGCCAGCTTGGCCATCAGCAGGAGCAGCGTGTGCGATACGTTCCGCTTCTCCACCCCGCCCGTGGCCCGGGCCAGGGACACCAGAGCGGTGGGCTCCATCCAGCGGGCCGCGTCGTGGAGCAGCTCGTGGCGCCGCTCCTCGTCTCCCGCCGCCAGGATCCGCCGCAGCGCGTTGGGGCTGAGGCCGGCGACGATCTCGGAGGTGTTGCGGCGGAGGACGGCGGTGCCCCGGCCCCGCGCCGTCCGAAGCCGGCCGGCCGTGGCGGCCAGGCGCTCCAGGGCCTCGGCCGCGAACTCGGGATCGGCCGAGCGCTCCTCGAGCGCCGTGGCCAACTGGCGGGGCGTGAAGGCGGCCTCCGGAGGCCGGGCGCCGGGCCCCGCCTCCGGGCCCGCGGCGCCGCCGCCCCCACCCCCCGCTCCCGGCAGCAGCCCCTGGGCCAGCTCCTTCCACAGCTTCGCTCCGGCCTCCGGATCCTCGGCCCCGGCGCGCTCGCTCTGCCCATCCCACACCAGCTCCAGGCGCTCGTAGTCGGCCGGCTCCACGTCCAGGTGCGGCCAGGCGCGCGGCTCGGCGGCCAGCACGCGGCCCACCGGACGACCCGACTGCCTCGGGTCCCGCGAGATCAGCCCCAGGAACTCGTCCAGCTCCTTCTCCCCGATCCCGGCCCGGAAGGTGAGCGAGGCCAGCTCGTGCTGGTGGAGGCCGGCGGCCAGGGAGCCCAGGACGGGGTGCTCGGGATCGGTCTCCGCGTCCTCCACGGCGATCTGGCACCGGCCGATCACCAGGGTGAGCGAGTCGCGGCCCTCGAGCACGGCGTCCAACTCCGCCTTGAGCGGTTCCAGAGCCAGCCGCAGGGCCGGGTGCGCGGGCGGGTACATGGTGTGCTTCTGGATGGCCCGCGCCAGCTCGACCAGGCAGCGGGCCACGTCGGGGGGAAAATAGATGTCCTCGATGCCGGCCTCCGGCGCCAAGGCGCTGTCGGGGCCGCGCTCCGGCGGCCCGAACGTCGGGGCGCCCCCGGCTTCCTCAGTCGTCTCCGTCACGACCGTTCCTCACTCTCTCGCTCTCCATCGGTCACCACCGCGTCCGGGTACGTCCGGGCGGATCCCAACGGGCGGGTTTCTGTGCAAATTGTGGACCTCCGTTTGGGCGTCGGGCGCATGGGCCTCGGAGCGCCGCTCCCGGGCCGGGAAGCCCGGATCCGATGCGGCGTAAGTCGGTGTATGACAACAGGAAACTCGGTCGGCCAACTTCCGCACCGCCCCCCGGGGTCGGGCCCGATTCGGGAGCGTGCGACGGCGCCCTCCGGGCACGGTCTGGCGGTGTGCGAGCCTGTGGCGGTACGCGGGATTCCGAGCGCTCGCATCCGCTTCGCGGAACCCCGCCGGAGCGCCCACGGCGCCCGCCGAGGACGCACTCCCGTCCCGTCAGTTACAGGCGCTCCTGACTCGGCCTGACAACTCTCATCATCCGCGGTTGTGGGTCCGCGCCCGCGCGGACGGCCCACGGTGGGACCGCCATCCGCCGTCAGATCTTCTCGGCGGGCACCGGACGGCCGACGAGGAATCCCTGCGCGTAGTCGCACCCGACCGAGGCCAGCCAATCGCGCTGGGCGCGGTCCTCCACGCCCTCGGCGATCACCTCCAGCCCGAGTCCGTGCGCCAACCCGATGATGGCCCGGATCAGCGCTTCGTCCTTGGGGTCCTGCGTCACGTCGGCCACGAAGCTCCGGTCCACCTTGAGCGCGCGGACCGGCAAGTGCTTCAGGTAGGAGAGCGAGGAGTGACCGGTGCCGAAGTCGTCGATCATGGTGCGAACCCCTCGATCCCCCAGAGCGCGAAGCCTCTCCGCGGCGCTCACGGGATCCCGCATCGCCACCCGCTCGGTGACCTCGATCGCCAGGCGGGCGCCTTCCACGCCCTCCCAGCCCAGCACGTCGTCCACGTACTCCACCAGCTCCGGGTCGGCCACGGAGGCCGCCGAGCAGTTCACGCTGATCCACGCCGGGTGGCCGGGCTCCCGCCAGCCCGCCGCCTGACGCATCGCGGTCTGCAGGACCCAGCGGTCCAGCTCGGCAATGAGCCCGCACCGCTCGGCGAACGGAACGAACTCGTCGGGACTCAACAGGCCCCTGTCCGGATGCTGCCACCGGACGAGCGCTTCCACGCCGTGCAGCTCTCCGGCGGCCAGGGAGCGGATGGGCTGATAGAGCAGCACGAACTGCTTCTCGGCCAGGGCGCGGCGGACCTCCTCCTCCCGGTCCAACTCGTCGATCCCGGCGCCCGTCCGCTCCGGGCTGAACACCTCGATGAAGGTTTCAGCTGCGGCGGCTCCACGCGCGGCCCGGTGGGCGCACTTCAGAAGCTCGCCGAAGCGGCGGCCGTGCTCCGGATGGAGGGCGATCCCGATCGACGCCTCGACCCGCACCGAGCGCTCGCCGACTCGAAGCGGAGACGCGAGGCTCTGGCGGATCCTCCCCGCCGTCGTCAGGGCGTCTTCCGGGCCGTCCACCTCGGGCATCAGCACGGCGAACTCGTCCGAGCCCACCCGGGCCAGGCTGTCCGACTCGCGGCACCCGCGGCGCATCCGCCGGGCCACCTCCACCAGGATCCGGTCTCCGGCGTCGTGACCCAGGCTGTCGTTGATGCGCCGAAACCGCCGCAGATCCACGTACAGGAGCCCCGCGCGCCCCTCGCACCGCGCCGCCCGGGCCAGGGCCCGCTCCGCCTGGATCTCCAGAAGCTTCCGGCTGGGAAGGCCCGTCAGCGTGTCCCGGTAAGCCATCCGTTCCAGCTCCCGTTCCACCAACTTGCGCGGGCTGAGGTCGATCACGGTGCCCATGATCGTCTCCTCGCCCGACTCCGGATCCTCCAGCAGGACCGAGTGCGCCAGCACCCACATGGGACTCCCGTCGTGGCAGCGCATCTCGAGCTCATAGTTCTCCACCGCGCCCTCCCGCCTCAGGCGCTCCAGGTACACCTCCCGGTCCTCCGGACGCGTGTAGAGCATCGCAGCGGGCCGGCCCTCGACCTCCTCCACGGAGTCGTAGCCGAACATCCGGGCGAAGGCCGGGTTGCACTCCAGGATCCGCCCGTCCAGGCCGCTCCGGAAGGCGCCCGCCGTGTTGTGCTCGAACAGCTCGTGGTACCGGCGCTCGGACGCTTGCAGCGCCTCGGCCAGTCTCATCTGCTCGGTCAGATCCCGGATCACCGCCATCACGAACGTCCGGCCCTCCGAGCGGATCGGGCTGAGCGAGATATCCACCGGAACCGTCTCGCCGTCCTTGCGCACCGCGTGGAGATCGAGCCCGGTTCCCATGGGTCGGCCGGCGGGCGCGGCGAGGTAGGCCGCGCGTTGGTGCCGGTGAGTCTGGCGGAGCTCCCCGGGCACGAGGATCTCCAGGGACTCTCCCAGCAGTTCGGAGCGCCGGTAGCCCAGCAGAGAGCTCAGGCGGGAGTTGGCGTAGGCGATCCTTCCCTCGTCGTCCACCAGCAGCACGCCGTCCGCCATCGAATCGAGGAGCCCGTGGACCGTCTCCTCGGCCAGGCTTCCGGCCGGACCGCCCTCCTCCCCACGGAACGCCATCAGCCGGCGATCACCCACCAATCCGCCTTCCACACGTCCGGCCTACCCCCTCTCCCCCGGCGCCAGCCGGTAGGCGCACGCGGTGGCGTTTCCCAACCGCCACGCCACCCGCCGGATCGGCTCTCCCACCAGCCGCTCCAGGAAGTCCCGCTCCGCCTCGCACAGCTCCGGCAGGGAGCGCGGGAGGGCTCCGAACGGGCAGTGCCGGCAACTCAGCTCGCGCCCCCGGTCCGACACGCGGGGCATGAAGCCCGCCTTCTCCAGCCGTCGGGTCAGGACGGAGAGACCTGCCGCCGGGCCCGCGGCCTCGCCCCACTGCGTTCCGTCGGGGTGCGCTCCTTCCGGGTGGACCGCCTCAGGCTTGGCTCCGCGCTCCCGGGGAGCGCTCCCCGCGCCTTCGAGCGCCTCGGGCGTCCCCTCGTGCCGGGCCTCGCCCGCCCCCTCCAGCACCACCCGCTCCATCAGCCAGCGGGCCACCCGGGGCCGCGCCTCGGAGCTCTTCCCCTCCAGCGCGAGCTGGGTCAGCAGCAGGGCCACCCGGGGCAGCGCGCTGGGGAACAGCCCTTCGGCCTTGGCGGTGAGCCGGAAGCGGTAGGCGGGCCGGCCCACGCGCCCGGGCTCCCTGCGCCGCTCCAGGAAGCCCATCCGCCCCAGCCGGGCCAGGTGGCGCCGCACCGCGTTGGGCGTGACTTCCAGTTGAAGCGCGAGATCGTGGACGCTCGCTTCGCCCGCTCCGTAGAGCGCGAACACGACGCGCGCGCAGCTCGGACCCAGCAGCTCGTTCAGGAAGGCTCGGTAGGTTTTCGCAGGCATTCGTTGATTTACCCCCGCGGCGGGGCTAAATTGAGGCGCTTCGTTCCCCGGGCCTCCTCGCACTCTCTCCAGGAGCCGGAATGTCTGCTGTTCACGTGGCGCTGCTTCGAGAAGTCGCGAATCGGGCCCTCCCCAGCGCGGCGGCTCTCGCCTCGGACATGGGAATCTCCTACCATACCTGGAGAAGCTGGCTGACCGGCCGGCGCACCCCCAGCCGGGGCAACCTGCTCGCCCTCTCGCTGGTCCTGAAGGAGAACGCCGCGGCGCTCGCCGACCTGGCCGAACGAGTCTCACAGTTGGCCGATACGAGAGATTAGTATACAGATTCATTGACAATGTCAAGGTCATAGCATACGGCGAGGGCGTACGGTGCGGATATGCGGACGCCGGGGAGCAGCGCCCGCTCGCTGGATCAGCGCGTTGGGACGGCCTGCGGGCCGGGCGCGGTTGGGCGGAACGCGGGGCTCAGCAGGCCGTGCGAGGCTTGGCAGGACGCA
>JBHHYZ010000100.1:0-5891 GCA_046757845.1 Gemmatimonadota bacterium
GGAGCGCGCGTACAGTCCATCGGTGAGGAATCCGGCGCGTCGCAGCAGCAGGTTGGTGTAGTAGCTGGTGAAGCCCTCGGCGAACCACAGCTCGCGGGACATGTTGGCCCGCGTGTAGTCGAAGGGCTGCAGCGAGCGCGGACGGATCCTCTCCACGTTCCACGAGTGGAAGAACTCGTGGGACACGGCGCCCAGCAGCCGCATCGTGTTGCGGGCCAGCGAGCCGGTGCTGGTGAGGATAGTCGAGTTCCGGTGCTCCATGCCGTCGCCCGAAGCCCACGGGAGATAGTCCGCGATGAAGGTGTAACCGCCCACATCGTAGGCCGGAGTCTCTCCATAGACGGCGACCTCCTGGTCCACCACGCGACGGATCAATTGGGCGAACCGGTCCACCTCCGCCTCGGTGCCCTGGTGGTGGACCGCCAGCCGGATGGGGCACGTCCCGCCGCCGGACGTGACGGCCCACTCGCGCAGCGAATAGTCGCTCAGCTCCGTGGGACTGTCCATGAAATAGTCCAGGTCGGGAGCCGTGAATCTCAGAGGATCGTCGGTCGGAAACAGCTGCGTGGCGGCTTTCCAGCCCGATCCCGCCGGCGGGTGGAAGCGGATCTCGATGGGCCGGTCCCGCAGACCATCCGCCCACAGGAAGGCCGATGGCATGTTGAGGTGCGCGTGCGTGAGATCGATCTGCGAGTAGGTGCCGTCCGCCCGATCGGCGAACAGCGTGTAGCGGACCCGGACCGTACCGCCGTGGGATGACACTCGCCACCGATACGGGTCCGGCCGCTCCAGGGCGAGCGTCCCGCCCCCTCCGTCCGTGGCGCTCACATCGTACACGTTCTTGGCGAACTCGTGCAGCGCATACCGGCCCGGCGAGGCCCGGCTCATCCACAGGTCCACCCGACCGGAGGGGAGACCGGAGAAGGTGACCGAGATCCTGGCTTCGTGGTGCACGGCGTTGGGGAACGAAACTTCGTAGCGAACCTGGGCCCGCACCGGCGCCGCCCAGGCCAGGGTGGCCAGGAGCACGGCCTGGCCCGGCGCGCTCCGCATGATGGGTCGCATGACTCGTCCCGCTGTTCGTCTCATGGCGCGATGTCCCGAGATTTTCCCTTGGACAACGATGACGCCGGTCCGGCGACGCGACACCTCCCGGCGATCGGGCGGCACGCAATCTACGGGTGGATACACGGAGAATAGAAGCGGGGCGAAGACGCCCGGTCTCCGCCCCGCTTGGACTGCGCCTTCCTCCGTCGGGACGACGGGGAAAGTTGCGGCTACCCCGTGCTCGGAGGATCCGGCTCAGCCGGGTCCGCGGGCCCAGGCGCCGGGACGTTGAAACCGTCGCGAGGCGGCGCGGCCCCGGTCGCGTACGCCATCTCGGGCACCGCGTTCTCGGCGCTTCGGAGAGCGGCCATGGCGAAGGTGATGGGGATGAGCCCGATTATGGCCAGGCCCAGGTAGCCCAGCAGGAAGAGCCCGAACAGGAGACGAAAGAAGAGGTTCACTCCACTCGTCGCATCCGGCTGCAGGAGCAGGAAGAGGGCGGGAACAGCCCCCACGATGACGGCGGGCAGGTAGATGGCGCGGGTGTTGTGCTTGCCTTTTTCCTCGGGAAACGTGAGCACGAAGTGCAGGAGCTCCTCGCGGACTACCGGCGGGCCGAGCCCTCCCGGCCGTAGCCACCGCCGCCGGGCGTGTGGATGCGGATGACGGACCCCGACGCGACGTGGAGGCTCACCTTGCCCGGCAGATCCATCTCCTCCCCATCCGGCGCGATCAGCGAGTTTCGGCCGGGTGCGCCGCACTCTCCGTCCGCCAGGCCGTAGGGGGCGTGGGTCCGCCGATCGCTCAGGATGGTGACCTGGGCCGGCGCCAGCAGCTCGATTTCGCGCTGGATCCCATCGCCTCCCCGGAATCGGCCCTGCCCGCCGGAACCCCTGCGTACCGCGTAGCGGCGAAGCCGAAACGGGTAGGCGTGCTCCAACGCCTCGATCGGCGTGTTGAGGCTGTTGGTCATGTGGCAGTGCGTCGCGTCCAGCCCGTTCGCCGTCGGACGCGCCCCCATGCCCCCCGCCACCGTCTCGTAGTAGGCGTATGCCCGGCCGGTGCGGGGATCGGTGCCTCCGACGGTGAGATTGCTCATCGTCCCGTAGCTGGCCGCCGGGATCCGGCCCGGCATGGCCCGGGACAGGGCCCCCAGCACCACATCCACGATGCGCTGCGAGGTCTCGACATTCCCGCCAGCCACAGCCGCGGGGAGCCGCGCGTTCACCAGCGTGCCTTCCGGCGCGATCACCTCCAGCGGCCGGATCGTACCGTGGTTGGAGGGAATCGGGAACGGGACGATGACCCGGAAGCAGTACATGACAGCCGACAACGTGATCGCGTAAATCGCGTTGACGCTTCCGGCGACCTGTGGAGACGTGCCCGTGAAGTCGATCCGAGCTCGATCCCCCTCCACGGTGAGCGTCGCCACCACCGGCAGCGGGCCGTTGCCCTGGCCGTCGTCGTCCATGCAGTCCTCGAACCGGTAACGTCCGTCGGGGATCTCCCGGATCGCCCGGCGCGTCATGCGCTCCGCGTAGGCCTGGAGGTGGCCCATGTACTCGGCGACCACCGCCGGTCCGTACTTGCCGGCGAGGGCTCGCAGCCGCCGGGCCCCCGTCCGGTTCGCCGCGATCTGGGCCGTAAGGTCGCCCTCGCGCTCCACAGGAGTGCGCACGTTCGCCAGGACCAGGCGAAGTACGTCCTCCACCACTTCCCCGTTTCGCACCAACCGCACCGGCGGAATCCGGACGCCTTCCTGGAATATGGAGGTCGACAGGGGCATGGAGCCGGGGGTCATCCCGCCCACGTCCGAATGGTGCGCACGGTTGGCCACATAGAACGCCGGGGCCTCGTCGCCCTCGAGATACACGGGCTGTACGAGCGTGATGTCGGGCAGGTGCGTCCCGCCCCGAAACGGATCGTTCACCATCACCACATCGCCGGGACCCATCTCGGCGTGCTCGATGGCGGCCGCGACGGAGAGCGGCATGGAGCCCAGGTGGACCGGCATGTGCTCGCCCTGCGCCACCATGCGGCCGGCCCCGTCGAACACCGCGCAGGAGTAATCCCTCCGCTCCTTGATGTTGGGCGAGAACGAGGTGCGGCACAGGGTGACGCCCATCTCCTCGGCCACCGAGTAGAAGAGGTTGCGGAAGACTTCGAGCGCTATGGGATCCCACTCCGTGGCCGCCCGCCCCCCGCCGCCTTCCGCCGCCGCAGCGTCCATCACGCCGGCTCCGTCCATTCCAATCGGAGGTTGCCCCACCCGTCGACCACGCACCGCGCGTCCGGTGGAACGACGGTCGTCGTGCTGTACTCCACCACCACCGCCGGTCCGGCGAACGCGTGGCCCGGCTCGAGCCGCTCCCGGTCCACGAGGATGGCGTCCGTCTCGCTTCCCCCGAACACCACGGGACGGGTGCCCAGGATCGCGCCGAACACGTCCGTGCCCCCCGTACCGCCCGCGGCCAGTGCCGGCTTGGGAGTGCCTCCCGTGACGCGGAGACGAACGTTCACGATCTCCACGGCGCGCTGAGGATCATGGTAACCGTACCGTTCCTGGTGGCGCCGATGGAACGCGTCCACGAAGTCGCCACCATAGGGGATGGTGAGTTCGTAGCCCTGGCCCACATAGCGCATGTCGAGCGAGCGGTCCATGCGAAGCTCTCCGGCGGCGAAACCTTCCGGCTCGAACGCCGCGCGCCCCCTGGCCTCCAGCCGGCCGAACGCCCCTTCCAGGCGATCTTCCTTCAACCCGGCGCACGAGGCGAGCAGCGTCTGCGAGAAGTCCCGAACCACGTCCGCCAGCAGCATGCCCAGGGCGGAGAGCACGCCGGCCGAGCGGGGTACCAGAACGCGCGGGATCCCGAGCGCGCGGGCCAGATCGGCGGCGTGGAGACCTCCCGCGCCGCCGAAGCAGACCAGAGTGAAATCGCGCGGATCGTGTCCCCGCTCCAGGGAGATGACGCGAATCGCACGCTCCATGGTGGCGTTCGCCACGCGGAGGATGCCTTCGGCCGCATCCCGGGCCGTCAGGCCAAGCTCCGAGGCGAAGGCTTCCATCGCCTGCCGCACCGGTTCCACCACGAGCCGCTGCTCTCCGCCCAGGAAGTGCTCGGCCGGCAGGCGGCCCAGGAAGAGGTTCGCGTCGGTTACGGTCGGCTCCGCCCCGCCGCGGCCATAGCAGATAGGCCCCGGCACGGCTCCGGCGCTCCGCGGTCCCACCCGCAACGAGCCCCCGGGATCCTGGTATGCCACGGATCCGCCACCCGCCCCCACCGTATGGATGTCCAGCACGGGAAGCCGGATCGGAACCTCGCCGATCACCGCTTCCGCGGTTCGCGTCGGTCCGCCGGCGCACAGGCTCACGTCGGTGGAGGTGCCGCCCATGTCGAACGTGATCGCGTTCTCGAAGCCCGCCCGCCGAGCGATCTCGAACCCGCCGACGACCCCGCCGGCGGGTCCCGAGAGGATGGTCTGCACCGCCAGGCGGCGCGCGGCCCCGAGCGAGAGCACCCCTCCATTGGACTGCATGATTCGCACGCGAGCCCCCCCGAGCGCAGCCTCCAGCTCGGACAGATACCGGGCGACGACCGGGCCCACGTACGCGTTCGCGGCGGTCGTGCTGGCCCGCTCGTACTCCCGAAACTCCGGGAGAACTTCGTGCGACGCGGTGACGAACAGATCGGGCCGAGACGCTCGGATCTCGGCGGCCAGCGCTCGTTCGTGCACCGAATCAGCGTAGGAATGGAGAAGGCAGATCGCCACCGCCTCGAAGCCCGCGTCGCCGGCGGCCTCGCCTTCCGGCGGCACGGCGGCGGAATCGGAGACTGCCGACCGCGCCTCGCCGGAATCCACCCCCGGCGCCAGGCGTCTCAGGATCCGCTCGACCTCTCCGGGGCGAAGCGGTTCCAGGACTTCGCCGTCCGGGCCGACTCGTTCCGACACGCCCAGCCGGCGTTCCGCCGGTACCAGGCACGGCGCCCGCGACACCTCCAAATCGTAGATCGCGGGCCGCGCCTGCCGGCCGATCTCGAGAACGTCCTCGAAGCCTGCCGTCGTGATGAGCGTGACCCGCGCTCCTCTCCGCTCCAGCAGCGCGTTGGTGGCGACAGTGGAACCGTGGACGATGTCGGGCACGCTCGGCGTCGGAGCTCCCTCCACTCCGCCCACCAGCTCCGCGAGTCCCTGTCGCACGGCCCGCGCCGGATTGTCCGGGGTGGAGGAGAGCTTGTGGACGCGCACCTCACCCCCCTCCACGAGCACGAAATCCGTGAACGTTCCGCCCGTATCGATCCCTATGATCGGTCGCGATCCGCTCATCGGACTCGACCGGAACAACGTGCCCGCTTCACGGCATGTTCGATCACGTCCCGGAAGCTTCCTCCTCCCTGTAGCGCCGATACGTTTCCACCGCCGTCAGACACAGCGCGAGCCAGGCGATGCTCAGGGTCGTGGCGCCCAGGACATCGCTCAGATAGTGAACTCCCAGATACAGCCGGCTCAGACCGATCAACAGGACGAGCAGGGCCACGAGCATGAGCATCGTCACGCGGTGCGACCACTCACGGATCCATGCCGAGGCGACGAACGCCATCACACCGTAAGCGAGCACCGCCGCGCTGGCATGGCTGGTGAGCCCCTCCGTGACCCGGGTAAGCCACGGCGCGCGATGCGCCATCCACCAGCTCTCCACGCGGAGGTCCACCCGGGTGAGCGGATCGCCGGCCGAGCTCGTAGCCGATGCTGTCTCCGAGAACCGCGCCCAGCGCGACAAGTATCACCAAGTCTCCGATGTCGAGGATCCCCCGCGAGGCGAGGAAGCCGCCGAGGAGCACTAG
>JBHHYZ010000101.1:0-5889 GCA_046757845.1 Gemmatimonadota bacterium
CCATCGCTCGGGCCTATGGAGCCGCCGGGATCGTCGCGGAGAGCTGCGGGATCGCGGACACCGCGCAGGTCGTCGTTCGAGACACGGTCACGCCGCCCCCGCCGCCCCCCCCGCCTCCGCCTTCCTCGGGGGGTTCGATAGCGGAACTCCCGCGTGACACGATCCGGTGGTTGGAGCCGACGCCTGCGCGCACGGTGCGGGTGTCGGCGGGCGGTAACCTTCAGGCGGCGATCGATGGGGCCCGGCCGGGGGACCTGATCGAGGTGGAGGCCGGGGCCGTGTTCGCCGGACCGATCAGGCTGACGAGCTTACACGGCGGCTTCGCGGTGCTGCGGGGTGCGGACTGTCCGGTGACATACGGCGAACGGATCCGGGCCCAGGACGTGGGGCAGTTGCCGTACGTGGAGACGGCCGACAACCGGAGTCCCGTGGACGGGACCGGTGCGAGCGGCTGGTGGGTCACCTGCATGGGGTTCCGACCCAGCGTGGCGAACACGGCGAAAGTGAACGACCTGGTACAGCTCGTCGGCGCGGACTCGGTGGTGCTGGACCGGGTGCACCTGAGCGGATCGGCCACGCAGTCGGTGAAGCGGGGTGTGGCGGCGAACGGCTCCCACCTGATGGTGATCGGGTCGAGGATCGAGGAGATCCACGTGGGTGGACAGACGTCCCAGGCGATCGCCATGTGGAGTACACCGGGAGGTGTGCTTCGCGTCCACAACAACTTCCTGACCGCCTCGGGCGTCAACGTGCTACTCGGCGGAGCCAAGGCGTCGTCCTGTGCCGCACTGCCGCGTGACATCGAGATCACGCGCAACCACATCTACAAGAATCCGGCGTGGGCAGGTCAGGGTCTGGATGTCAAGAATCTGTTCGAGATCAAGACGGGGCAGCGTGTGCTGTTCGAGGGCAACGTGGTGGAGAACGTGTGGGCGGAGGCACAGGCCGGATTCTGGCTGGTGATCAAGTCCGGTGAGCAGACGATCCCCTGCGGCCATACGGAGGACGTGACGATCCGGCTGAACCGGGTCATCTCGGTCTGCAATGGGCCTAACATCGCCCGCTGGTCGAGTCTGGGGCCCGTGACGGATCTCCCCACCCAGAGAGTCCTTTACGAGCAGAACCTGTATGAGGACTTCGGCCAGACGCACGGCGCAGGTGGGACCTGCGGCGTTCCGTTCCAGCACCTTGCTCCCGAGGATGTGCTGATCCGGAACAACACCACCGTGAGTCCGCCGGGCAACCCGAGCGCGTGGGCGAAGTCCAACAAGTCGCAAGCGAGCCGTGTCACGATGGAGGGCAACTTCTGGAGCCTCCGGGGGCTGTCCAACTGGCCGTGGGCCGCGAGCGTGATGGCGACCGGGAACGTCTGGATCAACACCCGGAACCAGTCACAGATCCCGGCGGGCACCACGATCTTCCCCGGAGATCCTCTGCCCTCGGGTGTAGGGGCGGACGCGGGCGCCGTCAACGCCGCCACCGCCGGCGTGAGGGACTCCAGCCTCTAAGCTTCGAGCCGGCCCTGCCCCTCAAGCTCCCGGCAAGACTCGTCCTCTTGCCCGGGACCCCGGCAGTGGCGAGGTTCGTTCCATGAATGGTGCCCAGCCAGGCCGGGTTTGCTCTACCGAAGCTTCTTGCCGGCGTGTGGACATTCCAGCGGCTCGTTGAGCAGTGGGAGCAGTGGCCGGTTTTTCGGTCAAACGGTCTGAAGTGTCAATCCTGAGTCCACTACTCGCCATTGTATGGTCCGTTTTCGCCGCGTGTCACGGCGACGGCTTGGCGGATCCAACGGTCCCGAGCTCCCTGCGGCCTCCCCCTCCTGCTCCTCCTTCGTCTCCCCCGCCTCCGCCTTCCTCGGGGGGTTCGATAGCGGAACTCCCGCGTGACACGATCCGGTGGTTGGAGCCGACGCCTGCGCGCACGGTGCGGGTGTCGGCGGGCGGTAACCTTCAGGCGGCGATCGATGGGGCCCGGCCGGGGGACCTGATCGAGGTGGAGGCCGGGGCCGTGTTCGCCGGACCGATCAGGCTGACGAGCTTACACGGCGGCTTCGCGGTGCTGCGGGGTGCGGACTGTCCGGTGACATACGGCGAACGGATCCGGGCCCAGGACGTGGGGCAGTTGCCGTACGTGGAGACGGCCGACAACCGGAGTCCCGTGGACGGGACCGGTGCGAGCGGCTGGTGGGTCACCTGCATGGGGTTCCGACCCAGCGTGGCGAACACGGCGAAAGTGAACGACCTGGTACAGCTCGTCGGCGCGGACTCGGTGGTGCTGGACCGGGTGCACCTGAGCGGATCGGCCACGCAGTCGGTGAAGCGGGGTGTGGCGGCGAACGGCTCCCACCTGATGGTGATCGGGTCGAGGATCGAGGAGATCCACGTGGGTGGACAGACGTCCCAGGCGATCGCCATGTGGAGTACACCGGGAGGTGTGCTTCGCGTCCACAACAACTTCCTGACCGCCTCGGGCGTCAACGTGCTACTCGGCGGAGCCAAGGCGTCGTCCTGTGCCGCACTGCCGCGTGACATCGAGATCACGCGCAACCACATCTACAAGAATCCGGCGTGGGCAGGTCAGGGTCTGGATGTCAAGAATCTGTTCGAGATCAAGACGGGGCAGCGTGTGCTGTTCGAGGGCAACGTGGTGGAGAACGTGTGGGCGGAGGCACAGGCCGGATTCTGGCTGGTGATCAAGTCCGGTGAGCAGACGATCCCCTGCGGCCATACGGAGGACGTGACGATCCGGCTGAACCGGGTCATCTCGGTCTGCAATGGGCCTAACATCGCCCGCTGGTCGAGTCTGGGGCCCGTGACGGATCTCCCCACCCAGAGAGTCCTTTACGAGCAGAACCTGTATGAGGACTTCGGCCAGACGCACGGCGCAGGTGGGACCTGCGGCGTTCCGTTCCAGCACCTTGCTCCCGAGGATGTGCTGATCCGGAACAACACCACCGTGAGTCCGCCGGGCAACCCGAGCGCGTGGGCGAAGTCCAACAAGTCGCAAGCGAGCCGTGTCACGATGGAGGGCAACTTCTGGAGCCTCCGGGGGCTGTCCAACTGGCCGTGGGCCGCGAGCGTGATGGCGACCGGGAACGTCTGGATCAACACCCGGAACCAGTCACAGATCCCGGCGGGCACCACGATCTTCCCCGGAGATCCTCTGCCCTCGGGTGTAGGGGCGGACGCGGGCGCCGTCAACGCCGCCACCGCCGGCGTGAGACGGTAAAGCCCGCCTACCCATTCCTCGGGGCTGAGAAGATGTAGACGCTACACCCTACTTCGCGTCTCACTTCGATTCTCTCAAGGATCAAACCGCAGCCGCGCCCGAATCGCACGACCTCGTCCTCGCTGGCAACCTCGTACGGCAGCCCTCCTAGCCAGTCTACCAAGTCGTGGTAGACGTTCATCCCACGCGGTCTCTTCTCGTTCCAGCCGAACGGATTCTTTCCACGCCTGACTCGTCGCAACATCAGCCGACCAATCCGCCTGTACAGTATCCACCGTTTCCCGAGCGGCGAAGCGGCGTTGTACCTTTTCTTGAGGACCAAGTCTCTTGTATAATGCGGTCCCTTGACGTAGAGACTTATCCATAACCTTCCGCCACGGTCCACCAGAGTCGCTGCGTTACGAAGCGCCTCCCACATTCTTCCGGTGTGATGGAGCATGCCCCAAGCGTACACTACGTCCCAGCGCCCAAGCGTCTCGACGAAGGCTTGATCGAGGATCGACCCATGCGAGATCGTCCAGTTGGGGGGACGCTGGGCTTCGTCCCATAGCGTGCGGCTCGCTTCCAGGCTCTTCGGATCTACATCCACAGAGTGAACGTGGCGTGCTCCAAGGAGGTGGAAGGCCAGAGATTGGATCCCGGAGCCACATCCAATGTCAGCGATGCGTTTTCCTACCACCGAGGAGCTGCCTAGCCAATACTCGATATCCTGAATGGCCCGTTGAGTGTCGGCCAGTGAGACCGAGGAGAGATAGTCCTGCCAGTTCTGTCCAAACGAAAACGTAATCTCAGCACGCTTGCGTTGCTTCATGTTGGCTCAAGCTCGGCTGTAACCGTATCGCCTCGCAAGCCAGCCGGCGCAAGCCCAGAACAGCCGTCTGTGGCCGACTGGGAGCCTCGTGGCCCATTCCATGTCGGGGCTCAGACGTAGAGCCCCTCTCATACGAATGCGGTTCCCAGCGATCAGATGGCCGATCCGCATCTCCTGCCCTGAACGGAGATCGGTAGCGAGATCACGCATATCGATGCCCAGCATACTTCCTATCGGAACGAGCGCATCAGCCGGGTTCGCCACGAGATCCTCATAGCGAACGCGCACCCCGACGGTGGAAGGCGCCCGCAACAAGGCGTCGCAGGCGAGATTGACTTGCAACCACTGAAGCGTGGTCCGACGGGCCAGCGCACCCGCGTCTGTCTCAGGGACACGGCCATCGGGCATGGTGTTGGGCTTCCTCATGCACGACCAGATGACAGCCCTTCCGTCACGCACGAGATGCACGAGGTAGAGGTTGACGCGGCGTGTCAGCGACAAGGCGTACGCGCGGGCAGGATACTTCGTGGAGTCGACGACTATAGGCCTGCCGCTGACCTCCCCGATTGCGTCGTACAGAGCGCCGACCATTGTCCCATACTCTCGGAAGGCGGGCGACGGTCGTGCGGATTGCCGAAGAAGCCAGGGCAGACTCCGAAGCCTCTCGAAGCGATCCTGAAGCTGGATCAGGGACGGCACTCTGCCTCGTCCGACCCTTCTCGTCCAGTGCTCCCGAACCGATTGCCAATACTCGCAATCGCCTGCGGTCTCGCCGCATCCACAGGTTCCCCGCTCCATCCATCCGAGACCGGGAAGGTTCCGGAGCTCGCCCACGCTCTCGATCGATCCATGGTTTCCGAGCACGACATCCAACAACGTGGAGCCCGAGCGCCATAACCCCATGACGTAGATAACTCTCATTGCTCTGCGCTCCGACGTCCTGTGCCCACTCGGTTTGACTGTCTGCCGATTGCTGGCTGCTTATAGAGAAGCACCCGGAACGTCAGACCGGAGTTCAGCCGATCCTGAGAGCCTTCCATCGCTGGCGCCAGTTGCCCACGACGTTGATAAAGTAGCGGCGACCACCCAGCCTCCACTTGCTCGATAGCCGCCACATGATGCTGCCCGCGCTCCTAAGCCAGAGCAGCGGCTCGGCCAATCGCCATCGGCGGGAAACCGAGGCGAGTTC
Organism: Gemmatimonadota bacterium; assembly: GCA_046757845.1. Classification (GTDB taxonomy): domain Bacteria; phylum Gemmatimonadota; class Gemmatimonadetes; order Palauibacterales; family Palauibacteraceae; genus JBHHYZ01. The sequence continues at coordinate 5,229 of JBHHYZ010000101.1, forward strand.
GTAGCCGTGGCGGACCATCTCCTCTCCGCCCACGGATTGGCAGGCGGCGATCTCCCACGGAGAAAGAACGCGCTTCCATCTTCCCGCACGGCTCGGGTCCACGCCGATCTTGTCCTGGTGTTTCTCCCACTCCGCCCCGCCCTTACCCGGGATCTTTAGCATATCGCTTTCAAAAGGCAGCTTGAGAAAAGCGCACAGATTCCGCACACAGCCCTCGGGATCGGAGAGCAGATCCTCATAGCGTAGGCGATGGAAGCGGTCGGAATAGCGCTCGGCGGCTCGGCCCCCCGCGCGGACGGCGGACTTCCACGATACTGCGTCCAGAATCGGGTCATAGGCAAGTGCCAGGTTGCGGATCCTTCCCCCTTCCCCACGGGATCGCGATTCCAGATTAGCTCTCCCGCGACGGGTCTTCTTTGACGCGAGTATATCCCTCGGGTCGCGCACCACCTCTACGAAGACAGCGTCCCGAACCGAGCGAACTATGTCGTCAACGTAGAAGACGTGAATCGGCGTTTTCTCCACCCAGCGCCTCTTTCCGTACTTGTCTGCAACCAAGTCATGTACCGCGCAGAATACAGATACGTAGTCGGCCTGATCCCTCATGCGGTCGACAAGTGCTTGCAGCTCCTCCTCGCTGACATCGGGAACCCGCTGTGAT
>JBHHYZ010000102.1:0-5569 GCA_046757845.1 Gemmatimonadota bacterium
CAGCCTGCGCGCCTTGCGGTAGCCTTCCGGGTGGGGAGAGCCGAAGTTGCGGTACAGGTTCTCCTTCATATCGCGGCCCTTCTGGTGGCCGATCACCATCACGGATCGGCCAACAAACCGCGCCCACCCCCCCACGATGGCGGGATCGTCCCGGTAGCAGCGATCGCCGTGCAGCTCGACGAAGTCCTCGAACAGCCACTCGACGAAGTCGAGCGTGAACGGCCGCTCCTGGTGACGGGCCAGCTTCACCCGATCGTAGCGCGAGAGCTGTTCGAAGTCCGACGGCTCCGCGCCGTCCGCGTCTCGCCCCAGCGGTTCGGTCTGCTCCGGCATATTCGACGGCCTCAGTCGCGTGTCAGGCGCACCCGATCCGGCCCCAGCAGGGCCTGCAGATCCGCGAGCAAGGCCGCGCTCGGCGACACCCGCAGCGTTCGCGAGGTGAAGCGCGGCGGCTCCGCGCCGTTCCCATCCTTCGGCTTCCACACGAGCAGGAGAGGCCCGTTGCCCGGCGCTTCCTCCACCAACTGCCGAACGCGGTCCAACGCGCCCGCCGGCAGCTCGTCCTCCTCGTGCAGATCGATGCGGATGCCGACGCGCCCGCTCGCGCTCACGTCGGACAGCCTGCGCACCGAGTCCACAAAGATGGGGGGGTCTTCCTCGTCACGCGAGCTTCCCGACACCGTGCCGGACAGAAGGACGGGAGCGTCCTGGCTCAACACGTCGCGGAACTTCACCCACGTGTCGCCGAATACGAGGGCTGAGGCCGTGCCGCGATAATCCTCGATCGCCAGCCGTCCCCACTCCCGGCCATCGCGCCGGGAGACGCGCACGCTCGATTCGCGCACCACGCAGGCCACCTCCACGCTCTGCTCCCGCAGGCCCGCCAGATTTCGGGTGTTGGCCTTCATGGCGTACAGCTCGACCAGGTCCCGGTACCGGTCCAGCGGGTGCCCCGACGTGTAGAACCCGAGCCGCTCCTTTTCGCGGCGCAGCCGTTCGGTCTCCGTCCAGGGGACGACCTGGGGCAGCTCGGGATCCGGACGCTCCGGCCCCTGCCCGCCGCCGAACAGCGAGGTCTGACCGCTCACCGCTTCCTGTTTCCGCAGCTGGGCCTCGTTCAGCATCGTCTCCAGCCCCGCCACCAGGGCCGCCCGGTCCCCGAACTCGTCCAGGGCGCCCGCCTCGATCAGGGCTTCGACCACCCCCTTGTTGTTCAGCCGCAGGTCGATGCGCTGCAGGAAGTCGAGGAAGGACTGGAACGGCCTCTCCGTCCGGGCCTCGATGATGGACCGGATGGCCGAGCGGCCCACCCCCTTGATGGCGCCCAGCCCGAAGCGGATCTGCTGGTCCCCGACCACGGTGAACCGATAACCCGATTCGCTCACGCTGGGCGAGAGGACTTCGATCCCCAGACTTCGGGCCTCCCCGATGTAGGAGACCACCTTGTCCGTGTTGCCGATCTCGGAGGACAGGAGCGCCGCCATGAACTCCGCCGGATAGTGCGCCTTGAGCCACGCCGTGCGGAAGGACAGGACCGAGTACGCTACCGAGTGGGCTTTGGGGAATCCGTAGCGGCCGAACGTGCGGATCAACTCCGAGATCTCCGAGGCGCGCGCCTCCGGGAGCCCCCGCTCCACCGCGCGACGGCGGAAGTCCTCCAGCACCCTGCGGGTGAGGGCCGCATCCTTCTTCCCCACCGCCTTGCGGAGCACGTCCGCTTCCGCCAGGGAGAAACCGGCCAGCACGTTGGCCACCCGCATCACCTGCTCCTGGTAGGTGATGACGCCGTATGTGGACTCCAGCACGGGCTCCAGGTCCGGGTGCGGATAGGTGACCGGTTCGAACCCGCGCTTTCGCCGGATGAACACATCCGTCATCCCGGAATCGAGCGGACCCGGCCGGATGAGCGCGTTGACCGCCACCAGGTCATCGAAGCGGTCGCAGCGCATGGCCCGCAGCTTGTCGGTGGCCAGCGCCGATTCGAACTGGAACACGCCGTTGGTGCCGCCGGAGGCCAGCATCTCGAACACCTCCGGGTCCTCCAGGCCGATATCCTCCCAGTCCACTTCGATCCCGTGCCGCTGCGCGACCGCCCGGGCGGCATGATGGATCACGGTGAGGGTGCGCAGGCCCAGGAAGTCCATCTTCAGCATGCCCGCCTTCTCGAGGGCGGTCATGTCGAACTGGGTGATCACCGACGGCTCGCCGTTCTTCTGATCCACGGAGATCGGCACGTAGTGGTCCAGCGGACCCGGGGCGATCACGACGCCGGCCGCGTGGACCGAGCTGTGCCGGGCCAGGCCCTCGATGCACTTGGCGTAATCGAGCAGCCGGCGAGTCTGGGGATCCTCTTCGTAGAGCTGCTTGAGCTCGAGGATCTTTTCGATCGCTTCCTGAACTGTGAGCGAGTAGCCGGCGCCGCTGGGAATCAGCTTGGCCAGTCGGTCCGTCTCCCCCGGAGAGAAGCCGAGCACGCGCCCCACGTCCCGTACCACGGCGCGCGCCTTCATGGTCCCGAACGTGATGATCTGTCCCACCGAGGAGGCGCCGTACTTCTCGCGAACGTAGTCGATCACCTCGGAACGGCGCTCGTAGCAGAAGTCGATGTCGATGTCGGGCATCGACACGCGCTCGGGATTGAGGAAACGCTCGAACAGGAGGTCGAAGCGCAGCGGGTCGATGTCGGTGATCCGGAGCGAGTACGCTACGATCGAGCCGGCCGAAGAGCCGCGGCCGGGACCCACGGGAATGCCGCGTTCCCGGGCCGCGCGGATGAAGTCCCACACGATGAGGAAGTAGCCCGCGTAGCCCGTCTGGGCGATCACGCCCAGTTCGTATTCGAGCCGTTCGCCCACCTCCTCCGGCAGCGGGTCCCCGTACCGTTCCCGGGCCCCGTCGTGGGCCAGGCGCCGGAGCATGTCGACATCGTTCTCGAACTCGGCCGGGAGCGGGAAGCCGGGGAGATGGTACTTCTGCTCGAACCGGACCTCGCACCGTTCGGCGATCTCGAGCGTGCGTGCCAGAACCTCCGGGTGGTCGGGGAAGCGCTCCGCCATCTCATCGGAGGACTTGAAGTAGCTCTCCTGTCCGTGGAAGCGGAGCCGGTTGGGGTCGCTCTTGTCCTTACCGGTCCCGATGCACAGCAGCGTGTCGTGCGCGTCGGCGTCCTCGCGGCGCAGGTAGTGCGCGTCGTTGGTGGCCACTACCCCCAGGCCCAGCTCGTCGGCCAGCTGGAAGACGCCGCGGTTCACCTTCTCCTGCCCGGGGATCCCGTGGTCCTGCACTTCCAGCCAGTAGCGGTCCGGAAAGGTCCGCGCGTACCACTCGGCCGTGGAGCGCGCGTCCTCCCAACGATCGGCCAGCAGGTACTTGGCCACCTCTCCCGACAGGCAGGCGGAGAGCACGATCAATCCGTCGGAGAGCTCCTCCAGCACCTCGTGATCGATCCGCGGTCTTCGGTAGAAGCCCTCCGTGTAGCCGATCGATGAGAGGCGGATCAGGTTGCGGTAGCCCGTGCCGTCGGCCGCCAGGAGGACGAGGTGGGCGTAGTGGGCGGGCGCGCCGGGCGGTCGCTCGCGGGCGCGCCGATCCCCGTAGGCCACATACGCCTCGAAGCCAAGGATGGGCCGCAGTCCTCGCGCCCGGGCCTTCTCCTGGAACTCCCAGGCGCCGTACAGATTGCCGTGGTCGGTGAGCGCCAGGGCGGGCATGCCCAGGGACACCGCCCGCTCCACCAGATCGTCGATCCGGTTGGCGCCATCCAGCAGGGAGAACTCGCTGTGCGTGTGAAGATGGACGAAGGACATACCAGGCCGTTCGATTCGACTGTGTGGCACGCCGCTTTGGTGCCGCGTCACGCGCCGGCGGATGTCTCGCAGCTGAAGGAGCCGAGGATCTGCTGCAACTGGAGCATATACTCGTACTTGGGCTTATCGGGAGCGTAGAGCCAGGCGTCCAGGTAGAGGGTCCGGCCCGGACATTGGACCAGCCACGTGATGAACGGCCCGGCCGCCGGGAAGTCCCCTTTTTCGTCGTGCCAGATGCCGGTGACCTCCAGCGCTTCCCTCCCGCCCACCAGGAAGTGGGTGACCGCTCCCCGGATCGTATCGATGCCCTGCGGGACGTTGTACTGCACCCCGTCGATCGATTCACGCCACGCGTAGGCCTCCTCCGGGCTCAGCGAATCCAGGGGCGCGCTCCAGGTGATGAGCAGCGAGCGGATCAGCTGGCTGGGGTCCGGGTTGTCGTTTCGGAGGATCACGACGCTGTCTCCGCGGACCACCCGGTCATACACCCGCGGCACGGTGATGGTGAATCCGAACTTCTCCTCGAGCTGGCGGGCGAGCGCCGTGTCGGGTCCCGTGATGAACATCTTGTTCCGCACCCAATCGCGGAAGCTCGACTCCACCATGGCGAGCACGGCCCGAAGCTGCCTGAACCAAGATTCCACCTCGTTCCCCGGCTCGAGCACGACCGCGGTCACCACCTGCCCGGACGCCCACACATCGTTGGCCTGGAAGACCGAAGGCACCTCCAGCGACCCGATGCGGCCCGCGGCCCTGGCGGCCTTCCGGATCAGCGGATCGTCCGGCGTGCCGAACACCAACACCCGATGGAACACCCGCAGATCGCGAAACTGAGGGCTGCCCGGATCGGCCTGGGTGACCTGGAACTTCTTCTCTTCGCGGGTGGTGAAGATAGTGGGCTCGAGGACCGCATAGGTGCTGTCGGCCACCCGCTCCCACAGCGAATCGGGCGCGAGGACGATGAGACTGCTCTGCTCGCCCCACGCCTGCGGCTTCCCGCACGCGGCGAGCAGGGTGAGGGCCGGGACGATCCACAGCCCGTATCGTCGAAGAGTCAGGAACATGGTCTTCATGGCGATGCGGAAAGTAGGGAGGGGGTGGGGGCCGAGCAAACGGCCGACCCGCGATCGATTCGAAGCGCTCGAGGACGTCGGGACAGTTGGGTGCGCGCGCGGAAGAGGCCGAGGTCGATCCCCCTCTCGCGAGGGGGTTTCCCCCGATCTTGACAAAGCGGATCCCCCTTCTTAGTTCGTGAAATCGAGGCTGAAGCGGAGGTTTTCGATCGCCTGGCGCAGGAGGGTTTTCCATGCCGTACCCACCGTTCGAAGGCCGTTTCCCGGGACTCCGGCTCGCGTCGTTTCGTGCCGGCACGTGGTCGCAGCACGACTTCGATGAGGAGGAGTGGGACGAGGACTGGGACGAGGACGAGGAGTGGGACGAGGACGAGGAGTGGGATGGCCTGGATGACTCCGACGACGACTGGATCGAGGACGACGACCCGGACGAACTCGGCGAACTGGAACTCGGCGACGAGGCATGGTAGGTCCGCCCCGTGCCGGGTTGACTTGAAACCCGAGCTCGATAGCTTTCGAGCCGCATCGAGGCGAGTCTTCCGACCCGAAGCTCGCCTCGCTTTTTCTCCGCTCGCGGCCGGGGCGCGGGGACCGCTCCAGCCCCGGAGTGCCCCGCGGCCGCCGGCCGGTCCCGAGGGCCCGTAGCTCAGCCTGGTTAGAGCGCACGCCTGATAAGCGTGAGGTCGGTGG
>JBHHYZ010000103.1:0-5386 GCA_046757845.1 Gemmatimonadota bacterium
GTGAACGGTCCCACCGGGTTGGCCGGCGGCGCCGTGGGTGGCGGCGGGCCGACCCCGATGAATCCGGTGAACAGCAGGAGGTTGGCGGTTCCCGATCCGGGATTGCCGATCGCGCCCGCCGTCGCGTTCGATGTGAGCGCCACCGCAACGCTGGCCGGAGATGCCGTGGGATTGCCCTCCAGGAAGAGGGCCGCGGCGCCCGTCACATGCGGAGCCGCCATCGAGGTGCCACTGAGCACGGCCGTCGCGTGATCGCCGGAGTTGAACGCCGAGGTGATCCCCACCCCCGGCGCGAACAGATCGACGCAGGTCCCGAAGTTGGAGAATGAGGCCCTCTTATCCTGCCGCGTGCTCGCCGCGACCGTCAGCGCCTCCGCCACCCTGGCCGGGGATCGCGTGCAGGCGTCGAGGGGATTGCCGAACGCGTCGCCGTTGCCCGCGGAGATCGAGTAGGTGACTCCCGACGCGATCGATCCTCGGACCGCCGCGTCGAGGGCGGCTGATGATCCACCGCCCAGGCTCATGTTGGCGACGGCGGGCGATTGGTGATTCTGCGTGACCCAATCGACGCCGGCGATCACCCCCGACGTCGTGCCGTTGCCCTGGCAATCCAGGACGCGCACTGCCACGAGTCGGACGCTCTTCGCTACTCCGTAGGTCGACCCTCCTACCGTCCCCGCCACATGCGTTCCGTGGCCATTGCAGTCCGCGGTTCCATTCCCGTCGTTCACCGAGGTGAACCCGCCGGACGCCCGGTTCGGCCCGAACTCGGCGTGGGAGGTGCGGATTCCCGTATCGAGGACATAGACGGTGATGGCCGCCCCCGTCGCCCCATACACGTAGGTATTGTTGAGCGGCAGGCTCCGCTGATCCACCCGATCCAGGCCCCAGGTTGGATTGTTCTGAGTCGTCTCGATCGAGAATACCTGGTCTTCCTCCACGAAGTCGACGCCCGGATTCGCCTCCATGCGCAAGGCCTCCGAGGGGGTCATCTCGGCCGCGAACCCTTTGATGGCATGGCCGTACGTGCGCTCGACACGTCCACCGTAGGCCGCCGAGAGCCGCAGGGCCTCGCGCGCTACGTCCGGGATGTCTTCCTTCAGCACAACGATGTAGTGACCCGGACGCGGCTGCGGGCCAGGAAGGACGGCGGTCGTCGGTGGGAGATCGATCCCGGCGGGCTGGACCGAGGAAGAGTCCCCGCACCCGGTCCACACCAGAATGCCCGCCAGGATCGGGACCAGGCGCCGCAGCGCCCGCCCATTCAATCGAAGAGTCGAGCTCATCGCTCACCTCCCCACCCGGCTGGAAAAACTGCCACGTTCACCTCCGCGGGACGCCTGATTCAACCTACATCTCGTCCTCTCAACCCGGCAACCTCCCGGGTCTTCGCCCGAACGCGACAGCCCTCCAGTCCTGTGACCGGGAGACGGCTTGCAACGTCTCTCGTGTGACGATGACCGGTGCCATCCGAGCCACGAGGAGAGATCGACATGTCTCTGTCCGCTGCCGCCGCGCGCAATCGGGGACCCTGGGGCCACCTGGCGTGGGTGGCCGTCATGGCTCTCCTCGCCTCGGGATGCCGGGGCACCTTGCCCATCGGACAGTTACTGGATGACCCGTACCGCTATGACGGCCGTGACGTACGAGTGGCCGGCGAGGTGGTTCGATCGGTCGGAGCTGTCGGCTACGGCGTCTACCAGGTGGACGATGGAACGGGCGCGCTCACGATCGTGAGCCGGGAGCGCGGCGCGCCGAGGGAGGGCGCGCGCGTTCGGGTGGATGGCAGGTTCAAGGCGCTGCTGACCGTGGGGCGGAGATCGGTGGCCGGGCTGCTGGAACGGAAGCGGCGCCACCGGCCGTAGACTCCCCGGCCTCTCCCGACAACCTCCCGCCCCGGGCTCCCCGTCGCCCGGCTCTCGGGTGCCCGGAACGGGCTCGGATAGTATATTGTCGTCCGACGCCGTGGCACCCGTCACGACTCCCGCGGATCGATGGCACCCTGTCCGCTCGATGGAGTTGTGTATTCCCTTTCAGCACAGGCCCGGTATGGGCCGGGGGACGGCTCCCGGCCGGCGGGTGACGAGCAGATCCCCGCGCCACCCGGCGGCGTCGTCATGTTTCCGAGGCAAGCACCTATGGCTCAGCAGCCCGACGAACTCCTGGAGACCAAGCGCGCCTCGTTTGAGCGTGAGGCGCTCCCGCATCTCGACGTGCTGCACGGCTTCGCGCTTCGACTGGTGAGCGGTGACGAAGCGCGAGCGGAGGATCTGGTCCAGGAGGCGATGCTGAGGGCCTACCGCGCCTGGCATACGTTCGAGCCCGGAACCAACTGCAAGGCCTGGCTGATGACCATCGTCCACAACACGATGGTGAACTACTACCGCTCCTGGAAGCGCCGACCCACAGAGGTCGATGTGAACGCGGTGGCCGAGCGCACCGTGTTCGAGGATGTGCGCGGCGTGGATCCCGAGGGGGAGTTCTTCGACCGCATAGTGGACAAGGAAGTGCTTCGGGCCATCGATCGGCTCCCCCTGAAGCACCGTGAGGCCGTCGTCCTGCGAGACGTCCAGGGCCTCACCTACGCGGAGATGGTGCAGGTGCTCGGGGTCCCGGAAGGCACCGTCAAGTCCCGGCTGTTTCGGGCCAGGCAGACGCTCCAGCGGGAGTTGTACGACTTCGCCCGCGAGATGGGTTACGTGAAGGGCTGAAGCCCCGGGCCGTACGCCGCCAGGATGGATCCCGTCAGCCGCGAGTCCGCGTCCTGTCGATCCGCCTGCCGCAGAACTCGCCTGTCAGATGCCAGCTGTTCGTGTCCGGATCGAAGACCGCGTCCAGGTTGAAGCTGCATTCCTTCGTTCGGCCGGCGTTGGTCGTGAGCCTGAAGGAGCCCTCGGCGTGCCGGTTGCCCTCCACCAGCTGTCCCTGGACCTTCTTTCGGTGGCTGGTGAACGAACCGCGCCCACTCATGGTGAACACGATGCCGCTTCGCTGACGGGCGCAGTCCTCGATCAGCTTCTCTCCCGCGACGTCCATCTCCACGGTTCGAGCTCCCCGATCGACCACGATCTGACCACTCCCCGACACGCTCACCGTGCCGCCGTTGTGGCAGGTACGCGACCGGGAGAACTCGAACGAGCGGGTCACGGGTGTGACGGACAGCATGACGCCCGGCGCCGGGATCAGCGTACCGGAGGCCCGGTCCTGCGCATCCATCTCGGCACCGAGGATTCCATCCAGCACCTGGTCACTCTCGTCGGCCAGGAACTCGAGGTCGCTGGCACTGACGTCTCCCGCGGGCCCGACCGTTCCGTCACTGCAGGCGGCGGCCGTCACCAGCATCGCCGCGATCCCCCACCCCATCCATCGCTTCGTAGACGTGTTCATCTCGCCTCTCCCGCGGCCGTGCCGCTCATGAACTCGTGTTACCGGTCTGAAGATCAGACGCACGGAAAGTGCCGTTCGTTAAACGGCGCCGAGAACCGCGATGTATCGACCACCTAACGCAACTTCACACCATGATTTGGGACTGATCACCGGCGGTGAGGAAGTGCGAGCCGGGCCATCGCCGGCCGAGGCCGGAGTACCTGCCACGGCGAATCCGACCGTCCTGTTCCTGAAAACTTTTCACGGCAACAAGAAAACGGGGCCACCCTCGAAGAGAGCGGCCCCGTTTCGGCGTCGAAACTCGACGTCGCGTGTCAGACCTTACGCACGTTCTCCGCGGCGGGGCCCTTCTGGCCCTCGACGAGGTCGAACTCGACGCGGTCTCCTTCGTTGAGGGTTCGGAAACCCTCACTCTGGATCGCTGAGTGGTGGACGAAGGCGTCTCCGTTCCCATCGTCGAGGGTGATGAAGCCGAAGCCCTTCGTGTCGCTGAACCACTTCACGATTCCGGTGCTTGCCATGTGCCGTACTCCTAGTGCTTGGTGATGTGGTCGGGAGTACGGATTTGCCGCAACTACCGACTCCACGTTCTCGCGGTCCTTTGCCCCCGCGCTGGGCTTGACGGCCCCCGTCACGAAGGACGGTACGGGCCGGCGCCGCGGCGAACAAAAAAGGGACCCAGGGATGCTCCCCAGATCCCGCTTCTCGTAGGCTCACTGGACGCGGAAAATAAGATAACCGCAAGGACGGGATTAAGTCAAGCTCTCGCAACGGGAACGAAATCCGGAGCCGCAGCCATGGGCGGGCCGGGCACACACGGGAGTCGACCCACGTCGATGTGGGCCTTCCGCATCCTAGAGGATTCGGCCGGCGAGCGCCTCCCGCACGCGATCGCCGGCCCGAAGGCTCCCGTACACCTTGATGCTCTCGATCACATCGATAGCCAACTGGGGCGGGATGTCATCGGTCAGAATCACCAATCCAATCGCCCGTATGGCGATCTTCTCGCCTGCCACTCGTTTCTGTTCGAGGGCTTCGCGGTCGAAAGTCAGGACGCCGACGACCATGGACCTGCGCACTGAGGCCTGCTTCACGACGTCACGGTGCTGGTTGAACTGCAGGCGGATGGCCGAGCGGACGAAGTCGGTGCGGTTGGAGTAGAGACCCTCTTCCACCAGCAGGTCGATCTGGCCGATATCGACCACGGTCAAGTTGACGGTGACTTTTTCTGTCTCGTTCATTTCAACACCTCTCTATACGCCACATATACTCTGTATGGATGGCCTGAGGAGTATACATGCTCTTTGAGAGGCCGTCAACTCCCGATCTCTCCCCGGTCCGCACGCCTGACATGGGGCGAACACTGGTCTCTCTTGGTGACACGCGACATTTTGGTCATATCGGTCGGGCACTCTCATCCCCCACGGGAGCGGAGAACGGTCGTGCTCGTGCTCATCCGCGCGGTGACATACGGCGTCGTGTTCGTCGGATTCGTCCTGGTGTTCCTGCCGTCCCGGGTCCTTTCGTGGTCGGGGATCACACGGCCCGCGGCCATTGGGCCAGTCCAGATCGCGGGGATGGCGGTGGCGGCCGTCGGCGCCGCGCTCGCCCTGTGGTGCGCCCTCACGTTCGTGTTCGTGGGCCGGGGAACCCCCGCGCCGTTCGACCCACCGCGGCGGCTGGTAGTGCGCGGCCCCTACGGGGTAGTGCGGAATCCCATGTACAGCGGCGCCGGTCTCGCTCTGGCCGGAGCCTCGCTGTTCTATCGATCGGTGGCTCTCCTCGGCTTCACCGCTCTGTTCCTTCTCGCCGCACACCTCTTCGTCGTGCGGTACGAGGAGCCGACCCTGCGGCGGACGTTCGGCGAGGAGTACGAGGCTTACAGGCAACGGGTTCGGCGCTGGTGGCCGAAAATGTGAGAGTCCGAGCGGGCGGGCGGAGGGGAAACCGAGCGCGCCCGGGAGGACTCGGGGAGCGAGCCCCGGGCGAGCGACGAGCG
>JBHHYZ010000104.1:0-5179 GCA_046757845.1 Gemmatimonadota bacterium
CGCCGCGTATCCCGAGGCGCCGATGACGCAGGCATGGTCGGCTCGGGCTCGCTCGCGTCGGTAGCGGGCGTCTGGTCGATTTCCTCGGGGGAGAGCTGATCCCGCGAGGGACGTCTCCTACCGGCGATCGAGGCGGCAACGTCGCCCGCCTCCCGTTCCCCGTCAAGGGTGAGCCGTGCGGAGCTACGGGAGCTTGGAAGAGATACATGGCTGGACCCGAACAGGATTCCGCGGTAAGGTCCGACCTGCCCCAGAGACTCCAGTTACTCGGGCGGAAATCACATTCGCCCGGCGCCGGGCTGCCAGCGGCATCCGGTTTCATCGCTAGCCGCGGCTGATATCCTGTTTCTTCGTCTCGAACTCCTCCCGGCCGATCTCACCGCGGGCGTAGCGCCGCTCCAGGATGTCGAGCGCGGTTGCCCCATTCCGATCCGAAGAGCCCCCACGGCCGGGCAGCAACCGCCAGATGATCACAACCACGAGCACGAAGACGGCGAGCCAGAACAGCAGTCCGAAGATCCCCATCATCCCCCACCCCCACCCCATGCCGCCGCCCATGCCCATCCCCTGGCCGTCGGCCATTCCGCGACCCCAGTCGGGCCACCGGGGCCCGAGCGAGCGCACGTAGTAGCTGATCGCTCACAGCTGCTCGGGCGTGTACGCCTCCGCCTGAGAGGGCAGGGGCGTTCCGTCCAGCCCCGTGACCAGCGTGCGGTAGATGCCCGCTACTCCCTGACCGGTCTTGAAGAGACCTCGGGTGAAGTCCGGCGGCCGGACGGGCCGACCCAGGTCATCCGTCAGATCGCCCGCTCTCGGTCCATCTCCCCGCCCTTCCTCCCCGTGGCACTTCGCGCACCCGGCCTCCAGGTAGAGGGCCCGTCCCTGACGAAGCGTCTCCTCGTCTAGCTTTGGGGGCGACCCAACCTCCACCACCGCCGGTTCCTCCCCACCCTCGAACCATTCCGAGAAGGCCTTCAGGCGGACGATCACCACCCGCTTCTCGCCGCGGGAGAGGCTCGGCCATGGGAGCATCGCGGTGCCACGCACGCCCCGCTCCAGCGTCCGCATCAGGTCCTCGTCCGTCGGCAGACTGCCGCTGGGCGTCGAGCGGAACTTGAATACGCCCCGAGTGAAGTCGGCTGGCGGAGTATCCAGGTCTTCTGCATAGCGGCCCATCCCGTCGCCCTCGACTCCGTGACAGCGCGCGCAGCGGGCCTCGTAGATCTTGTGACCGCGAGTCAGGAGCTCCCCGTCTGAGCTCGCCCCTGGTGGACCGGCGCGGAGAACGACCACGGTTCCCACTCCCACGGCGAGCAGGAGGCCGACGATCAACGGCACCGAACCGGTGAATCGGGCTCTCAGGTCAGCTTCCTTTCTGCGACCCATACTCCGGGTACTCCGAATCGAAGTTCCGGGTGATCTTCGCCGCCTCGAACCCGGCTTCCTTCACGGTCTTCCGCAGCAGCTCGTTGGAAAGGTCGGACCCGTCCTCCATCGTCAGCGTCGCCAGGCCGGTCTTGAGCACCACCTTCAGCTCCTTGACCCCTTCCAGCCGCTTGAGCTTCTGCTGAGCCCCGTAGGCACAGAACGGGCAGCTCATCCCCAGGATCGTCACCTGGATCTGCCGAGGCTGCTCTGTCGGCGCGCCGGCCGGTTGCTTGGCGGTCGCCTCGCCCTGGGCAAAGACAGCCTCCGGAGAGAGCGCGAGCCCGAGCATCAGCGCGAGCGCGCCTCCGAGAATCGGGGCTCCCGCGATCTTTCTCTTTCTCATCGTACACCTCCCTCTGCTACTACGAAACTAAATCCCCGGGGCGAACCAGTGGTGGAACCATGGGACGTCGTTGGGACGGAGCGTGGATGCCGTGAACGCCTCGAACCACTCGCGCACCCCCACGAGACCCGCCAGCCCGTGTAGGCCCCACCACCACGCCGTGGCCGCGAGGGCGCCGGCGAGGATGGCCACCACCAGCCAGCCCAACACTTTCTTGCCTAACTCCACGCCGAGCAGCCCGTAATAGCGGGGCCACGCGAACGGCATGACCAGGGTACCCAGATAGAACGCGGAAAGACCGGCGTAGGTCACAAACTCCGCCTTCCACAGTCCCGCAGCAAAGAGCGCATTCCCAATGAGCGGCGCACCCATCACATACGCCAAGAGTAATCCGACCCCCGCGTTTCCCAGCTGCACCAGCGGCCCCTTCGAGCCCTGAAGCGACACGTACGCCACCGACTGACCCAGGGCGAGAAAGAAGCCTACTCCCAGTAGCCCGAAGAGGAACGGCCACCACAGCGAGTACACCTGTCCCCCCAACGACAGGGCGGGACGGGCCCACAAGGGACCAGGGGCCGCGGCCGGCGGCCGGCGGGTGGCGTCAGGAAACTCCCGCATGGCCGCCTCCCTCGCCCGGTCCCAAAGCCGCACGGGGATTCGTCGGACGCCCCAGACCAACACAGCCAGGAGAGCCGCTACCGCCACCGCCTGGCCGATCACCGGCTGCGGCCCGTTCAACCCGACGACCAGAAAAGCGAACCACAGGAGGAGCGACTGCGCCGAGACCAGGTAGGCCATCATGCCCGCCGGGCTGACTCCGCGCGCGAGCAGCTCCTTCGCCTGCCGGAAGACGCGGGTCCGGCTCGGCGGGCTCACGATCCCCAAGAGGACCGCTAAGCCGATTGTCTTCCAGCCCTCGGTGGGAGAGTCGAGCAGTCGCCGCCGCCGGCCTTCCACGAGAAAGGATTCGCCGATCGCGGTCGCCGCCAGGGCCAGCACCCACAGCCACCAGAACATGAAAAGGAAGTGGCCGCCGGTAAGCTTGGCCCACTGCACGACTTCTTGTAGAAACGGTGGCATGGTCTCTCCTCGTTGGGAGTCCTACGGCAGCTCTATCGAAGGAACGAGAATCTGAACCGGGTTCCGAGTTGAAACCGGGTGTCGTATTTCAGTTGGGTACCGTACAGGTCCTGCACGACCGGAAACTGGACGGAGCCCTCGAACAGCAGCCACGGCGTCGGGATCCACTGGAGATCGGGACTCAAGAACACAAGGTGACCGCCGGAGTCCGGGTTTGTCGAGCCGCCGATCTCGTCCCTCTCTCCCACCGTGCCGTTCAGCTCCAAGTAGAGGATGAGCGACTGGTCCTTCAGGCTACGGTAGGTCCACGGGAAGAACCGGAGACCCGTAGCCACGTCGTAGCTGAAGACGTTGCCCGCCTGGAAGCCGTTGTCCGTCGTGTTGATCCGGTAGCCCGCGTTGCTCAGCAGGCCAAAGTGGCCCCGCGTCATGGTGAACAGCGCCTTGAACGGAAAGTCCCAGGAACCTGTGCCCACCTGTAATGGGCGGGGTGCGATCGTGCCGTTCGGCAGCCGGGCTCCCGTCTTGCCGGACGGGATCTTCACTCCCCCTTCGATCCCCAGCCGCACGGTACCTCCCAGGCGATTCCGGCTGAAGAAGATCCACTTCGTATCCACGATGACGTCCCCCACGCCGCTCGTCACATAGCGCCGGCGTACGCCGTCCGGCGTGGTGAAATCCATGAACTTGCGGACGAAGGAAGGGACGATGACCCGCGTCGTCCACATGGGAGTGATGGCAAAGGGCAGGACAGCCACCGGCTGGACGAAGACATCGATGTCCCGTTGCAGCGGGTCCGTAATGTCCCGTCCGTTCCGTAACAGACCGCTCCGGCCCAGGAACATGGCAAACGTGCGGGCTGCTTCTTCTTCGAAGCCCGTGGTGATTGCCGTCTCCGTGTGAAACGGTAGCGCCTGCGCCTGTAGGCCGGCGGACGAGGGGAAAAAGACCCCCGGCGCTACCAGAACGGGCGCCACCAGAACGGCCACCACCACCGCGCCGACCAGGCCGGACGCCAGACTCACAAGATGCAGCAGTCTCCTATCCATGTGCTCATTCATTCCCAGAGTCCTCGATTCGGTTGTTTAGGAGCCCGTCGCGGCGAGCGTGTGCCGGGAGCGGACCCAGTTGCCACCCAGCCCTCCGATGAGGGAGCCCGCAACGAGGCCCGCCAGCACGGTCAAAGTGATGACCACTTCGCCTACACCCACTTGAAGCACGACTGTGGGGGCCGCCAGAAGCGCGAAGATCGTCGCCTCCACGAGCCCCGCCCGCCACGTGCGCCCGACAGCCCCTCCCGCATACGCTGCCAGGCCCATCGGCACGCCGGCGTACAGCACGGCGACCGCCAGGTAGACCAGGCACACCTCACCCAGCGACATCGGTACGTTTCGGAATAGCGCCACTCGGCAGATCTGCACCGTATCGGGGATCGGGCTGATGACCGTCAGGAGGAGGTAGCCTCCGAGGGCTACGACCGAACCCAGCAGAACCGCTCGGACGGTTCGCGGCGTGACGCTTCGCCAGAGTCCGCCCGCCACGGCCGCAATGCTCGCCGCGAGCGCAAGACTCAGGGTTACCAGGGTCGGATGATCGAGAGGCGCCATGGCCCCTCGCAGGTGCATCAACACCACGAGGACGGCCGCCCCCCCGGTACCGACCGCGACAGGGATAGCGACCGCCCGGACCGCCTTCCACACTCCACCGAGCAGGGAATCCGAGACGCGCGCGTTGGCCCGCGCATACGCCAGAACCTTCCCTCGTAGTGAGGCGGGCGGGGAGAGGCTCTCCAACTCCGGCAGCCCGCACCAAGCGTCGCTGAGCGCGTCGAGCTCACCGGCACAGCCGGCGCAGCGGGCCACGTGAGCCTCGACTCTCGCCTCCTCTTCGGGGGAGAGCCGTTCCTGGAGCCACTCCAGGAGCTCGAGCCGGATCTCGGAGCACTCCCTCACAGGTGCACCTCGAAGGAGAAGACCGCCGTGTAGGCAAGCTCCGATTCCTCGACACCGAGCTTCTGGTAGAAAGGAACCTTCACGCCGCCCTTGAGCGCCAGGTTTCGGTGGGTAAGCCAGAAACCCGGCGAAAGGGCGAGGATCGTGCCGCCCGTCCCCACCCGGCGGAACCCGTCCACCACGTTCCGCTCGGCGCTCACGCCGTTGAACTCCAGGAGCAGCAGCGGGTCCACGCCCGTGTACGCGGGAATCCAAGGCCGAAAGCCCGCGGCCGCATCGTACCGGTACTCGTTGCCCCGCCGTCTTCCGAACGCTTTGCCATTCATCTTTCCGACGACGGACGTCCAGAGGTAGTAGCGCAGCCCGTCACGGGAGA
>JBHHYZ010000105.1:0-5122 GCA_046757845.1 Gemmatimonadota bacterium
GGGGATGCCTTCCCGGAGGAGATTGCGGTCCGCATCGGGGCTCGGCGTGAAGAGGAGCCGCGAGAGCCGATCGGTGAGCACCCGGTTCTTCTCCTCCGGCATGGACCAGTCCCCGCTGCGGAGACCTGCCTCCACGTGGGCTACCGGGAGATTCCTCTGCGCGGAGGCGAGAGCGGCGGCCAGCGTGGAGTTCACGTCGCCCACGACGACCACGAGATCGGGCTCCACCCGGGCAAGCACCGGCTCGAGGGCCAGCATCACGGCAGAACTCTGGGCCGTGTGAGAGCCCGACCCAACGCCCAGGTGATAATCGGGTTCCGGAAGCCCAAGCTGGCGGAAGAACGCGTCCGACATGTTCGCGTCGTAGTGCTGGCCGGTGTGGACCAGGACCGTCTCAAGGCCCGACGCCTTCAGCTCGGGAAGCAGAGGGGCCACCTTCATGAAGTTGGGACGGGTGCCCACAACGTGGAGTATGCGAGCTGTCATGAGCCGGCCACGAACCCCGCCGCATCCAGCATGAGCCCCGACACCTCCAGAAGCTCGGCATACGGAATCGGAGGCTCCCCGGTCACGGTCACGGCGTTCACCCAAGCCTCGAGCTCGGCCCGGTGGCCCTTGTCCTGGCGGGAGGGTAGCGACCATCGAGGGCCCGCCCTGTAGCTCTTGAGCCGACGCCAGTTGTCTATGACGAACGTCTTGCCGTCGAACGAGGCCTCGAGTCGCTCCTTGGGGCAGGAGGAGGAACCGGTAGGCACGTAGTGGACGGTGGCCACGGAACCATCTTCGAACTCCAGGCCCAGGTGCCAGGGGTCGTTGCCGGCTCCGCCGATGCCGGCCCCCTTCCCCTCCAGGTGCCAGTCCGCGATGGCGCGGCCCACCAGGGCCCGGGCGAGATCCACGAAGTGGCATCCCTCGCCGACCAGCCTGCCGCCCCCTATCTCGGGATCCAGGAGCCAATGGTTTGCCGGCAGGGGGCCAGCGTTCACCGTGATCTGGAGAGCCAGGGGACCCGTCCGGCCCTCGACTCGCGCCAGCAGCGCCCGGGTGTGCGGGGCGAAGCGACGGTTGAAGCCGACCGTCAGAAGGCCGGGCGCGTGTTTGACCGTAGACGCCACGCGCTCCACCTCGTCAGGCGTCAGGGCCAGCGGTTTCTCTACGAAGACGTGCTTGCCCGCCTCCAGAGCCCGAATCGTGAGTTCCGCGTGGCTGTCGTGGCGCGTGAAGACGAAGACCGTGGTTACTGCCTCGTCGGCCAGGACCGCGTCGGGATCCGATGTGGCGATCTGGAAGCCGAACCTGCGGCCGACAATACCCGCGCTGGTGCCGGACGGGGCGCACACGGACCGTAGCTGTAGCGCAAGCCCCGAAAACAGCGGGAGGAGCACCCGGGTCGGGAAGACCCCCGAACCGATCACGCCGGCCACGCAGGCCGGCGCCGGAGGAGAGCGGCCGGCACGGAAAGGAAGGCGGAGGGTACCCGACCCGGCTGCGTCACCAGATTCACCGTATGTGAGGACGATACCCAGGCTGGCGCGATCCTCTAGGAGCAGATCGTAGGCCTCCGGGGCCCGCTCGAAGGGAAGAGTGTGGGAGACGAGCGGCCCGATCTCCACGTCGCCACGGGCCACCAGACCCAGAAACGCCTCGAAGTTCCGCTTCGCGGTCCAGCGCACGTAGGGCAGCGGGTAATCCCGGCCCCGTTCCTCGTAGTCGGGATCGTAGCGCCCCGGCCCGTAGCTTCGCGAGACCGCAAACGAGAGCTCCCTCTCGTAGAAGTCGGCCCGGTTCAGCTGGAGGCCCGTCACGCCCACCAGCACGATCCTGCCACGGTGGCGGCTCATCTGCGCCGCCTGGCGCACGGGCTCGTCGGAGTCGGAGTCGAGGGTCAGAAGGACGGCGTCGGCCCCGCGGCCGTCGGTCTCTGCGCGAACCCAGGCGACGACGTCGGCTTCCTCACAGGCCACGATGGCGCCGAGCTCCCGGGCGAGCTTCCGTCGGTCTGCGGCGAGGTCAAGGCCCAATACACGGCACCCGTGTGCTCGCAGCACCTGCACGGTCAGCAACCCCACGAGCCCGAGCCCGAACACCACGATCGTCTCCCCGAGGGTGGGCGAGGCGTTCCTGACACCCTGGAGGGCGATCGCGCCGAGAGGGGCGAAGGCCGCCTGGCGGTACGACACGTCCTGCGGGATCGCGGCGGCCAGGGTGTGAGGGACCTGGACCCACTCCGCGTGGGGACCGTTCGTGACCACGCGATCTCCGACCTTGAAGCCCTCACAGCCGCGTCCGACCTGGGAGACCCGACCCGCCTGGCAGTAGCCAAGTGGAAGCGGCTGTCTCAGCCGGGACCGGACCGCATCCCAGGTGGCAGACAGCCCGTCCGCCCGGGCCTTTGCCAGGATCTTCTTCACTCGGTCCGGCTGTTGTCGCGCCTTCTCCAGAAGGTTCGCCCTCCCGAACTCGACGAGCATTCGTTCGGTGCCGGCCGAGATCACGGTGGCTCGCGTCCGAACCACGAGGTGGTGCTCACTGGGGGTGGGGCAGGGGACATCCACCAGTTGGAGCTCGCCGGAGTCCAGCCGTTCCAGGAGCTGCTTCATGAACCAGTACCTCGGGACCGGTGAAGGAGAGTTTCTATGTGCATATACGAATTCACGGAATGACTCTCCCCGTTACTCTATGTATCGGCGGTACCATGCATCAAACACCATGATGGAGAACAACTCCATGGAGTAGTCGCGCTGACCATTCCAGTGTGCCTCTCTAAGCTTCGAGACTTCCCCACGGTCAAAGATGCCGATCCGATCCATTCGCTCGCTGGTGAGGTAGGAGTCGAAATAGGAGTCAAGAGCCGTACGCATCCACTGACCGAGCGGCGGGACAAAGCCTTTCTTGGGCCCTCGCAGCGTTGCCGCAGGTATATAGTCGGAGAAAGTCCTCCGAACCAGATACTTCGGCGTGTTCCGCCGGAGTTTCATCCTGGCCGGAAGTGAGAAGCTGAACTCGACCAGCTCGTGGTCCAGCCATGGCACGCGAACCTCGAGCGACGTTGCCATGCTGGTGCGATCCGTGTAGGCCAGGATGTTGTCGGGGAGAAAAGTGACCAGGTCCACGTACTGCGCCCGCGCAAGCCAATCGAAGGAGGCGGCCTCCTCCCACCTTTTCCTCAGCACACGGCTGGAATCGGGAGGGTCCGGGAAGCGTTCGGCCTTCAGGAGGCGTCGCTTCTGTGATTCCTTCATGTAGTACACCCACTGCATGTACTGGCGCGCCGGATCCGAATCGATGCCCCCCAGGAAGTTTTTCAGCCGGCGGAGGGTAGGAGAAGAGCCATCGTCAGGGATTACTCCGATCCCGGCAAGAACGGCAGCGGACAACCATCGAGGCGTGCGCCCCGTAGAAGCGCTGAATCGAGCAGCGACATACCTCGGGTACCCCGCGAACAGTTCATCTCCACCCGCTCCAGAGAGGGCAACCTTTGCGTGCTTAGAAACGGCCCGTGATATCAGGTACGACAGATAGTAGGTCGGATTCGCGAACGGCTGATCGAAGCACGAGACGAGCTCCCACATCTCGTCCGGCACGGAGATGTCGACGGCAATCTCACGGTGATCGGTTCCCCACTGCCTTGCCACGGAGCGGGCTGTCTCACGCTCGTCATGAAAGGCCGAGTCCGATCCCGGGAACAGGACCGTAAAGGTCCTCACAGGCTCTGTGCTTTGCTCGGCCATGAGCCCGGTGATGACGGAGGAGTCCACACCGCCGCTCAGGAAGACGCCCAGTGGCACGTCACTTAGCATGCGTCGACGCACCGACATCTCCAGGAGCGCCCGCAGCCTAGCGCACGCATCATGCACTGACAGCTCTCCGGCTCTGTGCGACCCGAATACAGAGGCAGGTTCCCAGTACGGGCGTACTTGCAGCCGGTCCCGGCCCACGTCGTATTCGAGGAGGTGCCCGGGCGGCAGCTCCCGAATCCCCTCGTAGGCCGTGCGCGGGCCAGGAACGTAAAGGTAGGTGAAGTAGTCCCAGACGGCGTTCCAATTCACGTTGCCTGCCAACCCGGCAGTCAGCAGGCTCTTTATCTCGGAGGCGAAAAAGAAGCCCCTTCTGGAGTGGTGGTAATACAGCGGCTTGATTCCGAGCCGATCGCGGAACAGGTACACAGTTCCCCGCGACCTGTCCCAGATCGCGAAGGCAAACATGCCGTTGAGCCGGTGGACGATTCGACTGCCCTCCTGCCGGTACAACCGCAGGAGCACCTCCGTATCCGTTTCGGTTCTTAAGCGTTCCCGTCCACCCGCTAGCTCAAGACGTAGCTCAAGGAAGTTATAGACCTCACCGTTGTGTACGATCAGCGTCTCCGCTTCGGAATCCTCCATCGGCATCCGTCCCCTCGGGGACGGGTCGAGGATCGCCAGGCGCCGAGAACCGAGCCCAACCTGCCGGCCGTTAGGGAGGGAATCGATGTGAAGACCGCTGTCGTCCGGGCCCCGGTGGGTCAGGCAGTCCGTCATAGATGTAAGGAGGCGCTCGTCCCCATCGGCGACGAATCCGGCTATGCCGCACACTGCCACACTGCCGTCACACGACTCGCTGCTTCGCCTGCCAATCGGCCCAGCCTCTCAGGTACGCCCTCTCATTTCCTAGCACGTATGAGCAAGTACAACCCCCACTTACCAGCCCAACGCCTCAGCGCCCACCGTGGCCATAGGCGTTTCGCAACCTTCAATAGAACGCCCCCGTGCTGCTGTCCCACGCTACCCTGGAGAAGGTCGCCGAAGGATTGCTGCACCCGGACGTCAACCACTCGAAAGCATGAGAACAGATCCTTGACCTCCTCTCGACTGAAAGCTTTCGTGCCCGGGCTCTCTAGGTTTGATGCGACCACATCGCGAAGTGGCCGAAACGGCCTCGCTCCGATAAGCCCGTACCTGAGCCACAGCATAAACGCCGTCAGCGACCTCAGATGATACACCATTACTCGTGCACACCCGCCAGGCCTCAGGACGCGATGCACTTGCTGTACAGCCTTCACGACATCGGGCGTATGATGCAACACGCCCCAGCTATATACGATATCGAATGACGCGTCATCGAATGGGAGGTTTTCGGCGTCCGC
>JBHHYZ010000106.1:0-4836 GCA_046757845.1 Gemmatimonadota bacterium
GCCCCGCCAAACAGACTCATCACTTCCTGGAAAACGTCCCACAGCGAACCGACATCCGCGGCGGCCAGAAGCGCTGCGGTGGCCGTGGCCAGCACGCCGAGCAGGGCCGTCAGCCAGCGGGCCAGGCGCAGGCACAGCGAATCGGCTGCCCGCGGGCGGAAGCGCCGGAAAAAGTCCGTGACCACGGCGGTTGCTACGCTGTTCAGGCTGCTGTTCAGCGTGGACATGGACGCCGCGAACAAAGCGGCGATGATCAGTCCGGAGACGCCGGCCGGCAACTTTCTTGCCCTGGTATTTTGCGACGACCTCCGGCTTGCCCTGGATCGGGGTATGAACCGCATAATGTGACAGGTACAAGAAGAATGGGCGGTCCCGGTTGTCTTCCAGGAACGCCTCACCCTCACGCGTCAGCCTGTCCGTGAGGTACTCACCGGGTCTGGCGTCCGGAACGCCAGGAAAGTCCAGCTGTTTCTTCCGTTCTTCGGACCAATACGGTGGAAACATGCTACCGTGCGAACCCACGTGGCTGCCGCCGAAGCTGACGTCGAAGCCCTGATCCTCCGGCCACCATCCCGGCTGGCCAAGGTGCCACTTTCCGATGCTGGCGGATACGTAACCGGCCGGCTTCAGCGCCTCGGCGAGGGTGACCTCAGCCCGGCGCAAGAAGTTCGTCCAGTTGGGAATCTTCAGTCTTGCGCCCGGGGGAGTCCGTCCCGGGACCCAGTCGGTGAGACGAGTACGCGCGGGATAGCGCCCGGTGAGGATGCTGGCTCGCGGCGGGCTGGGGTTCGAGAACAGCAGGCGGTTCCGGCCTTCTTCGGAGGCCAGGCTGTAGCGGATGAGGCTCGCCTGCACCTGCGGATCGCCGAGGTGCCTGTCGAACTCCGGAGCGCCCCAGGTCGCGCCGCCGTCCCGGCTGAACGCAATCGCCCGGTAGCCCGTCCGTTCTTCGTTCGTGAAGGATTGCGAGCGCATGTTCATCATCACGCTGGAACGTCTGGGCGAGCATCTGGAGCGGGGCACGCAGCCTCGGGGAACCACGGCGGAGAAGCTCCTCCAGGGCCCGTTCGCCGATGCCATGACGCAGGCCGGCCAGCTGGCCCTCCTGCGCCGTCTGGCCGGGAACCCGATTCCTCCCGAGAACTTCCACCAGGCCACGATCAGCAAAGAGAACCTGGGCCCGGACCAGGCGCCTGCGGCCCGTCCCGACGCCACCTGGCTCGACGCTGAGGGGAGACGACACAAAAAGTAGCGATGGGGACGAGGGCCACCGGAAAGGAGTGGGATGTCGCGCGGTTCCTGGCGAGGCGCCTCGAAACGAATCCGGCGGAGCCGGGAGCGCGAGCGACCGGTGAGTGGTGACGGCTGGCGCCGAAATGCACATGGGGGCGAGACCTTCCCGGACTGATCTTCACCGCCATCCCCTGCTTCGCGGGAACTTTTCCCCACCTCGCGACGGGGTACGCCGACCACGCCGGTGGCGTTCGCCACCGGTCACCAGGTTCAAACCTGGGGCTTAGCCGGAGGTGCTTGGCGCCACGACCAGCACCGAAGAAACACGCGTCACTCACTTCGAAACCCATCTTTCGGAGCCACCACCGTAACGGGAGTGGGCATCTTCGATGTGGCCGAAATCGATTTGCTTGCCTACCAAGGGGCCTGGTCGCTGACGCTCCCAGCTCCAAGAAAGCCTTTATGAGGAGCGGAGTTTGATCATCTCTGGTAGGGTGGCTAGATTGACAGTGGGGAGGAAGCGATGGACGCCGAAGAATGGATCGCCCAGGCGCTGGCCACCTGGCGCCGCCACAACGAGATCCTGCTCTACCTTCTGGAGAGCACGCCGGAGGGTGGTCTGGAGGCCCGTCCGGCCGGATCGCGGGGCCGCGACGTGGCCCGTCAGTTCGCCCACCTGCACCGGGTCCGCCTGGGTTGGCTCCACTACCACGCCACCGGCGAGAAGGCCCGGTTGCCACGCTACCACAAGGGCCCACCTCCGAGCCGAGAGGAGCTCCATGAGTGGCTTGCCGACTCCGGAGCCAGAGTGGAGAACTGGCTGGGGAAGGCCTTGCGAGGGGAAGTGCGACCGCGTCTTTTCGGGCATCAGCCGCTGCGGTGGATGGCCTATCTGATCGCCCACGAGTCCCACCACCGGGGACAGATCGTCCTGGCTCTCAAGCAGTCCGGGATGCGCTTGCCCGAAAAGGTAGCCGTTCGCGGCTTGTGGGGAAAGTGGGTCTATGGTAAGTAGCCGGTCCGTGTCCGGGCGAGCCAAGCGCACGGTATTGTCTCCGGCCGAGGTGAAGCCGCTTCAGGGAGTCGGAAGATGGGTCTTTACTCCAGGTACATACTGCCCCGACTGATTCACATGGCCTGTGCGCTCGAGCCGCAGATGCGCCAGCGCGAGAAGGTGGTGCCCGAGGCCCGGGGACAGGTTCTGGAGATCGGCGTCGGATCGGGACTCAACCTGACCTATTACGATCCCCGCCGAGTCGACCGTCTGGTGGCCATCGATCCCAGTCGAGAGCTCTGGTCGATGGCTGCCGAGAGGGCGGCTCAGGTGCAGTTTCCACTCCAATTTCTGCCGGCTTCAGCGGAAGCTGTTCCGGCGCCGGTCAAGAACCGGACCAAGCGGCGGCGAACTTCAACTGGGAAGAATTGAGGGATTGAGTGTTTGAAAAGGGTGGGACGGTGCTAGATAGGGCGAAGGGGTTGCAGGACCAAAGGACGAAGGAGTTGATCGCGGAAAGCAAGGAACTCCTGGCCATCCTTTCTGCCTCCCAACGCACAGCAAGGCAACATCCGAATGACTGAATCAATCATTCCCTAATCTCTCAATCCCTCAATCCCCCAATCCCCCATAAGGAGGCGGTCAGAGATGGAAAAAGTCACTCGGCTGGCACTGATGATCGGGTTGGCGGCCCTGCTCTCCGGCGCCAGCATGGCGTGGGTCGAGGCTCAGAGCTATGACCTTCTGATCCGCGGAGGCCGGGTGCTGGACGGGACCGGCAATCCCGCCGTCGTGGCGGACGTCGCGATCGCAGGCGGCAGGATCGTCCGGATCGGCAAGCTCGGGCAGGCCCGGGCGAAGCGCATCATCGATGCCGCGGGCCGCTACGTGGCGCCCGGTTTCATCGATATGCACTCCCACGCCGATCGGGCCCTCGTCCAGGACAATGTCGAGCTGCGCCGGGCCCCCAACCTGGTGGCCCAGGGCATCACGACGGTTGTATTCGCACCCGACGGGCGCAATCCGATCTTCCCCCTCGCTGACGAGATCGCCGCCTACCGCAATCCCGGCGTGGCCTTGAACGTCATCCCCATGATCGGCCACGGTACGGTGCGAGCCCGGGTCATGGGCGAGGATTACGAGCGCCCGGCGACCGATGCGGAGATCCGGAAGATGCAGGAGCTCGTGCGCCAGGCGATGGAGACCGGCGCCTGGGGCATGGGAGCCGGACCCGAGTATCGACCGGGGCGCTTCAGCACCACCGAGGAGATCGTCGCCCTGGCCAGGGTGGTGGCCGAGTTCGACGGCTTCTACTACAGCCACCAGCGCAGCCAGTCGCAGCTTCCCAAATGGCAGCTGCCGAGCACGGTCTCCGGGTGGCGTCTGAACGCCACCGACGGGATGAGCGAGACCATCCGGATCGGCCGCGAGACGGGCATACGCGTCGTCGGCAGCCATATCAAGTCGAAGGGCCGCTCCTCCTGGGGCCACTCCTCGGTCGACGTTCTGATGATCGACCGGGCCCGCAAGGAAGGGGTCCAGGTGTTCCTGGACCAGTATCCTTACGAGACCTTCGGCGGCTCCCCCACGCGGGTCATTCCGCAGTGGGGTCTGGCGCCGCCCGGCACCGATCGCTCCGGCGGGCTGGACGATCCCGCCTGGCGCAACGCCACACTCTTCGCCGATTACAAGGGCGACCTGCGCAAGAACCTTTCCGATCCCGTGACGCGGGGTGAGCTGATCCGGGACATCGAGTTCCTGGTCGACCTCAACGGAGGAGCCGATCGGCTGGTCATCGTCGTGGCGCCGATCGACGAGTCGCTCATCGGCAAGACGCTCGCCGAGGTGGCCGAGGAGCAGCATATGAGCGCCGTCGACACACTCATCGACTTCACCCTGCGGGGCACTGAGAAGGTCCGCACCGGAGTCCTGTTCCGTCCCCTGGCCGCCCACCCCTTCGATGTGGCCAACTACATGAAGCAAGAGTACACGGCGACCTCCTCCGACGCCGGAGTGGCCCTCCAACCTCGTCCGGGTCGGCATCCCCGCTACTTCGGCGCCTTTCCGCGCAAGATCGCCCGCTATGTGAAGGATCTGGGTGTGATCAGCCTGCCCTTCGCCATCCGCTCCATGAGCGGGCTGGCGGCCGAGATCGTCGGGCTTCGCGATCGCGGGCTCCTGCGCGAGGGCTACGCGGCGGATCTGGTGATCTTCGATCTCGAGAGGGTTCGCGATCGGGCGACCATCCTCGAGTCCAGCCGCTATCCCGAGGGCATCGACTACGTGATCACCAACGGGGTCCTGGCGGTCGATGAGGGCCGCCTCACGGGCGCCCTGGCCGGGAAGGTCCTCATCAAGCCGGCCCGCTGAGCATGGCCTTTGGCCTGGACGGGATCTCGAGAAGCACGGGAACAATGATCCACCGGAAAGTTCCCCTCATGTTCTGTATGGAGGAGACTGAGCTGAAACTTGAATTTTCGTTGGCGCGACAATTCGCGTGGAAATCATGGACACGTTGCGCCTTGTCGGGATACGTGACAGGGCACCCGTCAAAGCCCGAGAAGACCTCTCGCCGAGCGCGCCGAGAGCGCTGAGGCCACCTCTTTCGG
>JBHHYZ010000107.1:0-4815 GCA_046757845.1 Gemmatimonadota bacterium
GGCTGCTGCGTCTGCTTCCAGTAGTCGCTGATCGCGGAGACGGTGGCGAGCGCTTGCGAGCTTAGCGCGTTCACCGGCTGCTTGGCCGCCGAGCCGCGCGCGGCCGCTCGAATTGCAGCGCACTTATTGTGGCGCCACTTTGCGGCACGGTCCGGTGTGTTTCTAGGCACCGTTCGATTCGTGGAGGATCCCACCTTGCGCGAAGAACTCGTGGAGAGCCCGAGCGTGAGAACCTCGCGACGGAAGGCCGCCGCCGCGGCGGTCGTCGCGGTGCTTCTCCTGGGCTCGGTGTCGGCGGGGCTCACGGGGCAGGAGCCCGCGGAACGGGGCGCCACGGTCATGGGGCGGGTCCTCGGCGGGCCCACCGGCCGGCCCGTGGCCGCGACCGTGGTCCGAATCGAGGGTTCGGGCCTCGCCACCGTCACCGACAGCCTGGGGCGCTACCGGATCACCGGCGTGCCCGCGGGGCCGCAGATGCTTCGGGTCGAGCGGATCGGCTTCGCCGTGGCACGCGTGGCGATCACCGTGTCCGCGGGCCAGGTCCTCACGCAGGACATCGAGCTGGCGCTGCGGGCGCTGAAGATGAAGGAGATCACGGTCACGGCCGATGCGGCGGGCCGGGCGCGTGGGGAGCTCGGCACGGCGAGCGTGATCGAGCAGGAGGCGATCGAGCACCTCACGGCGACCAGCCTGAAAGGTGTGCTACAGCTCGTGCCGGGCTTCGCGGTGCAGCGGCCGGGACTGGACGATGTGGAGCAGGTGGCCCTGCGTTTCGCTCCGACCTCGAGCAGCCTGTTCGCCAATTCGGCGGATGCGGGCGTGAACCGCTCCGCCGCGGACCTCGCGGCCTTCGGCACGCTGATCGTGCTGGACGGCGTGCCCCTGTCCAACAACGCGAACCTCCAGACGCTGGGGCCGCGCGGAGAGCTTTCCTTCACCACTTCGGCCGGTGGGGGGATCGACCTGCGGCAGATACCGGCCAGCACGATCGAGCGGGTGGAGGTGATTCGCGGCATTCCCTCGGTTCGGTACAGTGACCTCACGCAGGGCGCGATCATCGTCGACACGCGGGCAGCCCCGGTGGCGCCCATCGTGGCGAGCAAGTTCGACGAGCGCACGCTGGAGGCGAGCGCGGTGGCCGGGCGCAGGCTCGGTCGCGGCCGGAGCGCCGCGACCTTCACCCTGGACGTCGCCCGCACGCGGACGCAGCCGGGCCGCTCCGACGATCAGTCCACCCGGGTGGCCGCACAGCTCGCCGACCGGGCCGCGATCGGCCGTCTCCGCACCGCTTCGGGCTTCCTCCCCCGGGTGACCCTGGACACGCGCGTGGATTTCTTCCAGCTCATCGACGATCGGCCCGAGAATCCCGACATCCGGCCGGGGGTCGAGTTTCGCAGCCGGGACCGGGGAGTGCGGGCCTCCGAGCGCGCCCGCCTGCGTGTCTCCCCCGCCCTGGATCTCACCCTGACCAGCTCGCTGAGCATGCTGCGGCAGAACTCCAGGTCGAGGGCCCCCGCGGTGGCCGGGACCCAGCCGTTCACCGACCGGCTCACCGAAGGGCGCTCGGTAGGCCGGTTCATCGGCGGATTTTTCAACGCGCGCGTCAAGCTGGACGGAACGCCCTGGCTGTCGTTCACCCGCCTGGAGGCGGAGGGAAAGCGTGGCTGGCTCGGGGCCGCGCACGACCTGCGAGGCGGCGTGGTGCTCAGGCGCGAGTGGAACAACGGTCCGGGCCTCCAGTTCGACATTCGATTCCCGCCCCAGGTGAGCTTCAACGGCGTGCGGGGGTACGACCGTCCGCGCAGCTATAACGAGATCCCGCCGCTGGTGACCAGCGGCTTCTACGCCGATGATCGCGTGAGCGCCAGGCTGGGTCCGCTCCCCGTGAACCTTCAGGCCGGGGTCCGGCTGGAGCTGCTGCACGAGGGCGGCTCCTGGTTCACGTCGGTGCGCGACCGGGTCGTGCAGCCCCGCCTCAACGTGGAGTTGCTCCCCAAGCCGTGGTTGCGCCTGCGCGGTGGCTGGGGGCGCACGTCCAAGACGCCCTCGCTGGCGGATCTGGCCCCGGCGCCGCAGTACTTCGATCTCGTGAACGTGAACTTCTTCGCCAACGATCCGGCCGAGCGGCTGGCGGTGCTCACCACGTTCATCCGGGATCCGACGAACCCCGATCTGGGCTTCTCCGTCGGCAAGAAGGCCGAGATCGGCTTCGAGATCGGGCGCGGCGAATCGGTCCTCTCCTTCGTGGCCTTCCGGGACCGGATCGACGGTGCGGTGGGGATCGCCTCCGAGCCCCAGTTCATCACGCGCGACCATTTCGATCTTTCCGACACGCCGGGCGACGGTTTGCCGCCGGAGATCATTGAGCCGCCCGCCTTCACCGACACGGTCCCGGTGCTGGTGGAGCGTCCCGACAACATCTTCGATGTGGTGAACAAGGGGTTCGAGCTGACCGCCTCCTTCCCGGAGCTGGTGCCGCTGGCCACCCGGCTTCAGGTGACCGGATCGTGGGTGAAGACGGAGACGTCCTCCCAGGCCCTGTTCTTCGGCACGCGGATGCGGTTCAACGCGTTCCAGCTCACCACGCAGCCCCGGGCGCCGTTCTGGGAGGGGCTGACCGAGACGGGCGAGCGCGCGCTGGTCCTGTACCGGCTGGTCCACCATCAATCGGAAATCGGGCTGCTGGTCACCGCCACCATCCAGCACAACATTACCGATCGGTTCCGCGACATCGCGGGCACCGACACGCTCTCCTTTGCCGGATTCCTCACCCGCGACGCGCGTCTGGTGCGGGTGCCGAAGAGCGAGCGGGGGAACCCGGAGTTCCGCGACCTGCGCGTCCCGCGGACCGGTGTGAGCAGCCTGCCGATGCGCTCGCCCGGCGACTGGATGGCGAGCATCCAGGTGAGCAAGACGTTGCCCGTGGGCGGGAAGCTCAACTTCTGGGCGTTCAATTTCCTGGACCGGCGAGGGATCTTCTTCGAGCCCGGCGTGCTTCCACGAGTCTTTTCCCCCGTGCGCTTCGGATTCGAGCTGACCCTCCCCACCGCGCGATGGTTGGGCACGTGAGGCCGGCGGGGGCGCGGCTAGAGCAGAGCCCATCTTCCTCGCGTGGCGTCCGGCCGGGGAGTCCGTGCCTGCGGCGCGCGGCGACGCTGGCCGGGCTCGCCGTGCTCGGGGCCGGGGCCGGCCACCAATGCCTGGCGCAGGCCACGGATGCCCTCCAGTCCCCGGCCGGTGACCGGCTTCCCGCCTGGACCCGGAACTGGAGCCCCCTGGCCCGGGTCGGGGACCTGCCGCGAACGTTGCCCGGGGGGACGGTGTTTCCCTCCCTGCTCACCCTCCCGGCCCCGCGGGTGGGCATCTTCTGGACCGCCGGCAACCCGGCCGCCCTGCCCTTCGAGCTGGAAGACGAGCGCGTCGAGTTCCGGGCCGGTGGGATGGGGATGAGCGGCGACTACTTCCGTCCGCTGGACCCGGGACGCGTCACCTCGAGCTCGGTGCAGGCGTTCGGCTGGCGCCGGCTCGGAGATCGAGGCGCGGCGATCGGGCGCTTCGTGGTGAGCCGACCCAGCCTGCAGGATTCCGCGTTCGCCGACGTGTTGGACCCGTACACGAGCAACCCGTTTCTCGTGCTGGATACGATCGGCGATCCGGTGCGCCGCCTGGCCGCCCGACTGGAAGGGGCCACCGGCTGGCGCTTCGGCCGCTTCGCGCTGGGCCTCGGGCTGGGCTACGAGGGCCAGGAGACGCGCACGACCGTATCGCCCGTGCCGCGGGTGAACCGCAGCGCGATTCCCGCCGTGACGGGTGGAATCGGCTACCAGACCGCCGATGGCTCGTTTCAGGTCGGCGCGTTCGCCCGCTTCAAGCAGACGACGCAGTTCCTCCAGATCGTGACGATCTCCCAGGCCTCGCGGATCTTCCAGCTCGAGGGCTACGAGGAGCCGGTCCCGCTGGACCTCCAGCCCGCAGAATTCCGCCGCCGGTTCGAGCGCAATGCCTACGCGGTGGGCGGTGCGGTGGGCGGTCGGAGCGGAAGCGCGACCTGGACGGTGTTCGGCCAGGTGGAGGAGGTGAGCGAGGACCAGTTCACTCGCACTCGGGCGAACGCTCCACCCAAGGACCGCTGGGACGGAAACGGATGGACCGCCGGCGGGGCCTTCCAGTGGCCGCTGGGTCCCGACCGCTTCCTGCTGACGCTGAACGGTCGCTACACCACGCTGAGTGGCGAGGCGCTCCGTGCGGACATCGATGCCGTCGTGTTCACCGTGGACGAGGACCGGTTGACGACCGATCTGGAACTGCGGCTCCTGCCGGTCGGCGGCTGGCAGGCGGCGGGCCGGTTCCACGTGGTGCGGGAGGTCCGCGATCGGCGCGACCTCCTGGCGCAAGCCAGCTCGAGCATCCGTAGCTGGCAGGGCGGTGCGGCCGTGGAGGTCGCGCGCGTCCTCTCTGGTGGCTTCGGGTTGTCGGTGGGGGGGAGTCTCGCCCTGTACGGTCCCTCCGGGCTGATCCCCAGGCCGGAGGATCGCGGTCCGGTGTTTCGGCGGTTCGTCGGACCCGAGCTGGCTCTCGACGTGACCGACGCGCGCGAGCAGGCGGGCCAGCTCACGTTTCGCTGGCAGACCGCCCACCAGACCGGGCTGTGGCTTCGAGGACAGGTGGGCTCCCTGGTGCCCACCGGGAGCTCGTCGGCGCCCCTCGTCCCGACGGGCAGGCGCACGGGCTGGAACGTGAGCGCCGGCGTCGTGCTGGGTGAGACCTGGCCGTAGGGTGGGTCCCGCTCGAGCCCGCAGATGGCGCCGAGTGGCG
>JBHHYZ010000108.1:0-4497 GCA_046757845.1 Gemmatimonadota bacterium
GCGCCGGGTGGACGCCGTCCTCGCGCCTCCGCCGTGACCATGGAGCTTGACCCCGGCCGCGGCGCGGCGGTCAAGCGGACGGCCGAGGCCCGCGGATGAATCCGACCAGAGGTGAACGATGATGCTGACGCCGGTGATGATCATGATCTTGCTCGCGGCCCTGCTCGGCTCCGCCTGCATGGTGGGTTTCATGTCGTGGACGTTCTTTCGGCTCCGGGGTCCTGAGCGGCGGGATGCCGTCTCGGGCGCGCTGGAGGCGATCACCGAACAGCTCGACGCCCTCCGTGACCAACTGGAGGGGGTGCACGGAGAGGTGGCCAGGCTGAAGGAGCAGGCGGACTTCACCGAGCGGCTCCTGACGGCCCGGGGCGAGAGCGGGTCCGGGCACCCGGAGCGCGACGACTCACCCTGATTCGAGACCCGGGATGGGACACCCGCTACACCCGGGCTGACCGCGGGAGTTCTCCGAGCGGCTACAAGCCCGCGGAGGAATCCACTAGATTGCGGTGGCTACCCAACACCCAACGGCAACATGGAGGTCCCCATGGAAGAAGAGATCGTCGGGACCGTGACCCACTACTTCGCCAAGCCTCGAGTCGTCGTGATCCGGCTGAGCGCCCCGGTTCAGGTCGGGCAGGTGCTGCGCTTCCGCGGGCACACGACGGACTTCACCCAGCAGATCGCCTCCATGGAGATCGAGCACGAGCGCATCGAGAGCGCGGAGGCCGGCGCGGAGGTGGCGATCCAGGTCGACGAACGCGTCCGGAGGCACGACCGGGTGTACCGCGCGGAGGGCTGACCCTCCGCGCGCGGCGGCATGGCTAGAACTGAGTCGCCGGTCGCGCAGGCGGCGTGTCTTCCTCCGTGGCGGCGGGGCAGACCGTCTTGACCACGTCCACCACCAGCAGCAGGAGCGCCGCCGAGCCCAGAATCGCGGGCACGTAGTACACTCGTTCGCTGCTCGGTCCCCAGGAACCGAGCACGGACCCACCCTGCCAGGCGCCGACATAGCCGATGACCACCTTGGACAGAAACGAGCTGGTGCCGGCCCGGATGTAGAACTTCAGACCGTAATGCAGGATTCCTGAGACGACGACGCCGATGATGAGGAGCACGAAGAAGCTTGCGAAGTCCATGGTTTCATCTCCTTCGCTGGGGTCGAATGCGGGGCGGTGTCCAGAGCCGCCCCCGTGATGCGCTAGCTGGACTCCCTGGCGAACGGCTCCCGCGGCTGGATCGAGAGCTGGGCTGGGCTAGGTCCGACAGACCCAGACAGAAGCGGCTGCATGTACTTTCGGAGAGTACCAGTTGATGCCACCTCCGAGAAGGTTTGCCTCGAACCCGTGTTCCTCCGCCCACCCGCGCAGTCACGTCGAGACTAGAGCGCTTCGGTTCCTTCAATCTAGTCGATTCGTTGGAGGAGTTGTAGTCTCCTCGCCTGTGCGCCCTGCGCGTTAGCGGGTCGCTGCGCGTGTACTGCGGACCGAATCCGTCGCCAGGCCGCGATCCAGTCCCGAACGGTCTGGGGACAGCGCCGTCTTCGGGGAGGAGGCGGCCCGTTGGGCTCCGGAATCCCGGGTGGCCTCAAGAACTGGTTTCGGGTCCCCGTTGGCGTCGAGGCCGTCCGCGCTCGGACCGCCTCCGGCTCATCACCCGATCCGCTCTGCGGCTGGCGAGAACCAACTGATGATCGTTGTCAGCGATGACCTTTCTCGCACCGAACCTTCTCGCCACACAGTCCTCGAAGACCTCGAGAGCCTCCTCGAGCTCGGTCGGGGAGTACAGCCTCAACGTCGAATAGTGGAAGGCACGCGCCTGTTCCAACAGCCTGGCCAGAGACGTGGTCACGCGCCATGGGAGCGTGCGCAACCGGCTGTCGAGAAAGGCGTCGGTCTCGGAGATCGCTCTCCGAAGCGTCTCCGCATCGTAGAGACGCGTCTCGCGTTCTGTGAACCCGGGGAGGTAGCGGCCCGTGCCGCTGCCCACCTCCAGAAGTCGAAGCCGCGTTCCCGGCGAAGCACACCGGACCAACAGATCCGCTACGAGCTGACCTACATGGGGGTCGTTCGCCCTGATTCTCCGATAGAGAGGCGCGATCTCCGCGAAATGCCGACGCAGCCCGCCATCCGTAACAGCACCTGACACAAGTTTCGAATCCCTTCCGCCGCCCCGCCTCGCGGAGCGCCAATTCCACTTTCATGAGGTTACCCCGGCGAGGCCACTTGGCTCCGGCGGCGGCGGAAACCCGTGACCCGAGAGACGGGCACGCCGGGATCGAGCGTTCGGAGCGGAGCCGCGCCGGTGGGATGCGGATGTCACGTCATAATCGACTGCGAATAAGCCGCTTATGGAGTGGGCGAAGAGGGATTCGAA
This sequence comes from Gemmatimonadota bacterium, assembly GCA_046757845.1. Taxonomy (GTDB): domain Bacteria; phylum Gemmatimonadota; class Gemmatimonadetes; order Palauibacterales; family Palauibacteraceae; genus JBHHYZ01. Next base: position 2,374 of record JBHHYZ010000108.1, read on the forward strand.
CCCCCGACCTCCTGCTTGTAAGGCAGGCGCTCTGAACCAGGCTGAGCTATTCGCCCGCGCGGTGTATCCATATTACGTCAAACAGGGGGCATCTCACAGCAGCTTCGCGATCTCCACCGCAGGAGCGGGCCGCCGAAGTAAGTTCGCCTACACCCCGACGGGGGAATCTCCCACCATAAGAATCGACCCATTCCCGACTTTCAAAGCGGGGCCACACGACTAGCATTGGTATGGGTATGCGCGCCTCAAGGCTACGCGAGGCCGAATCCCAAGGGAAAAGGAGGTTCTCATGAGCGTCGACGTTTTGCTGGCGACGATCGGGCTTGTGAATGCCCTCGCCTCGAGCGGCGGTTCCGGCAACCCGGTGGCCAACCGGGCGGACCTGGCCGCTCGGAGCCCCGGCGTCCCGGCGATAGCCGTCAGCCTGCGGTCGAGCACCATCCGCTCGACCTCATACAAGCCGATCCCGGCCTCGTACAAACCGATCCCGGCGTTCGCGCGCCGAGAGCATATGGCGTGCAGCGTTTGCCACACGAGCATCCCGAGGCTGACCCGGTTCGGCTATGAATACCGCAACGCGGGCTTCCGCATCCCGGCTCAGATCGGGAAGTCGCGGCCAGTGGACATTCCCAACATGATCTCGGCGCGGACTCAAAGCCTTGTCAGCGTCACCCACACGAAGAACGAGGCCACGAGCACGACGAGCAACAAGCGGGTCATGAAGTTCAAGGAGTTCACGATCTATCCGGCCACGGGAAGCTTCGGGCGCTATTGGTCGGCCTTCGCCGAGTTTTCGACCAGCCCGGAGGACTTCTTCGAGATCGAGAACGCGTATGTCCGGGCGACCGTCGGGAACGAGAAAGACCACTTCCAGATCCGGGCCGGCGTGTTTCATCCTTTCGAAGGCTATGGGGCGAGTGACCGGCCCGCCGGTCTGAGTCGACCGCTGTTTCAGAGGACACCCGCGAACAATGCCGGGACGAGCACGTTCTTCACGCTATGGGGCTTCGATCAGATGGCCGTGGAAGCCGGGTTCACCCACAAGGGGTTCAACGCGGCGGCGGCGGTGTTGAACGGAATCTACGTCAACCCCGAAGAGAGGAAGGCCTTCCCATTCCAGGGAGGTGAGTTGAACCGGTCCGGGAACGACCCCAACTTCAACTCGAAGGACATTCAGGTCTTCTTGAACCAGTTCATTCCCGTAGGAGGCGCCGACGCGGCGATCAGCGCGTACTACTACCACGGCACGCTGAGCGTACCGTACGATTTCGAGACCCCTGCCTCCTACACCGACTCCTTCGACCGTGTGGCGGCCTACGGCACCCTTCCCGTCACCGTCTCCGCAGACAAGGCGCTCTGGTTGTTGGGCGGCGTCGCGTGGGGACAGGATCGACGTGTGGATGCCACCACGGGCAACGTGCTGCCGGGCAAGTTCAAGTCGGGTGGATGGTTCGGGGAGCTCTACATGCCCGCCAGCCAATACGTGGGAATGTCCGCGCGGTATGACTTCTTCCGGCCGTCTCGCGACCAGGATGACAATGCGTTGAAGGCGTTCACGCTCGGTGCGAATCTCGCGGCACTCGATGGAATGCAGGCCATCCTGGAGTATCAGTACAAGGACGTTCAGACGGGCCGGCGACCTCGACCATGACGAACGGGCTGCAGATCCGCTTCATTCTCATCCTCTGAGCCGATGCGGCCGGGGCGGGACCGGAACTACCATGAATCCTGTCGGGGGTGCAATATGAGACTCGGGATCGCGTGTGCGTCGCTGTTGGCGGCGGCACTCGCCCTGGGGGCGGGTGCCGCCCTGGCGCCGGGTGTCGCCCTGGCGCAGGAAGCGGACGGCCAGGCGTTGTTCAAGACCAATTGCGCGCAATGCCATGGAGAGAAAGGGGTGCCTCCCGGCTACATGCTGAAGGCGCTCAAGAACCTGCCGACCCTCGCCGATCCGGCGACCCTGAAGGGCCTCTCCGAGGACTCGATGGTGACGGTGATGGAGAACGGCAAGGGGACCATGGCGGGCTTCAAGGACAAGCTGACTCACGAGCAGGAGGTGGCGATCGTCAAGTATATCCGGACGCTCGCGACGCCGGCCAAGACGCCGGCCAAGAAGCCCGGGTA
>JBHHYZ010000109.1:0-4384 GCA_046757845.1 Gemmatimonadota bacterium
GGTACTCCGCGGGCGCCCAGTAGGGCTGGTGCGCGTCGAAGAAGTTCAGGAACGCGAAGAAGGGCGCGCTCCCTCCGTCGTTCTCTTCGAGCCAGCGCAGGAAGTGTGCGCGCACGTCCGCGGCGTTCCTCCGGTCGTTGATCCACCGGTGCACGCGGGCCCTGCGGTGGGCGTGGCCCGGCCAGTGCCGGCTCGCGAACTGACCGATCGAACTGCTCTTGAAGAACTGCTCGATCGTGAACTCATAGTCCTCGTAGTGCCGGAATCCTCGATTCAGGTGGGTCGCACGGCTCGTGTACCAGAGGTTCGCGGTGAAGCCGGCCGTCCGGTAGTCGGACGCCGCCAGGCTCTCGGCGAGCGTTCGGACGCCGGGCTCGAGAGGGGTTCGCCAGTTCGTGCGCAGCGCGGACGCGTCCCGTCCCGTGAACATGCTCGCGTGCGACGGCAGGGTCCATGATGTGGTGGAGAACGCCGCCTCGAACAGCGCACCGGAGGCCGCCAGTCGGTCGATCCGCGGTGTGGTCGGTCGCTCGTAACCGTACGCCCCCAGCTCCGACGCGCGCACCGTGTCCAGGATGATGAGCAGGATGTTCGGGGCGCCTTCCCTGGCGGTCGCCGTCGTCGCCGGGCGGCTTTCGTCTCGACGCGCCGCGAGCCAGACGCCTGCCAAGACGAGCCCGAGGACGGCAGCGCCGGGAAGCGTTTGACGCATGACTCGCTGGAGCACGGAGCCACCCGAAGCCGCGATCGATGACGCCCGGCTCGCGATCCCGGCCGCGAGCACGGCCGCCGCGAGCTCGTGGATCCGGGGAAACAACAGAAGCAGGCTCCAGGCCGAAACGAACGCGAACGCGAACACGGCGACGCCGAGGCGCGCCCGGTCGTTCCGCACGACGAGCCACACGAGGCCGATGGCGGCGGCGAGGCCCAGAAACAGAGCCCCGTACACGACCGGCGTCTCCCACACGAAGGCGTCCCCTACGTAGAGGATGCGGTTCAGCATCCGCTGCCGGACAAGCTGGATCGCGACCTCGAGGAGGCCGGTGACAAGACCGAAGCAGAGTCCGATCGACGCGAGAGCCCCTGGGCCGGCCCTGAGATCAGCCTCAGTCACGAGATGCCGACGGATCGGGTCCGGCCTCGCCGGCCGCGCTTCCGCTCACGAGATGTAGCCAAGCCCGCTCAGCCGCTGGCGGATGATCTCTTCCCCTTCCGCGGTCAGCTCGCCCCCCTCGGGCGGCGGAGCGGCCCCCTCCACCAGCGACCGGCCCTGCATCGAGTCGGGAATCTCGTATCCGCCGAGCTCCAGCAGCGTGGGGGCGATGTCGAGCAGGCGCGCTCCTTCGATCTCGCCGCGCAGCGGGTTGTTCGACGCCGCGAGGATGAAGGCGCCGTGCTGGGCGTGGTTGCAATCATCCGGACCCGTGTCGTTCTCGCGCACGTGGATCCCGTCGTATCCCACGCCCCCGATGGAGCGCCACGCGAGGCCGCCGAAGTGGACGATGAGGTCCGGGGCGATGTTGTCGACCCTCTCGTAGATCTCCTCCGCCTTGAACACGAGCGTCCCCATCGGCCGCCCCGCGTCGTCCGGCGTCGCCTCGAGCTTCGCCTTCATCGCGTCGCGGAAGGTCTCGTAGTCCTCCGCCTCGATGACCCCCGTGGGCTCGCGCCCCTTCACGTTGAAGAAGATCCGGGCGTAGTAGCCGCCGGCCCCCCACACCTTCGTCTTCTCCCAGTCCACGTCGAGCTCGGAGAACGGCGTGATCTCGTCCGGATACTCCTTCAGGACGAGCAGGCCCTCCTGCACGAGCCACTCGTTCACGCAGAAGCCGCCATCCAGGGCGCGGGCCCCGTGGTCGGACACCACGAGGATCGCCGTATCCTCGGTCAGGCACTCGAAGATCCGGCCCAGCTCCTGGTCGAGGTACAGGTAGTAGTCCCGGATCACGTTCTCGTAGGGATTCCCGGGCTCGTAGTCCACGTGCGCCGGGTCGTGGTACTTCCAGAACCCGTGGTGCATGCGGTCCAGCCCGATCTCGACGAACTGGAAGTAGTCCCACTCGGCATTCGTCAGGTAGTGGCGGACGACCTCGAAGTGCTTCCGCGTCATCTCGTAGATCTGGTCCTTCAGCCAGTCCTTGTCGTCCGTGCGGAATCCCTTCACGTCCACCGGATACTCGCCCACGAGCTCCCGGATCTCCTCCCCGATGTGCGGGGGATGCGTGTAGACGTCGTTCTCCGTGTCGGGCGTCAGGAAGCATCCGATGCAGATCCCGTTCACTTTCCGCGGTGGGAAGGACGGCGGCACGCCGATGATGACCGACCGGTTCCCCTCCATCGCGATCTGGTCCCAGATCGTGAGCTTGCGGATCGAGCGGGCGTTCACGATCTGGAACCCGTCGTAGGACTGGTCCGCCCGGTTGCGGAAGCCGTACACGCCGAGCGAGCCCGGATCCTGGCTCGTGGACATGCACATCCAGGCCGGCACCGTGATCGGCGGCACGACGCTCTCCAGACGGCCGTAGCAGCCGCCTTCCATGAGCATGCGGAAGTTCGTGAGGCGCTCGTCCTCGAGAAGGATCTCCGGGGCGGCGCAGTCGAGTCCGACGACGAGGATCTTCATTTCAGCTCGCGTTCTTCGGGATGGGCGTCCGGGGGCCGCGCGCCCGGCCGGACGGGATCGGATGACATCAAGACCGGTGCCCGTCAGCGCCCGCGCGACCGGACCCCTGCAATCGCATTCGAATCAAGAAGATAGGTTCTCGAGTCCTGCGGCGTCGAGCGGCCGGCGGCGGAAGTGTCGCGATCCTGCGACACCTCCGCCTCCCCTTCGCCTCCCGGCGACGGGCGGAGCGTCCACACGCGGATGCCCTGGACCCGGAACGAAGGCGTCGTTCTCTCTTCGTAGCCGGCCTCGACCCAGGCCGGCCAGCCGGGAAGGCGCCCGTAGGACCAGAGAATCGTCGTCGGCGGCCCGGCGTCGCACCGGGGCGCATACACCGGCCCTCCCCCGCTCTCCACGAGGTATTCCTCCACGCCCCGGAAGATCGACCCGAACACGGTGCAGTTCGAGACGTGGTTGAGTGCGAGCAGGTGCGTGGCCCCGACGGCGTAGATCCTCTCACCGGCGGCCAGCATTCGCCCGACCTGACGTCCGAGCTCGATCTGGTCCGTGAGACGGTACGGCACCTCGCGGTCCATGAACGCACGGCGGCGGGCCACGCCGGCGGCCGCGTTCAGGACGAACAGGGCCACGGCGGCCACGGCGGCCGCGGTCCGGACGGCGGGCCCGAAGCGGCGCGCGAGGCCTGACACGAGGGAGGCGACGCCGAGCGCGGAGACGACCGCAAGGAAGGGCGCGAGCGGAAAGAGATCGGGTGGCCCCTGGTGATCGTAGAACGTCATCGCGAGCCACAGGACCATCATGAGGTCGAAGTACAGCCAGCCGGCGTGACCCAGCACGCCGCTGACCTCCGACCGCCAGCGTCGGCTCGCGGAAGCGGCCAGGGCGCCCAGGGACAGGACGAAGACCACGGGAAGCGGGTTCCAGATCCCGTAGCCGCGCGACCAGATCCACTTCAACGACGAGAGCTGCGCGAGCACGCCGGGAAACTCGTGGCTCATGAACCGGGCCGGAAAGCGGACGCTCTGCTCCATCTGGGCCGGAAGAGCTCCGAGCGCCAGGAAGTACGCCTCGTAGGCCAGGACGGGAAGCGCGCCCGCCAGGAGGACCGACGGAATCCGGCGGCGAAGGTGGGGCCGGAAGCCGGCGACGGCGAGGACGCCGACCCAGAGGACCGCAGCGGGCTGCCAGCACAGGAAGGCCAGGACGCTGGCCAGCGCCGCCCGGCCGAGGCGCTCGCGCTCCACTGCCACGAGCGCGCCGCTCATGAACAGGACGAGAAACACCTTCGGCCGCGCCCCGACGGCCGCCATGAACCCCAGGTACGTGAGGGAGAGGAGCCCGAGCACGGAGAGGGCCGCGACGAGACGGCTCCGCGTGAGCCGCAGGGCGAGCAGACCCACGAGGCCCGACGAGAGTCCGAATGCGCCCACGCTCAGCAGCCGCGCGGAGGCGACGGCTCCCAGGCCGACGAGCTCGCCCAGGCGGATCGCGGCTCCGGAGAGAAGCAGGGCGAGGGCGTTCTTCGGATCGAACGTGCTCAGGTAGGGGGGGACCCCGTGCGCCGCGCGCTCGGCCATGAAGAAGTAATGCTGGTTGTCCTTCCACACGATGGGGACGTCGAGCCCGAACGAGAGGCACACGAGGACGCCCACCGCCGCGCCCAGCCACAGGACGGCCCGCTCGACGCTCCGGTCCGGGGCGGGCAGGTCGGGCGGGAGAAAGCTGCCGTGTGGGAGGCGCTCCGTCATGGGGCCTAGG
>JBHHYZ010000110.1:0-4290 GCA_046757845.1 Gemmatimonadota bacterium
CCGCCGTCCGCAGGCATGGCAGTACGTGCTCTGCCCCTCCGGGTCGCGCACGTTGCCCGTATGGGCGTACCTGACGCCGTTCGCCCGCGCAATCCCGCGGGCTCTCCGGAGCGTCGCGGACGGGGTCGGCGGACGGTCCCGCATCTTCCAATCGGGGTGGAAGGCGGTGAAGTGGAGGGGGATGTCGGCCCCTAGCTCGGCCACCACCCAACGGGTGAGACGGTCGATCTCGGCCTCGGAATCGTTCTCGCCGGGAATCAACAGGGTCGTGATCTCCAGCCACACGCCCGTCTCGTGGCGGATGTAGCGAAGCGTATCGAGCACCGGCTCCAGGCGCGCCGTGCACAGCGATCGGTAGAACCGGTCGGTGAACCCTTTCAGATCCACGTTGACCGCGTCCATGTGGCGGTAGAACTCGGCTCGGGGCTCGGGCCGGACGTACCCGGCCGTCACCGCCACGGACCGGATCCCCCGCTCCCGGCAGGCCCGCGCCACGTCGATCGCGTACTCGTGGAAGATCACCGGATCGTTGTACGTGTAGGCCACGCTCCGGCAGCCGAGCGCCTCCGCCGCCCGGGCGATCGTCTCCGGCGTCGCCTCATCCAGGAGCGTGTCCAGCTCCCGCGACTTGCTGATGTCCCAGTTCTGGCAGAACCGGCAGGTCAGGTTGCACCCGGCGGTGCCGAAAGAGAGCACCGAAGTGCCGGGCAGGAAGTGGTGGAGCGGCTTCTTCTCGATCGGGTCGACACAGAAGCCGCTCGAGCGCCCCCAGGTCGTGAGGACGACCCGCCCGTCTTGATTGGCCCGCACGAAGCACAACCCTCGCTGTCCCTCCCGGAGCCGGCAGGCCCGCGGGCAGAGGTCGCACTGCACCCGCCCGTCGTCGAGGGCGTGCCAGTAGCGTGTGGGCACGGTTGCCATGGTCACGCCATCAATCTACCAGGTTCGCCGGACCGAGGTCAGCCGTCCGGGATCTGTCTAGCCGCCGGCCATCGCCCCCACCACGAGAAAAGGCTCCTCTCCGGTGGCGACCGCGTCGGACAGCGGGGTGTCCGGGGGCTCATGGGACAGGTCCCGCTCACAGGCGAAGAACCGCAAGAAGGGTCGGCGCAGTTTCGTACCGTGGTCGCGCACCGTTCCGCGCAGCACGGGATAGCGGCCCTCGAGCGCGTCGAGAACCGAGCGCTGCGTAACCGCGCCCTCCACCTGGAGTTCCACCGCTCCGTCGACCCCTGCAAGCCTCCTCAAGTGTTCCGGCAGCACGACCTGTATCATGCGAGCGTCCCGAGAGGTGCCGGCCGCGCGACCCGTGTCATGGCAGCGTCTGGACCTCGACGGAGAGAACGGCCGGAAGGTCTCGGACGATGGGCTCCCACCGGTCGCCGGAGTCGGCCGACGCGTACACCTGGCCGCCCGTGGTGCCGAAGTACACGCCGCACGGATCGAGCGAGTCCACACCCATCGCGTCGCGGAGCACGTTCACGTAGCAATCGTTTTGCGGCAGGCCCGTCGTGAGCGCTTCCCATTCGTTGCCGCCCGTCCGGCTCCGGTACACACGCAGCTTTCCCTCGGGTGGAAAGTGCTCGGAGTCGCTCTTGATCGGGACGACGTAGACAGTCTCCGGCTCGTGCGCGTGAAGCTCGATCGGGAATCCGAAGTCGCTCGGCAGGTTGCCGCTGACCTCTTGCCACGACTCGCCGGCGTCGTCGCTGCGCATGACGTCCCAGTGCTTCTGCATGAACAGCACATCGGGACGCGATGGGTGCATCGTGATGCGGTGCACGCAGTGGCCGACCTCCGCATCCGGATCGGGTATCTCCTTCCACCGCAGGCCCCGGTTGATGGGCCGCCAGGTGTTGCCGCCGTCGTCTGTCCGGAACGCGCCCGCGGCCGAGATGGCGACGAACATCCGCTCGGGATCGCTCGGGTCGAGGAGAATGGTGTGCAGACACAGTCCCCCGGCACCCGGCTGTCAGGAGGGCCCCGAAGCGTGGCCGCGGAGCCCGGGAAGCTCCTGCCATGTTCCCCCGCCATCCACCGTCTGGAACAGAGCGGCGTCTTCCACCCCCGCGTAGACAGTTTCCGGATCGGTCAGTGCCGGCTCGAGATGCCAGACTCGCGCGAACTCCCAGGGGTGCTGCGTGCCGTCGTACCACTGGTGAGTGCCGGGATCGCCGTCGTAGGCGAACCTGTTCCCCACCGGCTCCCATGTCTCGCCCCCGTCGTCGGAGCGTTGGATCACCTGCCCGAACCAGCCGCTGGACTGCGCCGCGAACAGCCGGTTCGGCTCCGCGGGCGAACCCGTGAGATGGTAGATCTCCCAGCCCGCGAAGTGGGGGCCGGCCACATCCCACCGTTCGCGCTTGCCGTCCGAGGTCAGGACGAACGCGCCCTTATGTGTGCCCACCAGCAATCGCACGCTGCTCATGCCTCACTCCTTCCGGCGGTCTGGCCCCTGGGTCTGCCCTGGAGAATCCCTTCGTCTCGGGTCCCTGGGGGCCGTGGCGGGCCCGCCCGCTACCGTCCGAACAGGACCGCATGCGGGACGGCCGCTCCCGTGGGCCCGTGCGGCCACGCCTCGCGGGCCATCGAGAGGCCCGGTCCCGAACCGTCGCCACTGCCGAACGCCTCGTCGGGAGTGAGGACGCCGCCGTCCGGGTCGACCCGGTACATCTTCACCTGTCGGTTGTCCGGACCGCGGCCGGTCACCGCCACCCGGTAGGTGCCGGGGTCGACCTGCGTCCAGTGTGGCAGGAACGCCTCCACCATCGTGAGTCGTGCCACTTCCACCGGGCTCGTAGGGTCGGACACGTCCAGGGTCACGATCTCGTTCGTGACCATGTTCGGCACGATCTCGAACTTCCCGACCAGGGTCGGAACCGCACAGCCGACCGTCTCCGGCCAGTTCAGGACCACATCGATCCGGGGCTCGTCGGTGTCCAAGCCGTGGATCCGGTAGAACCCGCACGCGATCGTGTTCAGAATCGCCGACCCGTCGGGGAGCCTGCGGATCTCGAACGGACGGTCGTGGCCCGCCACCCTCGACGGGCTGCAGTCCTCGCCGTTGAAGATCTGGTCGACGAAGCACTCGGGCCCCGCGGCGGGAGGGAGAGGCGGAAGCGGCAGCGTGGCCAGCAGGCGGAGGTCGGAGAGCCGCCAGAGCTGGACCACGTTGTCCGTGCGCTCGAGCATCATGGAGAAATTCGTCGTCAGTACGCGATCGATTTCGGGAAACACCTCGGCCGAGTACGGGCGAATCATCTCACCCTCGAAATCGGGGTCGGCCGCCGATGTCACCCGGGCGGCTCTCGTCGGCACGCTGGACGGTGGCTAGCACATGACCGTTCTCGAGGCGGTAGAAGCTGTGCAGGTAGGCGAAGCCCGGAATCGGTTCGAGCACTTTCACAAGCGTCGGACTGGAAGGAGAAGACAGGTCGAACAGGAAGGTCCGGTTCCGGTCGAATCCGTTGGCGAACAGGAGGCCCTGGCCCGGCGCCACCATCTCGGCGTGGTGGGGGTTATTGCCCGCGGACCCCACGGGGGCCGTCGCCAGCACGGAACCGTAGGTCGGGCTTTCGGGGTCGGCATCCACGGCGGCCAGAAAGTCCGTGTCGCCCTCCGCCGCGTCGGCGTCGCCCGCCCATACGTAGAGGTAGGGACTCGGCGATCCCTGTGCGCCAGGGACGTCGAGAGAGGCCGCGTCCTCCGTGGCGCCACAGGACGTGAGAACGAGCGCGAGGCCCGGCAAGACGAGGAACCGCAAGGTACGTGTGGTCTTCATGGTCTTCCGCCCTGGAAGGGGTAGACGGTCTTCGGCCCTGGAAAGGCTAGGTGCTCTTCCGCCCTGAAAGGGTTTCGGGAGGCCGAAACGTATCATGGGCGACGGTGCGGAGACAAGGCGCGTGATCCTCCGTCAGAGGCAGAGGAATGCGATGATCAGGGTTGCCGCGCTCCCGCCCTCGCTGCGGCGTAACCCTCCGACGGATTCGAGCAGCTCCGCGACCTTCGCGCCCTCGTCGTGCTCGTTCGCCGGGCCGTACAGAAGCATGGGCTCGGGATGAACCGCCAGAGAGATCTCTCGTCGCCTTTGAGGGGGCTTCAGCGGCGCGAGCCCTCCCGGTTCCCGCCCCGGGCGAAGACGGCCATCCGGGCCCCGTCGTCGGGGAGGAAGTAGCCCACCGCGATCCCCATCGCCCCCGCCGGGATTGCCCGGCCCGTGGGATTCTGGTAGCGGGCGGTCACCCGGAGCACCTCCCCCTCCTCGAGCCGCCGGCCGCCCTGCATGAAGAA
>JBHHYZ010000111.1:0-4239 GCA_046757845.1 Gemmatimonadota bacterium
AGGCCCAGCTCGTGGGCCGTGCCCGGATTCAACTCCACCCAGGGGAACCAGGGCACGTCCGGGAAGACGGCGGGCTGCTCCACCAGCCACGGGGTCAGGGAGAGAGTGCCCGCGGAGAGAGTCGAGATCCGGTAGGGCAGCAGGCGCAACGGATAGTCTTCGGGCGCTTCCGCCTGCACCAGGGCGATGTCCACGTAGGGCCGTCGGCCCTGGTTCTCCTGATCCAGGACCCTGAGCAGCTCCCGTGGCATGAGTGCGATCCGGCCGTCGGGCGTTCGAGCGATCCGGGCCGGATCCGTATCGTCGAAGAAGGGATCGGTCCAGCCGCCGCGCTCGACGAGGTCCTTCCAGAACGGCTCGAACTCCGATCGGCCTTCCAGCCACCAGCCGCGTTCCTCCATCTGGCGATGGTGCTTCCGTTCGAATGCATTTCCGAACACCATCCCCCGGCGCGCCGCGAACAAACCCTTGGCCCGCTGCTTCAGGAGGTCCTCCATGCTGTCGTACGGGAGGCTTTCCGCCACGGTGCGGCCCAGCCTCCGGGCCAGGGCCAGCACGGCATCGCCGGTGTGGGTCCCACCCTCGTACGGCTCCACCAGGGGTCTGGCGACTCCCCACACGGGATACGGGTCCGAGTCCGGCGTGGGGGCGTCCTGCCACCGTTCCCAGGGGAGCAGGTCCGGCAGGATCACGTCGGCCTGCTCCGTCGTTTCATCCAGGAACGGGGAGAAGCTGACGATGAACGGGATCTTGCTGAGCGCGCCGCGCCAGATCTCCGGTTCGGGAGACGAGCCGAGCGGATCCGCGTGGTAGAGGAACAGGGCCCGCACGAGTTGCTCTTCCGCCTTGCCGGTGATCTCCGCGAGCCGGTCGGCGGCCGCGCCCGCGTCGAACGGAAGCACCGGCCCGGCGGCCGGAGCGCGCGCCAGTCCCGCCCGCGCGATTTCGTCCAGCTGCACCGGCGCCAGCGGCGCCAGCGGCGCCGGATCCCGGAACAGGATCCCTCCGGGCCGGTTGACGCTTCCCATCAGGATGTTGAGGCTGTGCACCGCGAGTCCCGCGAACAGTCCGTACGGGGACATCGTGACGTCGGAACCGCATACGAACAGGGGACGGCGCTCGGCCACGCTTCGGGCCAGGGAGCGAATGCGCTCGACGGGCACGCCCGTTCGCGCCGACACTTCCTCCGTTCGGTAGTGCCGGAGCACGAGCGAGCGATAGCCTTCGCGCTTGCGCCCCCGTCGGTCCCTGAAGTCTTCGAACCCGGAAACGTGCTCGGCCACGAAGTCGGAATCGAACAGACGATCCCGGATGAGGACGTACGCCACACCCAACGCCAGGACTCCATGGGTCTCCGGTCGAATCCCGATCCACTCGTGGGCTCGCATGGCGGTTCGTGACAGGCGCGTGTCGATCTGTACGAAGCGGGGGCGGGACGGTTGATCCCCCTGCGGATCCGCGTATGCCACCTGGGCCTGGAGGGGGGACCACCACGAGTCCAACAACGGTGCGCCGAACGAGACGACGATCCCGGCGCGGGCCAGGTCGTAACCGGGCCGGCGCGGCATCCCGTGCATCAACCGCATGATCTGATCCGTTCCGTCCTGGAACTCGTCCGCGATGTAGTTCGGAGAGCCGTAGGCTCGCAGGAACTGGCTCCACACATCCCGCATCGTGCCGGCGCAGTAGCCGGACAGGAGCGCCAGCGACTCGGGATGGCCCGCCGTGCGTAGCATGCTGAGCCGCTGGCCGATCAGGTCGATGGCCTCCTCGCGGGTGAGCTTCTCCCACTGCCCGCCTCCCCGCGGCCCGGTACGCACGAGCGGTGAACCGATGCGCTCCGGGTGATAGAGCACCTGGACGCCCGCCACGCCGCGCGGACACACGCCTCCCCGGCTGGTGGGGTGGAGGGGGTTCCCCAGGATCCTCACCAGGCGTCCGTCCACCACGCGTCCCTTGATTCCACACCGGGCCGGGCAGAGGAGGCAGGCGGAGATCGGACGGGATTCCAGGCCCGGCGTCCAGCCCAGGTCAGGCGGCTCGGGCGGCGACCAGATCACATCCGGTATGCCTTGGAAGGCGAGGCCGCCGGCCGCCGCCCCCATCGTCCACAGAAACTCCCGTCTCGTCTGAGCCATGCTCGTTCCCTCCGCTACCGGTGGCAGAACGTGCAGTCCACCGTCTGCTTCCGCTCGCGATGGCAGGCCAGGCAGAACTTCATGCGGGCCGACGACTTGCGGGGGATGAGCGGCCGCTCCGGGGGGCGCTCCGATGTCGCGATGTCGCCGTGGCAATTCTTGCACTCGAGGTTCGCGATCCCCACGTGGCGCCGGTGCGTGTAGAACACATGCGGAGCCAGGCGGAACAGCTTGTTGAACCGAAGCGAATCTCCTTCCGAGAGGATCCTGGTGAGCTTGGCGGCCTCCTCGGAGGTGCCCTGGGGCACCCGGTGGCAGATCGCGCAGGTCTCGGCCCCCGGCAACCCCGGGTGGGCTCCCGTGCGCACGTACTTGTGACAGAACTCGCACGCCAGGCCCAGCTGCTCGGTGTGCTTGAGATGGTTGAAGGCAATGGGTTGTGTGACCGGGGGCTGGCGCGGCATCAGCATCTTTCCCACGCCGGCCGCCGCGACGAGGACGACGAGCAGCAGCAGCGGCCCGCGTGCCCGCTTCAGGAGGTGTCGAGCCTCATGTATCGTTGAACGGGCCGGGGTCCGCGGTCCGGGCCCCGATCCGCCAGGTGCGGCTGAATCCATCCGTCATCTCCCCGCGGGCCGACGAATTCTCGACCCCTCGCCCGGCACTCCGCGAGGAATCGGGAGCTCGGTGGGTCGAGAGTCGGATCGGGTGGGAAGCGGCTCCCGTTCAACGACCGCCCCACCACGCCCGCTTCGACGATAGAGTAGCGGCGGCGTGGGGGTCCGTCTGTCGGGGAAACCTTGAGAGCTCGTGTGGGGAAAACTCCGAACGGTGGTTCAGTCATGGTGGGTGGATCGGCGGCGCTTCCAAGAGAGGGAGACCCGCCGGGGAGCAGGTCGCGGCCAGACCGGCGGTTCCCGGCTCCGTGTGCCGCCGGCCTGACCCGCCGGATTCACTGCAGAAGCGCGAGCACCTGGTCTCGCAGCGCCGCCAGACGGGCGGCCTCCGAATCGCTCACCTTCCGGGTGACCACGGTGTACGCGTGCCCCACCGCCTCCCGGGCCTCATCCAATGGCTTGCCGGGTGTCGGGATCACGCCGGTGGCCAGCCGCTCCAGAAGGTGCCGGTACCCGAACCGAACGGCGTCGTAGGCCCACGCGTCTGGCGCGAACCGCGCGGCGCTCAGAACGTCCTTGTACGGGGCCGCGTTCGGGCCGGATCGGCTCACCATGGAGCGGAGCGCCACGAAGGTCGCGTGTCGAGGGAGCCCCAGGGCGTTCAGTGCGGTGCCCAGGTAGACGCTGGCGTGCCGCTCGGGCGCGAACGTCCACCCCAGATACATCCACACCGCCCAGTTCTGAACGCCGTTGTCCAGCGGGCGGTCCAGCTGGAAGGAGCGGCGGGCCGCGTTTCCCACGTCCCACCAGGCGTCGTGCAGGAGAGGGTGGATCGGATCCGTCACGCCGGTGCGGAGCATATGCTGGGCGACCAGCGATGAGATCCAGCGTCGCACCTCAAAGCACTCGGGCGAACGCATGCGCTCGAGGGGCTCCTCGACGCATGGGGCATCGGGATTGTCAGGGTCGCGATCCGCGATGCGCAGCGCCACGACCGCGTGCAGGAGATCCTCCGTTCGTCGGCTTCCGTAGTAGGCTTCCAGGGCGGTCCGACCCTCTCCGCCCCGGTAGTCGAGCAGCTCGTCCGGAATCGGTCCCTCCGGCATCCAGTCCAGATTGCTCTGCTCGAAGGACCAGAGCGGGAAGGGGAGCGCCGCGGCGACGCTGCGCGGGTCGATGGCGGCGAGCTCCGCCGACGTGAGGCCCGTCGGCCAGTCGTCGGCGCCGAACAGGCCGAGCGCGAAGTGGAGATCGCCCGCCGCCTGGAAGCCGCCGGGCTGGAGAATCCGGAAGTCGCGGGCGGTCGCAGGTACTCGAAGCGTCCGGATGTAGGCAACGATGTCCTGGGATGTCGTGAGGTCCACGTGGCCCAGGGCTCTCCGGATGATCGTGGTGTCCGGAAAGGCGAAGAAAGCCAGATCGAAGCCGTCCCGCGCGGCATGGCAGGGAGCGCACTCGGCCAGGAACGCCGTCTCTCCGCGGAT
>JBHHYZ010000112.1:0-4149 GCA_046757845.1 Gemmatimonadota bacterium
CCGATGGGACGTGACGCCGTGCGCCCGGTGGAAGCTGACGCCGTGCGCCCGGTGGGCCGGCGCGTGTTCATCGAGACGTACGGTTGCCAGATGAACATCAACGACGCCGAGCTCATGGCCGGCGTCCTGGCCCGGCGCGGCTATCTCCAGGTGGACGATGCCGCCCGCGCGGATGTGATCCTCGTCAACACGTGCGCGATCCGCGAGCACGCCGAGCAGCGGGTGTACGGCCGGCTGGGCCAGTTGCAGAGGTACCGCGAGCGCCGGCCGGATCTGGTGCTCGGAGTGACGGGCTGCATGGCCCAGCGCGTCGGTGAGCGTCTGCTTCGGGATCTCCCGGGCGTGGATCTCGTGGCCGGACCGGACGCGTATCGCCGCCTTGGAGAGATCGTCGAGGAGATGCAGATGGGCGCCGTCGCCCGGGGCCAGGCGCTGCTCGAGCTCGACGCGTCGGAGAACTATCAGGGGATCGAGTCCGTCCGCCGGGAAGGCGTCAGCGCATGGATCACCGTACAGCGCGGCTGCGATCACCGCTGCACGTTCTGCATCGTGCCCTACGTGCGCGGCCCGGAGAAGAACCGGAGCCCGGAGCGGGTGCTCGAGGAGACCCGCCGGGCCGTCCGGGCGGGCTACACGGAGGTGACGCTGCTGGGCCAGACCGTGAACTCCTACCGGTGGGAGGAGTGGGACTTTCCCCGCCTGCTGCGCGCGGTGGCCCGCGTCCCGGGCCTGCGGCGCGTGCGCTTCACGTCCCCGCATCCCAACGACGTGACGCCCGCGCTGCTGGAGGCGATAGCCGAGGAGCCCGCCGTGTGCCGGCAGCTCCACCTGCCCGTGCAGTCGGGGGCCGACCGGATCCTCAAGCGGATGGTGCGGCGCTATACGGTGGCGCGGTTTCTCGACAGGGTGGAGCTGGCCCGCTCCCTGGTTCCGGGCATCGCGCTCAGCACGGACGTGATCGTGGCTTTCCCCGGCGAGACGGAGCGCGAGTTCGACGCCACCCTGGAGCTGATGGAGGAGGTTCGGTTCGACGACGCCTTCCTGTACCGCTTCTCCCCGCGCGAGGGAACGCCCGCCACGCGGTTTCCGCCCGAGGATTTCCTCCCGGACGAGGTGGCGCGCGCCCGTCTGGAGCGCCTGATCGAGCGGCAGCGGGACATCCAGCGTGAGATCAACCAGGCGGAGGTCGGCCGGATCCGGGAGGTGCTCGTGCAGCGGGAGGCGCGATCCGAGGGCGACATGCTGGGCCGGACGGAGTCGAACAAGGTGGTCGCCTTCCCGGGAACGGCGGCTCTGGTGGGCGCCTATCTGGATGTGCGGCTCCTGGAGACAACCGGCGCCACGTTCCGCGGCGAACGGGTGCGCGCGGCATGAAGACCGGTTCGCGCGTGCTCTCCTTCCTCCTCGTGACCGGGCTCGCCTTCTGGTTCACGGTGGCCAACGCCGGACTCCGGGTCCGGGTGGACCTGCTGCTCTTCCGTCTCTCGCTCTCCGTGCCGCTGCTGGTGTTCGGGGCGATGCTGATCGGCATGCTGACGGTGCTGCTGGTGGGTCTGAAGGAGGATCTGCGCACGCGCCGCGTCCTCGAGCGCTACCGGGAGGTCATCCAGAGCGACGATTGACGCGGGCGGGGGTCCACTCCCGCCCGCCGGCCGCCTCCCTCTCCTGAACGCCCGACGGATCCGGGCCTCGCCCGTGCTGGTCACCGCTCTGTTCCTGCTGGCCGGGGATCTCGGGGGGCTTCGTGCGACCGGCGGCGTTCTCGGGAGCGCCGGCGTGACGGCGGGCCTGGCCATGGCGGCCGTGGGACTGGCTCTGGCGGCCTGGCTTCTCGCGTCCACCGCCAGTCCGGCGCCCGGTTCGCTCCGGCTCCCCGGCTCGATGTCCGCGCGCGCCTCCGTGCACCCCGGGACCCGCCGCCGCGGCCGGCGGGCCGTCCGGCTGGCCTGCGTCGCCGCGGTGCTCGCCGGTCTCGCCGTGGGCGGCCGGGCGGGTGGGGCCGCGAGGGCGGCCTGTGTGGCCGGACTGGCCGATGGCGCGGAGGTGGCGGCGGCGGGAGTCCTCACGGAGACGGTGGAGCCGCGTCGCCCCGCCCGCCCGCGGCGGGCCCGGGTCTCGCTGGTCCATGCGGTGCTGGTGGCCGGCGGACGGCGCTGCCGGGTCCCCCGCGTCGCCCTTCGCTTCGAGCGCCCCGCGGCGAGCCTCCGGGCCGGCCGGCTCGTGGCGGTGCGCGGTTCGTGGCGCGCGTATGGAACGCGGCCGTCCCCGCTTCCACGGCCCGTGGACGCCTACGGAGCGCTCTCGGGCTCACTCCTGGCGAGCCGGGAGGCCGCGGGTCCGGCGGTGATCCGGGGTCTCACGGGGACCACCGCTCCGAGGGCGGCTGGAGCTCCGCCGGCGGAGAGAGTCGCGGAAGACGGGCTCGGCTCCGGAGATGGGCTCGCCCCGGGACCGTGGCGCCGCCTCGGGCTCGCGACGCGGGCGCGCGCCTCGGACCGGCTGCGCGACCGTTTGCCCGCGGACGTGGTTCCCGCGGCCCGGGCGCTCCTGCTGGCCGAACGGGGGGATGTGGACGCGGCCATGACCCGGGTGTTCGCGCGGGCCGGCCTGGCCCATCTGCTGGCCATCTCGGGCCTGCACGTGGGAATCGTGGCGGGTGGGCTGGCGTGGTTGCTGGGGTTGGTCCCGGGCCGCCGCCACCGGTATCCGGTGGCCGCCGCGCTGGGTTTTCTCTACGTGCTGTGGATCGGCGCGCCGCCGTCGGCCCTGCGGGCCATCCTGCTGTTCGCCGGTTACGCGTTCGCGCGTTGGCGTGGGGCGCCCGCCCGCGTCGCGGATCTGCTGGGACTGGCGGCGGCCGTCGCGATTCTGGCCGAGCCGCTGGTGATCGCGCGACCCGGATTCCAACTCTCCTTCGCCGGATTCGCCGGTCTGCTGGGGGGACGCGAGGCCGGGTCGCGCCTGGCTTCCCGGATTCGGGCGCGATGGCCGGGTGTTTCCCGGAGGACGGAGGCCGGCGTGCGGGCGGTGGGCGCGAGCGCCGGAGCCTTCCTGTTCACCGCGCCGGTGGCGGCGGCCCACTTCGGGCGGGTCGCCCCGGCCGCCATCCTGTCGAACTTCGTGGGCGCCCCCCTGGTGGCGCTGGCGCTTCCGGCGCTGTTCGGGACCGTCTTGCTCCCCGGCGGACCGGGCCGGTTCGCCGCCGACGCGGCCACGGGAGTCCTCCGCCTGCTGTTCGCGGCGGGTCGGTTCGTCTCGGCGCTCCCCCTGCACGGGCCGGTGTCCGGGGCGGGAGGGGGCTGGACCGGGCTCGCGCTGCTGGGACTCTCCGCCGGGGCGCTGGGGCTGCTGCTGTCCGGCCGGCGGCCCTGGCGGCTGGTGCTTCCCATGGGGCTCGTGGCCGGGCTCCGGCTCGCGCAGCCTTCGCTGGCCGGCCTGCGGGGCCGGGGGAG
Organism: Gemmatimonadota bacterium; assembly: GCA_046757845.1. Lineage (GTDB taxonomy): Bacteria > Gemmatimonadota > Gemmatimonadetes > Palauibacterales > Palauibacteraceae > JBHHYZ01. The sequence goes on from JBHHYZ010000112.1 coordinate 3,453, forward strand.
CACTCTGGTCTGCTCGCTGGACGTCGGCCAGGGCGACGCGGCGGCGATCCGAACCCGCCGGGGCCACTGGATCGTGCTGGATGCCGGGCCGGGGCCCGGGTTCGCGCCCGGGCCTCGGTCCGCGTCGAGGCCCGGCTTCACGTCGAGGCCGGGGTTCGCTGCCGGGCGGACCGGCGTCCGGGTCTCCGGAGGCGACGCGGGACGGCGTGTGCTGGTCCCGTTTCTGAGAAGTCGGGGAGCGCGCTCGGTCGCCGTGTTCGTGCTCTCCCACCCGCACCTGGATCACCTGGGAGGAGCGGCCGCCCTGTTCGGCTCTTTTCGGGTGGAGGGAATCCTGGACGCCGGCTTTCCGGTGCCGAGCCGGCCCTACCTCGCCTTCCTGCGCGGTGTCGAAGCCGAAAGAGCCCGCTGGCTCGCGGCCGGCCCGGGCGCCCGCATCCGGGTGGACGAGGTGAGTCTCACCGTCCTGGGCCCGGAGCCTTCCCTCTCCCGGGCGGAGGCCAACGAGGCCAGCGTGGCGGTCCGGGTACGCGTGGGAGACTCGTTCAGCTACCTGACCACGGGGGATGCCCCGGCGGCGGCCGAGCGCGCCATGCTTCGCAGGTGGCCCTCCGACTCTCTGCGCGCCGACGTGCTCAAGCTGGGTCATCACGGGAGCCGCACGTCGAGCTAGCTCGCCTGGCTGGAGGCGGTACGG
>JBHHYZ010000113.1:0-4044 GCA_046757845.1 Gemmatimonadota bacterium
CCTCAAGACGTGTCCAGCCCACGGTGCCGTGGACCGGTCAGATGTGCGGGCGGATGGCCTATGACCACACCTACAGCGCTCGTTGTCGGCGGCGGGATCGGCGGGCTGACCACCGCGATCGCGCTAAGACAGGCCGGGTGGGGTGTCCGCGTTCTGGAGGCCGCCCCTGAGATCTCTGCGGTCGGTGCCGGAATTATCCTCCAGCCGAACGCGATGACCGCGCTCGAGTCGCTGGGTGCTGCTGAGCCGTTGTCCGCCGCCGGTGTCGCCGTTGAGGGCGCCCGCATCACAACGGTGTCCGGCCGTCTCGTCGGCGTCGTGGATGTTTCCGAGGGCGTGACCTGGGGTGTGGGGATCCACCGAGCGAAGCTGCAGCGCATCCTCTGGGATCTCGCTGGACCCGAGAACGTACGGACTTCAGCCCGTGTCCGGGAATTCCGTCTTTCCGATCACGGTGCGGTGGCGGTTCTCGAGTCCGGTGAGGAGGTTGCCGGCGACGTGCTCGTCGGCGCCGACGGGATCCACTCCACGGTCCGTGCCCAACATCTGGCGGATGGGGAGCCCCGGTACTGCGGGTACACGTGTTGGCGTGGCCTGACGGAGCGGGCGGGCGAGTTTACCCGCGGTGAGGTCTTCGAGATCTGGGGAAGGGGACGGCGCTTCGGCGGCATGCACGTGGACGAGCGGCTCTACTGGTTTGCGCCACTGAACGCTCCGCCGGGCGTCCGGGACGAGCCGGGGCATGCGAAGGCCACGCTCATGGAGGTCTACGCCGGGTGGCCTGAATCGGTGCGCCGCACGATCGAGTCGACGCCGGAGTCATCGATCATGAGGCACGACATCGTCGACCGACCGTTTCGCTCCGGCTGGGGCCGAGGCCGAATGACGTTACTCGGTGACGCCGCACACCCCATGGCACCCGATCAGGGTCAGGGCGCCTGCCAAGCGATCGAGGACGCTGTCGTGCTCGGCCGTTGTTTGGCTGAAGACTCCGACCCGGCCGAGGCGCTCCGCCGCTACGAACGCAGACGCCTCCGCAGAACGCGCCACTTCGTCCGCCGGAGCCACGCCTTCGGACAGCTCGTGCAACTCGAGAACGCCGCGCTGAGGTGGCTTCGCGATACGGCGCTGTGGGCCACTCCTCGGTGGGTTGTGCACCGCGACCTGCGAAGGGCGCACCGGTTCGCGCCCTGAAGAGACCCGTACAGGGCCTCAGCTCGGTGCGATTCCCTCGAACGCCAACTCGAACGCAGCGCGCAGATGCTCCACCACTTCGTCGACCGGGCCCAATGTCTCCGAGAGCAGGGCCAGGATGTGCTGGTAGTGGATCGCAACGATCGTGAGTGCCGCTAGATCAGCATCCACTTCCGCGCGAACCAGGCCCTGCGCCTTCCACATCGTGAGCAGCATGGACAGGGGTCGGATCAAGTTCTCCACGTGCAGCGCCGGATGGGCTTCGTCCCCCTCGGGTGCCGCGAACGAGATCTCGCGCAGAAGCGCACGCGTGAGGCCGGGCTGTTCGGCGAAGAGGCGCAGAAAGCTTCCCAGCATGTGGGTGAGCTGATCGACCGGCGATGCGCTCCGGTCCAGGGTGAGCAGCGCCTCTTCCATGACACGCCGCGTATCCTCGTCGAACACCATGACCGCGAGCGCCTGTTTGGACGGGGCGTACAGGAAGATCGTTCCGGTCGCCACGCCCGCTCGGTCCGCGATGTCGCGGATGGTCGCGCCCTCGTAGCCCCGCTCGGTGAACAGCTCCCGCGCGGCTTCGCGAATGCGCCGGAGCTTCTCACGACGGTTCGCCTGACGCTTGCTCACGGCCCCTCCGGGGTCGGTCCTTCTTGACAAAACTGAACCTGTTCATAACTCCTGTCGAAGCCGCACGACGAGGACAATGTACTCCCGGACGACCGCGGCGAGGATGAAAGGTCAATGGAACGGGCACCGGCTCTCAAAGGCGAGGGCACCCGGAGATGGATGGTGCTGGCCGCGGCGGCCCTCGCCCTGGCCCTGGGGCGCTGGGTTGAGGCGGTCGAGGACCGATCCGACGAAGTAGCCGACTTGGTCATGGCCGCGGTCTTTCTCGGGCCCCTGGTGATCGCGCACGCGACCCTCGTGCCCCGCGTCGTCGGCCGGCGCTCGGTCAAGCCTCTCGGCATCGTCTGGCGTGGCTTTCTGACCGGACTATTGGTGGGCATTCCGGTCGGTGTGGGTCTCCGGATCGGGATGCGCCTGGTCGCGCTTCTCGCCGCAGCGGAGACGACGTTTACGGTCGGCGGAAGCCTCTTCGTACTGGCGGTGGGCGTGAGCGTCGGGGCGGCCTACGGGAGCCTTTACCCCGTAGTCCGGAGGTGGCTGCCCGAACGGGGGGCAGGGCTCGCCTTCGGTCTGATACTCGGGGCGTTCTTCTGGTTCGGCTTCTTCGCCGCCGCCGCTGGCGATCTTCGCGGCGTGGCGAGTGAGCCGGTGATCGGGCTTCTGACGACGCTGATCGCTTCGCTCTGGCTCGGCTACGGCGCGCTCCTGGATCGGCTCATGCGTTCCCCGGAGCGTGCGGGCGCCGACCATGGTACGGTTGGGTAGGCATGAGCCTGGACGTGCTCGTCGCGGGCTCGGCCGGTACGTTGGGCCGCGAAGTCACCCGGGAGCTCCTGTCGAGGGGACACCGGGTGCGCGCCATGGTGCACCGAACCCCGCTTCCGCCTGATCTTGCGGAGAGGGTCCGGGTCCTCCCGGCGGACGCGGCCTCGCCGAACGGGATCGGAGAGGCCTGTCGCGGCGCCGATGTGGTCTTCTCCTGCGTGGGCGCCAGCGTCGATCCTCAGGCGTTCTCACGCCGCCGCTCATACCAAAGCGTCGACACACCCGCGAACCTGAACCTCCTCCGCGAGGCCGAGCGCGCAGGCGCTGGACGCTTCGTGTACGTCGGGGTGGCCGGGCACGAGGAGCTCGCTCATCTCCGCTACGTGCGCGCGCACGAGGCCGTTGCGGAGGCGCTCCGCGCGTCATCGCTGCCGTACGCCGTGATCCGCCCGACGGGCTTCTTCGCCGCCTTCGCCGAGTTCCTGGCGATGGCGGAAAAGGGTCCGGTCGCGATCATCGGTGACGGGTCGGCTCGAACCAATCCCATCCACGAGGCCGACGTGGCCACGGTGTGCGCAGACGCCATCGAGGGTGCTGACGGCGAGCGGACCGTCGGCGGTCCACAGGTGATGACGAGGCGCAAGGTCGTGGAGCTCGGGTTTCAGGCGCTGGGCCGGCCGGTGCGTATCCGCTCGCTTCCGGTCGTCGTCGCGCGGGGCATGGCCGCCGTGATGCGCCCGCTTCACCCCCGCATGGGCGACTTCGTCCGCTTCGCGGCGGACGTGTTCAGCAACGACCTGATCGCACCGGCTTGCGGCGAGCGCCGGCTCGTCGACTACCTCGGTGCGCGGGCGGGCGTCAGAGCTGGCGACTGATGATGCCTCGCGTGCACCTCATCGAGTTCCATGACCAACCGTGGTGCCCCGACGTCCTCCGCGACGCCGCGACCGATTACCTGCAGTTCGTGACGCGTGCCGCGAAGCCGTACGCGCCCGTCGTGGACCGCCTGCGTGCCGCGATCGAGGCGAGCGGGGCCGATCGCATCATCGACCTCTGCTCAGGCGCGGGCGGACCGTGGCCTCACTTGCGACCCGCCCTGGCAACTGCGGGTGACGTTGCTCCGACCGTTTGTCTCACGGATCGGTTCCCGAACCTGGAGGCGTTCCGGCGCGCCAGCGCGGACTCCGGAGGAGGGTTGTCGTTCGACGCGCGCCCGGTCGACGCGACCCGGCTCCCGGTGGATCTCGTCGGATTTCGGACGCTGTTCGCGTCCTTCCATCACTTCCGGCCCGAGAGCGCGAGGGCGATCCTGGCCGACGCGGTGGAGCGGCGCCAGGGGATCGCGGTGCTGGAGATGACCCATCGCTCGCTCCCGGCACTCATCCTCATGGGCATCACGCCGCTCCTGGTCTTGATCGGCACCCCATTCGTCCGGCCGTTCCGGTGGTCTCGTCTTCTCTG
>JBHHYZ010000114.1:0-3970 GCA_046757845.1 Gemmatimonadota bacterium
GGATTCGGCTTCCCGGACCCGGGCGGATTCGGCTTCCCGGACCCGGGCGGATTCGGCTTCCCGGGCCACGGGACTTGTTGGCGCCCCCGCCGGTATGGGACCCTCCGTCGCGCTCCTGCTCGGGGTGAACGGAACGGGGAAGACGACCACGGTCGCCAAGCTGGCCTGGCGTCTGCGCGAAGCCGGGCACAGCGTGCTGGTCGCCGCGGCCGACACGTTCCGGGCGGCGGCCCAGGAGCAGCTGCGGGCCTGGGCGGAGCGGGTGGAGGCCGATTTCGTGGGCGGCCAGCCTGGCGGCGATCCGGCGGCCGTGGCCTTCGATGCGCTGGAGGCGGCCCGCAAGCGCGGGACCGACTGGGTGTTGATCGACACGGCCGGGCGGTTGCACACCGATGGCGGCCTGCTGGAGGAGCTGCGGAAGATCGATCGAGTGGTGGGACGCCGGGTGGAGGGCGCCCCGCACGAGCGCCTGCTGGTGGTGGACGCGACCTCCGGTCAGAACGTGATCCAGCAGGCCTCGGTGTTCGGCCGCGCTCTCCCGCTCACCGGGCTCGTGCTGGCCAAGTTCGACAGCTCCGCCCGGGCCGGAACGGTGGTGGCGGTGGCGCGCCAGCTCGCGATTCCCGTGCGCTTTCTGGGCGTGGGGGAGACGCCCCGGGATCTGGAGCCGTTCGACGTGGAGCCGTACGTCGAGAAGCTGCTGGGCGGGTGAGGAGGCCCGGTGCGGGCCAGAGTGAACCCCGGCGACGAGGGGTAGGCCGTGGAAGGTGCCCGGTGGGTGGAACCGCGGGGCCTTCACGGGTGGAGACGCGGGGCCTCCAAGCGTGGAGACGCGGGGCCTCCAAGCGTGGAGACGCGGGGCCTCCAAGGGTGCCGAGCGGAACCACCCGCCGGGATTGAGGCAACGTTGAATGCGGCCGGTACACAGAGAGACGGAGGCCGGGGGCCTCTTTTTTGGGCCGGTCGACTGTGTTTACCGTGTAACTGGTGTATACACGGGAAACAGGGGGACACAACTCCGCAGTTGGCCGGAATGACAGCCTGTGTACAGGGTTTACGTCCGTTTATCGCGTAAACCGGCCGATCCGGGAGAAAAAGAGATGCCCGCGACCCACGCCCATGCAGAACCCGGCTATCAGCCCGATCCGTGCGGAGAGCCGTTGAGCGTCCGGCTCCCGGCGTGGCTCGACGCCGACGTGCGCGAGTTCATCTCCGAGCAGCAGATGGGACCGTCCCGCAGTCTGCGGGTGATCGTCGAGGAATGGTGGGTCTTGTCCCACTGGCCCACGCTCGAGTTTCGAGATGGCGTGTTGGGTCGCTGCGCGGCGTTGCGCGGAGGTCCCGAAGTGTGGGAGTTGCTCTGGTGGGCGCGGGACTTCGCGGAGAATCCCAAACGCTTCTTTCGAGACTTCCAGTGGGCCGGATCCTCTGCCGCTCTGCAGTCCGCGCTGGATTACTATGAGTGCTTCCCCGAGAGGGTTGCCAGATTCCAGGACATGAAGAACCGCGCCCAGAAGCTGCTGGAATCCGAGCGCGTGCCGCGCTGATGTGGCCTTCGACTCGACGCTCGTGACGTCCCGCCGCCAGCTGCTCTCCGACTCCGTTCAGTATCTCAAGGGCGTAGGCCCCCGCCGGGCCGAGCTGTTCGCTCGCATGGGCGTCTCGACCTGCCGCGACCTGCTCTACCATCTGCCGCACCGCTACGAGGACGCCACTACGGTGGATGCCATCGCCTCGCTCCGTCCCGGGGACGACGCGACCGTGATCGGCCGGGTGGTCTCCAAGGGCGTTCTCCTGACGCGGCGCAAGCTGCGCGTGTTCCACGCCGTGCTCCGCGATTCCAGCGGCCTGATCGAGTGCGCCTGGCCGGGACGCCCGTGGCTGGACCGTTCCATCTCCAAAGGGGACCTCCTGCTCGTCTCCGGCCCGGTGCGCTTCTACCATGGTCGGCAGCTCCAGCCACGGGAGCACACGGTTCTCGCGGGCGCCGACGAGCAACGGAGCGGAGTCCCCGCCGCCGGAAAGGTCTTCCCGATCTATCCCGCCACCGAGGGTCTCACCCACCGGCAGGTGCGGGCCATCATGGAGGTCAACCTGGACACCCTGCTGGACCAGATGGAGGGTAGGGAGCCTCTTCCCGACGCCTGGCTGGAGGAGCTGGAGCTTCCTCCGCTCCACGAGGCCCTGGCCACGCTGCACCGGCCCGCCAGTCTTGCGGAGGTGGAGCCCGCACGCCGCCGACTGGCGTTCGGCGAGCTGTTCTTCCTGCAGCTGCTGCACGCGCGGGCCCGGGCCCACCTCCGGGGAGGGAGCCGTGGGATCCCGTTGAAGAGTCCCGGGCGGCTGACCGCCCGGTTGTTCAAGGCGCTTCCGTTTCAGCTGACCAATGCCCAGGTCCGCTCCTGGCGCGAGATCGAGGCGGACCTGGAGCGGAAGGAGCCGATGAACCGGCTTCTCCAGGGCGATGTGGGCAGCGGCAAGACGGTGGTGGCGGCGGCGGCCATGCTGAAGGCGGCCGAGGCCGGATGCCAGGCGGCGCTCATGGCCCCGACCGAGCTGCTGGCCGAGCAACACCGGCGAACCCTGACGGAGCTCCTGGCTCCGGTGGGGCTGGAGCCGGCGCTGCTCACCGGCGCGGTGGCCGGGGGCGAGCGCGAAGGGGTCCTCGCGGGCGTGGCGGACGGATCCCTTCGGATCCTGATCGGCACCCACGCGCTGATCCAGGAGGGAGTGGCGTTTTCAGCCCTCGCTCTGGCGGTGATCGATGAGCAGCACCGCTTCGGGGTCGAGCAGCGGCGCGCGCTCAGGCAGGCGGGTTCCGCCGGAGCCACGCCCCATGCGCTCGTGATGTCCGCCACGCCGATCCCCCGGAGCCTCGCGCTGGCCCTGTACGGCGACCTGGACATTTCGGTCATCGATGAGATGCCGCCCGGCCGCAAGGCGGTGGTCACCGGGATCCGCGGTCCGGAGAGCCGCGAGGCGGCGTTCGAGTTTCTGGAACAACAGCTGGCGCAGGGACGGCAGGGCTACGTCGTGTACCCGCTGATCGAGGAATCCGAGGCCCTGGAGGCCCGGGCGGCAAGCGCCATGCACGAGAAGCTGTCCGAGCGGTTCAGCTCCCGGGAGGTTGGATTGCTGCATGGACGGATGAAGACGAAGGAGAAGGAGAGCGTCATGCGCCGCTTCCTGGCCGGAGAGATCCACCTGCTGGTCGCCACGACGGTGATCGAGGTGGGGATCGACGTTCCCAACGCCAGCATCATGCTGATCGAGGATGCCGAACGCTTCGGCCTCGCCCAGCTACACCAGCTGAGGGGGCGCGTGGGACGCGGTGCGGAGCAGAGCTACTGCGTGGCGTTCTACTCCGGCCGATCCGCGCCGGAACGCCTGCGCGCCTTCGCCGCCACTACGGATGGCTTCGCGCTGGCCGAAGAGGATCTGCGGCTTCGGGGGCAGGGCGACTTCTTCGGGCGGGAGCAGCACGGGGCGCCGGCGCTCCGCTTCGCCCAGCTGGACCGCGACGCCAGCCTCCTGCGCGAGGCTCACCGCCGGGCCCGCGCTATCGTGGAAGAGGATCCGGAGCTCTCGCGCCCGGACCACCGGCATCTGCGGCGCGAGTTGACGGAGCGCTACGGGGAGCGGGAAGCGCTCTATAAGGTGGGCTGAGGGAGGCCGGGATGAGGGAGGCCGGGTTCAGGGAGACTGGAAGGGGGGCTCAAGGAGTCTTGCCGGCGTCGGTGCTCGCCGGAGTCATGCTGTTCGCGCTGTTGGCGTCGGGCGGCTGCTCCGGGGCGGAGCGTACGTCGCATCCGGGAGAGGAGACGGCGAGCGCCGCCGGGGCCGCGGAGACGGCCCGCGTCCCGGCGCCCATCGTGATCGATGGTCGGTTCGACGACTGGGCGTCGGTTCCCGCGGTGAGCTCGGGGGGGGCGGCGCTCCACTCCTCCGCCGCCGGTGCGGGTGCCGCCGC
>JBHHYZ010000115.1:0-3843 GCA_046757845.1 Gemmatimonadota bacterium
TCCCGGAGGATCCTTCCGACAATCGGGTCCTCGAGTGTGCAGTGGCCGCGGGTGTGGATTGGATCGTATCCGGGGACCGACACTTGCTCACACTCCGGGTCTTCAGGGGAATCCCGATCCGAACCGCCCGCCAGGTGCTGACGGTGCTCGGCGAGGAGGGCTCCTGACGACTGCGCCTCGGCGTCGCCGAAACCCTCCGCTCGCGTCGGCGGCACCCTCACTCCGCCGTCGGATCCACGACCTGCCCCAGGAACAGGATCGTTCCGCTCAGCCGCTCCCGAAGCGCGAACAGGAACGGGCGATCCACCCGGAGCCGGAGCGGCCCGCCGGAGGTGAACCCGCCCTCCACCAGAGTCACGGCGGCCGCCACCGTCCCATCCTCGTTCACGTCGATGAACGTCTTCTGGAGCACCCGGCTGATCAGTAGGCCTTGCGCGGAGACGCCATCCTGGACGAGCCGGTCGAACTGGGCCCCGCCTCCAAAAGACCGCGCCATTCCCATGCCGGCCAGGGGATCGTTCAGCAGGCCCCCCCAGGTGAGCTGGAAGCGGGGGAGCTGAAGGCGGACCGTGCCCTTCCGAAACTCCTCCATCCACCCGTCCCACGTGGCCGCGTCCACCCCCGCCAGCAGATCCGCCGGGGCCACCCCCTCGGGCGGAAGGAGGACGGTGAGGGAGAACGCCCCCCGGCCGTAGAGGAGGTCCACGGCCTGAAACTCGTCCCGCTCCTGGTTCGGGATCCTCTCTTCCTGCTCCATGAGCAGCACTTCCACCGTGGTCCCGTCCGGGCGATGGAACGGGGCCGCGTCGGTGCGACGGCGATCGAACCCGAGTCGCCAGGTCCCATCGAAGAAGAGGGCGTTGATCAGATAGATGACCGTCCCGTCCGGGATCATCCCCAGGATCTTCGGGATCCTGCCGCGGGTCTTCTCGTTCACCCACGCGTTGATCGTCGGCACGGCCTCCGGGCTGCTGAAGTCGAGCCCGGTGACTCGGGCGTCGAAGAACTCGCGCGACAGCTCCACGAACGCCGGCCGAACCGGGAAGGACTCCTCGTACCAGATGGAGTTCGCGATCGCGAACTCCACGAAGTCGTCCAGGCTCAGGAGGAGCTTCGACAGATCCCGGTACGCCTGGTTCGCCTCCTCCTCAGTGAGGTCGGACTGGCGGAGCGTCGCCCGGATCCCGGCCAGCGTCTCGTCCACCGCCCCGTTCGCCACCATCCCGAGCGCGAAGTAGGCGGAGAGGGGAGAGACGATCACGTTCTCGTCCGGGGAGGCCCCGGCCAGCCGCCGGAAGAGCTCGAGCCCGAAGTCGTTCGCGGAGCCGACCAGCACCTGCTCCGTGGCGGAGAGCGACCGCGGAAGCTCGGTCAGGAGCGGAGGGGGCTCCCCGGGCTTCTGGGGCTCCTCCCTCCGCGGCTCGATCACCGAGCCGCAGCCGGCCAGGAGCCCGACCGCCCCGAGACCCGCCAGGAGGGCGACGACCCCTGTGAGGAGAGCCCTTTCACCCGACGGCCTCCCCCGACGGCCCCTGCCCGCAGGCCTCGCCCGCGGGCCTCTCCTGACGGCCTCCCCTGGCGGTCTCCCCGGAGGGCCCTCGCCCCGCCGGCCTCGCGCCGCCCGTGGATCGGCCACGACGCCCCGCGTTCCCGCAAAACCGCTCCTCATGTCCCGTTTTATAAAGGTAGAGGGACGGACCGTCGCCGAGCCGGAGCACGGAGGCCGGACGCGACGGTCCTGAAGAGGCCGCATGCACCATGGAGATCACCGAGAGTAGGGTACCTGCCGGGATTCCACCGTCGGCCGGGGCACGTGGGCAGCAGCTCCCGGTGCCCCTCGGCGACGGGAACCGCTACGAGCTGATCGAGGGCGAGGTCTACTGGAGCCCGCCACCCACGGAGCGCCACCGGCGGGTCTGCCACCGGCTCGGCCGGGCCCTCGAGCGGATGCTGGCGAGCTCCGCCCGGGGGACCCTCCTCCACGCCCGGGAGGACATGGAGTTCCCGGTCACCGGGGAGGCCGTGCAGCCCGACATCTTCCTCGCCTGCCGAGAGGCACAGGGGACGATCTCCGGGGGATCGCCCGGCGTCCCATGGCAACCCGGCGGCCCTCCGCACCTCGTGGGCCCTCCGCGGCCCGCGGCCTCTCCGCGGCTCGTGGTCGAGATCCGCTCTCCGTCCACGGCGCCGCGTCACCGGCGTCTCCGGCGCCGACTCTACGAGCGCCACGGGGTCACCGAATACTGGCTGGTGGATCCCGAACGGGACGCGATCGAGGTCTGGCGCTTCCGGGGCGAGCCACGGCACGAGCGCTTCACCGACCGGCTTCCCGTCCGCCTGGGCTCCGAGACGATCGGCGAGATCGACCTGGCGGAGGTTTTCCGCCGCGGCTGATCCCGCGACTGATGGCGCGCGCTGGGGTTGCAGCACGCGCGAGCCGCCACCCGTGGTGTCATGTGAAGTCCGCGCTTGAACCAACCCACATCCCCAGGGTGGCATTCGCCAACCCGGAGGAGACGACATAACCGAATAACCGAGCTTCGATCCCGCCGGTTCCGTTACCAGCACGAGCCAGCGCCCACTTCAGCTTCCCTCGACCCCTACCCTCGCCTTCGCCTCCTCGGCGAACCGCAGCGGCACCCCGTCCGCCCACGGCGCGATGCGGTCGAAGATCCACACCCACAGGGCCGTCATCGCATAGCCGATGCCCAGGTACACGGGAGGCAGGAAGAAGAACACGGACATCGCCTCCGCCCCACTCAGCTGCTCCCGCAGCACGTAGAGCGGCAGACACACGGACAGCGCGGGCGGGCACGATTCACCCCACCCGACCGTCGCCGTCCAGGTCTTGGAGATTCCATGTCACGCCCATCGCACGCTCACCCTCCGATCCGCGAGCCCGCCGGAGCCCGTTCCCTCGCGGCCCGGCCGCCTGTCTGGTGGCTAGACGCACGTGAGGACGGGAGGATTCTTCGTACAGTCACACGACGGGGACTTGCCCTCGGGGCACGGGATGCTCACCCCGTTGCACGAACAGAAGCGGCCCACGAGGCCATCCCCGTCCCGAACCTCCAGGATGTAGGCATCCTGGCCCACTTCCTCGTAGGGCGTGTAGGTCACCGTGTGCCCGTTGGGCAGGTTGAGCGTGTGGCTTCGCGAGTCCGCCATCCGACCCTCCCATAGTTGCCGTTGATCGGAGCGCAGGCCGCTCGACGGCCTGCCGATTCGGCCCCAGGGGGGCCTCCCTGGCCCGCCCGGGACTCCGGGGCCTCTACTTACTAGATGCACGAGACGGCCGTTTTTTTACATCCGGCGATTCGGCGAATCCGGGCAAGGCGTCCGCAGACCGCGCGCGTGGCGCGCGAACTCCGCCCCGCGTGACCACCGCCACGAGCGCGAGGTCGGGTCGAGATCTCGTTGACCCGCGGGCGCATCCTGGATTTCGGTTGCGGTCGACCCGGCCTCGGCGTGGAGGTAGTTTGTGGAGGTAGTTTGTGGAGCGTATGGCCCTTTCCCAGATCACCTGGCAAGACGTCCAGCCAATGCCGGACGACGGGAATCGCTACGTTGAGAGGCGATCGGGGGGGCGTGCTACGTGACGCCGGCTCCCTCCGTGCGGCACCAGCGGATCGGCCTCGCGCTAACCCGGGCGCTCCACCGGATCCTGGTCGAGGGCGGCCACGGCGTCTCTCCCACGACGACGCATCGCGAGCGGGCGAGTGAAGCTCGACTTGTACCAGCCACAAGCGCGTTCCCGGTGTCCCTCTCGATAATCACGCGCAGGCCCCGGCCCGTGGCGGTTTAATCCGGGGGAACGCCGAGAATTGGATCTTGGAACCTAGT
>JBHHYZ010000116.1:0-3813 GCA_046757845.1 Gemmatimonadota bacterium
TTGTCAAGATACGTCCAGTTTTACGAGCTTAGGAAACGTCTACTTTTACGACCCTGCCGTGTGTGAGTGATCGGGCACCTCCGGGTCTCGGGTGTGGGGACGCGTTCTCATTTGGCCAGGCGTTCTAGGCCGCGAAGCCGGTAGCTCCGGCCCTTGATGTTGATCACGTGACAGCGGTGAAGCAGCCGGTCGAGGAGCGCGGTGGCCATGACCTCGTCGCCGGCCAGGACCTCTGGCCAGTCTTTGACGGCCTTGTTGGTGGTGATCAGGATCGAGCCGCGCTCGTAGCGGTAGCTCACCAGCCGGAAGAGGAGGCTGGCCTCGTGACGGTTCATCGGCTGGAAGCCGACCTCGTCGATGATGAGGAGCGCCACGTTCATGTATTTCTTGGAGCGGAGCCTCCGGGGCGGGACCTCGGCGTCCTTCTTGAGCGCGTGCAGCAGGTCCTCGAGCCGGAAGAAGGCGACCGAGAAGCCGTTCTCCACGGCTTTCACGCCGAGGGAGACGGCCAGGTGATCTCTTACCGGCTGTCAAGTCTTCGTCTACGCAGCCTGCGCCGGTTCGCGACGTCGCGCTCTCCGGACCGCAGCTGGCACCTGGAGCTCATCACGGATCAAGGCCTTGGCCTCCGCCACCGTGATGCGATTCCCGTCGAGATCTCTCAGCACATACGGCCGGTTCTCCTTGAGGACAGCGTAGATGCGGTTCACGAGCCGCGTGCATACGGCGCACAGTGCCTGCCGGTGGTGGTGCCCCTTCTCGACCATCATGCGGTAGTAGACCAGGGCAAGCTCCGGGTCGACCGTGCGCGCGACGTCGGCGGCGAGCACCCGGTCGGTGGGCTCGCCCTCGAAGCAGTCAGGATCGATCAGGAGCCGTTCCCGGGTCCCCCGAGCATACTGCTTCACGACCCGACCCTCGGCCCAGACCAGGCCTGCAGCTCCTCCAGGGCCTCGAAGCGGCGGGTCCCGGGATCCAGCCGGAGGCGGCCGAGCCGGACCTTCGACTCCGCCTTCCCTTTCGCCTGCGGCTCTCGCGGAGCGCAGGCGTCGATGTGGAAGCGCACTGCACGGGCGTAGGCCCGGTAGGTGGGATGGATCTCGCCCCAGGCCCCGGCGCCCCTCGAGATCGCCGTCTTCACGTTGTCGATCCGGTTGACCGCGGCGATCCCGTCCAGCCTGCGGAAGGCCCCGTTGTGGCAGGCCAGCCAGGAGAGCTGATCATGGCTCCGGCTCCACACCACCGCTGGCTTCCGGCTGTGAGACAAGACCATCACGAAGGCCGACAAGGGCTCCGGGCCGTCGCCTACGTCCACGCGCGGGTACTCCGCCCAATCCGTCTGCGTCTGCGCACCCGGCGGCGTCTCCACTCGCCGGTAGGTCCGGAGCTTCGGCCTCGGGTAGCGGGCCCGCACGTACCGGAGCACCGAGCGGTAGGAGCCCCGGTAGCCGTACTCTCCGACCAGGTGCTCCCACAGCTCCTTCACGTTCACCGGTCGCCTCGGGCGCCGCGCCCGGTGATCCTGCACCCAGTGCTCGATCACCGGGGCCACCGTCTCGGCCTTGTACGGCCGATCCTTCCGGCCGTCCCGGACCCCCTCCGCCGCCCGCTTCAGGTGGTACCGTACCGTCCCCTCCGTCACCCCGAGGGTCCGCGCGATCTCGCAGTGGTTCTGTCCCTTCTTCGCCAAGACTCCGATCGTCACGATCTCCTCCCTGCGAAGTCTCCCCACCTCACCCCTCCTCCGGTTCGGGTACCGGATGGAGAAGCTACTTCACTCACTTCGCAGGGTCGTAACACTACGCGTCCCCTAAACCCCAAATTCGCGCGTCCGCGGACACCCGACCACCGTTCGCGCTGGAGCGGCTCGAGTGGAGCCACGGGGGTGCCCCGGGTGAGGTCCGCTATCGCCTGCCCAGACCTACGCCCGACGGGCGCACCGTGCTCCGGCTTCGTCTGCCTGCCTGCGAGGCAGGAGGGCCGTTGGATTTCCTATCCTTCGGGGCTTCATCAAGATCGTCGCCCGGAAGTCGGATGGACGCATTCTAGGCGTTCACGCGTTGGCGCCGGCCGCGGGCGAGGTGATTCAGACCGGGGTCCTGGCCGTGAAGATGGGCCTCAGTACCGATGAGGTGGCCGACACTCTCTTCCCGTACCTGACGGAAGTGGAGGGGTTGAAACTGGCTGCCCAGACGTTCGCCAAAGAGGTCGAGCGGCTTTCCTGCTGCGCGGGCTAGCGGCCCCGGTTCAGAGTTTGGTTCAGAGAGCCGCCAGGACTCGCTCCAGCCGTTCCTTCACCTCCCGGGCCACCTCCTCCAGCTCGCTCTTCCCCGTCGCGCCGAGCTGAACGACGGGATCGATGGCGGCGACTACGGAGGACCCCGCTTCATCGCTCTCATATACGATGACGTTACACGGCAGGAGCAGCCCGATGTCTGCCTCCGCCGAGAGGGCGCGGTGGGCGAGGGGTGGGTTACAGGCGCCCAGGATTCGGTAGGGCCGGAACTCCACGTCGAGCTTCTTCTTCAAAGTTTCCTTCACGTCGATTTCCGTCAATACCCCGAACCCCTCCGCCGAGAGTGCCTCACGGACGCGGGCATCGGCTTCTTCGAAGGGGAGGTTCACCGTCTTCCGGATAGCGTATTCCTGTGTGCTCGTTTCCATCGTCTGCGTTTCCTCTCTCGTACGTCATAAGGCTCCGCCCACTCCCCCTGAAGTGAGCGATGGCGTTCCACACCGGAAACCTTAAAGTCTACTCAAATCTTGTTCCTCCCACAAGCCACAGGTTGCCGGCCGTCAGAGAGCGTAAACGGGGTCGGCTGAAGAAGGGTTGACATTAGAGTAAGGTCTAATGTCTAGATTATGCTCATAAGGTGTGCGTTTCGGACTCCGGAGATCCCATGGCCAGACTCCAGCTCAAGATCGGTGGGATGCACTGCTCGTTCTGCTCGCAGAGCATCGAGCGTGCGTACAAACGGACGGAGGGTGTCCGTAAGGTCTCCGTGAGTCTCGCCCACGAAGAGGCGCTGGTCGAGTACGACGAGACGCTCGTGGATGCGGCCACCATCGAGAAGACCCTGAGAGACGTGGGCTACACGATCCGGGATCCGGACAAGGCGAAGGCGTACGCCCAGCAGGCGGAGGAGCTGGCGGGGAAGCGACGGCAATTGATCCGGGCCGGAGTGGCGAGCGGAGCCGTCTCCAGCGCGATGGTTGCCATGTGGCTCGGTCTCGCGTTGTCCCCGTGGAGTGCCAATGCGGCAGGCGCTCTAGCCGCCTGGGTGCTCTTCTGGGTTGGCCGGCATATCGTGCGCATGGCGCTGGCCGGGCTGCGGCGCCGCATCTTCAACCAGCACGTGCTGCTCTTCTTCGGGGCTGCGGGCGGCTTCGCGGCGGGCATCCTCGGGCTCTTTGTCCCCGGCTTCCCCGCCTTCCATTTCTTCGCGGCCGCGATCTTTCTGATGACCTACCACCTCCTCTCCGGGTGGGCGGCCACGAAGGTGCAGGCCCGGAGCCAGGAGGCGGTCAGGAAGCTTCTGGATCTTCGGCCCGACACGGCTCGGCGGATCGAGGACGGTGAAGAGACCGAGGTCCCGGTCGACGAGATTCAGCTCGGTGAGCGGATTCGTATCAAGCCCGGAGAGAGCGTTCCGTTGGATGGGCGCGTGCTCGACGGGCGGTCCATCGTGGACGAGTCGATCGTCACCGGTGAGCCGATCCCCACGGAGAAGGCCCCGGGCGATGAGGTGATTGGAGGTTCGATCAACCAGGCGGGCACCCTCGTGGTGGAAGTCACCGCAATCGGGGCGGAGG
>JBHHYZ010000117.1:0-3797 GCA_046757845.1 Gemmatimonadota bacterium
TCAGGATCCTGTGGGATTAAACTCCCGTGGGGGTTCGACTCCCCCCCCGAGCATTCTCGGCTCCCCGGCCCCGCGCCGGCGGGGCGAGCGGTCACCTGCCCAGGTGGCGGAACTGGCAGACGCGCTAGCTTGAGGGGCTAGTGCCCGTCTAGGGCGTGGAGGTTCGAATCCTCTCCTGGGCATGACGGCGGCGGGACGAGCGAGCGGCGTCCCGCCCCGGCTCCCGGCGGTCCGCGCCGGAGCGCCTCTGCGCGCTGCGCGCGTGCGCCCGTAGCTCAACTGGATAGAGCACCTGACTACGGATCAGGAGGCTGGGGGTTCGAATCCCTCCGGGCGTATAGACTCATGTGGTCAGCGCGGGGAGACATCGGGGCGGTTCTTCTCCCCCTGCGCACCGCCGAACCGACGGTCCCAACCCACTTGCAAGCCCGATGCCGGGCCTCGAACCGTATGGTTCGCCCCACCCGATCGATGAGGACCGGCGCCTTCGAGTGGTCTCGCTCGAGCGGGACCGACGCCCCCCCAAGTACTTGAAGCCGCAGATGGCGGATCGAGCCTGCGGAACGCGGTCTACTAGTTTGCGCCGATTTAGTAGTAGATTAGTATGGGCTCGGACTTGTTCTGTGCCTCACCCCGTTCTCTCGGAACGCCGCTCGCCTGTTGACCGGTCCTTCGTGAGCGTATATACTATTTCTACGACAATTAGTAGATAACTGGTAGACGAAGGATGCTGCGCATGGTCAAGCTACCTCCCAAACCCCCAACCCTGGATGAGCTGTTCGAAGACAGCGACGTCATGAATGCCGTCAGCGGGATCCTGGGCAAAGGGTCGGGGCCTGAGGCTGACCGCAAGTACCACCACTGGGCCACGCTCATACATCTCGAGCCGCCGAGGAACCTCACGCATCGTCAATGGTGGTTCGGGCTCAAGTACAGCCGCCGCCAGCTTGCGAAGGAAATCTCACTGCGGGATACCGAAGGGCGGCCATTCTGGTATGCCATGGCCGACGGGGTCCTGCGCCTCGTTCACAGAGTGGATCGGGACGCGAGTGGGCGAATCGAGATCAGCGAACAGGTTACAAACCCGGAGACGCGCGACCGATACATCATCAACTCGTTGATCCAGGAGGCTATTACCTCCAGCCAGCTGGAGGGCGCTTCGACGACGGTCGAGCAGGCCAAGGAAATGCTCCGAACGGGACGACGGCCCCTGGATCGGAGCGAGCAGATGATTCTCAACAACTTCCAGGCCATGCGCCATGTGCGCGAGCTCTCCGATCAGCCGCTGACCCGCGAACTGATCCTCGAGCTCCAAGAGATCGTCACGCGGGACACGCTGGACGGCCCGAAAGCGGCGGGTCGATTTCGGACTGGATCGGACGACATCGTCGTCTCCGACACCCTGACGGGACAGGTACTCCACCGTCCACCGCGGGCTGAGGATCTCGAGAGCCGAGTCGCGCTGATGTGCGACTTCGCGAATGACATGTCCGAGGGGGAGTTCGTCCATCCGGTCGTGCGGGCCATCATCCTGCACTTCTGGCTTGGGTACGACCATCCGTTTGTGGACGGCAACGGACGCACGGCTCGGGCGCTGTTCTACTGGTCGATGCTTTCGCGCGGGTATTGGCTTGCGGAGTACATTTCGATCTCGAGAATCCTACGGGCGGCTCCAAGCAAGTACGCTCGGTCATACCTGTATACCGAGACGGACGAGAACGATCTGACCTATTTCGTCCTCTACCAGTTGCAGGTAATTGACCGGGCGATCGACGAGCTGCACCGGTACCTGAGGAAGAAGATCGAAGAGGTTCAGCGTGTCGAGCGGCTGATCCGGAGATCGGCTCAACTGAACCACCGACAGCTAGCGGTGCTCAGCCACGCTCTCAAGCATCCCGACGCCCGGTACACTATCCGGTCGCACAGGACCAGCCACAACGTAGTCTATCAGACCGCTCGGACAGACCTTCTCGGCCTCGAGGAGAAGGGTCTGTTGGAAAGACGAAAGGTCGGCAGAACGTATCTCTTCGCGCCGTATGGAGATCTGGGGGACCGTTTGCTGCAATTGGACCGGTAGAGCGGCAGCTTCCGCCCGCTTGCGACCGAGTCGGCAGGGGGCCGCCGCTGCGGCGGGAGGCCCTCCCGAGGCCAGTCACGGAGCCGTCGGCTCGAACCGCCCGGAGGACAGCGACCGATAGGCCGCGAATACGACCTCCAGATCCCGGCGCGCTCGGGTTAGCGGCATCGTGGACTCCCGTCCCTCCCGCAGGCAGGCGAGAAACTCCTTCATCATCCCCCGGTAGCCCATCAGGTCCCGCAACCCCGGGACGCGCAGCCGTCTACGGCGCCCCAGCACGAGCGCCCACAGCCCGTTGCTCTCGAAAATAATGTTTCCGAGTGTGCCGTAGATCCGGGACGTCGACAGACCTCCGATCCGGTTCCGGGCGTTCCAGGCGTGCAGCAGCTTGCCCACGGCGCCGCTCTCGAACTTGATCAGTACCTCGAGGCCGTCCTCCAGCGGCGCGCGCCGCGCCGAGGACGTCTCGGGCCGGGCTGCCAGGACCTGCCGAGCCCGCCCTCCCAGGGCCAGCATCAGGTTCACCCAGTGGACGCCGCCGTCCACCAGCGCGCCGCCCCCCATCATCTCCGCATCGGTCCGCCAACCGCCCGGGTGGGCCAGGCCCGTTCGATTGAGCTCGATGTACAGCGGCTCGCCCACGTCCCCGGCCTCCAGATGCCGGCGGAGCGCCCGGACGAGTGGCTTGAAGTGGTAATTCTCGGCCACCATGCAGGTGACGCCGGTCCGGTCCACCAGCCGCTCCATCTCGGACAGCTCCTCCAGGCTGATCGCGGCGGGCTTCTCGATCAGCATGTGCTTGCCGTGGGCCGCGGCCAGCCGGGCGTGCTCCAGGTGGAACGAGTGGGGGGTGCAGATGACGACGGCATCCACCTCGTGCGAGGCGCATGCTTCCTCGTAGCTGCCGAAGGCCCGCGCTCCCCGGAACCGCCGGCGGTACGCTTCGGCCTTCTCGGGCGAGCGGCTGGCGAACAGCAGCGAGACTCCGGAACGAACGGAACGAAGTACGCGAGAGTGAGTTCGAGCGATCGATCCGCAGCCCAGGATGCAGATTCGGATCCGGTTCACCTTCCGCTCCGCCTCCGGCTCAGTCTCGGCTTGGACCGGTGACCTCGTCCCACCGGTCCGCGATTCGTTGTCCCACCCGCAACCCGTTGGCGGCGATCGTGAGACTCGGATTCACCGCCCCCACCGTCGGCATGAAGCCCGCATCGACCACGAACAGGTTGGGGAGCCCGAAGAAGCGGCAATGTGGATCCAGAACCGATTGGGTGGGATCGGTGCCCGCGCGGCAGGTCCCCGATGCGTGCGAGAACGTGCTGACCGGCATCTGCACCCAGGCCCAGGCGCCCGCCTTCCGTACGAGCCGTTTCGCCTGGCGATACAGCGCGCGCCGCCGCTCCAGATCGTCCGGGTGATGCGTGTAGCGCACCTGGGCGATGGGCTGTCCGTATCGGTCGCGCCGGGTCGGATGAAGCGTGACCCGATTGTCGAACTGCGGCACGTCCTCGGCGATGCACATGAGGAAGATGTTGTAATGATACGTCCGAGGGCCGATCAGGTTGACGGGAAACGGGGCCGTCTTGATGAAGTCGGGTGGCGGCACCTGCAGGCTCTGGATCATCCCCCAGGGCCCGGCCGGCCGGTCGCCGTTGGGCCCGCCGTGGTAGAAGTCCGTGAACGCCACCTGCTTGTGGAACTGCCGCTCCGGATTGGTCTG
>JBHHYZ010000118.1:0-3737 GCA_046757845.1 Gemmatimonadota bacterium
TCGCTTCGGGTCCGGGCACGGGGATCGCTTCGGCTCCGGGCACGGGGATCGCCTCGGGCCCGGGCGAGCTCGGCGGCTCGGGGCTGGATGCGCTCGGCGCCTGGGGTCCGGGC
Organism: Gemmatimonadota bacterium; assembly: GCA_046757845.1. Lineage (GTDB taxonomy): Bacteria > Gemmatimonadota > Gemmatimonadetes > Palauibacterales > Palauibacteraceae > JBHHYZ01. The sequence continues at coordinate 114 of JBHHYZ010000118.1, forward strand.
GGGGCGCGAGCGGCACCGCGGCCCGAGCGGATCAGCCTGCAGCTCGATGCCGACCGCACCCTCTCCCTGTTTCCGCTGCCCGACGGCCGCTGGAAGGCGAGGCTGGACTCCGTCCCGGTGGTCGGGGACACGATCCTGCTGGCCGGCACCGTGACGTCGAATCTGTACGATGCCGAGTTGAGCGGCGACGTGGATCGGCTGGCGCCGGGCGAGCGCAACGAGGTCGTCTACGCCCTGTCCCAGGTGTTCGCGTGGCAGATCGACTTCTACCGCGACATTCGCACGGGCGATTCCTACCGGGTAGCCATTGCCCGCGAAGTGCGGCCGGACGGGACGGTGCGCTCCGCGCGCGTGCTGGCGGCCGAGTTCGACAACGCCGGTAAGACGCTCTCGGCCATCCGGTTCCGGCCCCGGCCCGACGGTCCGATCGAGTACTTCGACCGGGAAGGCCAGGCCCTGCGGAGCCAGTTCCTGAGGGCCCCGCTGGACTTCGGTCGGGTGACCAGCCGCTTCAGCTACCGGCGCTATCATCCCATCCTGCACCGGCGCCGGCCGCATCTCGGCACCGACTACGGCGCGCGGCCCGGCACTCCCGTGCGGGCCACCGGGGACGGCGTGGTGACGCGGGCGGGCCGCTGGGGAGGGTACGGGATCATGGTCGAGATCCGGCACATCAACCGCCTGCGAACCAGATACGCCCACTTGAGGGGACTGGCCCGCGGGATCCGTCGCGGGGTCCGGGTGGCCCAGGGCCAGACCATCGGGTACGTGGGGTCCACCGGCCTGGCCACGGCGCCGCACCTGCACTACGAGTTCCTGCGCGATGGCCGGCAGGTGAACGCGGCCCGGCTGAACCTGCCGCGGGCCGATCCGGTTTCGCCGGAGCTGCTCCCGCGGTTCCGTCTGGAGCGCGATGCGGCCGTGGCGTTGTTCGGACGGTTGGCCGGCTCGGCGGACCGGATGGCGAAGGGCGCCGGTACCCGGCGCGGTCGCCGTACGGACGACTGAAGCGGGGAGGGCTTCGTCGCGTCGATGGCGTCCGCCATCCGGATCGCGGTCGCCCTTCTCATCGCCGTCTTCCTGGCCTGGTGGGCGTACGGCCGGCGTGAGGAGCCGGTCCCGGGCAGGTGGCCGCCGGCCCTTCTGCGCGGTTCCGCGCTGTTCCTGCTTCTGATCGGTTTGCTGCTTCCGCCGCTTCGCCATACCGATGCACCCGGGAAGGTACGTTCGCTCGTCCTGCTGGATGCCTCGCGCAGCATGAGTCTTCCGGTGGCGGTGGGCTCCTCCGTGACGCGGTGGGATTCGGCGCTGGCGCTGCTGACGGGGGCGCCCGGAGCCGCGGGGACGCCCGGAGCCGCGGGGACGCCCGGACCGGCCCTTGCGCCGCTCCTCCGCTCCGAGCACACCCGCGTGCTTCTGTTCGGCGAGGCTCCGCTGGCGCTCACCCTGGACTCGGCGCGGCGGCTGGGGCCTTCGGCGGCTCGGAGCCGGCTGGCACCGGCCCTCCAGGCGGCCCGGCTGGCCGGGGCGGATACGGTGTGGGTGCTGACCGACGGGGAGTGGGACGACCGTGACGAAGCGGTACGCACGGCCCGTGGGCTGGGCCTGGCCGTGCGCGAGCGGCGAATCGGGCGGCGCCTGGCGCGGGTGGCCGTGCGCGATGTCGTGGCGCCCGAGCGCATCCCGGCCGGCGACACGGCCCGGGTGGCGGTGGAGCTGGTGGCGGGCGGCTCCGCGGGCCCCGGCACCTCCGCGGCGGACGACGCCGCGGGAGGCGGCGAGCCCGGGACGCCGGGGACGGACAGCGTGCGCGTGGAATTGCGGCGGGACGGCGAGGTGGTGGCCAGGGTGACGGTCGGGCGGCCCGCGCCGGGTCGCTTCGTGCGCGCGCAGCTCGGGTTTCTCCCGCGGCCCCCGGCTCCGGCTGGCGGTCCCAGCGCTTCGGAGTGGCGCCGCTACCAGGTGGCGCTCTCGCCGCCGGACCCGTTCGGCGCGGCGGATCGCCGGGACGTGTGGATGGAGGTGACGCGCCAATCGACCGGCGCCGTCGCGATCTCCAGCTCTCCCGACTGGGAGCTCCGCTTCCTGCTCCCGGCCCTGCAACGGACGGTGTTGGGGGGCGCGCGGGGGTTTCTGCGCGTGGGCCCCGACCGCTACCTGGAGATGGGCGAAGGGGTCGGGCGGACCGCCGATGCCGTGGAAGTGGGCCGCGCGGCCCGCGCGGCGGGCCTGCTGGTCCTGCAGGCCGATTTCGGGCGAATGGAGCCGTGGCTCGCGCGGATCGCCGCGGCGCACGGGCGGCGGTTGCTGTTCCCCCGGACCCCGGGTCCGGTTCCCGGCACCTCCGTGGTGGCGGGGGAGGTGCTGGACGGAGAGTGGTATCCGGTCGATCCCGTGCCGGCGGGGCCGGCGGCCCGGCTCCTGTCGGGCCTTTCGTTCGAGGATCTGCCGCCCCTGGACCGGGTGTACCGACTCACGGGAGAGAGCCGCTGGACGCTCGTGTTCGGGCGACGCGCCCGCCGGGGCGAGGCGCGTCCTCTGCTCGTGGTCGGACGACGGGGACGGCGACGCTGGGTCGTGGCGCCGGGCTCGGGGTACTGGCGCTGGGCGTTTCGCGAAGGCACCCCTCGGCGCGTGTACGAGAGCCTGGTCGGCGGGCTTGTGGGCTGGCTGATGGAGGACTTTTCGCCGCGCCCCGTGGCGCTGGCCGGGATTCCGGAGCCGGGAGCGCCGGTTCGCTGGCGGGTCGCGCCGGGGGTACGGGACCTGCGGCTGGCGGTGCTCGACGCCGTGCGCGATACCTTGTGGTCGGGGCGGTGGGAGACGCCGGCTCCGGAGGTGTGGGGTCCCGCGGCCTCGCGCGCGCTCGTGACGCTGGTGGCGCGCGGGCGAGACCCGGACGGGCCGTTCACCCTGGAGCGTCCGCTGCTGGCGCGGCTGGATCCGCGCGAAGAGCTGCCCCGACCCGTGGCGTCGCCATTGGCCCTGCCGGGCTCCACCCGCCCCGGCTCGAAGCGGTCGAGCCGCGGCCCGCGGCCGGTCTGGCCGTTCGCCGTCTCGGCGCTTCTGTTGTGTGGGGAATGGGCCTGGCGGCGGCGGATCGGGCTGCGGTGAGATGGGCCACCCCGGTGAGGTGATCCGCTCCGGCCGGATGCTCCGGGACGGCCGGATGCTCCGCGACGGCGGCCAGGTGGAGATCGAGATCGAGAACCCGACAGACGGGATGAGGCGCACGTGAGCGAAGCGAAGCTCGAGTTGAGCGTGGGACGGCCCAGGCGATCCCTGTGGCGGAAGATCGTGGACTTCGCGCTCATGGATGTGAACACGATCGTCCGGGGCGGGATCGACGAGGAGACGATCGGGCGGCTCGAGCGCCTGCTGCTGGAGGCCGATTTCGGCGTCGACGCCACCGCGGAGCTGGTGGACGAGCTGGAGCGCGCCGTGGAGCGGGGAAAGATCGCGGGCGAGGAGGATCTCCGACGTGCGCTGGCCGAGCGGCTCCGGGAGATCCTGACGCGGGCGGACCCGGCTTCTCCGGCCCGGGTGGATTCGGCTTCCCGGACCCGGGCGGATTCGGCTTCCCGGACCCGGGCGGATTCGGCTTCCCGGACCCGGGCGGATTCG
>JBHHYZ010000119.1:0-3731 GCA_046757845.1 Gemmatimonadota bacterium
CTGGAGACGGCGGCGAGCTTCCGGGCGCTCGAGGCAGTGCTGCACGACGGGGTGTGGGTGAAGCGCCGGGAGTGAATGCGGAGGAGCTGCCCGGCGTCCGAGCGGGGTTCAGAGGCTGGCTACCCGCCCGGGTCGCAGAGAAACGGGCCCGCCTCGGAGGGACAGCTCAGCTCGCGGACCTCGGGGGTGTGCCACAGCGGCTCGGGGACTACGGAGTGCCAAAAGCGGAACCGGGTCTGCGCCTCGGCCACGGCGCGGCGGAGGTACGAAAGCGCTTCTTCCCTCTCGCCCAGTTGGGCGGCTATGTCGGCCCGCGCCAAGAAGTTGACCGGGGCGCCGATGTTCAAGCTCCCCGAGTGCCGGACCGTCTCGATGGCAGCGAGGCCTGCGAGATCGCGCCGAGCTTCCTCTTCATCACCCAAGAGGTAGGCCACTACGCCGTGGCTCGCGAGGACCTGCGGGACGTGGCCGAAACCACGCTTCGCCGCCTCGTCAAGCGCGTTCCCGGCTCGAGTTCCGTTCCCCGCCCTCGCCCACCACTCGGCCAGCCTCAATAGATCGTCCACCGTGGCCTCCTCGAGCGGTACCGCCTCGTAGCGGGCCAGGACCCGTCGGATGGCCTCGTCCGCCTGCGCCGCGAAGCCGTGAAACCGGAGCTCACCGGCGGTTGACGCGACCCTGGTCATCAGACCGCGGGTCGGCCCCGCGAACACCTCGTCGAGCCGAGCCTGCGCCTCTTCAGCCCGACCGAGATGCGCGAGAACAAATGCCTCTCGATTTATCAGCCTCCGATTCTGCGGGAGTCGCCGGCGCCCTTGCCGCAGCGCGGCCAGGGCCTTCTCCCCCTCTCCCTGGTACAGATGCGCCAGGGCCAGCCACCACCAATGCAGTTCCCATCCCCGGAGCCAACCTTGCTCGCGATCCACCCGGCTGAGGAGTTCGATCGTTTCTTCCGGACGTCCCATGACCCAGGCGGCGTTGGCGGCCATTTCCAGAAAAATGGACTCCGGGGCGAGCTCGACAAGACGCTGGGCCGCCGTGTACCACGCCTGGACGTCTCGCCGGCCGCCGAGGCCACCCCCAGCCAGATGGTAGTCGAGGAGCGCCCGGTCCAGGGGGCGCATGGAGGACCGCAGCGGGACAAGCCGCTCCAGCAGCGAGTCGGCCGCCTCGGGCCCGGGGACGACGAACAGTGCCCAGAGCAAGGGAAGAACGAACGTGGAGTCGAGCTCGGCGGCCCGCCGGTAGTGGCGGTACGCGGAAGCGTAGAGATCGCTGCTCGAAGGGTTTTCACCCTGGTGCGTCCACCGCTCCAAGCCCAAGACGAACTCCCGGTAGGCCTCGTAGCTCGGCGGGCTGCCCGAGTACCGTGACCAGCGTCGGAGCCGCTCGTCCACGAGCATCGCCAGGGTCCCGGTCACCCTGCGGCCGAGCTCCTCCACTCCCGGCAGCGGGTCCTTTCGAGGGGCCGTGACCGGCTCGAGCGAGGCGAGCAGTTCGCCCTCTGGGGCCTTGGAGACTTGGGCCGCGAACAGAAGGGAGTCGCCCCGCAGGTAAACGCTGCCCCACACGACCGTCCCGCCGGCAGCTTCGATCGCGGCGGCGCGGGCGCGGTCTTCGGTCGTCCCGGAAGCCGCGCTCTTCCGGGCGATCTCTGAGATCCGAAACGCCGTGGGCGGAGTCACGACCCTGAGAAGCCCTGTCTCGGCGAGCGCCCGGGCGATCCAGTCCGCCGCCATTCGCCCCACCGGCTCGAGCTCGGCATCTCCCGTCTCGTTCTCAAGGACCGTAACGAGAACGCGGCTACGCTCCGGTTCGACCGCGGAAGGGCCTCGTCGGCTGAAGACTGCGAGGCTGAAGACTGCGAGGCTGAGCGCCATCACGACAGCTCCGGCGAGCAGGGGCCGTCTGCGCCGGGGAAGCGATGTTCGCCTTGCGCCGTCGGTTCTCGCGGTGGCCGTGTGCGATAACAGCTCTACCGGTGCTTCTGGGGCGCCCGAAGCGACAATTGGGGGTACCATCTCCGTCGTGTTGTTGGACTCACTCCGCTCCCGGATGGCGGCGACCAACGCCTCCGTCTCCGGTGATGGCACCACCCCCAGCTCCTGCTCCAGGCGGCTGGCGAAAGCCTCGTGCTCCCGCAGCGCGCGCCCTCGATCCCCGCTCCGGTCGAGCAGCTCCAGGAAACGCCGGTGGATCCCCTCGTCGTACGGCGTCCAGGCCGCAGCTCGCCGGATCCAGCGCCGCGCATCCCGGAGCTCACCTTCCGCTTCCTGCCTGCTCGACATGGCCAGCGCGGCTTCCACGGCACGCCGTCTCAGATGAGCCCGCTCGTCCTCCATCCAGCGCTCGAGCTCGACCGAACCGTCGCCGTGGAGCCCCTTCAGGAACTCGCCTCCGTACAGCTCGAGTCCTTCCTCCAACCGCCCGGCGTCGAGAGCAACTTCGAAATCCACCGCGTCGCACGACAGAGCGCCCTCGGCGATCCCCAGCTCACCGCCTCTCGTCCCCGTAATCGAGTCGGAGCCGAGTGAGCAGCGCAGGAAATGAAGCGATGTCCTCAGGTTCAGTCTGGCGTGCTCTTCATCCAGTTCCGGCCAGAAGACTGCCAGGAGGGAGTCGCGTCGGTGAAAGCCTCGGGGACGGGCGGTCGTCAAGTAGGCCAGGAGCACGGTGCGCTTCGGTTGGGCGAGGACCGAGCCGAGTCGCACCCCGTCGTCGCTTCGGAGATCCAGCGTGCCCAGCGTGCGTAGGTGAATCATGCGGGTTGGCCTCCGGCGTGCCGCCCGTCGCCTGCCAGGTAACGTTCCGGCAACGGGAGGATCACGCCCGCCCACTAAGCTGCGTAGGCAGCTTATTCTGCTCGTTCAAGATAGCACACCGGCAACCAGGAGAGAATCAAGCGGCTCAACAGCCTTCGCAACGGTCGGCGAGTCCACCTGTCCGCGGTCGTATTGGCGGTCGCGGCGGCGGAGACACCGGGATGAGGACCAGTAGAGTCAAGAAGAAGCAGCAGCAGAAGTGTGAGGACTTCAGTCGGCGCTTCTTCAACGACAAGACCGCAAGGCCGACCGCGAAACGGAGGATCTCCCGCTGACGAGTCTTCATGTGGCTGAGCGGCCGTCCGGAGAGCACCATATGATCGGAACAGATGTAGGTCCGTGGCCAAACAGGCTTAGCACCACGGCTCTCGCGTCGCTGCTTCTCGCGTGCGGAGGCGACGCGTCGGGGCCGAGCCCCTCGCCGACCGGGCCAAAGCCTCCGGCGGCCGCGATCGCGACGATCTCGATCACCCCTTCCGGAGTGGCTCTGTTCACCGGGACCTCGGTGGGGGTCGAGGCGAAAGCGGTGGATGCCTCGGGCCGGCCTGTGCAAGTCAGCTTCTCCTGGGCCACGTCGAACGCGACGGTGGCCCGGGTCAACCCAGGCGAATCCGGCTCGGCCCAGGTAGACGGGATCGGGGCAGGGGAAGCGATGATCTCCGCGGCTGCGGGGGGGAAGACGGCTTCCGTCCCCGTACTCGTCGACCCCAGCCTCACCACGGGAAACGACCCAGCCTCCAATCCGGCGGGCCAGCTCGAGGAGGAGCCCCAGCTGGCGATCACTGGCGGAGGGCTCCTCCTCGGAGTCTGGCAGGTTCTCGACCAACTCTGCTGCGTGCTCTTTGCCAGCTCGGCTGATGGGGGAAAGAGCTGGAGCCCGGAAGTTCCCATGCGTCCGCACAAAGAGAT
>JBHHYZ010000120.1:0-3488 GCA_046757845.1 Gemmatimonadota bacterium
CCCTCGGATTGGGCAGATAGTGGCGGAGCACCAGCCACAGGGCCGAGAAGGAGAGAGTCTCCAGAAGCACAAGATAGGCGTAATACGATCGGAGCGAAAAACCGAACAACCGGCTCCACAGGTGCGCCGGATAGATCATCGCCGGCCCATACAACAGTTCGAAATCGACAAAGGGCTTCTGGCCGCCCTGCATCCGCTGGACCATGCTGAGGAAGAACCCGTCTTCGACGAACGGGCCGCTTCGAGCTAGAAACAGGGGGAAATACACAACTGTGATGGCGGACAGGATGACGAAGATCTCTTTCCAGGGGACGCGCCACTCGCTCCGGTGTATTCGGGCCACGGCAGGCGCGCGCACCATTCGAGACCCGCGAAGGCTAGGGAGAAGCGCGATGCCGCCCATGCTCAGAGCCGCCCACAGCAGCGTCATGAGATAGGCAGCCGAGGCATTGTAGCCCCTGGCCGCGGCGGCGCTGGCCACATCAGGATTCGTCGCGAACCAGTACGGGACGACGACCAGCAAAGGCACGAAGCCGAGCAAGACGCCGATCGCCAGCGTGATCGGATCTCTCTCCGCCACCGCCCCCCGAATCATGGCTCTCCGCTGTCTCACTTGGCCCAAAGCGTCACCGGCCTCCAGGTCAGGAGTGAAGCCGCACCTTATGGGAACGGCACTCGACAGGACAGGGAGCTCCGGCAGACTCCCTCATGGAGGTGGAGTGCAACTTCCGCGCCATCCGACGGCCACGGGCCGAGATGGAGCGGCTAGGCGGAAGGCTCGGCCGGCGGAGGCTACCTTCTGGGCTGGGGCGTATCTTCGCCCTTTCCCCGCAATATCGAGATGCGGTTCATGATCGCGGTACGGTCAGCCTCGCTGAGCCCCGGTGACTGGGCCAGCGCCTCGGCGTTGCGAACGGCCTCTACGGCCCCTTCCTGGTAGTCCGCCTGGACCGCCGCGAGAGCGGCATCGAGGTACGCGGTGGCGGCGTCCATGATTCGCCCGTTCCGGCGCGCGTTCTCGGCGGCTGCCTCGAAGTCCATCCGCGCCGCCTCGAACTTGTTCAAGTGATCGTACAGCCGCGCCGCCAGCATGAACGAATCGAACACCTCAGGATCGCACCACGGCCGCAGCCGGGCGGAACGCTCGAAGCGAAATGCGGCCCCCTCCCAACCGCTCTGCTTCGCCATCAGCGACTTGGCCTTCTGGTACATCGACTCCGCCCGGGCGGGGTCGGTGGCCGGACTGTCGGCCTGACAGGCCGCCTGCGAAGCGAGCGACGTCGGTAAGAGCGACGCCGCGGATGCCAACGCCAGAAAGGCGCCGAACACCGGGCGTCGCAACATAGACAGAGACACCATGGCTGACCTCCGTGCTTCTGACCCTGTCTCGGCGTCTGCGGAGGTTCCCCGAGCGGGGCCTCCAACGGGAACGCGCGCCGCGTTCCCTGCCGGCGCGGATGAGGCGCCGAGGCGTTCCCTACCAGAACGGGCCCGATGTGAGCCCGGTTCCGTCGCGAGCCGCTCGTTTGCCGGTCATACGCACCGGTGCTAGCTTGGCGTCCGCGTGAATCACCGGCAGCGGCACCCCGGCCACACCGAAGGCTGCGGGGCATCCACACCCGCGACGTCCCGCTGCCGCGTCTCCCTGATCAATAGCGAGAATCCGAGTAAGAATCGTTGTCCGGGGCCCCTGGCGCCGCGGACCGCCATCCGCCCATCTCAGACCCGGAGTGCTCACCCATGACCGCACAACTCGACCATCGAACGCTGTATCGGCTTCCCTGGAGTCTACCGGACAACGCCATCTCCTGGCTGGAGCCCACGGCGGCCTGCAACCTGTACTGCGAGGGCTGCTACCGAACGAACGATCCCAAGGGGCACAAGTCGCTCGAGCAGGTGGGGCAGGACCTGGACGTGTTCGCCCGATTCCGCACCAGCGATGGGATCTCGGTGGCCGGGGGAGACCCTCTCACGCACCCTCAGGTCGTGGACATCGTGGCCATGATCTCCGAGCGCGGATTCAAGCCCATCCTCAACACGAACGGGCTCGCGCTCCAGCGCGAGCTCCTCGTAGAGCTGAAACGTGCCGGGCTCAAGGGGCTCACCATCCACATCGACAGCAAGCAGCGCCGGCCGCACTGGAGAGGCAAGAGCGAAATCGAGTTGAACGAGCTGCGCCTTCAGTTCGCCCGCATGGTCGCGGATGTGGGGAACCTGTCGTGCGCGTTCAATTCGACCGTGTACGAGGATACGCTGGAGTACGTTCCCGACATCCTGGAATGGGGGACGCAGCACATCGACATCGTGCACGTTCTGGTGTTCATCGCGTTCCGGGCCGCCATGACGTCGGGGGCGTTCGAATACTATGTGGGAGGGAAACCGATCGATATCGAGCCCGTTCCCTACGCCACGTCCGAGTCGCCGCGGACCGACATCCGCTCGACCGACATCCTGGAGACGATCCGAAAGCGGTTTCCCGATTTCGCGCCCTGCGCCTACCTGAACGGCACCGAGGCACCGGACTCGTTCAAATGGCTGCTCACCGGGCGAGTCGGATCCCCCGGCCGCATCTACGGGTACGTAGGCCCGCGATTCATGGAGCTGGCCCAGACCACACACCACCTGTACCGGAGACGGTATCTGGCGTACAGCAGCCCCCGCACGCTTCGGCGCGCCCGCTCCATGCTCATGCTCTCCCCGTTCGACCGGGGTCTGGCCCGGACGGCATCCACCTATCTGCGGGCGGTGGGCCGCAATCCGCTGCGGGCCTTCCGGAGGCTCCATTTCCAGTCGGTGATGATGATCCAGCCGATCGATGTCCTGCCGGATGGACGCCAGAGCATGTGCGACAGCTGTCCCGACATGACCGTGTGGAACGGCCGCCTCGCGTGGTCGTGCCGGCTGGAAGAGCCCATGAGGTACGGCGATTTCGTCCAGACGGTGCCTCGTGGCTGGCGCGCCCGCTTCGGCGGCGGCAGCGACGCTCCGGCGGACGGTGGCGACGGGGCCCCGGCGGGCAGCGGCAACGGGACCCCGGCGGGCGGCGGCAACGGGACCCCGGCCGGCGGCGGCGGGAAGCCGCCGGGCGGCTCCCAACCCGCGGGGTGACGAGGTGAGCCCGGACGGACGCTGCGCGTGAGAGCCGTTCGTCTCGCCCGGCCCGGCGCACCGCTGCGGGAGGAGGAGGTCCCGGTCCCCGAGCTTCGGGCCCACGAGGCGCTGATCCGGGTGGAGGCCGCGGGGATCTGCCACTCCGATGCGCACTACCGGGCCGGCACATCCCCGGTGCCGCACCTGCCCGTCACCCCGGGACACGAGGTGGCGGGAACGGTGGAGCAGCTCGGGCCCGGGGTCACCGGAGTGCGGGAAGGGACCCGGGTGGGCCTCCACTACGTAGTGGCGTGCGGCGAGTGCCCCCGCTGTGAGCGGGGAACTCCCCAGTTCTGCATGAGCCTGGAGATGGTGGGACGGGACCGGGACGGCGGCTA
>JBHHYZ010000121.1:0-3484 GCA_046757845.1 Gemmatimonadota bacterium
AACTTCTCCTACTGGCACTCGGCCACGTTCAACAACGACGGTACCAAAGTCCTGTTCAGCGACGAGTGGGGCGGGGGCGGCCAGCCGAAGTGCCGCGCCAGCGACCCGAGGGAGTGGGGCGCCGACGCGATCTTCACGCTCGAAGACCGCGACATGCGCTTCCACAGCTACTACAAGCTGCCGGCGCCGCAGACCTCGCTGGAGAACTGCGTCGCGCACAACGGCTCCCTGATCCCAATTCCCGGCCGCGACGTGATGGTCCAGGCGTGGTATCAGGGCGGCATCTCGGTGTTCGACTGGACGGATCCGGCCCACCCGGTGGAGATCGCCTTCCACGACCGCGGGCCCGTAGATCCGGACAAGATGGAGTCGGGCGGGAGCTGGTCGGCCTACTGGTACGACGGTGTGATCGTGAGCTCGGAGATCGCACGTGGCCTCGACATCTTCGAGCTCGAGCCGAGTCCGTTCCTGTCGCAGAACGAGATCGACGCGGCCAAGTCGGTGAAGCTCGACTACTTCAATACCCAGGGCCAGCCGAAGTTCGTGTGGCCGGCCACGTTCGCGCTGGCTCGGGCGTACGTGGACCAGCTGGAGCGCTCGGGCGGACTCTCGGCCGACCGGATCGCCTCGGTGCGCCAGGCGCTGGTCGGCGCGGAGCATGCTTCGGGCGCGAAGCGGCGCGAGGCTCTGACGGGCCTCGCGGCCAAGCTACGCGGCGAGGCGGGCGGATCCGGTGACGCGCCGAAGCTGCGCGCGCTGGCCGACGCGGTGGAGAGGCTGGCCGCGGCAAGCTGAGGGGGCGGGCGCACAGGGCGTCCGGGCGCCCCGCTCCGCTCGCTGACGGGCTTTGGGCGCGGAGCCTCCTCGCGTCGAGTTCGAGGGTAGATCGGGGACATCGCGCAGCTGCGGGGTCTCCGCACCGTCGCCCGAGGGCTCGTTCCGCGGACGCCCGGCACCCTGTGCGCGCGCCAAAGGTCAGTGCGACAAGGCTCAAACCTCGTAGCTCGGCACTCCAAGGAGGACTCATGGCCGCGTATCTGGTCGCGAACTATCGGATCACGAACTCGGAATCCTATGCGGCGTACCCGCCGGCCGTCGTCCCTACACTGGCCAGCCACGACGCCGAGATTCTCGTCGCGGACTACGAGAGCGAGGCGCTCGAAGGCGACCCCTCCAGCGTGACAGTCGTCTTGCGATTCCCTTCCAAGGAAGCGGCGCGGGCCTGGTACGACTCTCCCGAGTATCAGAGCATCGTGCATCTGCGCACGGACAACAGTCAAGGCTTTGTCGTCCTCACCGAGGAGTTTGCCAGGCCCTAGCTCCGGGGAGCGGTTGAAATGAAGCGATTCGGAACTCTGGCCGTCGCGGCGCTCTCGTGCGCGGCGTGCCCGCCCTCGTCCCGCGACGCGGCGCTATCGCTCTGGGACGTGTACGAGCATTCGCTGAAGGGCGCCAGGTACATCGACCTCACCCACTCGATCACGCCCTCGATTCCGGTGTGGCCGGGATTCGGCCCCTCGACGTTCGGGCCCACGGTGGATCCCGGTACGGGAATCCCGTACAGCTGGGCCAAGGACGGGTTCGAAGCCACGCGCTACGCGTTGGCCACCGATCAGCTCGGCACCCAGCTCGATCCCCCGGCTCACTGGAACCCGGATTACCCCGCCATCGATGAGCTGCCGCCGACGTTCGCGGTCCGCCCGCTCGTCGTCATCTCCATCGTGGACCAGGTGGCGAAGGAGCCGGGCTATCACCTCTCGGTCGCGGACATCCGGCGGTGGGAGGCGGCGCACGGACGGATCCCCGAAGGATCTGTCGTGTTCGTCCGCTCGGACTGGTCCAAGGACTGGCCCGACCCCGAGCTCTCCACGCGGCGGCCGTTCCCGGGGGTCACGCTGGCGGCCCTGAAGTTCCTGCATGAGCGGCGTCACATCCTGTTCCATGGCCATGAACCGCTCGACACGGACACGACGGCGACGCTCGAGGGGGAGGCCTGGCTCCTCAACCACGGCTACACGCAGGCGGAAGGCGTGGCGCATCTCGACCAGGTGCCCGAGACCGGTGCGCTGGTGGAGATCGGGTTTCCCAAGTTCCAGGGCGGCGTCGGTGGCTACGCGCGGTTCATCGCCATCTGCCCGCCGGACTGGCCCTACGGCGTGTCCGTCGGCCAGCTGCCGGAAAGTCCCCTGGCCAAGGCGGCGACGCCTCTGCGCTGGGACGCGAAGCTCGGCATGCGGGTGAGATGACGGTGATCGCCGGGGACTGAGCGCACGACGCCACGCGATCCGATGGAGGGATGAGCTGCGAGAGCTTGGACTGCCCCATCCCATCTGTACCGCAGCAACAGACGGAGGGCTCGTTAGAAGGCGGCCGGAGCCGACCGCCGCGCGGAACTGCTGAGGACACTCAATGAACGTGGTGACGGGAGCCCTCGGCTACATCGGGCGATACATCGCGGCCCGCCTGCTCGAATCGGGCGAGGCCGTGAGAACCATCACCACGCACCCGGACAAGCCCAACCCGTTCGGGGCGGCCGTAGAGGCATATCCCTACAACTTCGACCGCCCGGATGAGCTCGAGACCAGCCTGCGTGGCGCCTCGACGCTGTACAACACCTACTGGATACGGTTCGAGTACGGAGGGGCCACCTTCGCGCAGGCGGTCCGCAACACGGCGCTCCTGTTCGAGCGGGCCGCACGGGCCGGCGTGGAGAGGATCGTGCACATCAGCGTCACGAACGCTTCCGTGGAGTCACCCCTCCCCTACTACCGGGGGAAGGCGCTCCAGGAGCGGACGTTGATCGACTCCGGGGTGCCCTACTCGATCGTGCGGCCCACCCTCGTGTTCGGGAAAGAGGACATCCTGGTGAACAACATCGCCTGGCTGATCCGCAAGTCCCCGATCTTTCCGATCTTCGGCTCGGGGGAGTATCGGGTGCAGCCCGTGTACGTGGGAGACCTGGCGGCCATTGCCGTCGCGCACGCTGGAGACTCGACGTCGGCCACGCTCGACGCGATCGGTCCGGAGACGTTCACGTTCGAGGAGTTCGTGAGGCTGGTGGCGGCTCAGGTCAGACCCGGCGTGAGGCTGGTCCACATGCCGCCCCCGCTCGGGATCGCCCTGGGCCGGCTCATCGGGTGGGCGGTGCGCGACGTGATTCTGACGAGGGCCGAGCTGCGCGGCCTGCTGGACGGCCTGCTGACCTCGCCGCAGGCGCCCAACGGGCCCACCCGGTTCAGCCAATGGCTCGAAGCGCACAGGGATGAGGTCGGATCACGCTACTCGTCCGAGCTCGACCGGCACTTTCGCTGGACGCCTTCCCCATGACGTCTCCCTGACGGAGCTCCGGCCTCGGCGGTACCGCTCCCGGCGGCACGTTGCCTTCGACAGCCGGCAGGCCGCGAGCCGATCCCCTGCGCAAGAGACCGTGCCGATGATGACCCGCCGCGAGCTTCTCGATCTGTGCCTGCGCGCCGGCGCCGGT
>JBHHYZ010000122.1:0-3368 GCA_046757845.1 Gemmatimonadota bacterium
GTTATGCCGCACACGCCGTATGAAGTATGAAGGTAGAATGTCGTGTCGGAGCTGACGTTCTCGTCTGAAGATGTAGAGCAGGCTTGCGCCGCTCTTTCCACTCTCCGCGAACACACATCGGACTACGTCAACTCCAGCGGTGTCCTGCCTGGCTCTATAGCTCCTGCTTGCAAATCGGAACTGGTTTGAGGGCAAAGACGACGAAATGTAGCATTCGCGCGGTGTTTCGGGTGTCCTCCGTCGCTTCCGTCACCCCTGCGTGTAGCATAATGTAGCGAGTTCTCTCCCCATTTTTCTCCCCGCACGATGGGTCACTCGGCCGTCGGTTCGTCCACCGGAGGAGTACTCCATCGATACTGAGGGGCGAAGGACGGTACTGCGCCTCCTAAGCTCCGGGATCCCCGACACGGAGGACTGGGACTCGTTCTACGAGGGAACGAAGCGTGGCTGGACAATCTTCCTCGTGAGCCTCCGACATTACCTGGAGCGGCACGCGGGCACGCCTCGCGATCAGATCGTGTCGACGGTCGGAGTGCTCGGCTCCTGCGAGCACGCGTGGCCGGGGTCCTTGTGGGAGACGATGGGCTCGGGCTGGCGGAAGCGCTCGAGACCGCGAAGTCCGGGGAACGCTACAGCGGGCGGACCGCCTTCAGGCAGGAGCTAGATGGGCGCGCAAAACTTCCTCTATCTCGCCCTCTTGACGTTCGGTCTCGAACCCGCGGCGGTGGAGGAGATGAGAGGCCAGTGGAACGACTGGCTGACGGGTCTATTCCCCTCCGACGCGTCCCCCGGAGAGGCCTTTCAGGAAATGCTGAGCGACCCGGCCGTCGCCCCGGAGTGAGCACGGCCCGCGCTGAGGGTACGACATCCCCTGAAGGTCCGAGCACGCCCCCGTGAGCCGAGGGGCCCTCGCCAGGACCGGCTCGCTTGGTTACCCGGCCTCTCGCTGAACGAAGCGCTCCAGCGAGACCGTGTATTCGCGCTCGTCCGCCAGATACCGGATGCAGTACTCGGTCGGATACGCGCCTTCGACCTCCCAGGCCTCGGGAAGCTTGAGCGCGAAGCAGCCGCTCGGCCGACTCTGCAGATAGGCGAGCGAAATCATCGGTTCGTAGAAAATGATGTGGCCCTCGTACGAACCGTATATGAACGTCCGTGTGAACGGCGCCGGTGGGTCCCCGAGCTCGGGTGAGGTGGGATCGATAAGATGGTCCCCCTCCTCCGCCGCCGCGAGGTCCACCGAAATGTAGTCGGCAGGCGTGTACTTCTCCGGGACGGGGATCAGGGCGCGCTCGTAAGCCTCGCAGTCCAACAGGAAGCCGCAGGTTCCGGGACGGAGCTCTTCCACCTTCTCTATGTCTACGACGAAGAAATGGAAGTCGAAGTGCGGGTCCGCGTAGGCGGGCGGGGCAGGCGCCGGGGGCCCCTCGATATTCCAGTTGAACTGCAGCCACTGGAACGGCGCGGCGGCCTCGGCCGCCGCTCGCGGAAGCGGAAGATCACGTCGCTGCATGATGAAGCACTCGGTGCGCGGATCTGCGGTTCCGTCCCCGTCGACATCGAAGCAGGGCGCGCTCCCATCCGGCTCGCCCGGCGGATCGTCGACCATAGCCGCATCGAAACGGGCCCCGATCGCGACCGGGTTACCATCGGCGTCGACCGTCACGTACGTCCGGATGGTCCCGCCCCCGAGCTCAGCGGGCTCACCGACGTACGTTTCCGAATCCGGTGCCGATTCGGGAGCGCAGGATAACAAGGCCAGAAACAAAAAGGTCCAGGCCGCCGTGAGTTGGGCCCGGCCAGCGCGAGCGGCGGAGGCATCGAGCAACATCATCAACTCCTCTCTCAGACCGACGAGCCGAGCGGTCACCTTCATCGGATACCTGCTACATCGAGCGACATGCAGACAGCAGCAGGCTGGGGCTGCACGCGCAAGATACTCCGGGCCCGACTCGACTCGCAACGGACTAGTGACGCGGCGGCCGGAAGTCGGCAGTCATCCCGGTCGGATCCCCGTGGGGAACCTTTCAATCCGCGCGAGTTCCAAGCCAGGAATCTTTGTCACGATGATGAGGCTCGCGGGTTCCTCCACGGGAGGGGGTGCCGTGGTGCGCCGATGCACGCCGGCGGCTCCGGCATACGGCATAGGAATTTGGTTTCGTCCCTGGGAAGTATGCCGCCCGGCCTCGGAGCTGTCCAGCCAGCGGGATGAGGTCCCCGACGGCTCCGTGGTACGGTCCAACCGCTTGCGAGAGCGGCATGCACACGATGGTTTCGGTCAGCGCCGGCCTGGGGAGCGGTGAGGGGCGCCGCCGGGCACCCCAAGGGGCCCCGAGCGCGAGCGTGCGGGGAGATCAGAGTGCGCTTAGGCCGGCGCGCTGGCGGGGGTGGTCCTCCAGCGCCCGGGGGGAGCGCGGGAACGGGACCCGGTGTGGGCCGTCCGCTCGAGGGGAGCGAGGATGGCGTCGATGACCTTCGGGTGTGTGATGAACGCCATGATGCGCATCTTGCTGGCCGCAGCGGGGACACGCCAAGGGCGCCACCTCGAAGATCCGTCGCAGCAACTCGGCCCACCGTCGCCGGGCTCCGTGGACTGCTTCGGGGAGGGGCTTGACACACACGAGCGGTCGTTCGCTGTCCGCGTCGAGGCCCTTGCGCCGCCTGCCACGCACCCGCGAGGCGTACCAGCCATAGTAGCGCTGGAGGACCTGGCCCTTGTCCGGAATGTGGCTGACGACCCGGGCCAGGAACTCCAGGACATCCGTGGTCTCGGCGCCCGCCGTCGGCCCGGCCGGCTTGTCGGAGTGGTAGGTGACCGAGTTGTCGTGTTCCTGGTACGCCAAGCGGCCGAGCGCGATGGGCTTGCGGGCGCAGTAGCGAGCGAGCCGGACGGTGAAGCCGCGGTCATCGGCCGGGACCGAGACGCCGTCGTGCACGTGGAAGCCCGAGTGCGGCCAGGCGAGCATCCCGGCCGCTGTGTCGCTATCGAGCAGTTCGCGGCGCACGAACAGCCTGAGCACCGCGCGGCGGAACGCTTCGGTGAGGGTCGCGACGTCGTGCAGCGGCAGGCGGACGAACGTCCCATCGGGCCGGAACCCGCCATCGGTGACGAGCATATGCAAATGCCGGTGCCAGTTGGCGAGGGAGCCGTGGGTCTGGATCGAGGAGACAATGCCCACCGAGAGACCCGCTCGCCCACCGTGGCGCGGATGAACGCGGTCAGGGTGCAGGCCGCGACGCGGGAGAGCTCGCCGAGCAGGCTGCGGTCGTAGAGGAACTAGGTCTCAACGGAGCATCGCGCAACGGCCCACCTAGCGCCACGGCTGTCGGGCGCTGAGCCAGCGGTGATCGCTGAGGCTGCGGCCTAA
>JBHHYZ010000123.1:0-3310 GCA_046757845.1 Gemmatimonadota bacterium
GGCCGCTGATGGCCGGCGGCGCTCTCCTGGTGGGCCTGGACGTGGGCGTGAACGAGACCCGCGCGGTCGTGGCGCGGGCCCGCGAGGCCCGAAACGGCGGCGGCGAGCCCCTGCGCATCCTGGGGGTCGGAGTGGCGCGCACCGAGGGCATGACGCGCGCCACGGTGACCAATCTGGAGGCCACCACGGAGTCCATCCGGGAGTCGATCCAGGCGGCCGAGCTGATGGCCGGCCACGAGGTGGAGCGCGCCTACGTCGGCGTGGCGGGCGTCCACGCCCACGTGGCCCGCTCGCGCGGCGTGGTGGCCGTCTCCGGGGCGGAGGTGCACGCCTCGCACCTCCGGCAGGTGGAGGAGGTGGGGCGCGCCGTGGCCATCCCGCCCGACCGCGAGCTCATCCACGCCCTGTGCCAGGAGTACGCCGTGGATGGACGAGGCGGCATCGAGGACCCGATCGGCATGACGGCCACCCGCCTGGAGTCGGACGTGTGCCTGGTCACCGCCGATTCCACGGCCTGCCGGGATCTGCGCCGCGCCGTGGACCGGGCCGGGTATCGCCCGGCCGAGCTGGTCCTGGAGCCGCTGGCCAGCAGCCTGGCCGTGCTCCGCGACGCGGAGCGCGAGGCCGAGGTGGCGCTGGTGGAGATGGGCGCGGCGAACACCGATGTGGTCGTGTTCCACGGCCGCCGGGTCCGCTACATGAGATCGCTGCCCTGGGGAGCCAACACGGTGACCCGCGACATCGCCCGGGGCCTGGGCGTGCCCGAGGACGAGGCGGCCCGGCTCAAGGACCGCCACGGGGCGGCGCGCCGGGCGGATGTGGATGCGGCCGAGCGGTTGGAGCTCTCGGGCCCCTCGGGAGGCCCGGCCCGGGACATCGCGAGGGATCTGCTGGCCCACATCATCGAGCAGCGGATGGACGAGATCTTCGGACTGGTCTACGAGCAGCTGGATGACGCGGGCCTGTTGGACCGCTTGGGGGCGGGCGTGGTGCTCACCGGCGAGGGCGTGTCCCTGCCGGGCACCGTGGAGCTGGCCCGCTCGGTGTTCAATCTGCCGGTTCGGCTGGGCGAGCCGGGCGGCAGTCTGATCGGGATGGCCGACGCGGTGCGGCGGACCCGGTTCTCCACCAGCGTCGGGCTGGCGCTGTACGGCAGCATGCGGGCCCCTCGGGGCCGGTTCTCCGGCGCCGGACGCCTGGCGGGCCGATTGAGTAGGTGGTTGAAGGATTTCTTTTAGTGTCCCGCGCCGGGGTGGCGACGGGAATCAACGGTGGCGGAGTGGAGGAGCAAATGGTCTTCGAGTTCGATGACGAGATCGCGCGGAACGCGCGGATGAAGGTGGTGGGTGTCGGTGGCGCGGGCGGCAACGCGGTCAACCGGATGATCGACGAGAAGTTGGATGGCGTGGAGTTCATCGCCGTCAACACAGACGCGCAGGCCCTGCACCGGTCCAACTCCCACATCAAGATCCAGATCGGCAAGAAGCTGACCCGCGGCTTGGGCGCGGGGGCCCGGCCGGAGATCGGGCGTCAGGCCATCGCCGAGAGCGAGGACGAGGTACGGAGTGCCGTCCGGGGGGCCGACCTCGTGTTCGTCACCGCCGGGATGGGCGGCGGCACGGGCACCGGAGCGGCACCGGTCGTGGGCCGAATCGCGCGGGAGAAGGGCGCCCTGTGCATCGCGATCGTCTCACGGCCCTTCCACTTCGAAGGGAAGAAGCGCATGCGGCACGCAGAGATGGGACTGCGCGAGCTGCGCGGGGCCGTGGACACGATGATCGTGGTGCCCAACGAGCGGCTGCTCTCCGTGGTCGAGAAGGGCACCACGTTCCGGGATGCGCTGAAGAAGGCGGACGAAGTGCTGTTGCACGCCACGCAGGGGATCTCCGACCTGATCAGCGTCACCGGCGAGGTGAACGTGGACTTCGCCGACGTCCGGACCGTCATGTCCAACCGGGGCGCCGCCCTCATGGGGACCGGCCAGTCCACGGGCGAAGATCGGGCGGTGGAGGCGGCCCAGAAGGCCATCTGCTCGCCGCTGCTGGACAACGTCTCGATCAACGGCGCGACCGGTGTGCTGGTGAACATCACCGGCGGCCCCGACATGACCATCGAGGAGGTGACGGCGATCAACTCCATCGTCCAGGAGGCGGCCGGCGACGAGGCCGAGATGATCTTCGGCGCCGTGCACGACCCCGCCCTGGAGAACACCCTGAGGGTGACCGTGATCGCGACCGGCTTCGGCGAGACGGGCGACGCGGAGGCGGAGGTGCGGCAGGCCGCCGCGCCGCCGCTCAAGCGGACTCCGGTCCGGATCGGCTCGGCGTTCACCGGCCTGCGCCTGGTCGATGGCGAGCCCTCGGGCCTCGACGTGTCTCCGGTGGCGGCGACGGCTTCGGGGACCGCGGCGACGGCTTCGGGGACCGCGGCGGAAACCCCCGTGGCCTCCGGGGAAGGCGCGGCGGCCCTCGCCCGGCCGCTGCCGATGGTCCAGGACAGTCTGGCGCTCTCGCCCGCGGACCGCGTCGGGACGCGCGACGAGTGGATGCCGCCCATGGCCGCGCTCGAGGACCTGGAGATTCCGACGTTCATTCGGAGGCAGATGGATTGAGGGGAATCTTGCCGCCGGCGGTCGGCCGCCGGAACCTCGTGGCCACTCGCCGGGATCTCGCGGCCCGCGGAGAGGATCTTGCCGCCGGCCGCCGGAACCCCGGACCGGCCCCCGGGGATCTTGCCACCGGCCGCCGGAACCCCGACCGTGAGGGGGAGTAGAGTGGCGCACCGCGTCATCGAATCCCTGGCGCGCCAGTTCAGCGACCCGCGAACGCGAGAGGAATCCGTCTGAGCCCGAAGCGATCCGCGAGCCTTCCGGCCCCGTCCGGCCGCTCCTGGCGCCGCAGTCTCCTGCCTGCGGGGCTCGTTGGGGCTCTGCTGGCGGGCGCTCTTCGCCTCGTCTTCGGGGGCTCGGATGCGGCGCCGCCGGCGCCGCCGGCCCCGGAGCCGGAGCCGCCGGGACCGGTCGTCATCACCGACAGCCTGCACCGCGGCCAGACCCTGGGCGAGGTGTTCGACGAGCACGGGCTCTCGGGCCGGGAGATCGTGAACCTCGTGCGCGCGATGCGGGAGTACGAGAGCCCGCGCCGGCTTCGGCCGGGCACGGTGGTGCGTTTCGCCATGGCGCCGCCCGCGGCGATCGGACCGGCTCAGGTGGGGCCATCGGCAAACCTGACCGCCGCGGCGCGTCTGACAGCCGCCGCCTCGGGGCCGGGCACCGTCGTCGCTTCGGGTCCGGGCACGGGGATCGCTTCGG
>JBHHYZ010000124.1:0-3186 GCA_046757845.1 Gemmatimonadota bacterium
CACGCAGCTCGGCCCGCTCGAACCAGCGCGCGTCTTCCAGCTCCCCGGAATCCACCCGCAGCGGGCCTTCCTCGTAGCCGGCCACGAAGCCCAGCATGAGCGAGGAGGGGAACGGCCACGGCTGCGAGGAGTGGTAGCGCACGTCGCGCACCGCGAGTCCGGTCTCCTCACACACCTCGCGGGCCACCGCTTCCTCCAGAGTTTCGCCCGGCTCCACGAATCCGGCCAGGACGGAGTACATGCCCGAGGGCCATCCGGGCTTGCGGGCCAGCAGGCAGCGCTCCGCATCGCTCACCCGCACGATGATCGCGGGATCCATGCGTGGGAAGTGCAGCCTGTGGCAGGCCGCGTCGGTGCACATGCGCACGTGTCCGCCTTCGGTGCTCTCGGCCCGGCTCCCGCAGGCTCCGCAGAACCGATGGCGCCGGTGCCAGCGCACCATGGCCCGGGCGTAGGCCAGGAGCGCGCCTTCCCGCTGCTCCAGCAGGCTCCCCACGCGGCGGAGGTCGTGGAACTCCCCGTGCTCGAGGAGCGGCGGCCGAGGAGAAGCGGCGTCGCGGGGCGGCGGCGAGGTGGCTCCGCGCGGTGTTCCCGCTTCCAGGGGCGCAGCCGCGCCCGAATCCGTGTCCGGTGTGGGCGGCCCGGTGTCCGGGACCTCCACCGCGAAGTATGCCACGTCCCCGTCCAGGCCGAGGAAGATAGGACCAACCTCGGGATCGATGGTCAGGTGGGGGTCCCCGCCGGCCAGCAGCACCGCCTGCAGCTCCGCCTCCTGGCGGGTGGCCTGCTCCGGTGCGGAGGGCAGCTCGGCGTCCGCCGTGAACAGGTTGCGCGCTCGCCACACCGGGACGATCCGGCTGCTCGGGTCACGGAACCGCTCGGCCAGCCACGCCTCGTCGCGGCGTCGCTCGGGCGCGCGGTCCAGGCCGCCGCCGGCCAGCGGATTGGGTGCGGCCGGGTGCCGTGCGGCCGGATTCTGCGCCTCGCCACGAGAGGGCTCACTCATGGGCCTACGTTCGGGCCGTCCACGGGTGCACCCCGGGCTGCAGCGAACGACACTGCACTCACGGTCCCGCGCTTCGCGCCCTGGCCGCCCGGAACAACAGGTCCGCGGACTGGAGGATCTTGGCCCGGAGCCGGGGCGGATAGTCGGGATGGCCGTCCAGGAAGTCGCGTACGATCCCGGCCGCCTCGGGAGAGGAATGCCCACCCAGCGTCGCGTCCAGCCACCGCTTGGGGAAGAAGATGTCGCCCGTGCGCTGGATCTCTTCCAGCCACTCCAGGCTGGGCCGGATGTCCCGAAGGGACGACTCGGCACGGAGCGGATGATGGAGGTAGGAGAGCGCCTCCAGCACCCACGGCTCGTGCGCCCGGTTGGCCAGATCCTTCAGGCTGCGGAAGAACGCCTCCCTGACCTCCGGAGCCGCGTCCAGGGCGGGCCGCACGAACTCGAACCGCGCCCTGCGGTCGGGGTTGCGGATGCGCACGGACTGCCCGGCCAGGATCCCGCGCCAGCCGGGGGCCTCGCGCACGGCGAGCTGGAGGGCGAGGCGTGTGTAGTCGCGCTCCGAAAGGGGAAGCCCGGGAATCTTCCGCTCGCCCCGCCACACCCGCGCCAGCCGCTCCACGGCCTCCCCGCTGAGCGCCACCGCCTCGTAGCCCCGGAAGAAGCTCGACTTGAGCGAGGCAGCTTCGGCCGCCTCCAGGCGCGACCACAACAAGGCCTCGAGGCGCGGGGCCAGCGCGGCGCGGCGCTCCGGCGGGAGGAATCGCCAGTACGCCGTCCCGAGATCCCCGAGCACCTGCGAGACGATGAGCTCGTCCCGCTCGACCGCCAGGTCCCGCATCGCCAGATCCACGATCCGCTCCGGCGCCACTCCGCCCTCCAGCATCTCGTCCCACAGCGAGAGCCAGGCGACCGCGCGCGGGACCGGGGCGTCCACCTCCGGCAGGTGCGCGAGCAGCTCTTCACGACTCCCGGGCGTCAGCTCGAAGCGCCCGTAGCCCACCCCGGCTCCGTTGGCCAGGATGACGGCCTCCCCCCCGGCCCCGAGCGTCACGCTCAACGTCGTGTCGCCGGCCAGGCGGAGCGGGAAGCTCTGCCATACCTCTCCTCCATCCGGCGCGCGCTCGACCACCAGGACGGTGAGGGGTTGTGTCCACACGAGGCCGCGGCCCCTCGGATCCCGCTCGCGGAGGGCGATCCGGAGAACCCGACCGGCTCCCGACGCCGCGCCCCTCGAAACCCCGCCGTCCGAAGCCCCGGCTTCCGGCGCCCCTCCGTCCGAAGCCCCGGTTCCGGCCTTCCGGGCCGCGCCTCCCGCTTCCGGGAGCTCCTCGACCTCCACCGTCGGCCGGCCCGGCTCTTCCACCCACGCGTGGCTCCAGCCGCGCAGGTCCTCGTCCGAGCGCCGGTCCAGCAGGTCGATCAGGTCGGGCCAGCTCGCGTTCCCGTACGCGTGGGCGCGCAGGTACTCGCGCAGGCCGTCGCGGAACGCGTCCTGCCCCACCAGCAGCTCCAGGTGCTTCATCACGATCGGCGCCTTCTGATAGATGATCGCGCCGTACAGCGTCCCGGCGTCCTTCAGGTTGTCCAGCTCCTGCCGGATCGGGTTGGCGCCGTCCGTACGGTCCACCGCGTAGGCGGCCGGGTAGTGGGCCAGCAGGAACCGCAGGTCGTGATCGATCTCCGGGAACGACGGGTTCACGATCTTGGCGGCCATGAAGTTGGCGAACACCTCCTTCATCCACACGTCGTCGAACCAGCGCATGGTGACCAGGTCTCCGAACCACATGTGGGTGGTCTCGTGCGAGATCACGCTCGCGCGACCCAGCTTCTGGTTCTGGGTGGCGGACTCGTCGAGCAGCAGGCCGGCGGCCCGGTAGTAGATGGCGCCGGGGTGCTCCATGCCGCCGTACTGGAACGAGGGGACGAGGACGAAGTCGAACTTACCGAACGGGTACGGGATGCCCGTGTAGTCCTCCAGCCAGGCGAGCGCCTTGGCGTGGAGGTCGAAGATGGCCTCCCGGTTGCGCGCCAGCTTGGCCGAGTCCGTCTCCCGGTGGAACATCCGCATCCGGCGTCCGTCCCGCTCGGCCTCCTCGATCCGGAAGCGGCCGGCGGCGAAGGCGAACTGGTAGGTGCTGAGCGGCTCCGTCCGAGCGAACCGGAAGGTCGAGCCTCCC
>JBHHYZ010000125.1:0-3160 GCA_046757845.1 Gemmatimonadota bacterium
TCGCGGGCAAGTACACGGTGCTCGAACGGCTCGGGGAGGGCGGAATGGGTGTGGTCTACCGGGGCGTCGACTTGACGCTGGCGAGAGATGTCGCGATCAAGACGCTGCCGCGAGTGTCCCCGGCACACTCCCAGAGAATGCGCCGGGAGGCCCGCGCCATGGCTGCGGTGGACCATGCCAATCTGGCGCTGATCTTCGCGGTGGAGTTCTGGCTGGGTACTCCGTTGCTGGTCGTCGAGTATCTGCCCGGCGGCACACTGGCCGAGCGTCTGGGCAGCCATCCCCTGCCCATTCCCACGGCCGTTCATCTCGCGTCGACGCTCGCCGAGGTGGCCGGGTGCATTCACGAGGCGGGAATCATCCACCGGGACATCAAGCCGAGCAACATCGGCTATGCCCGCGACGGGACGCCCAAGCTGCTCGACTTCGGTCTGGCGAGAATCTTTCAGGTCGCCAGCGGGGAGGAGGACAGGCTCGGCGGTCGGATGGCACCCGGAGCATCCGCGCCGTCGCTTCGGGGACTCCTCGCGCGGGCACGGGCGCTCCCGGACGAGCCTCTGGGAACTCTCACCGCGCCGGGGGCGGTGGTCGGGACGCTTCCATACATGTCGCCCGAGGCAGTCACGGGGGAGCCGCCGGATCCTTCTTTCGACATCTGGAGCATCTCGGTCCTTCTCTACGAGGCGGTCGCCGGACGAAACCCGGTCGGCAACGGATCACCGTACAGGGTGCTCGCAAGGCTTGTCGAGGTTGGCTTCCCGGACGTACGGGAGTTCAGGCCCGATGCGCCGGAAGGCCTCGCCGCGCTCCTGCGGGGGTGTCTCGCGCTGGAGCGTGAGCGGAGGCCCGCCAGTGCCGCCGAGCTGCACCGTCGGCTCCGGGCCCTGGCCGGTGCCCGGCCCGCCTGACGGCGCGCGGGCCACGGCTACGGGATGCGGCTGCTCCGCCGGGTGTCGGGTGATATCATTGGGGTCGAGGGGCCCGAGGGTGGTGCCGCGCGCCGCCTCATCCGGCTGATCTGGCGCACGGAGGTACGGAGGCGAGAGGAGGCAGGAAGGCTGTGGAAGACGTGGCGTGGGCCGCGCGTACCCGTGAACGTGGAGGATGAGCGCACCGAGAAGGAGGCACGGGACCGCTCCGGATGGAAAGGTGCCGGGTGACGGATCCGGCCACCCGAGACCGGCTCAGGCAGAGAACGCGGTGCGCTCATCGTCGGCCCGTCCAGGAATGAGGCGATCGTCCACCTTACCGCGAACCTGGCCCGGCCGGGCCGCGCTGGCGACGTTTCTCGCCCTGTTCGCGCTCACCCAGCCGCCTCTCGTGTATCTGTTGGGAAATCGGGTCGAGCCCTGGATCCTGGGGCTGCCGTTCCTTTACGCCTATCTGTTGTTCCTGTACGTGGGTCTGATCGGGGTCCTCCTCTGGGCTCTGTGGCACCACCTGTGAAGGATCCCTGAGCGTGGAGCCCTGGGTGGTCGCCACCGGTCTCATCTTGGTCTACCTGCTGGTGACGATCGCCATCGGGGTCGTGGCCAACCGGCGAATGTCGGGCGATCTGGAGGATTTTCTTCTCTACGGTCGAAGGGCCGGGTTCGTCATCCTCTACCTGACGGTCGTCGCCACGTACCATTCGGCGTTCGCGTTCCTGGGCTCGGGCGGATTCTTCTACACCCACGGGATCGGGTTCTGGGACGCCGGCGCCTGGACGGTGCTGGTGGGCGCCATCACCTATGTGTTGGGGAGCCGGATCTGGGCGCTGGGCAAGCGATTTCGCTACGTGACGCCGGCCGACATGTTGGCGGATTTCTACGAGAGCGATGCGGTTCGTGTGGTGACGGCCGTGGTCTCGGTCCTGTTCACCATCCTCTACATCCAGGTGCAGGCGAAGGGGCTCGGCTACATCCTCTCGGCCGCCTCGGGGGACCGGATCTCGGTTCAGCTCGGCACCTTCCTCCTGCTCCTCGTCGCCGCCGGCTACCTGATCGCGGGCGGACTTCGGGCCGTCTACTGGACCGATGCCGTGCAGGGTGTCTGGATGTACCTGGCCGTATGGGTCGGAGCGCTCGTGCTCTCGTTCAAGCTGTTCGGCGGGCCGCTCCAGCTATGGCGGCGGGTGGCGGCCGAACGGCCCGATCTTCTTGCCCTCCCCGGACCTCACGGATTCTTCGGCCCCGGAATGTGGTTCGGAATGGCCGTCGTGCTGTCGTTCGGGATCGTGGTCCAGCCGCATATGTTCATCCGGTACTACACGGCGGCCTCCGCGCGGACCATCAAGTGGCTCGGCGCAACGACTCCTCTCTACCTGATGAGCCTGTACATTCCGGCCGCCCTGGTGGGCTTGGGCGGCGCTCTGGCCATGCCCGGGATCGAGCTCCCGGATAGGATCTTTCCCGAACTGCTGTTCCGCTACGCCCCGGCCTGGCTCACCGGACTGATCCTGGCCGGCGCCACGGCGGCGGCCATGTCCACGCTCGATTCGATCCTTCACTCCAACATGACGGTGCTCACGCGCGATGTGTACCAGCGCTTCGTGCGGCCCGGCGCGAGCGAAGCGCACTACATTCGCGTGGGGAGAGCGATCGTGCTGGGTCTGCTCGCCGTGGGCTATGTCCTCTCGGTACGCACGTTCGATCTTCTCGTGGTCCTGGTGGCGCTGTCGGGCGCGGGAGCGCTCCAGCTGTTGCCGGCGATCGTGGGTGTGTGCTTTCCCGGGCGGCGCTTGGCATCCCGGAGCGGCGTCCTGGCCGGGATCGGAGTGGGGCTGGTCGCGCTCTACCTGACCCTGGTGGTCTGGCCCCATCCGCTGGGTCTGCACGGCGGCGTCTGGTCGCTGCTGGCCAACTGGCTCGTGACGTGGAGCGTCTCGAGGCTCACGAGACCGCCGTCTCCGGAGACCGTGGGACGGATTCATGGCGAGATCGAGCGTTTCGTATATGGTGCCAAGGAGACGTCCACGGGCTTCGAGCGGCCCGCCATCGTGCTGTGATGCCGGACTACCTGATCGCCCTGGTCGGCCACCTCGGTCACGGGGCCTATCCGGTCATCTTCGCCGGGGCCACTCTGGAGGCCTCCGCGTTCCTGGGCCTGTTCATTCCGGGCGAGACGCTAGTGCTCCTCGGCGGCTTCCTCGCCTCGCGGGGGATCCTCGACATCGGAGACT
>JBHHYZ010000126.1:0-3118 GCA_046757845.1 Gemmatimonadota bacterium
CGACTCCTGTGGGCCCGGGGAGAGGATTCGCGTGTCGAAAGATACTGGTCACCCGTCGTGCCCGAGAACCCGACGATCGACCCGGAGGAAGCGGCGGAGGAGCTTCGTCGCCTGCTGCTGGAGTCGGTTCGCTACCGTCTGATCTCCGACGTCCCCCTGGGCGCCTTCCTGTCCGGTGGAGTGGACTCCTCCTCCGTCGTGGCGGCGATGACGCGAGAGATGGATCGCCCCGTCCGGACGTTCTCCATCGGCTTCGACGAGGCCGAGTTTGACGAGGCGAAGGACGCGGCGGCGGTCGCCGCAGCTCTCGGAACGGATCACACGGAGCTGACCCTGCGTCCCGACGTCGAGGAGCTCTTCGAAAACATCGTGCACGTCTTCGACGAGCCGTTCGCCGATTCCTCCGCCATCCCGACGCTCCTGGTCTCCAAACTGGCCCGCCAGAGGGTCACCGTGGTGCTGTCCGGGGACGGGGGAGATGAGCTGTTCGGCGGTTACACGAGATACCGGAGCTTCCTCCGCCGCAACGTCTCGATCCCCTTCCCGGCCCGACAACTCCTGAGGAGCGCGGCCACCCGCCTGCCGCAGGGCGCCTACGGCCGCAACCGGCTCCTGGAGCTTTCCCGCGGGCCGTGGGGTCGCTACGCTTCGCTGGTCGCCCAGCCTCTGCACATGGCGGAGGGTGGGGTGGCGGCTGAGGAGCTCGCGGGAGCGGGGCCGACGCTGGACGAGCTGCTGGCAGAGTGGTTCGGGCCGACGAACGGGCGTGACGTGCTCACACAGGTGATGCTCGTGGACGCCATGAGCTACCTTCCCGGCGACATCCTGACGAAGCTCGACCGTACGAGCATGGCCGTGTCTCTCGAGGCAAGGGTCCCTCTCCTGGATCACCGCATCGCCGAGTTCGCCTTCAGCCTGCCGAGCCGGTTCAAGATCCGCGGCGGGCGGGGCAAGTGGATCTTTCACCAGGCCGTGCGGGAGTGGCTGCCCGAGGAGGTGTTCCGGAAGCCGAAGCATGGCTTCGGAATCCCTCTCCGCATCTGGTTCCGAAACGAGCTGCGGGAGCGATGCCGGACGGCCCTCCTCCGTGATTCCCGCCTTTTCGAGTACGTGGACCCTCGGGCGGCGGCGAGGGTTGTGGAGGAGCACGAGGCGGGCCGCCGGGACCACGCCGGCCTCCTCTGGCGGCTGCTGGTCCTCCGGACGTGGTTGGATTCGGCCGCTCCCGCCGCCTCGCCGGCGACGCCTCACTCCATCCAGATCCCCTCGGCGCTCGGACTGACCGCCCCTCCACAGGGACCCGGGTAGCGGCGCCTCGGCAGAAGCTCAGCCGCTCCCGTGAGCCAGGCCTCGATCTCCACCGCGGACAGGCCCGCATGATCCAGGAGCCGGGGGAGGCGAAAGGGGTTCGTCCGGGTGACCGCCAGGCCGGGCCGGCAGGTGACGGCCGAGAGGACCCCCTCGGCGGCCAGCCAGCCCTCGAACTCCGGCCTCACGCAGCCGCTCGGGTAACAGAAGTGGGTCGGCTCAACGCCCGTCATGCGGCGGATCGCCTCCCGATTCTCGCGGATCTCCTCTCGATAGGCCAGTTCCGAGACGGGCGACCGGTGCCGGTGGGTGTGGAGCTGGAAGTCCACCCCTTGCCGCGCCAGCTCGCCCACCTCCTCCGGGCCCATGAGCTGGACGATTCGTTCGCGGAGCAGGTGCTCATAGTCGAGCTCCAGCGCCTCGGCAAGACGGCGTGCCAGCTCCTGCTTCTCCTCGTCCCGCAGGCGGTGCTCCCTCGCGTGGCGCGTGAGCGCGCGGAGCGCATCGCGGTGGCCCGTCTCTGTAGTGAGGTCGAGGCTCGAGGAGAGCCCGTCCACCTCCACACCCTCCACGCGACCGCCGTGCTTCCACATGAGGTACGAGCAGGCGAGCGGGAAGATCGGAACCCCATGCTCACTGTAGTAGGTCGAGAGGTAGACCGTGGCCGGAAGGCCGAACTCCCGCAGGAGTGGGTACGCACGCTCGTAAAAGTCGTACCCGCCGTCGTCGAACGTCAGCGCGACCGATCGGGGAGGGAGCGTTCCCCCGGCCAGGCGCTCCAGCGCCTCGCCGAGCGGAAGGACGACGTATCCCCCGGCCCGGAGCAGCTCGAAGCGGGCCCGCAGGACCTTCTCAGTCATGTACAGGGTCGGCCGCCACACGTGCTCGTCACACAACGACACGCCGTGATAGCAGAGGATCAGCAGCCGCCTGCGGCGCCAGGCGGCATCGCGCAAGAGCTGGAAGGTTCCCATCCCCCTCAGCAGAGAAAGGGTGCCCTTCTTGAGTCTCGTTGCTGACACCGGACTACGCTCGTGACAAGCGTCGAGCCGAAAGCTGTCGGGTCGCGTGAGGGAGACGTCGTCCGGTGAATGGATCGGGCAGCCGCGCTGTTGCTCCAAGCAAACATGAGACAGCAGCAAGGAGCGCCAGCTGAATGTAGAGGAAGGACAACTGGCCGTAGGTTCCGAACACCCCGGCCGCCAGATAGGCCAGGAAGGCCGCCTCCACCAACCACAACTGGCGCGCCAGGTCGGGAGCCCGGCCCGTTGCCCTCTTGCGGGCTGCTCTCGACCTGAGCAGCGTGTGGAGGATCATCCCCAGGAACAGTAGCAGGCCTGGGAGGCCCGTCTCCGCGAGCACACTCAGGTACGTGCTGTGAGAGCTTCGCTCTCCTCCGGCCAGCTGCATGGTATGGCTCCGCCCCGCGACTTTCGCATTCTCCTGCGGATAGGCCCCAAGCCCCACACCGAACAAGGGGTGCTCTCGATAGATCTGGCGTGCAACCTTCCAGATCGTGTAGCGCTGGACGGCCGAGCGGTTCTGGTCCGCTTCGTAGAGGTCGCGATCCACGATCGCTTTCTTCAGGTCGGCCATCCGGTCGATGGCGTTCTGTGGCGCCGCAATCAAGGCCCCCACGGCCAGGAAAGCGATCACGACCAGGCTTTGGACCCGGCGTCGGGAAGATAGGGACTTCAGACCTATCACCAGTCCGAATAAGGCCAGTGCGAGCAGACCGCCCCGCGACTGCGTCAGCAGAACGAGCCCGATGAGCAGTGCTACGGACAGCTGGGCTCCCCGACGAATCCAG
>JBHHYZ010000127.1:0-3099 GCA_046757845.1 Gemmatimonadota bacterium
GAGCGACACCACCGCGGCGACGATGCCGAGCATCCCGAAGGTGACGAGCTCCCACGCGCTCACCATCTGGTGGGGCGGAACCTCGAACGCCGGGAAGTCGCCCAGGAAGTGGCGCGAGATCACGGTGGCCATCACCGAGGAGATCACGATCGGACTGAACTGCGAGACCCCGAAGTCGCCGAGGATGATCTCGACCGCGAACAGGGCGCCGGCGATCGGGGCGTTGAAGGTGGCCGCGATCCCGGCGGCCGCGCCGCACGCCGCCAGGGTTCGAAGTCGGGTCCCCGAGACGCGGAGCCATTGGCCGATCGTGGAGCCCAGCGCGGACCCGATCTGCACGATGGGGCCCTCCCGGCCCACGGAACCGCCGGTCCCGATGCACAGGCCCGACGCCAGGCTCTTCACCAGCACCAGGCGAGGCCGGATGGCGCCGGAGCGCATCGCCACGGCCTCCATCACCTCGGGCACGCCGTGTCCCTTGGCTTCCGGGGCCAGGAAGTACACCAGCGGCCCGATGATCAGGCCGCCCACCGCGGGGATGAGGAGGATCCACCACCAGGGATGGGACCGGACCAGATCCAGGCTGTAGGTCACGTCACCCCAGGCGCCCCGCTGCACGAGCTTGATGAGCAGCCGAAACCCCACGGCTCCCAGGCCGCCCAGGCATCCGATCGCCACGGCGACCACCACCATGAAGGCGTGCTCGGCTGTCTTGGCCTCGTCGAGGGTGTGCGAGATGGCGCCTCGTATGCGCTGTGTGCCGGGGAGTTTTATGGCCTCCGCCTCCTGTCGAGTGATCCGCGGTCCGAGACGTGCCTGGAGTGGGGCGACGATAGGTTTGGGGCGGAGCGTGCGGCAAGGGCCGGCCAGCGCCGGCCGCCGGATGGCCCGCGCGCTTGCACGGAATCGGTTCACCCCCGCAGCTTACACGTTCTGTCGTTACGGCTGCCGTGCCAAGCGCCCGGCAGGCGACAGCATCGGGCGGGCCGCCGCCCACGGACCCCGAGCCCGCAGAGGAATGGAAAGCCTACACACTCAGCGCACCACCGCCGTCCTGCTCGGGGCGCTCGTCACCGCGGCCACCGTAGCCTGCGGCGGAGCCGCCCGGAACGAGCCGCGGGCCGCCACCCGACCGATCGCCGCGAGGGCCACCGAAACCGCCACGGCCGCGACCACCGAGCTCGAGGCCCTGTACCGGGCACGGACGGACAGCGCCCGCATGCGGTTCACGGAAGCCGACGTCCGGTTCATGACGGGCATGATCGCCCACCACGCGCAGGCGCTGGTGATGGCGGGGCTCGCCCCCACCCACGGCGCGAGCCCGCGGTTGCGAACCCTGACCGCGCGGATCATCAACGCCCAGCGGGACGAGATCGCCTGGATGCAGACCTGGCTCCGCGATCGCGGCCGGCCGGTCCCGCAGGTCCACATCGAGGGCACCGAGCTCACGGTGAGCGGCGTCGACGAGGATCTCATGCACATGCCCGGCATGCTCACACCCCAGCAAATGCGGGATCTCGACCGGTCCCGGGAGACGGAGTTCGACCGGCGATTCCTGACCTACATGATCCAGCACCACCAGGGCGCCGTCTCCATGGTGGACGAGCTGTTCGGGACCGACGGCGCCGCGCAGGGCGGCTCGACGTTCAAGCTCGCCTCCGACATCCAGGTGGACCAGGCCACGGAGATCGCCCGGATGAAGCTGATGCTCGAGGCGCTGCCGGGCTCCGGCGGCGGACCCTGACCGCCCCGGATTCCCTCACACCAAGACCGGATTCATGCCGAAGCCAGATTCGACCCCAACCCAGGAATGCCTTATGGAGCCCAAGACCCCGGAGCGCGGCCACGTCGCGCGGACCCTCGCCCACCGTTGCCGGTGGCTCTCGCTCGCCCCGGCACTGCTCGGCGTCTCCGCCTGCGCCTCCGCCCCCACCGGATCGGGCGGTGCCTCGGCGTCGGCCATGCGATCCGGGCCGGCCGTCGCGGCGGCTCCCAGCCCGGACCCCCGAATCGGCCTCGGGGCCGGCCTGTTCGACGCCGAGGAGACGGCGTGGAACCTCCGCGTCGTCTCGGAGACACCGCCGGCCAAGGACTTCGTCGGGGTGACGAACTCCGACCTCGCGTTCACCGGCCACTACGCCATCCAGGGCAACTACAACGGGATCCAGGTGTGGGACATCTCGGATCCCACCCAGCCCTCGCTGCTGGTCGGCTACGTCTGTCCCGCCTCGCAGAGCGACGTCTCCGTGTACAAGAACCTCCTGTTCGTGTCCGGCGAGGGCCTGGGCGGGCGCGTGGACTGCGGGACCGAGGGCGTGCCGGAGTCGGTGAGCAAGGACCGCCTGCGCGGAATCCGCATCTTCGACATCAGCGACATCCGCCACCCCAGGTACATCGCCAACGTGCAGACGTGCCGTGGCTCCCACACGCACACGGTGTTGAAGGACCCCAACGACGATGAGAACGTCTACATCTACGTCTCGGGCTCGGCGCCTCCCCGGCCCGCCGAGGAGCTCCCCGGCTGCTCCGGCGCCCCGCCCAGCGAGGATCCGAACACCGCGCTGTTCCGGATCGAGGTGATCCGGGTGCCGCTCGCCCACCCGGAGGACGCGGCGATCGTGAGCTCCCCTCGGATCTTCAGCGGCCTCGTCGCCCCGCCCCAGCACGGCATGGCGCCCGAGGACATCACCGCGCTCGAAGAGGCGAAGGCGCGGGGCGCGTTCGTGGCGAAGATCTTTGGCCAGGAGCGGGTGCTGCCCGACCGGATGATCGATCCGATGCTGAAGGGGATCGTCAAGGAACGCGGCGGGAGCGGTCCGCCGACGGCGGCCGACAGCGCGACGCTGCGTGAGCGGCTCCCGGAGATCATGGCGCGAATGCTCGGCAATCGAGCCAACGCGCCTCGCACGGGTCCCACGCAGTGCCACGACATCACCGTATACCCGGCCATCGGCCTGGCGGGCGGCGCGTGCGGGGGCTACGGGCTGCTGCTCGACATCTCCGATCCGGTCAACCCGAAGCGTATCGGCGCGGTGAGCGACTCCAACTTCTCCTACTGGCACTCGGCCACGTTCAACAACGACGGTACCAAAGTCCTGT
>JBHHYZ010000128.1:0-3028 GCA_046757845.1 Gemmatimonadota bacterium
ACCGCGCCCGGGCTCCCGAGCGAGACCGCGCCCGGGTTGCGGGAGGCGGGAGGCGCCGGGGAGACGGACCCGGAGCGCAGCTGGAGGCGCCGCCGAATCGCGATCTCGATTCCCCGGCTCGCGGCCGCGGCCATCGGGCTCATCGCGCTCTCCGGCGGGACCGCCTGGATGGTGGGAAGCGGCCGATCGTTCGGAACCGGATCGCCCGGCCCCGCCGCGGTCGCGGAGCCGACCTCCGCGCCGGCGCCCGCATCGCGAGTCGCCGCGACCTCGCTCCGCCCGGCGCCCGCCGAGGTCTCGAACGCGGTCCGCTACGGCGCCATCATCGATGAGTTGCAGCGGGCCGCCTTCGCACCGACGTCGCAACTGGATCCGGCGACCGTGGTCAGGCTCCGCCGAACGCTGGCGAAGATCGACGAGGCGATCGAGGACGCGCGACGGGCCCTGGCCACGGATGCGTCGGACCCCTACCTGAACCGCCATCTGATCGAGACGCTGGGCCTGAAAGTGACTCTCCTGCAACGAGCGGCCCGGCTGGCCAGGGCGGAAAGTTAGGAGCGCGATATGCTGGAGACCGTTCTGCTGTGCAGCCTGGCCGTCCTTCCATCCGTGCCACCGGCCGATACGATCGTCGTCGTCCCGGCCGGCATCCGAGTGGTCGTCGAAAACCCACAGGGCTCGGTGACCGTAAGGACTTGGGATCGGAACGCGATCCGGATCTCGACCGGCGCCTTCGCGCGTACGGGGGTGCGCGGACTGAAGCTGGCCACGAGCGACGGCGGTTCCGTGTTCACGATCCGGAGTCCATATGGGAGCGACGGTACGGACCTGGAACTGATGGTGCCGGCGACCAGTCCTCTCGAGATCTCCGGCACGCCGGGCGGGGACGTCACGATCGACGGCACTCGGAGTCGGGTGACAGTGGAAACCGTGGAAGGTGATGTGTGGGTCCGCGGAGGCGAGGAGCGGGTCTCGGTCCATACGGTGGACGGAGACGTGCACGTGGAGGGAGTCCGGGGTCGCGTGGCGGCGGGTTCGGCGGACGGCGAGATCGAGCTCATCGACATCGCGGGCGATGTGTCCGTGGGGACGATCGACGGGGACGTGACCCTCTCCGGCATCGAGTCCGGTGACGTGGAGGCCACCACGGTGGAAGGGGACATCCGGTACAGCGGCACGATTCGCGAAGGAGGGCGGTACCACCTGGCCACGCATGACGGCGACGTGACGGCGACCATACCGCGCGGGGCGAGCGTGACCGTATCGGTGGAGACCTTCGACGGCGAGTTGCGAGCCAGCTTTCCGGTCACGTTGCAGGGCGACCTGAGCCGAGGCTTGCGGTTCTCGCTCGGCGGCGGCTCCGCGCGAATGGCGCTCGAAACGTTCAGCGGGGAGATCTTCCTCATTCGACCCGGGGAATCGGTCCCCGGCGGCCCCCGCTGAACCGGGCGCAGACATCAACTCTCTCGGACAGGAGACCGCAATGCGACAGAGCGTGAAGTGGAACCGGCGAGCGGTCCGGCTCGCCCTGACGCTGGGCGCCGCGTTGATCGTGAGCCCGGGAGCGCGCGGGGCCAGCGCTCAGGAAGAGTTTCGTTGGCACGGAAGTGTGGACCGCGGGGATCTGGTGGAGATCAAGGGCGTCAACGGCGAAATCGTGGCCTCCCCGTCTTCCGGCGGAGAGGTGGAGATCACGGCTCGCAAGCACTCCCGCCACGACGACCCGGCCTCGGTGAAGATCGAGGTGGTGGAACATGAAGGCGGCGTGACAGTCTGCGCCGTGTACTCGTCCCGGCGTGGCAAGCGACCCAACGAATGCGAGCCGGGTCAAGGCGGCCAGCTGGGCGCTCACAACAGCGATGTCGTGGTGGACTTCACGGTCCACATCCCTCGGGGCACCCCGTTTCACGGGCGGACGGTGAACGGCCGGGTGAGGGCGAGAGACCTGGACCGACACGTGAACGCGGAAACCGTGAACGGGGGCATCGAGGTCACGACGGCGGGCAGCGCGGAGGCCGCCACGGTGAACGGATCTATCGACGCGACTCTGGGCGCCGCCGGCTGGGACGGCGAGATGTCCTTCCACACCGTGAACGGATCCATCAACCTAGCGCTTCCGGAGGGCGTGAACGCCGATGTGAGCGCGGAGACGGTGAACGGAGAGCTGTCGACCGACTTCCCTCTCACCGTAAGCGGTCGGCTGGGTTTCGGAGCCCACCGGCTGCACGGCACGATCGGCAAGGGAGGCGACCGCCTGGACCTCAAGACCGTGAACGGCGCGATCCATCTCAGGAAGAGCCGCTAGGAGACCGTGCCCTCCCACGTGCCGGTGCCGGAGTCGAGCGCTAGATTCGCGGGCCATGCGCTCGGAGATCAAGGGCGGTCTGGCCATCCTGGCCGCCGCCGCGGGGTACAGCACGCTTCCGATCCTGGTCAAGCTCGCCCTCGCGGCCGGTGCCCGGATCTGGGCCATCGTGGCCTGGCGGTTCCTGATCGGGGCGGCCCTGGCCTGGCTGTTCGTGGGACTCGGACGGCGTCCGTTGCCGCCGCGGAACCGCGTCCCGGGCCTGATGGCGCTCGGCTTGGTGTACTCCGGTGACGCGATCGCCTACCTCATCGGACTCCAGTGGGTCCCGGCCGCAACCGCCACCCTCGTGTTCTTCACCTATCCCGCGTTGGTGGTCGTGCTCGCCGCGCTGTTCCTGGGCGAGCGGCTGACCCTCCGCCGCACCGCCGCTCTCGTCGGGCTCGTGGCACTGCTGGCCACGGCGATGCCCATCACCCTGTTCCTGGTCGGCATCCAGCACGTGCGCCCCGCGCGTGCCGCCATCTTCTCGACCGTGGAGCCGGCGTTCACCGTGGCTCTGGCCGCGCTGTGGCTTCACGAACGGATCTCGGGAGGACAGTGGTTGGGCGGAGCGTTGATCGTGGCGGGAGTGCTGTGGCTGCGCACAGAACGGCCGCTTCCCCGGGCCGAGCGACCCGTGCCTCTGGAATCACCGTGATCGACCGGAGGACCGCCGCTAAA
>JBHHYZ010000129.1:0-3003 GCA_046757845.1 Gemmatimonadota bacterium
ACGATCTTGTTGACGAAATCCGGTGACGACGGCAGGGGGTCAAGCTTCGCCCCCGCCTCCACGATGAAGTAGGTGTCGGCCGACAACGAAACGGGAATCTCCGCCTCGAAGCGCTCCACCTGCCCTTTGCCCTGGGATAGTGGGTTGTTTGGCGCGGGCCTGACAGCGGGTAAGGTCGTCCCGTCGAAGGTCATGACCACGAACCCGTTCGCGATGACCCGGACCTCCTCCACCGGGATCCAGTTGGTGGCCTGGACCCGGATCTCCAACACGACATCCGAGGTGGCCGGCGTAAGGGTCTGGCCGAGACCGGCGCTCGCCCCGCCGTCGTTTTCCTCGACGGAGAACTCGATAAACGGACCGGTTGTGCCGATCATGTTTCCGGCCTTTACATTATCGTCGAAGAGGGTCACATCGAGAGCGGTCGGATCATGGCCGACGCCCCCGACGTAGGTACGGAAGTAGCCCGCCTCCTCCAGAACCAAGCGATGCGAGTCGGACACGGCAGTACCGGGGATGAACGGCACGGTCGCAAAGTCGGTCTGGTTCAGCAGGGAGAGCCAGTCGCGGCGGACCGCCAGGTATTGCGGGATACTGGTCGTGTTGGCGATCTCCATCACATCGAAGTCGATGTTCCGGAAGCCGTTGGGATTAGGGATTCCAGAGATGCCCGGACCGAAGATGTCGTTATCGAGCAGGATGTCGTTAGGGGGGCTGGTGATCGGGAGGTCCGGGTCGTAGCCGATGTTGTTGAAAAAGCCGATCACCGTCAGGCCTGCAACGCCGGCGCGGGGGTGGTTGTATTGCACCACCTCCGCCCCTTGGTTCCGGAGCCGGCTGAAGATGAAGTTCGGTGCAACGAACTCATCCTCGATCGCACCGTCCCGCCGGGCGGCGGCCTGGATGGGAAGCGGCCATGCGTTGATGTGTCCGATCGCATCCGGAAAGGCCGGGAAGTTCGGCACGGAAGTAGTTACCTCGTTCCCGATGATGGAGGTGATATGGCTCCCGAGGCCAAGGTCGGCAATGATCGAGCTGTAATCCAGGTGGTAGTCGTGGTCGGTGCTCACCATTACCTCGACGCCCTCGCCCGCATAGCTAGCGACTCGGTCCCGCAGCGTCGCCGAGGCGTCGAAGCTCCTGGCCGAGTGGACGTGGAAATCGGCGGAAAGGAACCCGGACGTGTCCACGATCTGGCGGATATTGAACTTGAGATCCTTCGTCTCGCCTTCCTCCACCCTGACCTTGCGCCTCCGCACGGTAAACTCAGGGCCGCGCGAGGCGAAGACCTCGTATGTCCCGGGGCGCACCTGGACGCTGCCAGTGCCGTCGGCAAGGTAGACGACGTTCCTCAGCGCCGGCCCGCCCGCGAAGGTCTCCGGCATGAGATCCACGGCGGGGCCGACGCTCGGAACGGCGAGCGCCTCGAAGTCTTTCCTGAACTTCGGATCGGCTGAGCCATCAATGCCCTTGAAAGTAACCTTTGCGGGTGTTGGTACACGTTCGTCTTGGTCCTCCTTGCCGTCCCCCTCGTTGAGGTCGGCCTTTGGAGCTTCGCGGCGCCCGAAGATACTGAGGTTCACCGTGCCGAGGCCCGTCATTAGCGGCACGACCACGGCTGTGTTGGCTGAAGCAGTCACGGTTACACCAGAAACTATCACTGGATCCCGCTCGACCGCGCGGAACTCGAGATCATAGGTGCCCTCGGGGAGTACGATCCCGCCGAAGGCCCCGGTTGCGTCGGTGCGGAAGTGTGTGACCGGTGTGTTGGGGCCGAAGCCAGGGGACGGCGGACCTCCCGTTTTGGTTGCGATGGCGCTCGTGACCACGTCGGGAGTGTCCGTCGCATCGACGTCGCCCGAGATGGTGCCGGTCCCGAACGACTGCCGCGTGGCCAGCTCTGCGATCATCGGGTTCGCCACGCTGGCGACGTCATTACGGCTGCCCACATAGAGTCGCCGCTTGTAGGTCAGGACGCCGCCCGGATTCAAGCCTGTTGCGGCTGGAATGTTCCCGAAGGCGGTGAGAAGATTGCTGCTAACGCCGAAGAGGGTGTTGACGGGGATCACCACCGGCGAGTTAAGGCCTGGCCCGTCTTGGTCGATACTCACCTCCACGCCGAGGAGGCCGTACGAGACCTCCCCTGCTGTCGTGCCGCTCGGAGGATCCATGACGCCATCCGCGGGGGTGACATTCCCCGGGCCGGCCGCGAACGATGGGAACTCCAGCGCCGCGGCAAAGTTGCTGAGATCGAGGATTGGGTGACGGAAGCCACGGCCGGGAAAGGGCGAAAACGGCACGATCGCGCGCTGCGACCAGATGATGGCGTCGAGCAAGCCGCCAAGACCGAGGGCGGTGTTGGTCGGGTGCGTGTTCGTGACCGTGGTGGTGATCGCGAGGAACGGATCGGCGCCGGCAGCGGTGTACTCGGTGACCACGACCAAGTTGCTTGCGGGCACGGGACTCGTCCCGCTGTCGAACCCGAGCAGAATCCCGGAGGCCGTGATTGTTGCAGAGGACGCCGTACTCGAAGGGCTGATCGCGAAGTAGAGGATGAAATTACTCGTGCTGAGGCCGCCAACCGTGAAGAGCTGGGCGAGTTGGTCATTCTCTCTGCCAACCAGGCCGAGGTCGATTAGTGAACCGCCGGTGACGGCGACCTCGCTCTGCTTCGGCGGCGCGCCGGGGCCGAGCAGAGGGAACAGATCAGGCTGTGGGCCAACGTCATCGATGATCGCCTCAACGACGCCGTTCGAGACATACCAGTCGCCGATGCCACCGTCAGCGTCGGTACCGCCGAAGAGGCGAGTCGATGCATTGCCGGCGGTCACCTGTTCGGCTACAAACTGCTGGGCACTAACCGGGGCTGGAATGAGGATCAGAGCCAGGCTGATGAGCACGAGGAGTCGCAACATGGGACCCCCCTTTCTTGTGGGGATTGGAGCAACGGCAGATTAGCCCTGTCCGGAGTTGACTGGAAGAGCACCATACCTGTTTGTCGGG
>JBHHYZ010000130.1:0-3000 GCA_046757845.1 Gemmatimonadota bacterium
GGCGCGGGTCGTCGTCCGCCTGGCGGCCGTCCGCCAGGCCGTCTCCGTGGAGATGCGAAGAGAGTACCTGCGGCCGGTCCGACACTAGGGCCGGCCCGTACGTAATACAGATCAAGGGAGGACCGCCGGGCGCGAAGGCGCGCACGGCGGGTCACGCCGGGTGGGGTCAGGCGCACCTGTAACTGACGGGCCGGAGGTGTCTCCGGGTCTCTCTTCCAGGTCCAACCGCGGCGTCCCGCCCCGGGACACCGCAGAGGGGGGTGTGAGGTGGTGAGCTACTGGTACTTCTTCGCGGGCTTCCTCGTCTCGCTGGGACTCTCCATCCTCGTGACGCGCCGGCTGCGGGGGCTCGCCCCGCGCCTGGGGCTGGTGGACCGCCCGGACGGGGGCCGGCACCGGCATGCGGAGCCGATCGCCACGGTGGGGGGAATCTCGATCTTCCTCTCCGTGGCCCTGGCGTTCGGGGGGATCGTGGGCCTCGCCAGCCTGGGCCGCGGCCTGCCGCCCGACCTGGGCGTCCTGTACCCGATCCTCGGGGGGGCCGCCGCCATGCACCTGCTCGGGGTGTGGGACGACCTGCGGACCCTCTCCCCGCGCCTCAAGTTCCTCGGCCAGCTCGCGATCAGCCTGGCCGTCTTCGCCGGCGGAGTGCGGCTGACGGCCGTCTACGTGCCGGGCCTGGGGCTCATGGGCTTCGCCTTCCCGGTGAGCCTCGCCCTCACCCTCCTGTGGCTCCTGGCGATCACGAACGCGTTCAACCTGGTGGACGGCTCGGACGGCCTGGCCGGGGGTGCGGCGCTCCTGGCGACGATCACCATGTTCGTGGCCTCGCTCGTCTACGGGCACGAGCTGGCGGCGTTCCTCCTCGTGGTGACGGCGGCCGCCCTGCTCGGCTTCCTCCACTTCAACTTCCCGCCGGCCACCGTCTTCCTGGGGGACGGCGGGAGCCTCTTCCTCGGCTTCCTGCTCGCGGGGCTCGGGCTGGCCGGCTCCACCAAGGCGGCCACGGCGGTGGCGATCGCCATCCCGGTCGTCGCCTTCGGGCTCCCGGTGCTCGACACCCTGCTGGCGATGATCCGCCGCTTCCTCAGGGGCGAGCGGCTCTCGGAGGCGGACCGGCGGCACATCCACCACCGGCTCATGGAGCTCGGCCACTCGCCGAGGAAGGTGGCCCTCATCCTGTACGCCGCGTGCGGGACGTTCGCGCTCGCCAGCCTCCTCCTCCTGTCGGAGGACGGGCGGCTGGTGGGGCTCGTCTTCCTGGTCGTCGGGGTGGCGCTGTGGTTCGGGATCCAGCGGCTCCGGATCCCCGAGCTGCTGGAGTTCCGCCGGGTGCTCGACAAGGGCCTACAGCAGCGGCACATCATCGCCCGGAACCTGGCGATCCGGGAGGGGGCGGAGCGGGTCTCCCGGGCGGGGGACGCCCGATCGGTCTTCCAGGAGCTGGGCCGGGCCCTGTGCCACGCCCCGTTCAACGAGGCGGAGGTGTGGCTGGCGGCCGGGTTCCTGGGGGAGGAGGCGGGGACGGAGCTGTTTCCCGACGCGGCGATCACCGAGGGCGGCTACGTGTGGCGGTGGCGGAACGCGGGGTTCCGGAACGAGGAGCCGGCGAAGTGCTGGGAGGTGTCCGTGCCGCTGCTGGACGGCGGGGGGGAGCCGGCGGGCCGCATCACCCTGCGCCGCCCCCTGGGGGAGGAGATGCCGACCGACGTGCAGGCGATCGCGGAGCTGCTGCTGCCGGAGGTGGGCCGGGCGGTGCAGCGGGTGCGGGGGGTGGAGGCGGGAGGGTCGGAGAGCAGAGAGCGCGTCCCGAGGGGGACGCGGACGTTCGCGATCGGGACGGAAGGCGAGTCCTGAAGGTCCCGGAGATCGTGGCCACGGAGCAGGTCGCGAAATGAGGAGGGGAAGCGGATGACGACACGGGCCCTGGTGGCGGGCGCGGGCGGGTTCATCGGCCACCATCTCGTCACCTATCTGAAGGAGCGGGGATACTGGGTGCGGGGCGCCGACCTCAAGGAGCCGGAGTTCGAGCCGACGAAGGCGGACGAGTTCCTGCCCGTGGCCCCGCGTGTGGCGCAGAGCTGCCGGCGCGGCAGCGCACAGTGGGGTAGCGCACCGGTCATGCCTACTGATCGTACCGGTTACGATGGTCGAATGTTTGCGCGCGAAGCGCGCTAACTTCAGTGAAGGCCACGAGCTAGTCGCAGAGCCAGCAACCGGGAAGTGTGACTTGTTGAGGAAAACATGAAAGTTGCCGTTACGGGTGGGTCCGGCTCCATCGGTACCGCGGTGATCGAAGAGTTGCGTCGGATCCGGACGAATATGGACGTGACCGCAATGGATCTCGCGTGGCCCAACGGGACGGTGGAGGGAATTGATTGTTTCCGGGGGAGTGTGCTCGATGTCGACGACCTGTCGAGATTGCTCCGGGGCGCGGATGTGGTCGTTCATCTGGCGGCCATGCTGGGTGTGGAAAGAACAGAAGAGCAACGCATTCGCTGTCTCAACGTGAACGTCGAGGGCACCCGCTGCGTGCTGGACGGATGCGTCAAGGAGGGAACTGGTAAGATCATCTTCGCGTCCTCGTCCGAGGTTTATGGTGATATTGCGACTCGCGAGGGCGAGAGAATCTCCGAGGAGAGCCCGCTCAATCCCAAGTCGGTCTATGCAGTGTCGAAGCTTGCAGGGGAAGAGTATGTCAAGGCGTATGCCAGGCAGTACGGAGTGGACTATACGATCCTCAGGTTCTTCAACGTCTACGGGCCCGGTCAGAATGCGGAGTTCGTCATACCGAAGTTCGTGGAGCGCGCGAAGAACGGGGATTCGATAGAGGTCTACGGGTCGGGCGAGCAGGTACGAGCGTTCTGCCACGTTTACGATGCGGCGCGTGCGGTGGTCATGGCGCTGACACACCCGGGAGCGAGCGGGGCAACGCTGAATATCGGTAATGATCGGGAACCCATTTCGATCCGACGGCTTGCAAGGACGGTGCTCGAGATG
>JBHHYZ010000131.1:0-2942 GCA_046757845.1 Gemmatimonadota bacterium
GCGGTCCGGGGCCGACCAGGCTATCGCTGCCTTCGCCTCCGCCGCCGCTGCAGGCCCCGGCGACGAGGACGATGAGGGACAGGAGCGCAGAATTCGGCCACCCGGCGGGAACGCCGCCGAGAGAAGAAGAGGCGCGATCCTTTCGTCCGTTCCGCGAGAGTCCCATCCTGACTGTCCCATCCTCCGTGTTCCGTGGAAGCCGGCAGCATCACGTCGGGGAGATGGGCAACGGCCGTTCCCGGCAAGCGAGAGACGTGTAACTTGTTTAATTCCAGAGCGTCACGGATCATGCTGTACGGGTTTCGCGGGCTGCCGGGAACGAAAAGAATGCGGCAACCGATACTCTTTGCCGGGTGGGCAGGATGAATCTCGCCCGCATTCGGCAGGCGATTCGGGCGAGAACGACGTACCGTCAGTGGTTTCTCGCCTACCGGTTCTGTGACCCCGAGGCCGTGCCTCCCCCCGCACTGTTACGCCTGGCCCCTGGTGTCCAGAGGATCGTACCGCCGCTAGATAGACACTGGGCTGATCCGTTTCCGGTGGAGCGGGACGGCCGCTACTACATCTTCTGTGAGGAGTACGTGTACCGGGAGGCCCGAGCCGGCATCGCCGTCTTCGAGGTGTCCGGAGACCGACCGCCGCGGGGGCCCACCACGGTGCTCAAGCCGGAGTACCACGTCTCGTATCCGTTCGTGTTCCGGTGGAAGGGCACGGATTTTCTGATGCCCGAGACGGCGGCGGCCGGACGGCTCGAGGTGTATCGAGCGCGCCGCTTCCCCGAGGACTGGGAGCTCGAATCCTCATCGCCCCTCGAGAGCCCCCTCACTGACCCCACGCCGGTGGAGGTCGAGGGCAGGTGGTGGATGTTCGCCAACCTCCGGACGGAGCCCGAGGGACTCTGGGATCGCGACCTGCACCTGTTCCACGGGCCGAGTCCGCTCGGCCCATGGGAGTCGCACCCTCGTAACCCCGTGAAATCCGACCTCGCGAACGCCCGTCCCGCGGGCCGACTCTTCTGGCACGGGGGAGAGCTCTTCCGCCCGGCTCAGGATTCGAGCCGGGGCTACGGGTATGCGGTGGTCATCAACCGGGTGGAGCGACTCACACCCTTGGACTACGAGGAGCGTCCCGTCGCCCGGTTGGAGCCGGATTGGGCACGAGGTCTCGTGGGAACGCACACGATGAACTGGAGCGGCCGCCTCTTCACGATCGACGGCGTGGTTCGCCGCAGCAGACTGAAACCGGTCCCGCGGCTCACAGGTACCCGCGCGCCTCCAGGTGGGAGCGCGTGATCCGGGTAATGACGCCCTGCTGCTCCGCGGTCAGGTCACGCCGCCACCGGTCGTTCGTGCTTCGGAGCTCGAACGCCTGAAGAGCGCTGGAGAACTCGTCCTTCCACTCGAGAGCGCAGAACTCCGCGATCCGTCGCAGGCAGCGCACGTGGTCCTGACACAGCTCCTCGTAGCGGACCTCCATCAGGCGCCCCGCGGGGAGCTCTGATGCCGCCACCGCCACGGCGTCCAGAATCCTCGTCCACGCGAGGCCCGCCAGAGCGAGGAAGGAGCGACCGCTGGCTTCCCACCTCTCTCTCTCCTCGGCCCTGAGCTCGC
This sequence comes from Gemmatimonadota bacterium, assembly GCA_046757845.1. GTDB lineage: Bacteria > Gemmatimonadota > Gemmatimonadetes > Palauibacterales > Palauibacteraceae > JBHHYZ01. The sequence continues at coordinate 1,611 of JBHHYZ010000131.1, forward strand.
CGAAGCGCCAGCCGGAGGGTCCTCGCCAGCCGCGCCACCAGGAGACCTCGAGCAGCGAGCTCGCCACCGCTCTCCCGTCGCGAACGAGGTGAATAAAGCGGGCGCCCGGAAGGAGCTCGCCGAGAAACCCGATGCGCGGCCAGCCGGTGATCTTGACCAGGAGTCGAGGCCGGTCCACGGCAGAGACGCTCTCGAGCGCCTCCCTCAGCCGATGCCGCACGCGCTCCGTCAGGTCATCGGCCCCGAGATCCCGAAACGGCCGACTGAACCCGGGAAAGTGACGATCCCAGAAACCGTAGCACTCATCCGGCGGGAACCTTCGCCGAACGAGCTCTCCGACCCACGGCAGCCCGCTCGCCCGCAGCACCTGACGGTTCCGTCCGGGGCGCTCCGGTGCCCTGGCCAGGGTGCTGGACAGCCACGAGACGTGCGGATGCCGGCTGAGCATCTCGTGGAGCACCGTGGAGCCGCTGCGGCCCGCGCTGACGATGATGATCGGTCTGTCGAGGTCCACCGACATCCACGCTCCTCCAGCTGTCGGGACAGAACCAAGGTCCCACGGTGCGGACTCCTTCGGCAAGAGTCCCCGTGCCGGGCTTCGCGAGCCTCCGCGTCGCGCCTGGCCGAAGGCACGACAATTGCTAACCTTCGTGGCACTCATGTGTGGAATCGCGGGCCTGGCCGGCTGGGACCTCTCTCCCGAACGACTCGAGGGTCAGGTGCGCGCGATGTGCGCGCGGCTGGTCCATCGTGGGCCGGACGACGAGGGCCGTTTTCTCGGTGAAGGCGTCGCGCTCGGCATGCGGCGGCTCGCGATCATCGACCTGGAGGGCGGCGCCCAGCCGATCGCCAACGAGGACTCCTCCATCCAGGTCGTCTTCAACGGCGAGATCTACAACCACCGGGAGCTGCGGCGAGACCTCGAGCGGTCCGGCCACCGGTTCGCGACCCGCTGCGACACCGAGGTGCTCGTCCACCTCTACGAGGAGGAGGGGCCGGATCTCCTCCGGCACCTGCGCGGGATGTTCGCCCTCGCCCTGTGGGACGGGAGGCGTCACACGCTTCTCCTCGCCAGAGACCGTCTCGGGATCAAGCCCCTGTACTACTGGCAGGAAGGTGGGCGTCTCGCCTTCGCCTCCGAGCTCAAAGCCCTCCTGGCACTCGAGGCCGTACCTCGCCGCATCGACCGCGCGGCGCTGGCCCTCTACCTGGCGCTTGGCTACGTACCCGACCCCCGATCGATCCACAGGGGGGTGCGGAAGCTGCCACCCGGACACCGACTCCTGTGGGCCCGGGGAGAGGATTCGCGTGTCGAAAGATACTGGTCACCCG
>JBHHYZ010000132.1:0-2754 GCA_046757845.1 Gemmatimonadota bacterium
CCGTGGACGATCGCTCGCGACCGGCTGGTCCGATCCACCGGCATCCCGAATGTCAAGCTCCTCAACGATCTGGAGGCAATGGCGCACGGAACGCTAGCCATCCCCGCGGAGCACACCGCGGCACTCAACGTCGGGGTCGGACGGCCGGGGCATCGTGCGGTGATCGCGGCGGGAACCGGTCTCGGTCAGGCGTTCCTGTACTGGGATGGATCGGTCCATCATCCGGTGGCCACGGAGGGCGGACACGCGAGCTTCGCCCCCCGGGATGGGGAGCAGGTCGAACTGCTCGAGTTCCTCCGCTGTCGGCACGACCACGTGTCGTGGGAACGGGTCCTGTCGGGACCGGGGCTCGAGGCGATCTTCGATTTCCTGGGCGAGAGCCGAGGCCTTCGGGCTCGAGAACCCGTGATCAGCCGGATCGATGCGGGGGAGTCGGTCGCAGCGGTGGTCGGCGAAGCCGGTGTTACCGGCGCGTGCGATACGTGCCGGAGGGCGGTGGACCTGTTCTTGCAGCTGTACGGGATGCAGGCCGCGAACCTGGCCTTGACTGTATTTGCACTCGGCGGCGTCTATGTCGGCGGCGGAATCATCCGGAAACTGCTTCCGCGGGCATTGGAGGGGCCCTTTCGGGAGGGCTTTCTCGACGTGGGGCGGCTCCGGAAGCTGCTCGAGACCATTCCCGTGCGCGCCATTCGCGAGCCCAGGACGGCGGTGACTGGAGCCGCCCGCGTCGCGGTTGCCGCGGTTCGATCGGGACGCTGACCAAACCGGGAGAAAGACATGTCCTACCTGTCCCTTTCGGATTACGCCGTGATTGGCAACATGCGAACGGTCGCGCTCGTGAGTCGGTACGGTTCCATCGACTGGGCCTGTTTTCCACGATTCGACAGCCACAGCCTCTTCGGACGTCTGCTGGACCATACCATCGGTGGCCACTTCGAGGTTCGCCCGGTCGGGGAGTATGAATCCAACCAGCGCTACGAAGAGGGGACCAACGTCCTCGTCACGGACTTCAGCACCAGCGGCGGTCGTCTCGAGCTTCTTGATTTCATGCCTATCGAGGCAGCCGGCGAGCGACACGACGGCCTGGAGATCCACCGCCGGCTGCAAGCGATGGGCGCGGACATCGAGGTCGAGCTGTCGTTTCGTCCGAGGTTCGACTACGCCCGGAGGAGGGCGCGCATCCGCACCCGCCGGCACGGGCTCCTGGCGACCGACGGCGAGGACGAATCCCTGGCGCTGTCCACGAGCCGCGAGCTCCATTGGAAGATCGATGAAGATCGCGGAGAGGCCACGAGTCGTCATGTGATTCGAAGAGGCCACCGACTCTCGATCATCGCACGCTACGACGACGACGAGGTATGGCCCACCGCGGAATACCACAGCCACGAGAAGCTGACCACGACCCGCACGTACTGGTTGGACTGGTCGGCCGGCCTGCGCTACGAGGGCACGTACCGCAGCATGGTCGAGCGCTCCGCACTGGTCTTGAAGCTGCTGGTGTACGCTCCGACGGGCGCGATCGTGGCTGCGCCCACTACTTCGCTCCCCGAGGAAATCGGGGGAGAGCGGAACTGGGACTACCGATTCACCTGGCTGCGCGATTCCACATATACGCTCTTTTCGCTTCACGCGCTGGGAAAATTCGAGGAAATGGATCGGTACATGGCCTTCCTCAAGCGCGTCTGCCGCAAGGAATCCGATTTCCTTCAGATCATGTACTCGGTGGGCGGCGAGTTCTGCCTCGAGGAGCAGGTGCTGGAGCACATGGAGGGCTACCGCGGCTCATCTCCGGTGCGCATAGGCAACAGCGCCGCCGAGCAGCTTCAGATGGACGTGTACGGCGAGGTCCTGGATTCGATCCACATCTGGCGCAAGAAGCACCGCATGACGGAAGGGATGTGGGAACTGACGGTTCGTCTCGCCGACTGGGTCGCCGACAACTGGCACAGGCCCGACAACGGGCCGTGGGAAGTACGCAGCGAACGGCGCCACTTCGTGTTCAGCAAGCTCATGTGCTGGGTGGCCCTCGATCGTGCACTGCGGTCAGCCGAAGACCTCGGCATGGCAGCCGACACCGAGAGCTGGCGGACCGCGCGGGACGCGGTCCGGGACGACATACTGGAGCGCGGGTGGAGCGACGAAAAAGGATCTTTCGTTCAGTCCTACGGTTCGCGGGACCTCGACGCCGCCAATCTCGTCATGCCGCTCGTTCGCTTCCTCCCCCCGGATGATCCCAGGGTCGTGGCCACGGTCGAGCGCATCCGCGAGGAACTGGCCCACCAACCGTCGGGCCTCCTGTATCGATACCGGTCCGAAGATGGCGTTCCGGGTGGAGAAGGCGCGTTTTGCGTGAACACCTTCCAGCTCGCCCAGGTTCTGGCGCTCGCGGGGAAGATCGACGAAGCGGTCGAGGTGTTCGAGTCGGTCCTCAAGCACGCCAGCCCCACCGGTCTGTTCGCGGAAGAGATCGACCCGAACACCGGAGAGCTGCTGGGCAACTACCCGCAGGCGTACAGTCACGTCGGACTCATCAACGCGGCGCACGTGATCGACCGCTGCCAGCGCCATGTTCCGCCGAGTGAACCCCTTCTCCCCGAATGGCCGTCCGCAGGATCTCTATCCCTGTAGCCAGCCAGTCCGGCGAATGATTCGTCCGGAAGCAGGCCCTGGTGCCCGGGGCGGAGCGGGGCGTATCCGTCTCGCGGCCGCGCTCACGGCGTGGCTCGCCCTCGCGGCGACTCCGTCCGTCGC
>JBHHYZ010000133.1:0-2718 GCA_046757845.1 Gemmatimonadota bacterium
GCAACCGTCGTTCCCGGCGTCGAAGAGATGCAGAACTTGCGTGATTCCAGCATATTACGTCTCACGATCTGCGGACCCCGCGGGGTGCGGAAAGCGAAAAGAATGCGGCAACCGATACTCTTTGCCGGGTCGTGGGTAGGGTGAATCCCGCCCGCCTCCGACAGGCGATCCGGTCGCGGACGACGTACCGCCAGTGGTTTCTCGCCTATCGGTTCTGCGATCCGCAGGCCGTGCCTCCCGGCGGGCTGTCACGCTTGGCCCATGGCCTTCAGAGAATCGTACCGCCGCCGGATCGCCACTGGGCAGACCCGTTTCCGGCGGAGCGGGACGGCCGCTACTACATCTTCTGCGAACACTACATCTACCGGGAGGCCCGAGCCGGCATCGCCGTCTTCGAGGTCTCCGGAGACGGACGCCCTCAGGGCCCGACGACGGTACTGAAGCCGGAGTACCACGTCTCGTATCCGTTCGTGCTTCGCTGGAGGGGTGCGGACTTCCTGATGCCCGAGACGGCGGATGTCGGACGTCTGGAAGTGTATCGCTCGCACCACTTTCCTGAGGATTGGGAGCTCGAGTCTTCGTCAGCCCTGGAGAGCCCCCTCGCCGACGCGACGCTGGTGGAGGCCGAGGGGAGGTGGTGGCTGTTCGCCAACGGTCCAGGCGACCCCGGGGGACTCTGGAACCGCGACCTGCACCTCTTCCATGCGCCGACTCCGCTCGGCCCATGGGAGCCCCACGCGCGCAACCCCGTGAAATCGGACCTCGGGAACGCCCGTCCCGCCGGCCGACTCTTCTGGTACGGAGGAGATCTCTTCCGCCCGGCTCAGGATTCGAGCCGGGGCTACGGCTACGCGGTGGTCATCAACCGGGTGGAGCGACTCACACCCTTGGACTACGAGGAGCGTCCCGTCGCCCGGCTGCAGCCGGATTGGGCAAGAGGCCTGGTGGGGACTCACACGATGAACTGGAGCGGCAGGCTGTTCACCGTGGACGGTCTCGTTCGCCGGAGCAAACTGAATCCGGCGCGGCTGCTTACAGGTAGCCGCGCGCCTCCAGGTGGGGCCGCGTGACGCGCGTGATCACGCGCTGCTGCTCTACCGTCAGCTCCCGGCGCCATCTGTCGTTCGTGCTCCGGGGGTCGAACGCCTGAAGTGCGCGGGAGAACCGTTCCGACCACCCGAGATCGCAGAAGTGGGCGATTCGCTGCACGAATCGGACGTGGTCCCGACACAGATCCTCGTAGGAAACCTCCGTGAGGCGGCCCGCCGGCAGCGTTGATGCTCCGGCATCGAGCGCGTCCAGAATGCGAGTCCACGCGAGACCCGCCAGCGCGAGAAAGGAGCGACCGCTGGCCTCCCAGACCTCCCTCTCCTCGGCGCTGAGTTCTCCAAAACGCCATCCGGAGGGGCCTCGCCAGCCACGCCACCAGGAGACCCCCAGAAGAGAGTTCGCCACGGCTCGCCCGTCACGAACCAAGTGAACGAAGCGAGCGTCAGGCAAGACCTCGCTCAGGAAGCCGATCCGCGGCCAGCCGGTGACCTTCAGCAGCAAGCGAGGCTTGCTGTCGACGGTGACGCCGTCCAGCGCCTCCCTCGTTCGGCCGCGCACATAGGCCGTCACATCGTCGGCCCGAAGGTCGCGAAACGGCCTACTGAACCCGGGAAAGTGATGATCCCAGAAGCCGTAGCACTCGTCCGGCGGGAACTTCCGGCGCACGAGCCCTCCGATCCACGGCAGCCCGGCCGCCCGTAGGACTGTCCGGTTCCGCCCCGGACGATCCGGCGCCCTGCCCAAGGCCCTCGACAGCCACGCGAGCTGCGGATGCCTGCTGAGCATCTCATGGAGCAGTGTGGAGCCGCTCCGGCCCGCGCTGACGATGATGATCGGTCTCTCGAGGCCCATCGGCATCCACGCTCCTTATGCTGTCGGGAGACGACCAAAGTCCCACGGCGCGGGCTCCTCCGGCAAGGGCGGTCGTACTTCGTCGCCGGGGTATTCGCCCCGCCTGGCCGAGGGCATGACAATTGCCGAGCTTCGGTCAACCTATGTGTGGAATCGCTGGCCTGGCCGGCTGGGAGCTCCCTCCCGAACGACTGGAGGGCGAGGTGCGGGCTATGTGCGCGCGCCTCGTGCACAGGGGACCCGACGACGAGGGACGCTACGTCGGCGAGGGGATCGCCCTCGGCATGCGGCGGCTGGCGATCATCGATCTTGAGGGCGGCGCCCAGCCTATTGCTAACGAGGACGCGTCTGTCCAGGTCGTCTTCAACGGCGAGATCTACAACCACCCGGAGCTGCGGCGGGACCTCGAGCGCTCGGGCCACACGTTCGCGACCGGCTGCGATACCGAGGTGCTCGTCCACCTCTACGAGGAGGAGGGACCCGATCTCCTCCGACACCTGCGAGGCATGTTCGCCTTCGCTCTGTGGGACGAGCGACGCCACACGCTTCTCCTGGCCAGGGACCGTCTGGGAATCAAACCCCTGTATTACTGGCAGGATACCCGGAGGCTCGCGTTCGCCTCGGAGCTCAAGGCGCTCCATGCCGTGGCGGGGATGCCCCACCGCATCGATCGCGCTTCGCTCGCCCTCTACCTGGCGCTCGGCTACGTGCCGGACCCGCGATCGATCTTCCGGGGGGTGAGGAAGCTGGCCCCCGGCCATCGACTCCTGTGGGCCCGGGGAGAGGATTCGCGTGTCGAAAGATACTGGTCACCCG
>JBHHYZ010000134.1:0-2707 GCA_046757845.1 Gemmatimonadota bacterium
GAAAGAAGTTCTCCCATACGTACTGGACCTGGCGCTCGACGTGGGGCTTGCCGGTGGGCATGACCGGCGGAGCCGGGTCGATGACGAAGCCACGGTACCGGCTGTATTCCTCGAATGTGCGGTTGAAGATCGGACCGTAGCGGTCGGCCTTGGTGACCGCGGCCCGGAGGTTGTCCAGGATGACGCGGGCCGGGACGCCTCCGAAGGACTTCCACGCGTTGTACAGCGACAGGGTATATAGACGCTAAGGCGACAGCCGGATTTACGCACCGTCCTTCCTGACTTCGAACCGAGGATCGGTCACACTCCTGGATTCCGCAGGAGGGGGGCCGACCGTGAAGCTGGGACAGGAGGAACGGATGACGATCCAGATTCTCAGGCAACGAGGGCACAGTCGGCGGGAGATTGCGCGCCTGCTGGGGGTTTGCGAGGGCACCGTGCGGTACCACCTGGGGCGGCAAGCCCTGGGAGCGGTAGACGGGCGTGCGCAGCAGCAACAACTCGGGGACGGCTGGTCCGAGAAGGTGTCGGCGCATGGGGAAGCCCAGAAGGAGGGTCCCGTCAACCTGGCGGAGCTGCACGATTGGTTGGTGGAGGAACACGGCTATCCGGGGAGCCTGCGGTCCGTGCAGCGTTACTACCGGAGACGGTATCCGAAGCCGAAGCGCCGGGCGCGACGTCGGGTGGAGACGCCGCCAGGAGCGCAGGCCCAGGCGGACTGGGCGGAGTGGCCGCGGATCTGGGTCGGTGGGCGGCAGGTCCGCGGGTACCAGTTCCATCTGCGTCTGAGCCACAGCCGCTTCGGGGCTCGCGTGTGGTCGCCCCGGAAGGATCAGCTCTCCTGGCACCACGTGCACAACGAGGCATTCCGTCGGCTGGAAGGGATCCCGGCAACGGTCCGGGTCGACAACGAGAAGACGGCGATGGCGCGAGGCGCCGGCGCGTGGGGCGAGCTGAGCAAGAGCTACCGCCGCTATGCTCGTGCCGTTCGGTTCCACATCGACGCCTGTCCCCCGCGGAGCCCGCGCTACAAGGGGAAGGTGGAGCGAGGCATCCGGAACGACCGGCGATGGAGGGAAGTCACAAACCGGGAATGGGGCAGTTGGGATGAACTGCAGGGATGGACGGATGAGCAGGCCAGGGCGGAGGCTCGGCGGCATAGCTGCCCGGCGACCGGAACGTCGGTCTGGCAGGCATGGCAGGCGGAGAAGCGAGTCCTGGCCCCGGTACCGATGCTCCCGGAACCGTTCGACGTGGCGGTGACGCGGCGGGTGGCCAAGGACTGCCTGGTGGCGTTCGAAGGGAGACAGTACTCGGTTCCGTTCCAGCTCCTGGACCGGCGGGTGGAGGTCCGGGGGTGTGCCCGGTCGGTACAAGTGTGGTTCGAGGCCGAAGGAGTGGCGGAACACCCTCGCGGCGGCCCGGAGCGGATCGTGATCGACCCGCGCCACTACGAGGGAGAGGCCACGGAGCAGGTGGCACCTCCTCCGCCGCTGGGCCGGATGGGCCGCCGACTGCAGGAGATCGCCGACATGGCTCCTGAGCAGCGCCCGATGGATCTGTATGCGGCGCTGGCGGAGGTGGCCCGATGAGCGGGAAGAAGCCGAGACCGACGGTGGATCTGGATGCGACCCGGGAGCGACTGGAGCGCCTCGGCATGTCTCGCGCCGCCGAGGAACTGGAGGGGTCGATCAGCGACGCGGTCAAGGCGAGCACCTCGCCTCACCGGTTCCTGGATCGGTTGCTCGAGGCGGAGCTCAACCATCGAGACGAACGCCGCATCCGGACGTCGCTGAAGCTGTCGGGGCTGCCCACAGGCCAGACCCTCGCCAACTTCGACTTCGCCTTCCAGCCCAGCGTCGAACGGAGCCGGATCGAGACGCTGGCGACGTGCCAGTGGATCCGGGAGAACCGAACGCTGCTGCTCCAAGGCCCGCCCGGCGTCGGCAAGACTCATCTGGCGGTCGCGCTGGGGATGAAGGCCGTGGAACACGGCTTCGGAGTGATGTTCTACCGGCTCGAGGAACTGCTCGCCGCTCTTCGGAGGGACGCGGATCTGCCTCCCACCCGGCTACGTCGCAAGAAGTACCTGTCCACGTCGTTGCTGGTGATCGACGAGATGGGCTTCGAGCCGCTGAGTCGGCAGGAGGCGAGCCTGTTCTTCCGGGTGGTGAGCCATCGCTATCAGCGGGGCAGCATCATGATCACGACGAACAAGGGGATCCGGGACTGGCCGGAACTGCTGGCCGGGGACGAGGTGCTGGCAGCGGCAATCCTGGACCGGTTGCTGCACCGGAGCCACGTCTTGGACGTGAAGGGTCGCAGCTACCGGCTCCGGGAACTGGAACAAGGAAAGACGGCGGCGTGATCGCGCAAATAGCTGTCGCGATACGACTGCTCACGAGTACAGGTTACTGAAAACAGGTCACTTCAGCGGAGGGAGGGTGCGTAAAGGTAGGTGTCGCCTTATCGCGTAAGACTAGGTGTCGCTGGACACCCGCCTGCGAGGCGAACGTCTCAGCCTGGCCGAAGGCCTTCGGCGGATAAGCGATTTTAGCTGGGTTTCCGGCGGTCATCCAAGTATCCACCGTGCCCGAGTTGGGGCGCTATGTCAACCAGCCCCCGATTTCGGCCGATTTTCGCACCCGGGCGGGATCGCCGGCTGCAGGCTCCCCTCCACCTCCTCCATGTCGAGGCGGATCACCGC
>JBHHYZ010000135.1:0-2681 GCA_046757845.1 Gemmatimonadota bacterium
CCAGGCCGTCGATCACCGCCAGAGAAGGCGCGAGCTGGCGCGCGTACGTCTCCAGCCCCTCCAAGCGATCGCCGAACAGCTTGATCTCCACCGGCGCCGGATTGCCGGCCAGATCGTTGATCACATCGGTGAGCACCTGCACGAACTCCACTCGCATGCGTGGTAGCGCGGTCTGGATTCGCTCCCTGACTTCATCGATCACCGCGAATACATCCCGCGACCGGCTACGTCGGGGGCTGAGCCGCACGGCGAAATCCCCCGTGTTCTGGCCCGTGGCGAACAGTCCCATCTCCGAACCGGTCCGCCGGGCGTCCCCGATGATCTCCGGCACGTCGGCCAGGATGTCCTCGACGATTCCCAGCTCGCGATCGGTTTCTTCCAGGGCCGTTCCGCCGGGCGTGAAGTAGTCGAGCACGAACGCCTCCTCGTCCATGATCGGGAGGAATCCGGTCCCCACGAAGCCGGCCGACAGAACACCGGCCGCCACCAGCCCGAGCGCCAGGATGCCCACGCGCCCCGGGTGCCGCAGAGCGGCGTTCAGAGACCGCTCGTACGAAGAGGAAAGTCGCTCCAGTGCGCGGCCGATTCCGGCCGAGGCTTGCCGCCAACGATGATCGACCCGGGGAGTCGCGTTGTCGCCGGACAGGAAACGGTCACACAGCAGCGGCACCAGGGTCAGAGCCAACACCAGCGACACCAGCACGGCGCTGGCCAGGGCGATGGAGAGCGCGGCGAAGAACTGGCCGACCACGCCCTGCAGAAGGCCGAGCGGCAGGAAGACCACGACCGTGGTCAATGTGGAGGTGGTCACGGGCCAAAGGAGCTCGGCGACCGCGTCCCGGACTGCATCCCTGCGCGTGTGCCCAAGCTCCAGGTGCCGTGCGATGTTCTCCGTGACCACGACGGCATCGTCGATCACCAGGCCGATGGCGATCGCCATCCCTCCCAGGCTCATCAGGTTGAACGTCTGACCCAGGAGCCGTAGACCCAGGATCGTGATGGCCATGGTGAGCGGAATGGACGCCGCGGCGATCGCGGTGATTCGAGACTCGCGCAGGAACAGCCCGAGGACGATGACCACCAGGAGCGCGCCCACCAACATCGCGTCGCGAACGGACGAGACGGCTTCTCGGACCAGCGAGGCCTGATCGTACACCGCATCCAGGCGCGTGCCGGGGGGCAGCGAGGCCTGGACCGTGTTCATGGTGCGGGCCACGCTGTCGGCCACGGCCACGGTGTTCCCGTCCCGTTGCAGGGAAATGTTGATGAGCGAGGCAGGCTGCCCGCCGCTCACGATGAGCCGCACCCGATCCTCCGTTCCCAGCTCGACGCGGGCGATGTCCCGCACCCGGAGGCCGCCGCGAACCACGACGTTCCCCACATCCTCCGCCGAGCGGGCCGTCTGGTCCGTCACCACCAGGTACTGCTCGTAGTCGCGGTTCACCCGGCCCACGGCGTCCACCCCGATCGCCTGCCGAATGGCTTCAGCCAGATCCCCGTAGGAAAGACCCACCGTGGCCAGGCGGGAGGGATCCGCGATCACCTCCATCTCCCGCACCGCTCCCGACTGGATGTCCACGCGGCCCACATCGGGGATGCGCAAGATCACCGGCTTGATCTCGTAGCGGGCCAGGTCGTACAGGTCGGCTGGATCGCCGCCCACCAGACTGTAGGTGAGGATCGGGAACAGCGAGGGCTGCATGCGCTGGATCTCCAGTTCCAGCTCCGGTGGGAGTTCCGAGCGGATCTGGTTCACCTGGGCCCGAACCAGCTGGAGCGCTTCGACCATGTCGGTCCCGGGAGAGAAACTGACGGAGATCTCCGTCGCCCCCCGGATCGTGCGGGAACGGACGCGTTCCACCGCCGGGACCACGCTGGCCGCCGCCTCCAGCGGCCGCGTGACGCTGAACACCTGCTGCTCGGCGCCCAGAGCGGTGCCCTGCGCCACGATCACCACGCGCTGGAAGTCGAGCTGCGGATAGATGGCCGACGGGAGGTGGAACGCCGCCCAGATGCCCGCGCCGCTGCCCAGCGCGACGAGCAACAAGACGAGCCTGCGCTGGCCGAGCAACCGATCGAAGTAGCTCAGGAATCCGCCCTCCGAACTCGCGCCCCTTCCTGCAGCCGGAACGCTCCCTCCGCCGCGACAACCTCTCCGGCACGCAGGCCTGTGAGGATCTCGACTTCGGTTCCCGTGCGGGCGCCCACCGAGACGGGTCGGCGGTGCGCGATCCCTCCGCTGTCCACGACGAACACCTGAAGGGAGTCTCCCACCGGTACCACCGACGCCGAGGGGACGACCACCGCGTGCGGATTCTCGCCCACCTGGATCCGCGCACGGACCGACTGGCCGGCCCACAGGGGCCAGGAGACCTTCGATACCCGCACCCGCACCTCCACGCTTCCGATCGAGTCCACCCGGGCTCCGAGACCCACGACCGATCCCGTGCCTTCGCCGCCACCACCCGTCTCGGCCTCGACCGAGAAGCGCACCGGATCCCCCCGCCGCACCCTCGCGGCCGCGCCGGTGGAGAGATGGAACAGGATGTCGAACTCGGAAGGATCCACAACTTCGACCAGCGGCTGGCTGGGATCCACGGAGGCGTTGAGCCGGGCGCTCACCAGGCTCACGACTCCTGCGATGGGCGACCGCAGGACGGCCATCGACAGCGTGCGTCGCG
>JBHHYZ010000136.1:0-2648 GCA_046757845.1 Gemmatimonadota bacterium
GAGTGGGCGACCCGGTCCCCAGCGGGGGGACCGTGCACGATCTGGACTTTCCCGTGGGCCGTGAGGCCGGAAGGGTGATCTTCCAGGCCGGCCTCGGCGACGGCCCGAGCACGTCGGGCCTCTTCCAGGCGGTCCCCAGCGGCCGGCCCTGATCCTGACGCTTGTTCCCTGCGAAAATGGTGCCGCGAGGCTGCGCTTTCATATCTCAGCGAATTGTTCCCTGCCCCCATTTTGGTACGCCGAACAGGTCACGGTAGCTACCAGGAGAACCGAGACCCGCCACGTGGTCATACCACCCTCTCCTGCGAGCAGCATCGGGATTACTCAGGTGCGCGATGCCACAAATGTTTCCATCGCCCAAGCGACTCGCGTCTCGAGGGTGGCAAGGATATCAGCCCGTGCCTCATCGACACGCCGGAGGCGTCCCCAGAGGCCGGCCCGGTTCGCCAGCTGTACGGCCAAGCCAGGCCGCGCGTTGAGCTCGAGAAGGACCGGGCCGCGATCCCGGTCGATCACCAGGTCTACTCCGAGGTAGCCGAGGCCTGTGATCTCCGTGGCGCGCGCCGCGGCCATCAGCATGCGCTCCCAGTGGGGGACCGAGATACCGCTGACGGGGTTGCCTGTGTCCGGGTGGTGGGTGACCATGGTGGAGCGGTGCACGGCGGTCAGGGTGGTCCCTGTGGCAATGCCGATCCCCGCGCCCAGGGCGCCCCGGTGGAGATTGGCCGTGCCGTCTGAAGCTCGCGTCGGAAGGCGGACCATCGCCATTACGGGTACGCCGCGGTAGACGACGATGCGGATATCCGGCACGCCGCGGTATGTGACGGCGCTAAAGACCGGATCCGGATGAATGAGCCCCTCGATGATAGCCTTGTCTTCGAGTCCCTCCAGGGAGTAGATCCCCGAAAGAATGCCGGAGACGTGGTAGGCGAGGTCCTCCGGCCTGATCACCTCACCGCTCGGCTTGACGAACCCCTCCGGTGTGCGGCCTGTGACGAGGACGATGCCACTACCCGCCGCACCGCGGGCGGGCTTGACGACAAACTCCTGGCGGCCACCGAGCCTCTCACCGAAACCAGCGAGGTCACCGTGGTGCTCGATCACGAGGTACAGGGGCGGTGTGGGAATACCATGGGATTCGGCCAGACGCTTGGTGAGCACCTTGTCGTCCACGAGGGGGAAGGCCGAGCGGGGATTGCAGCGCATGATGTACTCGGCGTTGCGGCGGTTCATGCCCAGGACGCTGGCCTCCCGGAGCTGGCGGATGGCCGTCAAGATCACGACGGGCTCCGGAAGGCTCGGAAGCGGACGAGCTCTGACAGCCGAAACCCGGTGTACCGGCCGAGCAGCACCTGCAGGGCGGCGACGGCCGACACGAGTTCGGGGTAGATGAAGAAGGTGAGCTGCAGCGGCTCCCACTGGATGATCCCGTAGGCGATCGTGGCGACCGCGGCGGTCCCCGCCCCGGTCTGGAGGGCCTCACGGGTTCCCGCCTCCTCCAGGATGACGAAGAACCGTTCGATGGTCATGGTCAGGATGACGATGGGGAGGAGGCCAACCGCCATGAACTGCCGGAGCCCGACCTTGCTCCCGACCAGCGCGAGGACCGTGAGGCAGGTGATGACGAGGGTCAGGAGCACCGACAGCCGCGGGACCAGCAGGAGGCGGAGGTTGTTCATCGCGCGGCGCAGGGTTGCTCCAATCAACACAACAGCCCCAAAGATCCCCAACCCGTAGAGGAGCCCGGTATTGCGGAAGGCGAGGGCCATGAGGACGGGCATGAAGACCCCGAAGGTGGGGAAGCCCACCAGGTTTCGCAGCACGCCGATCATCAGGGCGCCAATGGGGATAAGGAGGAGGATGCGAAAGGTCTCCTGAAACTCGGGGGGCAGGCTGAACAGGGACCACCGGTCCAGAAATCGGTCCGACCGCATGATGCGGCTGAAGTGCAGGCGCCAGCCGCTCAATCGCGTCGGACTCACGGTCCAGCGCATGTCGGTAAGCTCCCCGTGCGACAGGCGGACCGCCTTCACGCGGTCGGTGGCCAAGGGGAGGAGCGCGGCAGGCCTCCGGTGAATCCTTCCCGTCGCGGGGGAGAGGCATTCCCACCCTACCCCGGTCCAGACGTCGATCCACGGAAGCGGAGTGCTGACGACACTCTCGGCCAGGAGCAGGCCTTCGACCAATCGGGCGAACAGACCGGCGGCTCGGAACAGGACGAGGAGGGCTTGCGGGGTGCCGTGCTTGTCCACGAAGGCTGCCCACGCCTCAAGGTCCGCACTGCTCGGCAGAGGCGTTCCCCATTCGCCTTGCGCCGTTGCTGCGACTGCCCGAAGGCGGGTGGGTGGTGCGAGCTCACTCCACCTGGCCACCAGGCGTTCCGCCAGCCTCTGCTCCGCCTGTCCGACATCTTCCGGGTAGGGCGGAAGAGTCAGCGAGGCGGGGAGCGGCGAGTACCGAGGGCCCACGAGGACGGCTGCGCGGTAAGCGATGAACTCCGCACCTGCGGTGATCGGTCCCGACCAGACCCCGAGCCGGTTTGGCCTCTCCCGCAAGAGGTCGAAGCTCAGGGACCCGGAGCTGATCTGCTCCTCGATCACTCTCAGGCCGGGCCGGGTATAGGGGAGCGCGATCCAGAGGACTGCGTC
>JBHHYZ010000137.1:0-2619 GCA_046757845.1 Gemmatimonadota bacterium
CGCCGGACTTCGAGCCCTCCGCATCGCCCGAGCCCGGGCCCTACACCCCGCCGGACTTCGAGCCCTCCGCATCGCCCGAGCCCGGGCCCTACACCCCGCCGGATCCCGAGCCCGGGTTCGGGTCCGCCCGGGATGGAGGAGGTCCGCCGACCTAGCCGCAGCCCCGCCCGGACGGGGCGCGCCGCGGCGGAACGCGCGCCCCACTCCGGGGGTTGCATCGACAGTCGCCCTCATCACCATCCCGGTGAAACCCGGAGCCTCGCATGCCCGGACACGCTGGAAGCCAGGCTGCTCCCGCCTTCCGCCGGCCGGCCCGCCCGCGGAGTCGGCGGCGCTCCGTATCCGGGTCGATCTCGCTCCTGGCTTGTGTGCCGGTCCTCCTGGGCCCCGGCCGCGCGCCCCTGTACGGGCAGGAGGTGTCGGGGACGGTGCGGGAGGCGGAGACCGGCCGGGCGGTGGAGGGTGCGATCGTCACGCTGCTGGGCGCGGATGGCCACGAGGAGGATGCCGTCCTCACCCGCCCGGACGGCGCCTTCGCGCTGCGGGCCTCGGCGCCCGGGACCTTCCACCTGCGCGTGGAGCGGATCGGGCTGGCCACCTGGGAGTCGGAGCCGATGGTGCTGGCCCGGGACGAGCGCCGGTCCGTCCAGATCGACGCCCCGGTGAAGCCGGTGCAGCTCCCGGCCCTGGGGGTGCTCGCGAAGCGACAGTGCAAGGTGGACAGGAAGAAGGGGAGGGTGGCCGCCCTGCTGTGGGGAGAGGCGCGTAAGGCGCTTCGGGCCACTTCGATCGGCGACCGGGACGAATCGCTCCTGTTCCGCGTCCAACGCTTCGAGCGCCGCACCGATCCGAATCTGGAGATCACGGACGAACGCTCCTGGCGAGAGGCGGCGCGCCCGTTCCAGAGCGTTTCGGCACAGGAGCTGGCCCGGGCGGGATACGTGCGGGACGATGGCAAGAGCAAGGACTACTACGCCCCGGATGCGGAGGCGCTCCTCTCCGACACCTTCCTCGAGACGCATTGCTTCCGTCTGGCGAACCCGCGCCGCGAGATCGGGCTGGCCAAGCTCGCGCACGAGACTTACACACGGGCCGAGAGCCGGGAGGTGCACGAGGGCCTGGTCGGACTCGGCTTCGAGCCGGTGAAGGGGGGAGGGGGCTCCGATGTCGAGGGGGTGCTGTGGCTGGACAGCGCGACCACGCGTCTCAGCCACCTGGACTTTCACTACACGGGGCTTGAGCTGGGTCGGGAGGTCCCCACCGATTATCTGGGCGGACGAGTGGACTTTGACCGGTTGCGGAGCGGCGCCTGGATCGTGCGGCAGTGGTTCATCCGCATGCCGCTGCTGGCACGTGGGTGGCACCGTCGCCGGTGGGTCGTGTTTCTCAATGGGTACAAGATGGACGGCGGCGTGGTCCTGGGAACCGCCCGGGAGACGCCCGACGACGATTCGAAGGAGTAGGAGTCCCGGAGGTCTCGTCTCCCACCGATGTTTCGTACCTTCGAAATTCCGTATGACGCGCCGCCGGCTGGGCGGAGCGTAGTCGAGCCTGAACAACACGGCAGGGAATTGCCGCGCCCGGGGCGGCGGGCTCCGTTCGCGCCGGGACGCCACCGCGCGGTATTTGCGTGGGGCGCCCCGCCTTGGAGGGCTCCCTCGGACCCCGTACCTCACAAGGAGGCACCCCGATGTCGAAGCTCGCATCCGCGCTCATTGCGGCGTCGCTGCTGATCGTCGCCACCGTTCCGGTCCTGGCCCAGGACACCGGGCCCACCTTCGTCGAAGTCGAGACGTTCACCGTCGCGCCCGAAGACGGTCCGGCGTTCGTGGAGGCGGTCAAGAAGATCGTCGAAGCCGCGAAGCTCGCCAACCTGGACGGCGAGTTCCGCTGGAGCGTCTACCAGGACGGCGACGACTACCGGGCCGTCTCCTTCCACAAGAACATGGCTTACTTCGACGATCCGGCGGTCTGGATGCGCCAGTTCCAGGGCACGCCGGGCGAAGCGGTCCTCACCGAGGCCTTCGGAATGTTCTCGGGGCTGGACATGCGCATGACGCGAAGCGTGGCCCGGTTCGTTCCGGAGTGGAGCTACCAGCCGGGGGAGAGTGGTGTGACTCCCGGTGAGCAGGAGGGAAGCGTGGTCTTCCAGACCTGGGTGAAGAACGGCCAGGAGGAAGCCTACGACGAGAACACCAAAGCCATCATGGCGGCCCTGAAGGAGACGGATTTCGCCTACCCGATCTTCGGCCACCAGGTCATCATGGGCGACACGGACGAGACCTACTTCGTCGTCCTGCACGACGGCCTGGAGAACTTCTACGGCGAGAACAGCTTCGCCAACGCGATCGAGAAGTCGGGAATCGGGGAGAAGTGGGGAGCGCTCTTCCAGGCGCGTCCCGGCCTGACTCGTGGCAATGACAACTACACGTCCGCCTACCGGGCGGATCTCAGCTATCGTCCGTAACCGGCCGGGCTTTCGTACCGGCTGCCGGGTCCCCGCCACAGGCGGCTGCGCCCGGCTGTAGGAAACCGACCGTGTTCGGCGGTCCCCCCACCCCGGGCGGCCCCCCCGGCCCCGGGCGCCCCCCCTTCCCCCCCCCCCCCCCCCCCCCCCCA
>JBHHYZ010000138.1:0-2496 GCA_046757845.1 Gemmatimonadota bacterium
ATTTCAGCGGAAGGGAAGCCACGACGTGAACAGGATGAAACGGGCCCGGAGGTTCTCTCCGGCCGCGATCGCGGCGGTCGGTTGGGGCGCTCTCGCGTGCTCCGGAGCAGATGCGGGCCTTGAGCGGGCCCTGGACACCATCTCTGCCGATGACCTGGCCGCGCACATTCAGGTGCTGGCCTCGGACGAGTTCGAGGGTCGAGCGCCGGCCTCGCCCGGCGAGGACAAGACGATCGAGTACGTGAAGGGGCAATTCGAGCGCATCGGGCTCGAGCCGGGAAACGGGGACAGCTACTTCCAGGAAGTTCCCCTGGTGTCGATCACGACGGATCCGAGTGCGACCCTCCGGATCGAGGGGGGTGGCGGTTCGAGCGCCCTCGCGTACGGGACCGAGTTCATGGGGTGGACAAAACGTGTGATCGACCGCGTGGATGTGAAGGAATCCCCGATGGTGTTCGTCGGTTACGGAGTGGTGGCGCCGGAGTATGGCTGGAGCGACTACGAAGGGTTGGACGTGAAGGGCAAGACGGTGGTGATGTTGGTCAACGATCCCGGTTTCGCCACCGGCGAGGAGGACATGTTTCACGGCCGCGCGATGACCTACTACGGCCGCTGGACCTACAAGTACGAAGAGGCCGCCAGGCAGGGAGCCGCAGCCGCCCTGATCGTGCACGAGACGGAGCCGGCGGGCTATCCGTGGGACGTGGTGCGCGGAAGCTGGTCCGGCCCACAGTTCGATCTCGTGGCCGAGGACGCCAACCTGTCCCGCGTGAAGCTGGAGGGCTGGTTGACGCTCGAGTCGGGCCGAAAGGTGTTCGCCCAGGCGGGACTCGACTACGATTCCCTCAAGGCCGCCGCGGCCCGGCCGGGCTTCCAAGCGGTCCCGATGGGGCTGACGGCCTCCGTATCCCTGCGAAACACCGTGGCGCGCTCCACCTCGCACAACGTGCTGGGGGTACTGCCCGGGTCCGAGCGCCCGGACGAGTACTTCGTGTACATGGCCCACTGGGACCACCTGGGCCGCGATCCGAATCTTGAGGGGGACCAGGTCTACAACGGGGCGTTGGACAACGCTTCGGGCACGGCCGCGCTGCTGGAGCTGGCAGAAGCTTTCGCGTCGCTGGAGCCGAGGCCGAAGCGCTCGGTGCTGTTCCTCTCGGTGACGGCCGAAGAGCAGGGGCTGTTGGGCTCCAAGTACTACGCGACGCACCCCGTGTATCCCCTCGACAGGACGGTGGGGGCGGTCAACATGGACGGGCTCGACATCTGGGGCCCGATGCGCGATGTGACGGTGATCGGTTACGGCAACTCGGAGCTGGACGACTACCTGGCCGAGGCGGCCGCCCGACAGAACCGGGTGCTGCGTCCCGATCCGGAGTCCGAGAAGGGCTTCTACTATCGCTCGGACCATTTCGAGTTCGCCAAACAGGGCGTGCCGGCGCTGTACACGGACGCGGGAATCGACCACGTGGAGAGGGGGGAAGAGTACGGCCGGCGGATGCGGGACGAGTACACGGCCCTGCGCTACCACAAGCCGGCCGACGAGTACGATCCGAGTTGGGACCTGACCGGCGCGGTGGACGATGTCCGGTTGCTGTTCCGCGTGGGCCAGGCGGTGGCCAACGGCACGTCGTGGCCCAACTGGGCCGAGGGGACGGAGTTCCGGGCCAGGCGCGACTCGATGATGGCGGCCCGGACGGCGGGTGGGCGCTGAGCGCGGGCTGTCCGAGTTGGCGGCCGCGCAGGCTGCCGCTCAACGACCTTCCCGCGGGAGGATCACGGTCCGGATCCCCGCTTCGAAGCGGTCCAGAAGCGTCAGCGCGAGGTTGACCGCCTCCCCGTCGAGGGGGATGGTGCGCGTGACGACGTCGGACAGATCGAGCGTCCCCTTCTCGGCCAGCCCCACCAGCTCCGTGAGCTCCGAGAGGTGGTGGTCCGAAACGCCGATCAGTTCCAGCTCCTTCCCGATCAACTCGCGATACGGGTAGACCTCCACTCCGCGATTGGAGATCCCGGTCAGGGCCACCCGTCCCAGGATGGCGGCTGAATCGATGGCCTGGCGCGTGACCGCGGGCAGGCCGGTGAGCTCTACGGCGACGTCGACTCCCCGGCCTCCGGTTGCGCTCCGGATCATGCCGACGGGATCGCCGCCGGCCGTGTTGACCGGAATCGCGCCCAGACGTTCCGCGGCCGCCAGCTTCACCGGATCGATGTCCGCGGCGAAGATCGGCTCCGCACCGAAGGCGCCGGCCAGCTGGATCGCCGACATGCCCAATCCCCCCGTGCCGAACACCGCCACGCTCTCTCCCGCCTGGAGCCTCGCCTTCCGGAGCGCGTGGAGGGAGGTGGCGGACGAGCACATCATCACCGCCCCGTGTGGGAACGAGACGCCGTCCGGAAGGGGGACCAGGTTACGGGCCGGCACGGCGACAAATTCCGCGTAGCCGCCGTCCCGGTCCCGTCCCACCATCTCCAGGCTCATGCAGAACTGGGGAG
>JBHHYZ010000139.1:0-2488 GCA_046757845.1 Gemmatimonadota bacterium
CGCCCATCCGCGCGCGCGGAGGTGGACGCTGAAGCGGATCCCCGTCGGCCTGCGCCACATGGCGGCCGCCGCCTTCTTCTTCAGCCTCATGAGCCTGATGGTGAAGGGCGTGGGCCGGCATCTCCCCAGCCAGGAGATTGTGCTGGGCCGCGGCGCCCTCATGGTGGGCCTGAGCTACGCCGCGGTCCGCCGGGCGCGCGTGTCGGCCTGGGGCCATGACCGCAAGCTCCTGGCCCTGCGCTGCGTCTTCGGCTTCCTGGCGCTCTCCTCGTTCTTCTACGCGCTCGTTCACCTCCCGCTGGCCGAGACCACGGTGATCCAGTACACGAACCCCGTGTTCACGGCGCTCATGGCCGCCGTCGCACTCCACGAGGGGATCCCCGTGCGCCAGGCGTTGAGCGTGGCGTTGAGCCTGCTCGGGGTGGGACTGATCGCCCGGCCGTCCTTCCTGTTCGGTGCCGCGGCGGCGGATCTGGACCCCGTGGCCGTGGGGATCGCGCTGGCCGGCGCCGTGTTCAGCGCGGCCGCCTACGTGAGCGTGCGCCGGCTGGGCCGGACCGATCATCCGCTGGTGATCGTCCACTGGTTCGCGGTCACCACCGTCCTGGGCTCACTCCCGCTCGCCCTGCCCCACCTCGTGTGGCCCACGCCGTGGGAGTGGGCGGCTCTGGCCGCGATCGCGTTGGCCACCCTCCGGGCACAGGTCCACATGACCACCGGGCTCACCCTGGAGCGCGCCGGCCGCGCCACCGCGGTGGGCTACCTGCAGATCGTCCTGGCCGGCCTCTGGGGCCTGCTGTTCTTCGGCGAGATCCCCAACGGGTGGAGCCTGGCCGGGGCGGCGCTGATCATCGGGGCCACGCTGTGGCTGGCCCGTCAGCGAGTGGAACCGGACGAGGTGACGGACCCGCTGGCGCGGGCCCTGGTGCCGGCTCCGGCCGTCTCGGCCGTGTCCCGGCGGTGCCGCCGGCCCGGGAACGGGGGGTAGGCGGTGTCCGGCCCTCGCGGCCCCGAGCCCGGGCGGGCGGGCGCCCGGCCGGAGGAGCCCCGCGGCGAGCTGGAGCGCGCCCGCGCCCTGCTGGCCGGCGCGGACGAGGTACTCGTGCTCACCGGCGCCGGGATCAGCGCCGACTCTGGAATCCCCACGTTCCGCGGGCCCGGCGGACTGTGGCGGAGCCGGCGTCCGGAGGAGATGGCCACCCCGGAGGCGTTCGAGCGGGACCCGCGCCTGGTGTGGGAGTGGTACGGCTGGAGGCGAGAGGTGGTCGGGGCGTGCCGGCCCAACGCCGCGCACCTGGCGCTGGCTCGCTGGGCCCTGCGCCGGGAGGGCGTGCGCATCGTCACGCAGAACGTCGACGGGCTGCACACCGCGGCCGCGCGGGAGGTGATCCGGGAGATGGCGTGGGGCACGGGCGCGGGCACGGGTACGGCGGCCGAGCGGGTGCCGTCGGACGTGGGCGCGCCAACCGACCCGGCGGCGCGGGCCGCCGACGCGGCTCCCGCACTCCCTCTCCAGCTCCACGGCTCGCTGTTTCGCTCCCGCTGCCCGGTCTGCCGGACGGCCTTCGAGCATCGGGAACCCATCGACGCGTCCTCCCGACACACCCTGCCCCACTGCGGCGACTGCGGCGGATTGCTCAGGCCGGACGTGGTGTGGTTCGGGGAAGCACTTCCAAAGGGGATTCTGGACGAGGCGTTCGACCTGGCCTCGCGCGCCGGCGCATGCCTGGTCGTGGGGACGAGCGCGGTGGTTCAGCCGGCGGCCAGCCTGGCCACGGTGACCCTCGACCGCGGCGGCGCCATCGTCGAACTGAATCCCGACCCGACACCGCTCACGCGACTCGCGGAGGTGTCGCTGCGCGGGCGGGCGGCGGAGCTGCTGCCGGAGCTTCTCCAAGGTGGCTGAAGGAGCGCTTTTCCCTTCAGGACCGCAGCCCCGAGGTGGGCGGATCGGGCCGGGGCTCCGAGGGGGGCGGCCCGCCCGCCTTGCTCAGCAGCCCGGCCTCTCTCAGTGCCACAAGCCGCACGTTCCGAGAATCGCCTGTGAGCCCTTCGTCGGCGCGCACCTTCTGCCGCCTCGTGGGCGGCAACATCATGATTCCGGCCAGCGTCAGGACCGCCACGATCAGTTCCATGTCTTCGCTCCTCCACAGCTCATCTATGTCCCGTTCGACCACCTCCCACTCCGCGTCCGCGCTAGGTCGCCGGGGCTCGACGTTCCGGCCCCGACACCCGGGAAGGGTCTCGCTTCGGCCAACCGTACGAGCGAGCGGAGCGGGGGGTTTCAGCACGCCGAGGTTGGTCCCGAGCGGCGCCCTGGCGGCAGGGTCCGCCCGCCGGCCAGCGCGGATTCGGCGGCCAGCCACTCTTCGATCAGTCGGCGGGAGATGGACAGGCGGCGGGGCAGGCGCACCTCCCCGGCGGCTTGCTGGGCACGCAGCTCGGCCCGCTCGAACCAGCGCGCGTCTTCCAGCTCCCCGGAATCCAC
>JBHHYZ010000140.1:0-2454 GCA_046757845.1 Gemmatimonadota bacterium
CTGATGGGGGAAAGAGCTGGAGCCCGGAAGTTCCCATGCGTCCGCACAAAGAGATTAATCCGCTCACCGATCCACTCGGGAGGACGCTGGCCCAGAAGGATCCCTGGCTCACCGTGGACGAACGCGGAGTTCTCTACTTCGGGTGGCTCGAGACCATCTCTCACGTGCAGGGCATGCAGGAGGTCCTGGACACGTCGCTGGTCCTCGTCGCCCGGTCTGGCGATGAGGGAGCCACGTGGTCGACTGCCGTGAACGTCCAGAGAGTTCAGCCGGGCCGGGCCGACAAGCCTTCGATCGCAAGCGACGCCGCGGGCACCCTCTACGTCGGGTACACCCTTGTCAGCCCCAATCAGAGTGTCGTCGTCACCCGCTCGCTCGACGGGGGAGAGACGTGGTCGACGCCCGTGGAGCTGGCCACAGGCAACGTCTTGATCTCGAACCTCGCAGCGGGCCCGGCCGGTCAGGTTTGTGCGGGATGGTTTGATCTTGCCAGTCGCTCGGTCCGAGTCGGCTGCTCCTCGGATCAAGGAAGCACCTGGCTGACGACCGCGGTAGGGGAGGCGAAATCTGACGACGTCGGACGCATCTTCTCCCCCGGACCGCACGTGGCCGCGAGCCGCGGGGGCACCTTCGCCGTCGCGTGGATCGATCCCGAGTTCAACCTGCGGGTCATCCGGTCGGAGGATGCAGGCGCCACCTGGTCTCAAGCCACGGCGGTCAACGATGAGTCTCAAGGCCGTCGGTGGCAGCCGACGGTCGCCATCGGATCGGACGATCGTCTGCACGCCTCGTGGTACGATGACCGTACGGGCCTGATCCACGTCGTCTACTCCTCCTCCGTGGACGGAGGCCAGACCTGGTCTCCGAATCTCCGTGTGACATCCGAGCCGACCCCGTTCGGCCGCAACCGTGATTCGGGAACCGGCTTCCGCTTTACGGCACCGGACGACACGAGGCTGGGTGACTACATGGGCCTTGCCGCGGCGGAGGATGGATCCGTGCACGTCTTGTGGACGGACTGGCGTTCCAGTTTCCAGGCCATCTTCCACGCCCACATTCCGTAGACCCGAGGTTCGCGGGCCCCTCACCGGGTCCTGGCGTCGCCTTGGGTAACGAATGGAAGGAGAAACGCATGAATCGGTTGCAGCTCGACCGCCGATCGGTGGCTGGGGGTGGACAGGCCAGGAAGCGAGGCAGCCTCACCGTAGCATCCGTGGCGCTGCTCTTGCTCACCTTGGCCGGCTGCCAGGAATCCGGCGCCTTTGCTCCCGATGGAAGCGCCGGAGTACCGGGCTCCGGAGTGGCGAACGCGCGGCCTCCCGGCAAGGGACCCGGAGGCAAGAAAGGATCGGGCGGTGACATCCCGCTCTCCATCGCGTTCCGTGACGCCACGGGCGACGGTCTCGCCAGCGACGGTGGAGGCGTCTACCTGGATGGAGTGGATCGCGTCGTGGCTCTCATCAACGACCCGACCAAGGGCGATGTCAACGGCCAGGGAACGCTGTCGTTCGACGCGGCCAGTGTGAAGCGGAACCAGCAGGCGGTGCGATCCGTGAGCGTCACCGTCAAGAGTCGGGATGCAAGCCGGGTACTCTTCCAGGGGATCGTCGACGCCCTGTTCAGCACCTTCAACGATCCGGACGGAGGTTCCCCTGCTGACTTTACGAAAATCCCGGCAGGCCAATCCCAACCGATGGTTCTCAAGGTGCGCTGGACCGACGCCAGTAGCATCAGCTATACGTTGCGCTTCGGGCGAATCTGCAGCGGCACGGACCTCGTTGAGGCGAACAAAGCGACCGTCACCGGGCTCACTTCGCCGCCGGCTGATGCGTTGTGGAGCTGGCACGTGGAGACCCTGGGAAACGCGATCCTCTGCAACGACACGGATGGGACGGCCTCCGACGCGAATGTCCCGTTTTCCATGGACCTGGCACAACAGCTTCCATGACGTAGCAGGAGGCGGGATCGGGCGGCCACTGATCGATCTGGACCTTCGATCCGCGAGCATGCCCGAGCCTACCCGGAGGCTGGTCTGCTCCGGTCGATCCCGGGGATCGGACCCTACCGGAGCTTGAGGGCGGGGAGGGCAAACTGCGCCCGCTTGACAGGCTCGCTTTCATAGGCGAGGAGACGCTGCAAGAGGAGACGAAGGAGACGGGCGTGCCGGCGAGTCCCGGACCGAGCACGGGCCCCGCGTCTCCGCGGAGACGTCTCAACGCCTGGCCTGCGACGCGGCCAGAGTGATGATGACCGACGACGCCCGGGGGAACGTGCTGGACGTGGACCGTAAGACCCGGTAGGCTCCTCCCCCAGGTGGCCCTCACCCCCGGCACTCGGGGAGGAGCCGGTGGAGGCGCTCGAGAAAGAGCAGGAGCAGCTCGGGCCGGAGGGCGCCTCGCCGCCCGGCAGTCGAGCGGAAGGCGGAGGCCCCCCCGACCGAACCCGAGGATCCGG
>JBHHYZ010000141.1:0-2428 GCA_046757845.1 Gemmatimonadota bacterium
AAGCGTGGCCGTACCGTGTCCGCCTACCTGACACCCGAGCAGGCGGCGTTCTGCCGCCAGGGGATCGACAACAACCGCAAGCTCGAGAAGGTCATCGCCAAGATGCGCGGCCTATCGCTTCGCCTGGCACGCCTTTACAAAATTCCCAAAGTTTGACGTCCGTGACGTGCGGAAAGTAGGTTCCTATGTCCGCAATCCGATCTTCTCGGCGATGGTCTCGACCTCTGCCGGCCTCGCGCTGTTGGTCCCCAATGCGATCGCCCTCGCAGCCTGGGTGGCTCTTCTCTTGGCGATCGAGATCCAGGTCGGTCAAGTCCGAGGGTTGCTGGAAATTCGGGGGGACGCAGCTCGCGATTTCTTCTCCCGTGATTTCGTGACCGCTGGTGCGTGACGGCGCTCATGCGCGCGGTCGAGCTCGGCGCGGATCGCCTCGCACTGCTTGCGCTCGAAGGCGGATATCTTGATCCCTCGCCAGCGCTCGGTGGCTCGAATGAGCGCGGCGTACATGAGCTTGAGCACGGGCCTTTCACCGAAGGCGTTGGGAATGATCTTCAGCCGCCGGCGCTCCTCCTGGAACAGCCGCTCGAGCAGATTCGTCGTCCGGATCACCTTGCGGTGGGCGATGGGGAAGTCGAGCTGCGCAACGCAGGCATCGAAGTCGTCGAGGAAGCAGGTCACCGCCGAGGGGAGATCCTTCTCGTAGGTCGCGACGAAGTCGTCTCTCAGGGCCTCGGCCATCGCCACCGACGGAGCCTCGTACGCCGCCTTGGCGCGAACACGAACCTCCGGCCACAGCTCTTCGGGCACTTTCGACTGGAGGTTGCGACTGCGATGCGCCAGGCAGCGCTGGCGGCGGCTTCGCGTGAAGCATTCCTCCACCGCCCGGATCAGCCCCGGCGCTCCATCGGTCACGACCAGCAGCGGATCGGTGAGGCCCCGGCGCTTCATGTCCTCGAAGAAGGCGCGGCAGCTCTGCGTGTCCTCCTTCGTGCCCGGGCTCAGGTGGAGCAAGACCTTCTGCCCGTTGGCGTCGATCGCCCACGCGCACAGCACCGCCTCGCGGCGCTGACCAGGCCGAAGGCGCTCGGCCACCCCGTCCACGTACAGGTACCACACCTCGTGCTCGGACAGGTCGCGGGTGGCAAACGCTTCGTACTCCTCCCACAGCTTCTCCGTCACCTCGCTCACTGCCGTTCGCGACAGCAACGACCGGCCCTCCTCGTCGCTGAACACCGCCTCCACATCTCGAGTCGACAGCCCACGCGCATACATCTCCACCCCCAAGCGCTCGAGCTCCTCGCTGCGGCCCGCCAGGGCCTTGCGCACGCGGGAGCGGAAGGGCTCGGCGAGGTCGGAAACCTGTGGCGCCGAGTACTCCACCGACCCCTCCGCCGTCTTCAGCCGGCCCGTGCGGTAGCCGTTGCGGTAACCGCGATCCTCGCGATCCCCACGACCGTCGCGCTCGTAGTAGCCGCGACCCAGCCGATCCTCGATCTCCGCTTCCAGCGCCTCCTCCACAATCTTCCTCACGCCGAGCCGGAACAGCTCCGAACGCACGTCACCTTCCTCGATGCCCTTCCCCAGCAGCTCATCGATCCGCTCGCTCGTCCGCTTCGATCTTGGTACTCTTCTCGCCATCGGGGGATGCCTCCTTCGCCCAGCCGGCGGCTACCGGCTGCTCTTTTGGGATTGAGTTCAGGCGAGGATGCATCCCCCCTCTTTTTCCAGCAAGTCTAGGACTTCACCCCCGAGTCATGCGCCGCCGCCCGCGAGGGTGGAGGTGAAGCGTTGACAGGGGTACGTGCGGGCCGGGTATTGAGCCGCGAAAGAACCTCCCTTTGGGGTGCCGACGCCGTGGAGGAAGGCGGAAGGCAACATCCGGGGCGCCGATATCGCGAGGCGCTGCGGGACCCCGCGCGGTCAGAGACCCCGAGCACGTACGGAAACACCTCGCACGGGAGCCGGGAGATCCCATCTCCTCCCACGGTGGATGGCACCGTGGGACGTGTCGGGAAGTCCAAGGACGTACGCCGATGATGAACGGAGATGGGAAGTCGGACAGGCCCGTAGTACCTGGGAAGCCCCCGAACAAGGACGGGCGCCGAGGGCGGCGCGGCTATGGCGGTCCCCACACGGGCACGAAGGCGGAAACGCCGGACACAGCCAAGGGAACGCCTACGGCCCCGCCGGCTCGGAGCGGACCAACCGCGGAGGGGGTGGAGGAAAGGGGCCTGGCCAAGGGGAACCCGCAACAGCAAAACGCGTCCCGGACACCGAGCCGGCATGGCGCGCACAGTGCGCTGGAGCGGGTACGTCAAGCAGCAAGAAGGGACAGGAAGTTGCGGTTCACCGCGCTCCTGCACCACGTCTACGACCCCGAGATGCTCCGGGAGGCGTACTTCCGCCTCAAGCGGGAAGCCGCGCCGGG
>JBHHYZ010000142.1:0-2412 GCA_046757845.1 Gemmatimonadota bacterium
GCAGAGGCGCCGGTGGTTCCGGGAGGGTAGGAGCGGGTCCGGTCTGACGCGCGTGCGGGTGCCCGTTGATGCCGTGCCGTTCGGGCTCGCCACGATGCCGCTCCTGGAGGCGTTTGACCTCCTGGATGCCTCCTATGCGGAGCTGGAGCGGCTGCTGACCGGCGTCCGAAGGCTGTGGCTTACGTACGAGGACCACGTCATGGAGAGCCCTCGAACGGCGTATCGTCTCTGCACCGCCTTCCTCGGAGTCGAGGGCGGCGAGCCCGAGGTGCGGTACGGGAGGACGAACCCGTACCCGCTCGAGGAGATGGTCGAGAACTACGAGGAGGTGAAACGAGCACTCGAGGGGAGCCAGCACGAGTGGATGCTCGAGGCGTGAGGGGGAGGTCCGATCGCCCTTGATCGCGACGATCACCCCCCGCTGGCTCCTCACCCGGGCGCCCCGGCGGCTGACGGGGCGCCTCCGGGCCACGCCGGACTTTCTCGTCGTCGGCGGCCAGCGCTGCGGGACGACCTCGCTGTATCACTCCCTTCTCGAACACCCGCTCGTCCTGCCGGCTCGCGCGAAGGAGGTGCACTACTTCGACCATGCGTTCGAGCGCGGGCCGTCGTGGTACCGCTCGAACTTCCCCCTATCGGCGCGGCGGTTCGCGTACCCGGGGACGCCCCGTCGACCGAGGCTCACGGGAGAAGCGACACCGTACTACATCTTCCACCCGCTCGCGCCGGAGAGGATCGCCGAGAGTTTGCCGGAGGTCCGCGTGATCCTGCTTCTCCGTGACCCCGTCGACCGTGCGCGCTCGCACTATGAGCACGAGGTGCGGATCGGGGCCGAGACGCTCTCGTTCGAGGAGGCGATCGAAGCCGAGCCCGAGCGGCTCGAGGGCGAGGAGGAGAGGCTCCGCTCGGACCCGACCTACCGGAGCTTCAACCACCAGCACTACTCGTACCTGGCGCGTGGCCGGTACGTGAAGCAGATTCGGAACCTGCATCGGTGGTTTCCGGAGGAGCGAGTGCTGATCTTGAAGAGCGAGACGTTCTATCGCGATCCGGCCGGAACGGTGGCGAGGGTCCACGGATTCCTCGGGCTGCCGGAAGCTCCACCGCCCGCCGAGTTCCCGAAGCACCACCTCTCGACCTACGCTCCGATGGCATCGGGCCTCCGGGCGCGGCTCAACGACTACTTCCGCTCGTACAACGAGGCGCTGTGTGCGCTGCTCGGCGAGGAGTTCAGGTGGGGGGAGCCGCGGACGAATAGCGCTGAAGGGCCACCGGAATCCCGGTCATGAGCTCCGGCTCCTCGAGGCTGTAGCCGAACCTCCGGACCCGTGGCTCGAGCTCCTCGACGGTTCGGGAGAGGGTGGAGCGGAGCGGTCTCCAGCTCCGGCGCATCCGACGCCAGCGGCGCAGGTATGGGTCGCTGGCCGCTGTGTCTACGGGTTCGGGAGGCTCCAGCGGACCCACCCCGAGGAAGCCGCACAGGTCGCGCAACACCTGTCCCGGCCTCGCCACCAGCTCCTCGTACGTGACGATTCGAACCCTGGCCAGATGTGGCCAGTCGGCCGCGGCGCGTTCGTGGCACACGACCCAGTGTTCGAGAAGCGAGCCCACGGAGGTTCCGCTGAACTTCTGTGTGGCGAGCGAGACGACGATCGGATGCCTCAGAAGCACGATGAACGATGACTGCGGAAACAGAGCCTGGAGAAACCGGCTCCGGATGAGGTTGGGCGGGGATTTCTCCAGCAGCAACGGCCGGCTCCGATCCCAGTGCGGCGCCCAATCGCCGAAGAGTCTCTCCCGGTTCTCCTCGGTCACCAGCTTCGACCTCTCGTCGAGGTAGGCGGCCGGGTCGAACCCGAAGCGGCCGGGTCCACCGTGCGCCCTGGCGGGCAGATACACGGTCTGTAGGTGCTGACCTTCGTCCTCCGGTACGCCGGTGTCCGCGAAGCCGCTGATCTCCGGATGCGCTCTCAGGCAACGAAACAGGAGCGAGGTCCCGCTTCGGTGGAGCCCACCCAGGAAGACGATCCTCCCGGCACGGGGGGGCGTGTCCCTGGTCATGCGCCGGGAACGCGAGGCGGGCCCGCCACGGGCGCGGCGCGGCTATCGGGCACTGCCGTACCCGAACAGGCGCAGGGCCGGCCCCGCCCGCTCTCTGAGCGCCTCGAGGACGGCCTCGTCGGCGCGCGCCTGTCTGCCCAGCGTATGGGGCGGCCGCACGCAGGCCGCGGCGGCGGCGAGATTCGTTGCAGGTGCATCGAGAAAGTCGAAGATGCTGGCCGCCGAACCGCGAGGATCCCGGCACACGTCCTCGAAGCGCAACAGAAGATAGCGCGGTCCCAGGTGTGAGGTGGCGAACCGGTGGCAGCGCGTGTTCGCTTCGGCCCACAGGGCCACGGAGCGAGCCGGCTC
>JBHHYZ010000143.1:0-2397 GCA_046757845.1 Gemmatimonadota bacterium
TCCCGGATGGAGAACGGGTCGGTGAGGAAAGCGATCAGCCGCATGATCTCGCCGCGACCACGCTTCGCGCGGTGCCCGGGGCAGACGAGGGCCGGGCGTGGTGGATCCGGGCCAGCAGGACGGCCCAGCGGGACGAGACACGGCGAGACCGGGGACGGGCGGTCCGGCGAGAGAGCGTGGAGACGAGTCGGGGCGTCGTCTGCGGAACCGGGAGAGCAGCGGCCTCACCGGCGGAGGCGGTCACCAGAGGCCGGAGGGGCGAGCTCGGGGCCAGCACCCCGTGGTAGCGGTGCCGGTGGACGCGGGGCGGCGGCACGAGAGCGGCCAGCCGGTCCAGGAACTCGAGCGGGGAGAGCCGGACCAGCTTCGCCCCAACCTCACGGCCTACGACGCCTGCTACGTCGCGCTGGCCGAGGCCCTCGAGGCGACGCTGGTCACGTGTGACGGGCCTCTCGCTCGTACGCCGGGGCACCGGGCGAGGATCGAGATGATCTGACCCCACCTCCGTCTCGCGGGTGACGCCGCGCTGTCAGACCCTCCTCCGACATTGGGACGGTGAGACGATTCCCAACTCAGGAGGCTCCCATGCGCTCGTTGATTACCAGGCTCCCCCGCGTGCTCGCGATGATCGGCGTACTCTCGTTCCTCGGCGCTCGACCGGTGCTGGCTCAGGCTTGCCTCGGCATCGGCTCGGTGGGCGGCCAGGGCTTTCTCGTCGGCAGCGCCGGATTCACCGACGGCGCGTGGGGGCCGGGCGGCTCCATCGGTTACGACACATCGGGTCCGGTCACGGTAGGAGCGAACTTCACCTACACGTTGGTCGATAACTCCGATCTGGCGGTCGCCGATGTCGGCGGCTTCCTGGCGGCGGAAGGCCCTAACATTCCCGTCTCCCTCTGTCCCGTGGCATCGGTTTCGTACGAGTGGCTGGCAAACGATGGCGGCTTCACCGGTCTCGACGCAGACGGCGTGATTCTCGAGGGCGGCCTGGCCCTGGGCGGGAGGATCGAGTCCACGCCCGATTTCGCGTTCATCCCGTCGATAAGCGCGCTCGTCGTCCACAACCGCGCGTCGGCCAGCGTCGGTGGGTTCTCGGCCACGGGTTCAGAGACGTTCGGAGCGTTCTCGGGCTCGATGACCATGGTGTTCGGGAGCGTATTCTTCGGGCCCTCCGTGGGGATCACGACGCTGGACGGTGCGGATCCCGTGTTCACCGCGATCCTGGGGTTCACCTACTGAGGCTCGGCGTCCGCCGAGACGGGTCGGGCTGGCGTCTCCCCCCGATCCGTCCTCATCCTCTATCCGGCGTGAATCCCGATCGGCGCGGAGGGCGCATTGGCGGAGTCCATCTCCAAGACACAACGCTGGCTCGACCTGATCGCGTTTCTGATCGGGTATCGCTTTCCCGTCTCTGTCGAGCAGATCATGGAGGCCGTTCCGTCCTACGCCCGGGACACGAACTCGGGCGATCCAACCCGCGTCCGGTCTGCCCGCCGAAACTTCGAGCGAGACAAGGACGAGCTGCGCGACATGGGGATCCCGATCGAGACGACCCCCTACCACTTCGGGGAGGAATCCGAGACGGGATACAGGCTCGCGCGCGGCGACTTCTATCTCCCGTACCTGAATCTGCTCGGCGGCGAAACCGACGCTGCCAGGCAGACAGGCGCCCGAACTCTCCGGATCGAACCTGAAGAGCTCGGCGTGGCCCTGAATGCGCTCCGCCGCGTCTCCTCGCTCCCCGCGTTTCCGTTTGTCGGCGAGGTGCGCTCTGCGTTTCGAAAGCTCACGGGAGATCTCGATGTCGAGGATCTCGAGAGTCGGGTCCTCTACGCGGGGCGGCCTGACGCGGAGGCGATCCGCACGCGTCTTGGGCATCTGTCCCGGGCGCTCCACAAGCGAAAGCGGGTCCGCTTCACCTACCACGGCATGTACCGGGGAAGGACGACCGAACGGGACCTCGAGGCGTACGGTCTCTTCTTCCAGGGTGGAAGCTGGTATCTGACGGGATACGACCGCAGCCGGGAAGGGAATCGGGTGTTCCGCGTCTCCCGGATGGAGGACCCGCGCGTCAACAAGACCTCGCCCAACACGGCTGATTCACCGTCGCCGCCTACGATCTCCTGAGGCTGAGTACCCTGGAGGTGGCCGGAGTGTCTCCATGAGCGGCGTAGCGGCTGTGAGAGCACGACTTTCCACACCGAAAGAGGCGTCCGGGCCGCAGGGGCTGCCTCTCCACGCACCGACTCAATCACGTCACACCCGACCGCGCATAGTTACGACTATTTTTTCAGCGACCTGCTGATATGGAAGGGCCTCCTGTCAAGGGTTCCGTTTGCCTGTGTCCGCCGGGGAGGAGGTCCCGAGGTGCGCTTCGACGATGAATCCTCCTGATAT
>JBHHYZ010000144.1:0-2386 GCA_046757845.1 Gemmatimonadota bacterium
TTCAACGAGCTCAAGGAGCGTCTCGACACGTCGGACGGGAACCTCAGCGTTCACGCGAGGCGGCTGGAGGAAGCGGGCTACGTCGAGATACGAAAGTCTTTCGAGGGTCGGATTCCGCGGACGGACTATCGCCTCACGGAGACCGGACGACAGGCGCTCCAGCGCTACCTGGACCACATGGAGGCGTTGATCGAGCGCGTGCGAGGCTAGGCGATCGCCTTGGGGAGGTAGTATTGAAGAAGTGGCTGAGGCGCATCCGCGGTACCGTCGGGACGGGCCTGACCTGGGCCGTCGGATGGACCATCGTCGGTATCCTGACAGTGATGATCGCGGACGGGCTGGGTCTTAATACGGACGTCGTGGATATCTGGATTCCGGTGTTCGCGTATCCCGCTTTCATCGGCGGTGTGACGTTCTCCGCGGTGCTCGGGATCGCCGGTCGCCGTCGAAGGCTCGATGAACTGTCGCTGCCCCAGTTCGCTGGCTGGGGGGCGCTCGGTGGCCTTCTCGTGGCGGCATTCATCGTGACCATGGGGACCATCGCGGGCTTTCCCGGCTGGTCGCTGGTCATCGGCAGCATCGTGACGCTGTTGTGCACGGGCTCTGCCGCCGGTTCGCTGGCGCTAGCCAGAAGGGCGGAGGAGCGAGCATTGCTCGACGCCACTGCGGACCTTGCTGACGTGGGGCTTACCGAAGGCGACGTGCAGGAGCTCCTCGGAGGCCGTTGAACGAAACGCGTTCGAGCATGAGCACTCTCTTTTTTTTCAGGAGATACTTTATGATACGAAGTACTTTGGAGTCGCGCCGGCGGGAGCCTGAACAACCGGAACCCGCCTCACCTGGGAGCTTCGAGCCGCTGGGCGGAGGCCGGGACCGGTTCCATGTCGCGATCATTCTGGATGGGAACGGCCGCTGGGCTCACGAACGAGGTCGACCCAGGGCGGCGGGCCATGTCGCCGGAGCCGCGGCGGTCCGACGAACGGTGGAGTCCGCGCCGGAGTTGGGGATCACCACTCTTACGCTCTACGCTTTTTCCTCGAACAATTGGCGCCGTCCGCGAGGCGAAGTGGGTCACCTGATGAGCCTGTTCGAGAAGCACCTGGACTCCGAGTGCGCCCGCCTGACGGACAGCGGTGTGCACCTGAACGTCATAGGGCGTCGGGACCGGATTCCGGGTTCTCTCAAACGCAGCATCGCGCATGTGGAGGAGCGAACGAGCCAAGGAACCTCCCTCGACCTCCGGGTCGCGATCGACTATTCGGCCCGCGAGGCGCTGTTGGCGGCGGCCGGCCGTCTCGCCGAAGGGGTACCCCCAACCCGCCAGGCCTTCGAGCGATACCTGGCGCAGGCCATCCACGCACCGCGCGGTACGCGCGACGTGGATTTGCTCATCCGCACGGGCGGAGAACAGCGTTTGAGTGACTTCTTGCTTTGGGAGTCGGCCTACGCCGAGCTCTTCTTCACCGACGTCCTGTGGCCGGACTTCAGCGAAGCCGATCTCGCTTCCGCCGTTCGGGCGTTTGCCGCTCGTGATCGGCGATACGGGGGACTCTCTCGAGGACCAGACGGAGCTACTCCAACCTCGCACTGTGAACGGAGGGTCGCACCATGACCGACCGCGCCTTGCCTGTGACCGCCATCCTCGCGGCTGGCATCGGGATGGGGTTCGCCGGGGACCAGCTTCTTCGGGCGTCCGGGGGGCCCGGCCTCAACGTCTTCCTGTTGTTCGTGGGTCTCGCCGCCGCCGTCTGGATCGTGGCTCGGAGCGGGGAATCGCCCCTCAGTCGGGAGGCGTCGTCGTGGATGGGAGTAGGGCTACTCTGTGGTGCCGCCCTGCTGTGGCGGGGCTCCGGCCTTCTTCGTTTCGGAACCTTCCTGGCGGCGTGCACGGCGTTTGCGCTGCCGGCTCTCGACGCGGGGCGCGCCTGGATCCAGCGCTCCGGAATCCTGGACATGGTCGAGGCCGTGGCGGGAGCCGGGCTTCACGCGGCGTTCGGAAGCGTTCGACTGATCAACCGCAGGAGCTGGGGTGAGGTCGGAACGGACACACCCCGAGGGACCGCGCGCACCGTGGCGCGAGCCGCCCTCGCCGGGGCGCTCCTCGCGCTCGTCCCGCTGGTGGTCTTCGGAGCGCTGTTCATTTCGGCGGACCGGGTGTTTGCCACGATCGTCGGCGACTTCGTCAGGATCGACTTGCAGGCCTTCGCCTCGCACCTGGTGCTCATAGCCGTCCTGTCCTGGCTTGCCTGCGGCTACCTGGCCGGTGTCGCGTCGGGCACGAGGTTGGAGGGGATTCGACGCCTCCAGCCGGCCCGCCCGACCCTCGGGATCGGCGAGGTGGCCACCGCCCTGGGCCTGGTGGATCTCCTGTTTCTGGGCTTCGTGA
>JBHHYZ010000145.1:0-2362 GCA_046757845.1 Gemmatimonadota bacterium
ACGCGGCCTGGAAGAGGTGGAGCACATCCTCCGCGTCCACCTGGCCGTCCGCCGGAATGATCCCGATCCAATCCGCGCGGGCCAGGGGAACGCCGCTCAACACGCCGAAGCCGTAACCCTGGTTCTCGGGTATCCGGAACGGAACCACTTCCGGATGGTTCCGCGCGAGCTCGCGAAGGATTTCCCCCGTCCGGTCACTGGAACCGTTATCGACGGCGATGATCTCGAGGCGATTCCCGGATCGCTCGAACGCCTCCAGCAGGCGGCCGATCGTATAGGCCACGATGCCTTCCTCGTTGTAGCAAGGCATGACCAGCGAAAGCTCAGGCATTCGATCCGTATTGTGGGAGAGAGTCATCCCGTTCCTCCGCCAGGTGAACATCCCGTGTCGTCTGTCATCCGGGCAGCCGCCCGGCCCCGAACCCTCGCCACCCTTCGGCGTTCGGCTCGCGCCAGATCATAGCAACGATGGTGCCATCCGCTCCAGTCGGACTGCCCGCCCTCCGCCCTGGATCCGGCGGCTTGGCCGCGCCGGAGAGCTTCCGAATGGGCCGCTCACACATCCAGCCTGGGCAGCTCTCCCCCCCGCCAGCGGATGCCGCCGGCACCCCACAGGGTTGCCAGGTATGCGCCCGCACCACACGCCGCCGCG
Source organism: Gemmatimonadota bacterium (assembly GCA_046757845.1). Classification (GTDB taxonomy): domain Bacteria; phylum Gemmatimonadota; class Gemmatimonadetes; order Palauibacterales; family Palauibacteraceae; genus JBHHYZ01. Next base: position 653 of record JBHHYZ010000145.1, read on the forward strand.
AGAAACAGTGGCAGCGCGGTCGCGAACAGCAGCACAGCCGCCATGGCGCCGCCCGCCAGCAGGGTTTTCCGAAACCGGGAGAAGCGGGGGAATCGAAAGCCCATCAACCCGGAGTATGCCAGCGCCACGATCCAACGGACGCCTTCCGTCGCCACGCTCGCCCCCGCCGCTCCGAGGATCCCGTAGCGTGGGATGAGCAGGAGGTTCAAGATGAGATTCAGCCCGGCGGCCCAGGCGGTGAGTCGGAGGACCAGAACCTCCCTGCGCACCGCCATGAGAGCCACGATCGGAATATCCCGCAGGAGTCCAAGTGGAACCGACCACAGAAGAATCGCAAGCGCCAGGGCCGCGGGTTGATAGGCGGGACCGAAGACCAGAGCGATGACGGGTCCGGCCAGGAACGAGCCTCCGATCGCCAGCGGCAGTCCCACCGCCACGACGCGAGCAGTGGCCGTATCAAGCAAGCGTCGCTGCCGGTCCGCCTCCCGACCCAGTCGCGTGGCCGTCGGCAGCAGGCTCAGGCTGTAGGCCGTTCCCAGGTTGGCCAGAAAGCTGATCAGGGCGTACGCCGCCGCGTAGTAACCCACGTGTGCTGCGCTCCGAAACACCCGCAGGAAGATCAGGTCCGAGTTGTACATGATAAGCCCGAGCAGGGAGCTCAGTACGAGAGGCCACGCCCGCCCCAGCAGCGGCCGAAGCAGGCTCCAATCCCACTGCAGGGTCAGTCGGATTCCCCGGCCCCGCAGAGCGGCCAGCAGGATCATCGCCGCGGCGAGATCACCGGCCACCCGCGCCATGGGCACGCGGACCAGATCCGCCGGCACCCGGACCACGGCGATGACGAGAGCTACCATGAGGACCTGGCCCAGCGTCTGCGCCACCGCGACCGGGCGAGCCCGCTCCAGGCCGAGGTGAATCCATCGCGTGCCGGCCCCCACCGCCACCAACGTCAGGCTGTACAGGGCTAGAACCCGTCCTTCCGGCTGAGGGAGGAGCCAGATTCCGATGGCGCTCAACAGCCCTGTGAGGAGAACCGAAAGGACAAGGCGGGCGCTGAGTAGCGGCGGCACCAGCTTCGGCAGCCGCGCCGGATGCGCGGCGATCTCCCGGACGCCCAGACCCAGGTCGATTCCGCCGTCGGCGACGCGCGACGCGTAGAGTACAATGGCGGCGGCGAACTCGATGATGCCGTAGGAAGAAGCGCCCAGCACCCTGGCGATGTAGATCGTTGCCACGAAGCCCACCACTCGGGCGAGGGCCTCGCCTCCGCCGAGGGCGAGGAAGTTGCGGGTGACCAGCCGGTCGGCTCCGTCCATCGACCTCTCGTTCATCGCGCCGCCAGCCCGGCTCGATGCCGGACCGCCGTGCCGGACTCCATCTGATGCATTCGCGCCACACTCTCCTGATGAGTCGTCCGGACCTCCCGGCACCGGGCCCGGCGCCATGCCGCAGACACCGCGGAACGCATCCTGCCTCCACAAGAAGGGACTTCTGTTGGGGCGCGGTGCCCGAAGGGCCGAGAAGCGATCGTCCTGCGCCTCGTGGATACGTCGATGCCGGCTCTTCCGGGCTGTACGTTGCCTGTGTACGCTGGATTCCGTACGCATGATGCATGCGCCATCGAATCTGCCGGGCGGCATCGGCGCCGCCGGCCGGTGCGCAAAGGAGTGGAGACATGGGGAGTGCCTCGGGCCGGGGGGATGGAGAGCG
>JBHHYZ010000146.1:0-2264 GCA_046757845.1 Gemmatimonadota bacterium
TTGAGGTCGGCGCCTGCCACCGGGACAAAGTGTCCCGGTGGCCGCGCGGGCCCACCCGAGTCCCTGCCTCCGGAGACGCCACTAACTCCTTCCACAGTAACGAATCAGCTCCACGAAGGCGGAGTGCGGCATTCGGGCACGCGAGTTGCCAGATCGCCGCAGCCGAGGGGGGCGCCCATGAGAAGCTACATCGGATACTGCAGTCGCTGCGACAGCCGGGTGCTGGTCCGGCTGGATCCCGAGGCCGAGCTGCCGGCGGATCCGGTCGAGATCCGCTGCCTGGACCGCGTGGCCTCCTGCGAACAGGCCGAGTGTCCGCTGGCTGGCGTGTCACCCGCGGATCTGCGCGACCGGCTGGAGTTTCTGCCGGCCACCCTGGCCGGAGGAGAGCCCCGCAGCCTGGAGGAAGCGGCCGAGATCCTGCGCCGCGCGCGGGCCGCCTCGGTGAGGCGGGAAGTGGACCGCGCCGGCGGGAAGCGTTCGGGGGACTGAGGCCCGCCCATGAGCGCGACAGACGGCATTCGAGGCGGCCCCGCCCGCACGGAGCGCCCCCTGTACTTGGATCGGCTCCCCCCCTGCAACCACGCGTGCCCCGCCGGCGAGAACGTCCAGCTGTGGCTGGAGCATGCCCAGGCGGGCCGTTACCGCGAGGCGTGGGAGACCCTCGTGCGGGACAATCCCTTCCCGGCCGTGCACGGCCGGGTGTGCTACCACCCGTGCGAGGACGCGTGCAACCGCGCCGAGGTGGATGAAGCCGTGAACATCCACGCGGTCGAGCGCTTTCTGGGCGACCGGGCCCTGGCCGAAGGCTGGCCCCTGCCCGCGCCTCCGGCCGATGGGAAGCGGGTCCTGGTCGTGGGCGCGGGGCCCAGCGGGCTATCGGCTGCCTACCACCTGACGCGCCTGGGCCACCGGGTCGTGATTCACGAGGCCGGACCCATGGCGGGCGGGATGATGCACTTCGGGATTCCGCAGTACCGCCTCCCGAGGAACGTGCTGGACGCGGAGATCGCCCGGATCGAGCGGCTCGGCGTTCGGATCGTGCTCGACCATCCGGTGTGCGACGTGGTGGCCGAGAAGGAGGCGGGCGGCTTCGATGCGGTGTTCCTGGCGATCGGGGCCCACCTGAGCCGGCGCACCGAGATTCCGGCCCGCGACGCCGGGGCCGTCTACGACGCGCTTGGCTTCCTGGCGGAGGTCGAAAGCGGCGCCAGGCCCAGGATCGGACGGCGGGTGGCGGTCTACGGAGGCGGCAACACGGCCATGGACGCCGCCCGGACGGCCCGGCGCCTGGGGGCGGAGGAGGCGTTGATCATCTACCGGCGCGACCGCGGCCACATGCCCGCCCACGAGTTCGAGGCCGACGAGGCGCTGGAGGAGGGTGTCGAGATCCACTGGCTGCGCACGATCGAGCGGATCGACGCCGACACGTTCACGGTCGAGGAGATGGAGCTGGACGAGACCGGCTATCCGCGGCCCACGGGCCGCTTCGAGACCCTGGAGGCCGATACGCTGATCCTGGCGTTGGGCCAGGAGGTGGACACGGAGTTCCTCCGGAAGGTTCCGGGCCTCGAGTTCGAGGCGGACGGCTCGATCGCGGTGGGGCCGGACATGCAGACCGGCTATCCCGGGCTGTTCGCGGGCGGCGACATGGTGCCGGCCGAGCGGACCGTCACGGTGGCCGTGGGTCACGGGAAGAAGGCGGCCCGCCACATCGATGCCTGGCTGCGGGGCACGACCCTCTCGCGGCCGCCGCGCCACGAGCTGGCCCGCTACGAGCTGCTCCACCTGTGGTACTACACGGAGGCGGGCAAGCGGCGGCAGTCGAGGATCGACCTCGACCGCCGGCGCGCCAGCTTCGACGAGGTCGTCGGAGGTCTGGACGAGGTCGCGGCCCGCTACGAGGCGCAGCGCTGTCTGTCGTGCGGGAACTGCTTCGAGTGCGACGGCTGCTACGGCGCGTGTCCCGAGGACGCGATCATCAAGCTGGGCGAAGGGGAGCGCTACCGGTTCGACTTCGACCGCTGCACGGGCTGCAGGATCTGCGTGGAGCAGTGCCCGTGCGGCGCCATCACCATGATCCCGGAGCCCGCGGCGTGAGCCGGACGGAGGGTCCCGCTCGCGCCGGGCGAGCCGGCCGCCGGGTCGGCCCGGCCGGGGTGCGCACCCTGGACGGCAACGAGGCCGCCGCCCACGTGGCCTACCGCCTCAACGAGGTGTGCGCGATCTACCCCATCACGCCGTCCTCGCCCATGGGAGAGCTG
>JBHHYZ010000147.1:0-2240 GCA_046757845.1 Gemmatimonadota bacterium
ATCCTGTTCGCCGACATGGCGATCGTGCCGGACGCCGAGCTGGTCATGGTGATCCAGACCAACGTGGTTGCGGACTTCCCGGTGGCCCAGCGGTTGCTGGAGAGGATCGGCTCGCGGTTGCTCCTCGGAGAGGATCTGCCCTCCGTGCCGGACCGGGCCGCGACCGCGTCCTCCCACCTGGATCGGCTGGCGGGCGCTTACGACCTCGGGGGAGGGGCGGTGCTGCGGGTCACGGTGGCGGGGGACGAGTTGGCCGTCGAGGCCGAAGACCGCGAGGCCTTTGCGGCCCTGCTGTCGACGCGCCCCGTGGACACCGGGCGTGGACGGCGGCTGACACAGCGCATCGAGCGGATCGTCAGCGCCTACCTGGAGGGGGATTGGTCGCCGCTATGGCAGGCCTACGATCGGCCGACACCTCTGGAGCGATTGGCCGCCCGCGGCAGCCGCCGCTTGAGCGCGCTGGCCGAGCGCGACGGCTCGCTGCGTGGCCATGAGGTGCTCGGGACGGCTTTCCGGGAGGGCCGCGACGTGACGCTGGTGTGGATCGACTTCGAGCACGGTGAGGTCTACCGGGCCTATGTTTGGGATCCCGATGAGGAGGAAAAGCTGCTCGGGGTTTCCCGCCGCGGCCTCGACCCCATCCTGCACGTTCTTCCCGAGGAGGGTGGCGCGTTCGCGTCGTGGGACGCGCGTACGGGTGAGAGCCGGCCGGTTCGCTTCGAACCTGTCGAGGGGGGTGGCATGCGTTTGCGAATCGGAGATCTCGAGGCCTTCCGCCGGCAGTAGGGCGGCCCCGGGTGAGGGTCCTCCCGACCCCGTTGGTGGTCGGTTAGAACCCGCCGCCCGCGGCGCCGAGCCCTAGGGTCGAGGGCTACCCGGGAGAGGCGCGGCGCTCTACGCCATGCACTCTATCGCCTGCTTCTCCGGGGCGCGCACTCCGCGACGATCTGCATGGGCTGCTTCCCGTTGATCCACTTGGCGCCGCTGAAGGTCTTTGACTTCGTGTTGAAGATGACCGTCTGGGTGAGGGTCCCGCCCCGCTTCCCCTGCTTCGTGTCGTGCGTGAGGTCCAGGGAGAAGTTGCCGTTGGCCAGCTTCTGGATCCCGGTGACGGAAACGAGGTGGTTGTTCGCCTGAAGCTCCACGTCGCAGCCCTTCCGCATCTCCCGCCGCAGCCGGCTCATGTTGAGCCTCGGCAACTTCCGGGTCGTGACCGGGATCTTGTTGCGCCGCAGGAAACCGCTTTTCCGGCTCGACCAGTTCCCGGGAGCCCCCCTCCGCGTCCAGCCGGTGGCTCTCTTCATCGCCGCTATGCTGATCAGCCGAGCGGGGGCACGCAGACCACGGGTCCGGACCAGCCACTGGAGGCTGTTGGAGACGGCCGCGGGGACGCACTCGTTCACTCCGGCTTCCTGGTTGGGGAAGCGCCGGCGCGTGACCTTTTTCCCCATCGGCCGGCCGCCCACCAGCGTCGGAGTAGGCGGGGTGAAGCGGATCGGAGCTTCCAGAAGGCAGGTTCGGAGCCTGTAATCAGCTCGGCCGACCGACACCGTCTCGACCTCGGTCGGCATATCCTCGAGAGGAAAGAGCGTGAGGGCAAAGTCGAAGCTCAGCGAGTTCACCGCAGTGCCCGGCGCCACGCCCAGGTCGAAGGTGACGGAGGTCACCTGCCGGACGCCGGGTCCCTCGCGGCTCAGGACGGGCAGGTTCTGGATCCGCCACACGTCGCCTACCGTCAGATTGAAGAAGAGGACGTCGTCTGACCCGGTGAACTCGAGGGTAGTGAGCGCCCATTCGGAGAGCTCGCGCCGTTCCTCGCTGAGCGTCACGTCGAGTTGGGAAAACGACAGGCTGGGCCCCGGGGGAACACTCGGCCTCTCGTGCGCCTGAGGGAGCGGGATCGCCGGAGCCAGGACCGCGTCGTCCTGTTGACACGCCAGCGAGCCCCCGACGAGGAGAAGCGACACCCAAAGGAGACGGGGTGGTTTCATCATGAACCTCCCCCGCGAAGCGGAGCGAGGAGGTCTGTCGCTGCGCGAGCCGCGGCACCGGGAAGAAGAGGATACAACAGGGGAGTAAGGTATCGGATGCCGCAGAACAATGCGAATGGGCGGGCTCAGCTGCGCGTCGTTACGGGCCAATACCAACTCGGCGATTGCTTCTTCGGGCGCACCTAGTACACCGGTTCAGAAGTTCGGTGACGTATTATCATGCTGCGGCAGGGAGGTCCTCGGGCTCAG
>JBHHYZ010000148.1:0-2238 GCA_046757845.1 Gemmatimonadota bacterium
TGTCATTTCCCACGAGCATGAGGCCACCCCGTGCCCGGTTTTCTCACGGGCATGAGGCCACCTGAGAGGTGGTTTTCTCACGAGCTTGAGGCCACCCCCGTGGCCCCGGATTCCGCCATCGTCGGCTGTCCAGGAGGCAGCAGACAGTGGCGTACCGGGAGCACGGGATGTGGGAGATTCTGGAGGTTCTACGCGGAGTTCACCGCGGGGACCCGCAGCGGCGCGTGGCTCGGGCCACGGGCCACAGTCGGTCCACCGTGGCCCGTTGGCTGGAAACGGCCCAGGGGCTGGGCTGGGAGCCCGGGGGCGAGACCGAGCCTGACGAGGCCCTGGCCCGGGCCGTAGGCCAAGCGCACCGGACCCGGGCAGTGACGGTGCCACCGGGCGAGAGTGAGGTGCGGCTGCGGCCGCATCGCGATGCGGTCCGGGCGTGGCTCGCCCCGGACGCGGGCGGCCATCGAGGCCTGCGGCTCTCCAAGGTCCACGAGCTCCTCGCTCGCCAGGGCATCGAGGTCCCCTACAGCTCGCTTCACCGCTTCGCGGTCACGCACTGCGGCTTCCACGATCGCCGCCGGGTCACGGTGCGGCTTCCCGAGGTCGGTCCGGGTGAGGTGGCCGAGGTGGACTTCGGCAAGCTCGGCCTGGTCTGGGATCCCGAGGTCGATCGCCGTCGCAACCTGCACGCCTTGATCGTGACCTTGGTGCACAGCCGGCACCAGTTCGTCTACACGAGTTTCACGCAGAAGCTCCCCGACCGGATCGCCGGCCTCGAAGCAGCTTGGGAGTTCTTTGGCGGCGTCACCTGCCGCGTGATCCTCGACAATCTCAAGGCGGCGGTCACCAAAGCCGACCGCTACGACCCCTTCTTCCAGCGCACCTTTGCCGAGTACGCGGCCTACCGTGGCTTCACCATCGATGCCGCGATCGTCCGCCATCCCACGGGAAAACCACACGTCGAACGCCAAGTGCAGGATGTCCGCGAAAGTTTCTTCCGCGGCGAGGCATGGATCAGCCGCGATCACGTCCAGCGCGAAGCGGAGCGTTGGTGCCGCGAGACCGCGGGGCTCCGGATCCACGGCACCACGCGCAAGCGTCCCCTCGAGGTCTTCGAGGCGGTGGAGAAGCCGGCGCTCCTTGCTCTCGAGCGTCCGCCCTACGATCCGCCGGCCTGGGCCAAGGCCAAGGTCCATCCCGATCACCACGTGCAGTTCCAGAAAGCCTTCTACTCCGCCCCCACTCGCCACGTGGGCAAGCAGGTCTGGGTGCGGGGTGACGCGAAGCTCATCCGCATCTTCGTCGATGACGAGATCGTCGCCACCCATTCTCGCGTGAAAGAGGGCAAGCGCAGCACCGTCCACGCCCACTATCCGCCCGAACGCGCCGACTACGCCATGCGCGACGTCGATCGCATGGTCTGCCAGGCCCGGGCCCAGGGGCCGCGCATCGGCCGCTTCATGGCGCGGCTGCTTGCGGGGAACTTCCCGTGGTCGCGCTTGCGCCAGGCCCAGAAGCTCCTGCGCCTGTGCCAAAAGTATGGCGCCAAGCGACTCGATGAAGCATGTGGGCGCGCCCTGGCCTTCGACCTCATGAACGTCAAGCGCGTCGAGGGGATCGTCCTGGGCGGCCTCGCCGCTCCACCGCCCGACCCCGACGAGCCCGCGCAGATCCTCCTCCACCCCCGCTTTGCGCGCGAGCCCGCGCACTTCAACCACCACGAACCCCAGGAGACCGCCCATGGAGATCACGACCGCTCTCAAACAGATCCTCAAACGCCTGAAGCTCTCGGGCCTACTGGCGACCCTGCCTGAACGCGTGGCGTACGCGAAGAAGACGAAGCTCAGTGAGCTCGACTTCCTCGAACTCGTCCTCCACGACGAGGTCGAACGACGCGACCACAAGAACCTCGCCCTGCGGCTCGGCCAAGCCGGCTTCGAGGAGGAGCAGACCTTCGAGGGCTTCGACTGGGACGCCCCGGTGACCTTCGACCGCGACCGCGTGCGAGACCTCTTCTCGCTCGGCTTCCTCGAACGCCACGAGGACGTGATCCTCATGGGACCGGTCGGAGTGGGGAAGACCTTCCTCGCCGGTGCGCTCGGCCACGCGGCCTGTCGCGCCGGGCACCGAGTGCTGCTCCTCCGCGTCGACCGGATGTTCCACCAGCTCCACCAGGCCCGCGCCGATCTGTCCACGGAGAAGGTCTTCCGGCGGCTGCTCGCTCCGGACCTCCTGATCCTCGAT
>JBHHYZ010000149.1:0-2193 GCA_046757845.1 Gemmatimonadota bacterium
CGCGGCTCACGGGGCGGGTGGGGAAGCAGACAGTGGGCTTCCTGGACGCGGTGACGGATGCCGCCCACGGGCAGCCGACGACGAACTACGGCGTCCTCAGGATAAAACGGGATGTGGGAGAGCGAAACGTCGTGGGCGCCATGCTGGTGGATCTGCGTCGGGGCGGCGGAGGCTCCAACACGGCGGCGGGCGCGGACTTCTCCCTGTGGCCCACGGCCACCCTCAACGTCCGGGGCTTCGTGGCGCGCACCGCCACCACCGGACCCGGCGGTGAGGGCACGGCCTATATGGTCAATCTCGACTATACGGGCGATCACCTGGGCTATTTCATCCAGCACCTGTTCATCTCACCCGACGCGAACGCGGAGATGGGGTTCGTCACCCGGACCGACATCCGGCGCACCAACGGCTTCCTGCGGTTGACCGGCCGGCCGCCGACGCCAGGGCTGCGCAAGATCGACTTTCGCTTCCAGGGCCAGCACATCGTCCGTTCCGACGGTCTGCTTCAGGATTGGAGCGCCCAGGCAGAGGTGAACCCGGAGTGGAACTCGGGGGAGCGGCTTCAGTTCAGCTATCAGCGGGGGTTCACCCGCCTGGATGAGGGGTTCGATCTGACGGATCAGGTGTTCGTGCCGGCGGGCGACTACGATACGTGGCGCATTCGGGCGGAGGGGAGCACGAGCGGCAACCGAGCCGTTTCCGTCGGTGCCAACGGCGCAGTGGAGCGTTTCTTCGGGGGGACGCTGAGGCGTCTGGGAGGCAGGCTGCGGCTGAGCCCCGGCTCCCACGTCAACCTCTTCGTGGAGCAGACCCATAACGACGTGGACGTCCCGGGGGGCGCTTTCACCACCGACATCACTTCCATTCGGCTCGACTACGCCTTCAGCACCACCCTGACGGCCAACGCGCTCATCCAGTACAACAGCCTGGAGAAACGAATCTCGACCAACTTGCGCTTCGACTTGATCCACCGGCCCGGAAGCGATCTCTTCCTGGTATTCAACGAGGAACGGGGCTCCGAGGCGTCACCGTGGGATTTCCGGAGCCGGGGTTTGGTGGCGAAACTGACGTACCTGGCGAGAATCTGAGCGCCGCCGGGCCAGATCCGCGGCGTGTATCTTCGCCCCACCCGCACACGCGGGCCCTCCTCTCGCTCGTGTCGAGCGGATGGTCCGGCGGGCTTCGGTTTCAGTTCGGCGGGCTCCTGATTACGATCCGCCATGAGTTCTGGTTGTGACGTTGGCACCGTCCCCGGCGCCGGCACCGTCCCCGGCACCTGGCCCCGGCCCATCCTCGTGGTCAGCGCCTGCCTCGAGTTCGAGGCCTGCCGCTACGACGGCCGGCGGATCCCGTGCGATCTGCTGGGCCGGCTGGTCCCCCATGTGACGTATCGCCCCATCTGCCCCGAGGTAGAGATCGGGCTCGGGGTTCCCCGGGACCCGATCCAGCTGGTCGATGTGCGGGGGAGGGCGGCGTTGATCCAGCCGGCCACGGGCCGCGACCTGACCTCCCGGATGGAGCGCTTCGCGGAGCGGTTTCTCCACACGCTGGGCGAGGTGGACGGGTTCCTGCTCAAGAGCCGCTCGCCTTCCTGCGGCCTGCGGGGTGTGAGGCTCCACCGCGGTCCGAGGCAGACCTCGGCCGCCGCCCGGGAGGCGACGGATCCGCCGACCCACGACCTGATGGGCGACCGCCCCCCGATGTACGGTTCGCGGATCCGCGGACCCCGGGCCGGCCTGTTCGCGCAGCGCGTCCTGGAGTTCTGCCCCGACCTCGCCATTGAAGAGGAAGGGCGGCTAAGCCAGGCCCGGCTGCGCGAGCACTTCCTCACCAAGCTGTTCGCCCTGGCTCGGCTTCGCCGCGTCGCCGCGTCGGGCCGGGCGGAGGAGCTGGTCGGCTTTCACTCCGCCTACCGGCACCTGCTCCTGACGTATTCCCCGGGGCACGCTCGGGCGCTCGAGCGGCTTGCGGCCGGCGTCGGCGACCGGCGATTTCGGGAAACGGTCGACGCCTATCGCGGCCGGTTCGCCCGCGCCCTCCGGCGTCCGCCGCGCCCCGGCGCCCTGGCTGAAGCCCGGGAACGTACGGCGCGGCTCGGAGCTGCGGATCCGCGGGACCTGGCCCTTCTCACGCCATACCCGGAAGACCTGATGGCTTGAGGTCGGCGCCTGCCCCCGGGACAAAGTGTCCCGG
>JBHHYZ010000150.1:0-2074 GCA_046757845.1 Gemmatimonadota bacterium
GCGCCGGCGAGCGCCGCGAGCAGCAGGATCTTGGTGTATACCACCACGTCCTCGGCGCCGCCGCTCGCCTTCACTCCCCGAAGGTTGACGCCCAGAAAGAACAGCAGGACGCCGGAGGAAAGCCCTCGCCGGAGTACGGCGGAATGGGGGTGGCCCAGTAGGTCGGCTCCGTAGGCCCCGAACGTGTACGCGTACAGCGCGAGTGTGCCGACGTAGCCCAGAATCACGGTCCAGCCGGCGATACCCGACACATCGGGCCGGGAGGGAAAGGCTCTCTCCAGATAGGTGAAGCTCGCCCCATCGCTACGGTAGGCCAGGGCCAGTCTCACGTAGGAGTAGCCGCCGGCCAGCGCGACTAGTCCGCCGATTCCGAAAGCGACCGGCGCGCCGTGCCCGGCAATCTCCACGGCCATCCCCAGGACCGAGAAGATCCCGCCACCGATCATGCCGCCGACGCCGATGGCGATCAGCTCCTTCAGGCCCAGACGTTCGCTCATGCCCGCTCTCCCCGCGCTCCGCAGCCCGGTCTCCATGCGCAGCGGCGTTCCCAGCCGGGCCTACAGGCCCATACTATTGGGTCGCGCGCCGCCAGGGGACTCATCGCGGCATGCGGCTCGAGGCGCGACCCTGGCCTGAGAATAACGGGCGAGTTCGAATCGGATGGAGTAGAACCCATGAGCGTCCACACCCAGAGGATCGAGCGGGAGACGTCCGGAAACGATCACATCCTCGACCTCACCGAGGAGGTTCGGGCGGTGGTTCGCGCCAGCGGAATCGGCGGGGGACAGGTCACAGCGATGGTCACCGGATCCACCGCGGCCCTCTCCACGCTCGAGTACGAGCCCGGCCTGGTGGAACACGACATCGCCGCCGCCCTGGAACTTCTCGCTCCGCGCGACGGGGAGTACCTGCACGAACAGACGTGGCACGACGACAATGGCCACAGCCACGTGCGAGCGTGTCTCGTCGGCCCGTCCCTGACCTTGCCGGTGGTGGAAGGCGAGCTCCCGCTCGGAACCTGGCAACAGATCGTCCTGCTGGACTTCGACACCCGTCCCCGGCGGAGAACCGTGGTCGTGAGCGTCGTGGGCGAATGAGCACCCACCACCGCGGGACCTGGGCCGTCCGGCTGCTGGCGAGCGCTCTTGCCGTAGGGTTCGCGCCGCCGCTGGGGGCCCAGGGGGCGCCCGGAGCCGAACGGGTCCGGAGCGGGACGGAAGACTCTCGCGGCGAGGACGCTCGCACACCATCCCGAGCCAGCGTCGAAGCGGCTCTGGAAACCCTCCACTGGCGCTCGATCGGCCCGGCCGACATGGGCGGACGCACCACCGACATCGCGGCGATTCCCGGAGACCCCTCCATCGTGTACTTCGCCACGGCGTCGGGGGGACTCTGGAAGACTTCGAACGCGGGCACGACCTGGAGTCCCATGTTCGAGGAAGGCGGGACGCTCTCCATCGGCGACATCGCGCTCGCCCCCTCGGACCCGAACGTCCTCTACGTGGGCACGGGCGAGAACAACCCCCGAAACAGCACATCGATCGGGGATGGAGTCTACCGCTCTACCGATGGAGGCAGAACGTGGTCTCACCTGGGCCTGACCGACACGGAGCGGATCGGCCGCATCGTCGTGGACCCGAGCGACCCCGACCTCGTCTACGTCGCGGCGATGGGTCACCTCTGGGGGCCCAACGAACAGCGGGGCCTGTTTCGCAGTCGCAACGGCGGAGCTACCTGGGAGAAGCTCCTCTACGTGGACGCCAACACGGGCGCGGTCGACGTGATCCTGAGCCCGGGAAATCCACGGATCATCTTCGCGGCTATGTACGACTTCCGCCGGAGCCCGTATCACTTCCGGAGCGGGGGACCGGGGAGCGGGCTGTATCGCTCTCCGGACGGGGGCGCCACGTGGACGCGGCTCACCGATCCGGCCCTTCACAATGGCCTCCCCACCGGAGTGCTGGGGCGAATCGGGCTGGCCATCGCCGCCTCGAATCCCGACGTCGTGTACGCGACGATCGAATCGAAGTCCGGCGTGCTGTGGCGCTCTCTGGATGGGGGGGAGACGTGGGAG
>JBHHYZ010000151.1:0-2071 GCA_046757845.1 Gemmatimonadota bacterium
GCTTCGTCTGCCTGCCTGCGAGGCAGGAGGGCCGTTGGATTTCCTATCCTTCGGGCACGGTTCAGATGACCAATGGCGAAAAAGGTGAATCGCGTCCGCGCTAGTCTCCCGACGGTGGAACGATCGCTTTCCTCGCCACCCGAAACGACGAGAAGCATGCCCAGATCCACCTGATTCCGGACACCGGAGGAGAGGCACGGGCCCTGACCGATCACCCGACAGCCGTGTCTTCGATCCAGTGGTCGCAGGACGGCCGCTGGATCTACTACCTGGCTCCAGACGACAAGACGAAAGAGGAAAAAGCTCGCGACGAGGTGAAGGACAACGTTTTCCGCTTCGAGGAGGACCGGAAGGACCGGCACCTGTGGCGCGTCGCGGTGAAAAGCGGTGAGCGGGAGCGGATCACGGAGGGAGAGTTCTCGCTCAGGGGATACCGGATCTCCCGGGACGGAAGCCGGATCGTCCTCCAACGGGCGCCCACACCGCTGTTGGACGACCTGCTGCGTTCGGAGGTGTGGGTGATGAACGCCGACGGTTCAGAGGCCCGCCAGCTTACTTCCAACACGGTAGGAGAGGCCGGGGCGGAGCTATCGCCAGACAACTCGCGCGTTCTGTTCGTGGCCAACACGGACGACGCGATGAGCGGGTTCTACTACAACCAACGTATGTTCGTCATACCCGCCTCGGGGGGAGAGGCGGAATCGGTCGTGCCGGGCGGCACCTACGACATCAACCGCGCGACCTGGTCCGCCGATGGGCGCTCCGTGTACTTCGAGGCCAACACCGGCCTTCGCCAGGATCTCTACCAGGTGAGCCTGGACAGCCGCGAGGTCGTGGCTCTGACCGAGGGAGACCACGCCGTTCGGAGCTGGGATTTCGAGCCGCGGGCGAACCTGCACGCGTTTTCCGTGAACGACCCCACGAATCCGGGAGACCTCTGGGTCCGGCCGGCCGCCGCAGGCGCCGGAGCCACGAGAGCTGGCCCTGCGGGCGACGCCCGCCAAGTTACCCACGTCCTCGATTACCTGGGCCAGCGTTTTCGACTCCCGCGCGTCGAGGCGGTCCAGTGGCCGGGCGAAGACGGGGTGAGGGTGGAGGGGCTCCTCTACTACCCGCTCGACTATCGGCCCGGAACCCGCTACCCGCTGGTGGTTCAGACCCACGGGGGGCCGGCCTCCTCGGACAAGTTCTCCTTCCCCCGCTCCCACAACTACGAGTCGGTTCTGGCGGCCAGGGGCTACATGGTTTTCAAGCCCAACTACCGGGGCTCGACGGGCTATGGAGATGCGTTCCTGCGCGACATGGTGGGTCACTACTTTCACCAGGCGCACAAAGACGTCATGACTGGCGTGGATGCACTGATGGCGCGGGGACTCGTGGACGGCGACCGCATGGCCAAGATGGGGTGGAGCGCCGGGGGCCACATGACGAACAAGATCATCACGTACACGGACCGCTTCAAAGCCGCGTCCACCGGCGCCGGTGCGGTGGATTGGATCTCCATGTACGCCCAGAGCGACGTCCGAATCTACCGGACCCCGTGGTTCGGCGGTTCACCGTGGGGCGAGGAGGCCCCCATCAAGCAGTACCTGGCCGATTCTCCCCTGTTCGAGGTCTACAAGGTCAGGACCCCCACGATCATCCTGGTCGGGGAGGACGATCCGCGGGTCCCGATGCCCCAGTCCGTCGAGCTGTACCGGGCGCTGAAGCACAACGGCGTCCCTACCCACCTGTACGTGGCGCCGAAGCAGGGCCACGGCTGGCGAGAGCTCCAACAGCGTCTGTTCAAGGCCAACGTGGAGCTCGACTGGTTCGAGCGGTGGGTGAGGGACCGGAAGTACGAGTGGGAGACGTCGCCGGTCGATTCGAAACGAAGTCGCGAAGAGGCCCCTGCGGCGGAGAAGGAGATGTCCTGAGACCAGGTCTCCGGACACGGTGGCCCTAGACCCCCGGCTTGCTACGGCAGTCGAGGAAGCCCACATTTCCGCCGCCGCCTCTTCCCAGCCACTTCTTGCGGGCGTAGCTCAGTTGGCAGAGCGTCAGCCTTCCAAGCTGAAGGTCGCCGGTTCGA
>JBHHYZ010000152.1:0-2064 GCA_046757845.1 Gemmatimonadota bacterium
AGCCCCCCCAATCCCTCGGAGCTTCTGGGCAGTCCGCTCATGGACTCGCTCATCCAACGGGCCCGGGAGAGCTTCGAGGCCATCGTGATCGACACGCCGCCCATGCTGGCCGTCACGGACGCGGTGGTGCTGGGCGGCAAGCTCGACGGCGTGCTGGTGGTGGTGCGGGCCGACCGCACCCACCGCAAGGCGGCCGAGGACGCGCTGGACCAGCTCCGGCGGGTGGGGGCGCGCGTGCTGGGCGTGGTGGTGAACGACGCCAGGGCCACGGGCCGCTACGGTTACAAGTACGCTTACTACTACGAGTACTACTCGGAGGACCAGGACGGACGCCGCCGTCGCCGGCACCGCTTGCTCCCGCGCGGGACGGGCGCGGACGCGGAGAGCGAGACCCCGGTCTAGCTTCTCCACTTTCTCCACGCCTGCTCCGATTTCACTCACGACGCTCAGGACTTGATCTCTCACATCCGCTGAACTCCCGGCCGCCCTCCCCGGACGGCCGCGGGCTGGAAAGGCTGGAGCTTCGCATGTCCCTTCGTACTCGCACACCTTCGTTCGACGTCGTCGTGGTCGGCGCCGGTCCGGCCGGGAGCCTGGCCGCGCTTCGCCTGGCCCGGGCGGGCCACAACGTGGCCCTGCTGGACCGGGCCTCCGAGCCCCGGACCCGCATCGTGTGCAGCGGGATCGTGGGCCGGGAGGCGTTCCAGCGGCTGGACCTGCCGCGCGAGGCGGTTCGCGACACGCTCCGGCGGGCCCGCTTCTTCGGCCCCTCGGGCGCCCGGGTCGACTTCGAGCCGCGCGATCCCATGGCCTACGTGGTGGACCGGACCCGGTTCGACGCCGCGCTGGCTGAGCGGGCCGTGGCGATGGGGGCCCGGCTGCTGCGGGGGTTCGAGGCGCGGGGGATCGAGCGCTCGGGCCGCCTCGTGCGCCTGGCGGTCCGAAACGGCCGGGTGGCGAGCCTCGCCACCCGGGCGGTGGTGCTGGCCACGGGCTACCACCGACGGCTCCACGCCGGGGTCGGCCTGGGGACGCCCGGGCGCTACGTGCGCGGGGCCCACGCGGACGTCCCGTTCGGGCTCCCGGACGGGGCGGAGCTCTACTTCGGCCGCGACGTGGCGCCCGGCTTCTTCGCCTGGGCGGTGCCGTTCGGGCCGGGACGGGCGCGGCTGGGCGTGCTGGCCCACCGGGACGTCCGGGCCTTCTTCGCCCGCTTCCTGAGGAGCGAGGCCATCCGCTCGCGCCTGGGGACGGACCCGGAAGGGATTCGGCCGCACACCCGCGGCATCGTGCAGGGACCCGTGAGCCCCAGCTATGCGGACCGCGTCCTGGCCGTGGGCGAGGCGGCGGGCCAGGTGAAGACCACCACGGCCGGCGGGATCTACTACGGGATGCTGGGGGCGGAGATCGCGGCGGAGGTGCTGGACGAGGGACTGCGGCGGGACCGCCTGGACGCGGCCTTCCTGGCGCGCTACGAGACGGCCTGGCGCGCCCGGCTGGACCGCGAGATCGAGGCCGGGTTCGAGCTCCAGCGGGCGGGCCAGCGGATGAGCGACGCGGAGATCGACCGGCTGTTCACCGTGCTGGGAAGCGGCCTAGCCACGGCCATCCGGCGGGTGGTGAACTTCGACTGGCACGGCCCGGCGGTTCGCACCCTGACGGCCGGCTGGGACGGCTGGCGCACGGCCCGGCGCCTGTGGGCGGGGATGGCCGGCGTGGCCGGCGGCGGGCGATGACGTCGAGTTGATTCGGCACGGGATCCTGGGGGGAGGTCGGGAACCTTAACACACGATGCTTGCCGTAGACTGAGTTGGCCGCAGGAGTCCTCATGAGGCTTGACAGCCCGATTCAGGCGGAGCATACTGCGGTGAGGACAAAAGCCGGCCCCTACGCTACGTCTTTATCCAAGTGGGTTTTCCCCACACGTGGTGTAGGGGTCGTTTCATTTCACCCGCCTTCGGACTCGCCGGCGTGACGGTTGACCGTGTCGGGATCCTCTTGGATGGCGAGTACGTCAAGAAGACACTTCGCCCGCGGCTCGCGCGCTTCCCGCGTTACTCGGAT
>JBHHYZ010000153.1:0-2061 GCA_046757845.1 Gemmatimonadota bacterium
GTTGACTACCGTTGTTCCGAGAGGATCGATGTAGTTTGCTGGACTGTTCCGAGCGTACTCGTAGAGAACGGGACTGTCGATCAGCCCGATGGGATCTCGTTGGAGAAAGCGCCCGAGCGTACTGCTGTAGCTTCGGTTCCGATAATAGTACAGGTCGCATTCCTCATCATGAAACCGTCCTGCGTACGTCCAGTGCTGGCCGAGGGGATCACTCGACTGCGGCGTCCCGCCCACCGTGATCGTGACCTTCCCGTAGGGGTCGTAGCGGTAGCTCACCGCCGCCGCCTGGTTCGCGTCCGTGATCTCCATCACGGAGCCGAGCGCGTTCCGATGGTAGTAGCTGCGCGTGATCTCGGTCGTGTTCCCGTCCGTGTCGTAGTCGAGCACGTCCTTCTGCTCGAGGACCTCGATCCCGTCCACCTCGTCGGACCAGACGAAGCTCTGGCGCCAATTGTGGCTCTCCTGCAGTTCTGGTGGGTCGCGCTTTCCCTGCCCACCCCCTGAAGGGGGTGAGGGGTGGGCAGGAAAAGCGAGTTTGAGGTGAGGAGGTCTGGCGCGGCGGGTGGACGCGAAACGCGTACGGGGCCCATGGTCCGCTTTGGGGTATGCAAAAACTCAAGGCGAGCAGAGGGACCCCGTGCCCGTCACCACGGTAGTCCGACGGATCCTCGGTGTCACGGGCCTGGTGGTGGACGGCTTTGCGTTCGAGGAGGACGGGCTGATCGTGGCGGTGCGGCCTCGCTGGCGCCGGCCGCGGTGCGGGGAGTGCGGGAAGCGGGCGCCCGGCTACGACGAGCGCCCGGCGCGCCGGTGGCGCCACTTGGGGCTCGGGGAGCTTCGGGTCTGGTTGGAGTACGCACCGCGGCGGGTGGACTGCCCGCGCTGCGGGGGGGTGCGGACGGAGCCGGTGCCCTGGGCCCCGCACCAGAGCCGGTTCACCTGGGACTTCGAGGAGCTCGTGGCCTACCTGGCGCAGGTCTCCGACCGGACGAAGGTGACGGAGCTCATGGGGATCTCCTGGCGTACCGTGGGGGCGATCGTCGAGCGGGTGGTCGCGCGCCGTCTCGACCCCTCGCGACTCGAGGGTCTGCGGCGAATCGGGATCGACGAGTTCAGCTACCGCAAGTACCACCGCTACCTCACGACGGTTGTGGACCACGACCGGGGCCGGGTCGTCTGGGCCGCCCCGGGCCGCTCGGCGGAGACGCTGGGGGCGTTCTTCGACGCCTTGGGCGAGGAACGGGCGGCCGCGATCGAGACCGTCACCATCGACATGTCCGAGGGCTACCGGAAGGCCGTCGAGGAGCGGGCCCCGCAGGCGAAGATCGTCTACGACCGTTTCCACGTCCAGCGACTCGCCTCCGACGCGGTGGACCAGGTGCGGCGCGCTCAGGTCCGCGACCTCGGGGTGGGCACCGAAGAAGGACAGGGGATCAAGGGGACGCGGTACGCGCTGCTGAAAAACCCCTGGGACCTGACGCGCAAGGAGAAGCAGAAGCTGAGCGAGCTCCAGCGCAACAACGCGCGCCTGTACCGCGCGTACCTCCTCAAGGAGACGCTCGCCCAGGCTCTCGACTACCGGCAGCCCGGCCACGCACGCCGCGCCCTCGAGGACTGGCTCGCGTGGGCTTCCCGCTCGAAGCTCGCGCCCTTCGTCAAGGTCGCCCGCACGATCCGCGAGCACCTCGACGGCGTCGTTGCCTACCTCAAGGAGCGGCTCACCAACGGCATCGTCGAGGGATTCAACAACAAGCTTCGGATGATCGCCCGGCGCGCCTTCGGCTTCCACTCCCCCGAGCCCCTGATCGCGATGCTCTACCTGTGCTGTGGCGGCATCCAACTGAATCCACCCCTACCTCGGCCCACCTAAAGTGCAGGAGACGCTTTCTTGAGCCGCAAGGGTTCGCTCCAGAACTTCGGCAGGTCTTCGATCGCTCCGAGGACCGCTCGCAAGCGATCTTCCCTCCCGGATGAACCCGTCGAGAAAACGGCGGCATCCTCCAAGAGGCGGGTGACCCTCGGTCCTGTCGCGGATCTGCGCGCCGCCATTCGGTGGATATT
>JBHHYZ010000154.1:0-2061 GCA_046757845.1 Gemmatimonadota bacterium
GATCACCTTCCGCAGCGGCTGCGGATACGAGAAGAACACCGCCAGGTTCGCCCAGCGGAACGTGTCAACGAGTTTGAGACACCGACCGTGGTCATTTAGTGAGCCTCCTCGACGAGGTCCGGGTGGGTCGCCGCCGGCGTAGTGGGGGCCGGATCGGGGGGTATCCAGACATCGTCGGGGGTCGAGATCGTCGAACCTGGGGCTTCCAGGCGCGTCGTTTTTTCGACCGGAGGATTGATCCACGCCGCCTCGGGCAAACGGGGCGGTTGAGGCGGTCCATGGACGAAGCGCTCCGGATGACGGGCATAGGCCGTGAGGAGGGTGTCCCGCCGGGCCGCGAGGACCTGGGGCGCCCGCCCGTAGTGGACGGCGGCGGGCGTCATCAGGCCGATGCCCGAGTGCCGGTGCTCGTCGTTGTAGTAGCCAAAGAAGCGGTGGCAGAAGCCGAGGGCGTCCTCGTAGCTGCCGAACCGGTTGGGGAACTCCGGGCAGTACTTGACCGTCTTGAACTGGGCCTCGGAGTAGGGGTTGTCGTTGGAGACGTGGGGTCGGCTGTGGGTCTTGGTGATCCCCAGCGACCCGAGCAGCAGGGCCACGCCCTTGCTGCGCATCGACGGGCCGCGGTCGGCGTGGACCGTGAGCTGGCCGGGCACGATCCGCTGCTTGGCGCAGGTCTCGGCGATCAGGCGCCGCGCCAGGCGGGTCGCCTCCTGGAGCGCCAGCATCCAGCCGACCACGTAGCGGCTGAAGATGTCGAGGATCACGTAGAGGTAGTAGTAGGTCCACTTCACGGGACCCAGGAGCTTGGTGATGTCCCAGGACCAGACCTGGTTCGGGGCCGTGGCCAGCAGCTCGGGCCGCTGGTAGTGGGGATGCCGCAACTGATCCCGGCGCTCGCGAACCTCCCGGCGGGAGGCCAGGAGGCGATACATCGTGCGGAGGGAGCAGTGGTAGGTGCCCTCGTCGAGCAGGGTGGCGTAGACCTGCGCCGGCGCCCGGTCGACGAAGCGCGGCGCATGCAGCAGGTCGTAGACCGTCTGACGATCCTCCTCGCTCAAGGCCCGCGGCGGGGTCGGGCGGGGCCGCGGGGAAGCGGGCCCGGACCGGCGACGCCGATACAGCGAGGCCCGGCTCACCGGCAGGGCCGCGCAGGCCGGTGCCGTCCCGACCACCCCCGCGAGCTCCTCGGCGGCTGCCATCAGTCGCTCTCGTCGCTGTCGGGGGCCTGCAGGGGGATCCCCAGCAGCTCGGATACTTTTTTTTGGTACGCGATGATGATCTCGGCCTGCCGGAGCTTGCGCTGCAGCCGGGCGTTCTCGCGCTCGAGCTTCTTCACGCGCGGATCCTGGACCCGGGCCTTCGGCCCCCGACGCCGTGCCGCGAGCCCCGCCTTGGCAGTCCGGTCCCGCTCCCGTCGCCAGGTCACCAGGTGCGACGAGTACAACCCCTCCCGCCGCAGGATCGCGCCGATCTCCCCCTCCTTGGCGCGCTCGACCTCCCGCAGGATGCGGAGCTTGTACTCGGCCGAAAACCGCCGCCGGACCGGCTTGGCCGCCACCGCCGGGTCCGGAACCGCGGCAGCGGCCGCATCTCCAGTCGCCCTACGGGCTCCTTCCGCTGCGGCCGCCGTCGCCTTCTTATCCCTCAAATCCATGGGTCTTCACCTCCCCACCCTCTACAATAAACTCAGAGGGGTCGGTGTCTCACCTATGTTGGCACGGAGGGCCGACACCGGACTCGTAGAGCGCAAGCATATTCCGCGCCGTCGCACAAAGGACCGCCAGAACTTCAGGGTCGCGGCGGTTAGCGGTAATGGCGTACTGCGCCAGCGCCAGGCTCGAGTACACGAGTTGCTGCTCGCTGGTGTTCAAGGGGAAGTGCGTGTGGAGAAGCCGGTTGACCGAACCCTTGCCATAGAACTCGCCTGTCAACGTGGTGCCAGAAAAGCTTACAGGACTCGCGAAGCGGATGACGTCGTCAACTTCGGCTCTAGCAAAGCAATCGCTCTCGGCATCGACATCACACTCGAAGACCTTCTTGAGGAGATGCAGCGCCATCACC
>JBHHYZ010000155.1:0-2013 GCA_046757845.1 Gemmatimonadota bacterium
CCCTACTTCACCTTCCCGCCGTAGATGTCCATGATTATCTTGAGAAACTCCAACGCCTCGGTCCGCGGCCGCTGAAACGAGTTCCGGCCGATGATCGACCCAAAGCCCCCCCCATCCCGGATGGCCCGGATCTCGTCAAAGACCACCTTGTCCTCCTCCTTGGCCCCCCCGGAGAAGATCACGACCCGGCGCCCGTCGAAGGTGCTCTGCACGACGTGTCGCACCCGCTCGGTGAGGTGGCCAACCCGCACCCTGCTCCCCTCATACACCTTCCGCGCCGCCTCCTGCTCGATGTGCGCGCTCGGGAGCTTGACCTTGACCACGTGCGCCCCCAACTGGGCCGCGATATGCGCGGCATACGCGGTCACGTCGATCGCCGTCTCTCCCTTCTTGCTGAGGCCAGAGCCCCGGG
This sequence comes from Gemmatimonadota bacterium, assembly GCA_046757845.1. Taxonomy (GTDB): domain Bacteria; phylum Gemmatimonadota; class Gemmatimonadetes; order Palauibacterales; family Palauibacteraceae; genus JBHHYZ01. The sequence goes on from JBHHYZ010000155.1 coordinate 413, forward strand.
GGTAGGACCACACGACCACCGCCAGGCCCAATGCCTTGGCCTCGGCGGCAATCTCGCGCAGCGCCTGGTACATCTCGAGCCGGTGGGCAGAGCCGGGGTAGATCGTATAGCCCACCCCGACGCATCCCAGGCGCAGCGCATCCAGCGCGCTCCCGGTCACCGCCTGGTACGGATCCTTCTCGTCCAGCAGGACGTCATGATTGTTGAGCTTGAGGATCAACGGGACCTCGCCGGCGAACTCGGCCGCGCCCGCCTCGAGGAACCCGAGCGGCGCGGCGTAGGCGTTGCAGCCCGACTCGATCGCCAGCTCAAAATGATATTGGGGGTTGTACGCCGGCGGGTTCATCGCAAAGCTCCGCCCCGGGCCATGCTCAAAGCCCTGATCCACCGGCAAGATGACCATCTTCCCCGTCCCGGCCAGGATGCCGTGGTTCAGCATCCGGGCGAGGTTGGTGAGGACGCCGGGGCTCTCCCCGGCGTACCAGCTCAGGATCTCCTTGACCCGCTTGGACATGCTCCCCTCCTTGCCCATGCCGGGCGTCTAGCGCCGTTCCTGATAGAACTCTTCGGCCAGCGCGACGTCTTCGGGGCTGCCGATAATCAGCGGCACCCTCTGGTGAGCGGAAGTCGGCTGGATCTCGAGGATCTGCTCGGTCCCGGTGCTGGCGCGCCCGCCTGCCTGGTCGACGACCAGGGCCGCCGGCGCCGCTTCGTACAGCAGCCGGAGCTTCCCCGTCGGCTTTTTCGGGTCGTCCACGTCGGCCGGGTAGAGGAAGATCCCGCCCTCCAACAGGGTGCGGTGGAGGTCGGCGACCATCGAGCCGGCGTACCGCAGCGAATAGGGCCGGCCGGTGGGTTTGTCTATTGTGCGGAGGTACTCCACCAGACGGCGCGTGTACGGGTGCCAGCGGTGAAAGTGCCCCTCGTTGACGCTGTACGTCTTTCCCTTGGCCGGCATCCGGATGTTGTCATGGGAGAGCAGGAACTCGCCGAGGGTGGGGTCGAGGGTAAAGGCGCGTAACCCATCCCGCGCGGTGAAGACGAACACCGTGGTGGGGCCGTACATCACGTAGCCGGCTGCGACCTGTGCTGTCCCCGGCTGCAGGACATCGGCCGCCACCTGATCCGGGCCCCGGCCCTTGCGGGCCCGGATCGAGAAGATCGTCCCCACGATCCCGTTGGTGTCGATGTTGGACGAGCCGTCCACCGGATCGATGCAGACCACATACTTCGCCCGCTCGCCCGCTTTTTCGAGATACAGGGGCTCGTCCATCTCCTCTGACACGACCGTAGAGACCAGACCACTCTCCTCGAGGGCGTCTACCATGATTTCGTTGGTCAGGAGATCGAGCTTTTTGACCATCTCTCCCTGAACATTCACCTCCCCCGTCGTCCCGAGGTTTCCGGTCAGAGCAGCCCGCCCGATCTCGCGGGCGATCGCCTTGGAGGCGAGGCTGATCTGATAGAGGAGCGCGGCCAGGTCCCGCAGGGTCTCGGGACGCGCCTGCTCGGCCTGGATGAGGTACCGGGGAAGCGCTTGGCCTTTCATCTCGACGCTCATAGAAACTCCCCCCCTATCTCAGTGAGGCGGCTGGCGCCTG
>JBHHYZ010000156.1:0-1986 GCA_046757845.1 Gemmatimonadota bacterium
TGCACGCAGCCTCCCCACCGGCAAAAACGAGCAAAGTAATATGTATAGCTATTTAAGGGACACTACGCTAGAATAGAAGAACATCGCCGTAGTGTCAAGCATCCTGCGAGGTGACGGTCGAGCCTCCCGAGGTGATCGCTGGCGGGAGCCCGCTGCGCTTGACATGGAGGGCCCAAGCGGATAGAGTTACCAGCGAAAGATGAATATTGCTGGTGATCCTATCCATGGCCCGGAAGCAGGAATCGAGGAAGCAGAACGCGTTCGCCGAGGCGGCGACGGTCTTCCGTGAGCGGGGCGGGGTCCTGCGCACGATGGAAGCGATCAGGCTTGGAGTCCATCCGCGCACACTCTATGCGATGCGGGATGCCGGAGCGCTGGAGCGGCTCGGGCGAGGCCTGTACCGGCTCGCGGACCTGCCACCCCTCGGTAACCCCGACCTGGTCGGCGTGTCCCTGCGGGTCCCCGACGGTGTGCTTTGCCTCCTCTCGGCCCTGGCGGTCCACGAGATCACGACCCAGATACCCCACGAGGTTTACGTCGCGCTCAAGCGGGGCGCCGAACCGCCGCGACTGGAGCATCCCCCGGTTCGCGTGTACTGGTTCACCGGGAAGGCCTTCACGGAGGGTATCGAGATCCACCGGCTGGATGGCGTCGACGTGCACGTGTACGGGGCAGCGAAGGCCGTGGCCGACTGCTTCAAGTACCGGAACAAGCTCGGGCTGGAGGTGGCACTCGAAGCGCTGAAGCTCTACCTGCGAGACAAGCGTGGCCGGCCCGACGATCTCGTCCGCTTCGCCCGCGTCTGTCGCGTCGAGAAGGTGATGCGTCCCTACATCGAGGCTCTGCTGTGAAGCGCCGGAAGCTGAAGAACGTTGCCGCCTCCGTTCGGCAGCCCCTGCTCAAGGAGGCGCGCGCGACGGGCAGACCGTTCAACGAGCTCCTCCAGTACTTCGCCATGGAGCGCTTCCTCTACCGCCTGCCGCGGTCGCCGCATGCCGAGCGGTTCGTCCTGAAGGGGGCGCTCATGCTGGCGACGTGGGAGGTCTCGCTCACGCGCCCCACCAAGGACATCGACCTCCTCGGCCACGTTGCCAACGACACCGAGCGCCTCGTGGCCATCGTCAAGGAGGTCTGCCTTCAGGGGGTCGAGCCGGACGGGCTGGACTTCGAACCGTCGAGTGTCGTCGGGGAGCGGATCGCCGAGGAAGCGGAGTACGAGGGCGTCCGCGTTCGCTTCCAGGGGAACCTCGGCACGGCGCGGGTCTCCATGCAGATCGACGTGGGCTTCGGAGACGCGGTGGTGCCGGGCCCGGTGATGACGGACTATCCCACGATCCTGGAGCTGCCGGCTCCACGGCTCCGGGGGTACACGCGAGAGAGCGTAGTCGCCGAGAAGTTCCACACGATGGTCCGGCGGGGGTTGCTGAACAGCCGGATGAGGGATTTCTTCGACGTATGGGTCCTGTCCCGGCAGTTCGACTTCGACGGCGAGGTTCTGGCGTCGGCGATCCGGGAGACGTTCACGCGGCGGGACCTCGAAGTCGATCCCCGCTCCGTGGCCCTGTCAGACGAGTTCGCGGCGGACGCGGCCAAGGCGGCGCAGTGGCGGGGGTTCCTCCGGAAGAGCCGGCTGGAGGGCGCACCCAGCGTGCTGGCCGAGGCGGTAGAGGCGGTCGCCATGTTCCTTCGCCCGGTCGCCGACGCACTTTATGAGGGGAGGGCATTCACGGACCGGTGGGAGGCGCCTGGGCCCTGGTCGCCGGCGTGACCGGTGCCGGGGTCAGGCCTCGGCCGGAACGAAGTCCCCGAGAAGCTCCCGGATCGCGTCGAGCTGCGCCTCGGGGTCGTCAAGCGCCAGGAGGGGTCGGAGGGCGCGCTCGCTGATCGGGCAGCCGTTGGCGGTCGGAGGGAGGTCGAGGATGATCTTCTTATTTCTCCTTGGCTGTGACCCCAAGCCGCTTTCCGGTACCGGAAAGCAATCCAGGT
>JBHHYZ010000157.1:0-1972 GCA_046757845.1 Gemmatimonadota bacterium
ACCTGGCGAGCACGGTGATCCAGGCGGTCGGCCGCGGAACCGTGGAGTACGTCCCGTTTCCGGAACGCCTCCTCTCGAGCTACCAGAGCTTCACCGAGGCCGACGTGAGCGCGCTGCGCAAGGCCGGCCACGCGCTCGAGCCCGACGCGCTGTTCCTCTCCAACGGGCCGGGCGACCCCCGGGCCGCGGCGGGCGTGCGCCCGATCGTGCGCGAACTCTCGCACCGCGTGCCGTTCTTCGGCATCTGTCTCGGACACCAGATCCTCGGGCTCGCCCTGGGCGGGAGCATCCGCAAGCTCAAGTTCGGTCACCACGGCGGCAACCAGCCCGGCCAGGACGTCGCCACCGGGAAGGTGGCGATCTGCGCCGAAAACCACGGCTACGCCGTGGATCAGGAGTCCCTGCGAGCCGCCGGGGAGCCCGTGGAGATTACCCACCTGAATCTGAACGACGGAACCGTCGAGGGGCTGGCGCATCGCACGCGCCCGATCTTCTCCGTGCAGTACCATCCGGAAGCTTCACCGGGCCCCCACGACGCCGCGTACTTCTTCGGGCGATTCCGGGAGATGGTGGCGCGGCACAAGGCCGGTGAGGCGGTGACCGGGGCGCAGGTCGCCGCCGCCGCGGGAGCTTGAGAAGGCAATGCCCAGGCGAAGCGACATCGAGAGCATCCTGCTGATCGGCTCCGGGCCGATCGTGATCGGGCAGGCCTGCGAGTTCGACTACTCGGGCACCCAGGCCTGCAAGGCCCTGCGGGCGGGGGGGTACCGGGTGATCCTAGTCAACTCGAACCCGGCGACCATCATGACCGACCCCGATTTGGCGGACGCCACCTACGTTGAGCCACTGACGGCCGAGATCCTCGAGCGGATCATCGCCGTCGAGCAACCCAGTGCGCTCTTGCCCACGCTGGGGGGGCAAACCGGACTGAACCTGGCGGTCTCCCTCGCCGAGCAAGGCGTCCTCGAGCGCTTTGGCGTCGAGCTGATCGGGGCGACGATCGACACCATCCGGAAGGCCGAGGATCGTGAACGCTTCAAGCGCGCCATGGAGCGGATCGGCCTCGAGGTCCCCCCAAGCGGTTACGCCCACTCCCCCGAGGAGGCGCAGCACGTCATTGAGAAGATCGGCTACCCCGCTATCATCCGACCCTCGTTCACCCTGGGGGGAACGGGGGGCAACATCGCGTACAACAAGGAGGAGTTTCAGGAGCACGTCCAGTGGGGTCTCCGTGCGAGCCCGGCGCACCAGATCCTCATCGAGGCCTCGGTGATCGGCTGGAAGGAATTCGAGCTGGAGGTGATGCGGGATCGGAAGGACAACGTGGTGATCGTCTGTTCCATCGAGAACCTGGATCCCATGGGCGTCCACACCGGGGACAGCATCACCGTCGCCCCAGCCCAGACCCTGACGGACCGAGAGTACCAGCGGATGCGGGACGCAGCGGTTGCGATCATCCGCGAGATCGGCGTGGAGACGGGTGGGTCCAACATTCAGTTCGCCGTCAATCCGGAGGATGGCCGGATGGTGGTGATCGAGATGAACCCCCGTGTCTCTCGCTCCTCCGCCCTCGCCAGCAAGGCCACTGGATTCCCCATTGCCAAGATCGCCGCCCTCCTCTCCGTTGGCTATACCCTGGACGAGATCACCAACGACATCACCCGCGAGACCCCGGCCTGCTTTGAGCCGGCCCTTGACTACTGCGTGGTCAAGATCCCCCGCTTCGCCTTTGAAAAGTTTCCAGGAGCGAACGAAACCCTCACCACCCAGATGAAGTCGGTAGGCGAGGTGATGGCAATCGGACGGACCTTTCCCCAGGCCCTCCAGAAGGCGATCCGCTCACTAGAAATTGACGCCGACGGACTGGATGAGCGGGCGACGCCGGCAGAGGGCAGGCCGGTCTCCGACGAGATCAAAGCGCGACTGCAAACCCCCAACTGGGAGCGCCTCTTGTACGTGGCCGAGGCGTTGC
>JBHHYZ010000158.1:0-1972 GCA_046757845.1 Gemmatimonadota bacterium
GCCGCGCTCGGCGCGCTGCTCTGAGCCTCAGCTGGCGCGCAGGGCGAGTCCATCGGCTTCGCTCCCCCGCGGCGCTCCGCTCTCCAGCCGCTTCACCCGCTTTCGCCCCCTCCGGGCGGGCCAGCTTACCCAGCCTCTTCGATCGCGTTGATGAACACCTGGGCCTCGCGGACCGCGTCCTCGAGGCGTCGAACGGGAATCTCGAGCTGATCGGCGAGCGCAGCGAACGGCCCTTCCCAGAACGCGGGTGGGTCGAGCACGGGTGGCCAGTCGTGTGTGGCGCGGATGGCGAACGCCTCGACGCAGGCCTCCCGCACCCCGGCGAGGTCGGCGGCGAGCTCCCTCATGAGGAGAAGATCGACCAGGTCCCGGAACCGCTCATTCAGTGTCTCCTCGTCGGGTGGGGGCGCCGTCATCGCGTGGATCTTCTGTGCGACGTGGTAGCGCAGGGAGAGGCACGGCAGCGCCTCGGGAGTGTCCAGCCCGAACGGCTCGAGATCCAAAGGCGCGACCAACTCGACCTCGGTTTGATCGCCCTCCCGAGCAGACAGGTCCACCTGGATGGTCCCCCAGCTTCGCCCCCTGTACTCCAGGACCACGTCCGTCCGCACCGCATCGTTCGGCATCACGTGGGGTTCTCCTCTGACCCTGAAGGTGAAGCCCTGATAACCGTCCTTGAGCGCGTCGCGGAGGGCTGCCGTGAGCTCCTTGTCGGCCGGATCCTCGACGACCAGATCGATGTCCTTCGTGGCGCGCGCCTTCGCGGGGAGGCGCATCTCGATCGCCACCGCTCCTTTGATGGTGAACCGGGGTCCGTTGGCGGTGGCGCTGGCGCGTTCCAAGCGACCACCGAGGATCATGTAGGAGACCCAGTCGCGAACCCGCTTGGGCGGTAGGCCGCGCTCGCGGGCGTACGCGTCCACCCGCCACGTCAGAACCCGTGCGGAAGCTGGTGGGGATCTCCGGCTACTCATTGCCCTTCCCGTGCACGGGTCCGGGAAGCACCTCCTTTCTCAGCTCGGCCGCCTCGGCCGGGCTCAGGTACCCCTCTCGTTCCGCCTCCTCGAGGGCTTGGCGGAGGAGGGCCGGCCCGAGGTGGGCGCGCTGGCAGTCCTCGATCGTTCGCCGGGCGGTCGTGGTCGGGATGCCTTCGAACAGGGTCATCTCGTCGTCCTCGAGCTCGGCGTGGTGGACCTCGAGGTGCGCGGGAACCTTCCTGCGAATGCGGAAGTCCTCGGGTACGGTGATGTGGATCGCCGACGGGCTCACGTCGGAGAGACCGTACAGGGCGAGGGCCGACTGATGCGAGATCACGCCTCGCACCCCGGCAGGCCAGAGGCTGGCCTCCACGTATTCGGCATAGGGCGATGGGGGGAACGTCGGCACGCGGTACACGCCCCTGCTGACCCGTTCCAGCGTACCGCGTGAGGCCATCTTCCGGAGAGCATCATCGCTGACGCCGTGCTCACGAGCTTGTGAGGTCGTGACGTAGCCGTGCTGGTCGGCCGCGATCTCCAGAACTTTTTCGTAGTCACTTCCCGGCATCCAAGGAGCCTCCGCGCGGTGCTGTGGACACAACCGGACAAAATGTCCGGTTTCATCCAAGGCTAGCCCACATTCCTCCTCCAGGCAATCGCGGGACCGGGCCACCTGTGAGCGCAGGCTCCGGGCAGCGGCTCTACCGCGCGAGGCGGCGGCTTCGCTCGGCGCTCGGCGCGCCGCTACCCTCCCAGGAAGGGGCTGTCGGCCAGGTTCCTGACTCCCTCGGGTACGTTCTCCCCGAAGTAGTCGTCGTGGCCCACGTCCAGCACGCCGGGGTTCCACCGGTCCCCGCCCCACATGAGGTCCGTCGGGTCGTCCGCCACGTGGTGCGGGTGGAAGAAATCGTGGTTGGGCGCGGATCGGTCCACGAACCCCAGCATGTGCAGGACCTCGTGGAAGGGCCGAAACTCGCTGTCCTTGGGCGGGGGAC
>JBHHYZ010000159.1:0-1918 GCA_046757845.1 Gemmatimonadota bacterium
CTCCTCGGAGACACCTTCCAGGGCGGCGCGTTCCCGGGTGTCCCTTTCTTCCCGCCGCTGGGGGTGCTGAGCGACCCTGGGGCTCCCGACTTGGGTTTTAGCGACCTCGCTAACCTCTTTTTCGCCTCCCCGAGCCGGGACTACGGCGGGCTGATCCGGGCCCTCGCCGAGCGGGACCTATTCCGCGTGCTGGCGAAGCCCAACTTGATCACCGAGAGCGGCAAGGAGGCCAGTTTCCTCTCCGGGGGCGAGTTTCCTTTTCCCACCGCTCAGGGCGGCGCGACTGCCGGCGCCATCTCGGTTGAATTCAAGCCCTTTGGCGTGGGCCTTGTTTTCTTGCCGGTCGTGCAGGACGACGGGACGATCACCCTGAGGGTGGAGCCGGAGATTTCGACCCTCGACTTCGCCAATTCCGTGGTTTCCGCGGGGTTTGAAGTCCCGACGATCCGGAAGAACACAGCCTTCACCACTGTCAACCTCAGGGACGGTGAGAGTTTTGCCATCGCCGGGCTCATTAACAACACCGTCCGGCAAACCGTGTCCAAGATTCCGCTCTTCGGGGATATTCCGATCCTCGGCGCCCTCTTCCGAAGCACGCAGTTCCAGAACGACGAGACCGAGCTGCTCTTCCTCGTGACGGTAAAGCTGGTCAAGCCTTTCCCACCAGGCTCTCCGGCAACCCCCGATCCCACCGAGCTCCTAGAGCTCCGCCCAGAGGAGAAGGAGGAGTTCACGCTCGTACCCGGGATCCCCGGCGTCGGCGAGGTCGTGGAGCGGCCCTTCGGCACCAGTAACCTCAACCTTCAAGACAGGTGAGCGAGGCGTGCATGGCTCCTGTGTTGCGGACGATCGTCATTGACTCCGATGTGCAATCTCTGGGGAACCTACGACACATCTTGGCGGACACGCCGTCCGTGCTGGTGGGCGAGTTCTGCGACATCCCGCAGGCGGTGCGCGAAGCCCAGACCACCCGCACCGATGTCGTCATCGTCGAGATCCCCTCCAACCAAGGGAGGACGGACGAGCCGGCCTCCTCGGCCATAGAGCGCCTGGTCCGCGCCTTCCCGGATACAGCTATCCTTGCCACCGGGTCCACTCGGTCGGCACAACACGTGATCCAGGTTATTCGGGCCGGTGCCCTCGATTTCCTCGGCCGCCCTCTGAAGCAAGATGACCTGCTGCGGGCGCTCAGCAAGGTCGCCCGCTCCCGCCCGAGCAGCGTGCCGCCGCAGGGAGCCGGGCGGGTCACATCGGTCTTCTCCACGAAGGGGGGCATGGGTGTCACCACGGTCGCCACGAATCTGGCCATCTGCTGGGCCGAGCGGTCGTCCAGGGGCACGCTCCTGGTGGACCTCGATACCCGCCAGTCCGACATTGCGACGTTCCTTCACCTCCGGTCCACATACTCTGTCGTCGACGCCTTTGAGAACCTGGACCGGGTGGACGAGGCGTTCCTCGAGCGCCTCGTGACGAAGCACCCGAGCGGTCTCTGGGTACTCCCGGGGCCGCCACCGATGGAGCGCATCACGTTTTCTGCCTCGCAGGTCCAGGAGGGCCTCACGATCCTTCGGTCGCATTTCAACGAGCTCGTCCTCGACCTCCCGCACGACATGGAGCCCGGGACCGTCGCGGCGCTCGAGGCCTCTGACCTGATCCTGTTCCTCGTCGGCCTCAGCGTGCCCGCGCTCCGCTCAGGGGCGGCCGGGCTCGCCACCCTCGGTCATCTCGGGGTGGACGTCGAGAAGGTGCGGGTCGTGGTGATGCGCGAGGGCACCGGCGAGGACGTCACTCTCAAGCACGCCCGTGAGACGCTCGGGATGCCAATCCACTGGAAGACGCCGAGCGACTACCCGACCGTGGTTGCCGCCATCAACAGTGGCGAACCCGTCGTGACGGCCTCATCGCGGTCGAAGATCGG
>JBHHYZ010000160.1:0-1898 GCA_046757845.1 Gemmatimonadota bacterium
CTCCTTGTGCGCCGGGTTAAACCGGCGGGGTGTTGCGAATGAAAGAGTCGTACGGTGAAGGGCTAGCGACCCGCACCGGCCCCGAGTCATGCGCGGTCGTCCGCGAAGCGTTGACAGGGGTACGGGCAGGCCGGGTATTCAGCCGCGAAAGACTACTCCGGAGCGCCGACGCTGTAAGGAGAAGCGGAAGGCCACATCCGGCGCGTCGCCATCGCAAGACGCGACGGAGCTCCGCGCGGTCAGAGACCCCGGGCATGCTCGGACACACCTCGCGCGAGAACCGGGAGGGCCTGTGGTCGCCCCGGACGGATGGCGTTAGGGGCCGCATCGGGAAGTCCAAGGACGCACGCCGATGATGCACGGCCACGGGCAATCGGACAGGCTGGTAGTACCTGCGAAGTCTCCGAACAAGACCGGGCCACCGGTGGCGGAGGGGATGGAGGGAAGCGGCCTGGCCAAAGGGAACCTGGGCCAGCAAAACGCGCCCCGGACGCAGGGCCGGGCGGGCGCGCCCAGTGCGCTGGAACGGGTACGTGAGGTTGCTGAACGGGAGAGGAAGGAGCGGTTCACGGCGCTCCTGCACCATATCTACGACGTGGAGCGTCTGCGAGCCGCGTACCTCGCGCTGAAGCGGGACGCGGTTCCGGGCGTGGACGGCGAGACATGGCGGCACTACGGCGAGGCCCTCGAGGCCCACCTCGCGGACTTGTCCGACAGGCTGAAGCGGGGGGCGTATCGAGCGAAGCCGGCTCGGAGGGCGTACCTCCCGAAGGCCGACGGGCGGCAGAGGCCGTTGGGCATCCCCACGCTGGAAGACAAGCTCGTCCAGCGCGCGACGGTCGACGTGTTGAACGCGATCTATGAAGCCGACTTCCTGGGCTTCTCGTACGGGTTCCGGCCGGGGCGCAGCCCGCACCACGCGTTGGATGCGCTCTACACGGGACTGCTGACGCGGAAGGTGAACTGGGTGTTTGACGCCGACGTCCGTGACTTTTTCGGGGCCATCGATCACGGGTGGATGGTGAAGTTTGTCGAGCACCGGATTGCGGACCGGCGCGTCGTGCGGCTGATCCAGAAGTGGCTCAACGCCGGCGTGCTGGAGGACGGGACGCGGACATGGAGTGAAACGGGCACGCCCCAGGGGGGCAGTGCATCGCCGTTCCTGGCCAACGTGTACCTCCACTACGTGTTCGATCTCTGGGTCCAGCGGTGGAGGAGGACGCAGGCCCACGGCGACGTCGTCGTCGTCAGGTTTGCGGACGATTTTATCGTGGGATTCGAGCACCGGGGGGACGCTGAGCGGTTCTTGGCTGACCTGCGCGAGCGATTCGCGAAGTTCAAGCTGGAGCTGCACCCTGACAAGACGCGCCTGCTGGAGTTCGGTCCGTATGCGGCCGAGCAGCGACGGCGCGCCGGCCTGGGGAGGCCCGAGACGTTCAACTTTCTCGGCTTCACGCACATCTGCGGGAAGAAGAGGAGCAATGGGCGGTTCACGGTGCTGCGGCAGACGATCCGGAAGAGGTTGCAAGCGAAGCTGAGCGAGGTGAAAGCCGAGCTTCGGCGACGCTGGCACGACCCGATCCCGAAGGTGGGTGCGTGGCTGCGGTCGGTCATTCTCGGGCACCTGCGGTACTACGGGGTGCCGATGAACGGGCCGGCCCTGTTCACGTTCTGTTTCCAGGTGGGGCGGCTCTGGTACCGCGCGCTCGCACGGCGCAGTCAGACCGGGCGACTCACCTGGGAGCGGATGCGGCGGCTCATTGAGCGCTGGCTCCCCCCTCCGCGCATTACTCATCCCTATCCTCTGCGGCGACTTGGCGTTGTCACCTGAGGCAGGAGCCCAGTGCGGTAATCCCGCACGCTGGGATCTGTGGAGGGGGTTATGGGTAACCATCAAT
>JBHHYZ010000161.1:0-1829 GCA_046757845.1 Gemmatimonadota bacterium
TACATGCTCCAGTACTTCGCCCAGCGGGGCTTCGCCATCCTGCGCGCCAACCCCCGCGGCAGCACGGGCTACGGCAAGGCGTTCCGCTACGCCAATGTGAAGGACTGGGGCTACGGCGACCTGAGCGACCTGCTGGCGGGGGTGGACCACGTGATCGAGATGGGGGTGGCCCATCCCGACAGCCTGCTCCTGATGGGGTGGAGCTACGGCGGCTACATGACCTCCTTCGCCGTCACCCGGACCGACCGCTTCAAGGCGGCCAGCATGGGCGCGGGCCTGCCGGACCTGATCAGCATGGTCACCACCACGGACATCCAGGACTACCTGGCGGCCCACATGGGGGGCGAATTCTTCGACGACTACGCGACCTACGAGAAGCACTCGGCCATCTTCCACATCAAGAACGTGAAGACGCCGGTGCAGGTGATCCACGGCCAGAGGGACTTCCGGGTCCCGTTCACCCAGGGACAGGAGTTCTACCGCGCGCTCCAGCGGCTGGGCGTGCCCACCGAGATGATCGTGTATCCGCGCACCCCGCACGGGCCGCGCGAGCCCAAGTTCGTGATGGACGTCTCCGAACGGATCCTGACCTGGTTCAACCGGTTCCTGAGGCCGGAGCCCGCGGCCGCGGCGGCCGGGGACGGAGGCTCCTGAGGCCCGGCGTCGACCGAGTCGGCGCTCCGCCGCGCCACGATGCAGTCCATCGGGTTGACGGCCTCTCGGCACCGTGACCCCCTCCGGGGTCACGATCCGCGAGGCGGTCAGCCGGATGCGGGTTCCCGGCTCCAGCGCGGGGACTTGAGCCTCCAGCCCGGCGGTTCCCGCCACGCACAACGCCGCGTCCAGCGCGGCCATTCTCATCGAGTTCGACATGTCTCACCTCCCTGAGCCCCTCGGGGCCCGATCTCGAGCGGGTGTCTCGCAGCGCGTTCGGGCCGATCCCGGCGCGCGCCGTCCGCGCCGAACCCACGTCGAAGGGAAGCTCGCCAGGGGGAGTCAAGCGCGAGTCGAGCCCGCGGTGGCGGTCCCGCCACGCTCGCTCGCATGTTGAGCGCTTCATGATCTGGATCCGGGCGCACTGGCTCGTCCTGCTGCTGTTCGCCATCTACAGCGCGCTGCTGGCGCGGCACGCGCTGGAGGGCCGGCAGCGGACCCACGGCCGGGCCGACTACTACGTGGGCGGCCGGGCGATGGGCGGCCTCGTCCTCGGGCTCTCCTTCTTCGCCACCTACTCCAGCACCAACAGCTTCGTCGGCTTCTCGGGCCAGGCCTATTCCTACGGGGCCCCGTGGCTGCTGCTGGCGCCGGGGGTGGTCCTGTTCTCCCTCGCCTCGTGGGTGTGGATCGCGCCGCGCCTGCGGGCGTTCACCGGGGCGGTGGGCTCGGTCACCCTGGGCGACTACGTCGGGCTCCGGTTCGACAGCACGGCGGCTCGGGTGCTCACGGCGCTGATCACCCTGTTCGCCAGCTTCCTCTACATGACCGCCGTGTTCAAGGGGATCGGCAATCTCCTGCAGGTATTCCTCGAGGTGCCGTACTCCGTGGCCATCCTCATCGTCCTGCTCACCGTGATGGCCTACACGGCGCTGGGCGGCTTCATCTCCGTGGTGAAGACCGACGCCGTGCAGGGCGCCTTCATGATCGTGGCGGCGCTGCTGCTGTTCGCGGGCACCGTGCGGGCGGCCGGAGGCCTGGGGGCCTGGGCGGAGGTGCGGGCGGCGGTCGACACGGCTCACCTGTTCCGCTGGGACGCCGCGATGCCGTTTCCCGTGCTCATCGGGATCGTGGTGGCCGGCACGCTCAAGTTCATCGTGGAGCCCCGTCAGCTC
>JBHHYZ010000162.1:0-1792 GCA_046757845.1 Gemmatimonadota bacterium
GCCGCCCCGTGCGCAGCACTTCGCTCAGGTGGGGGAGCGCTCCCAGTGCCCGGGCTGGCACGAGGAAGGCTTCAGGAGCTGGATCGGCCGGCAGGCAGCCGGGGGCCCGCCCGGACGGGCATCGTGGGAGCCGTACCGGACTCGCCCCGGAGGACGATCTGAAACTTGTCAAGGGGGGCGCCGGGATCCGACCGCGACCGCGGCAGGTGGGCCCGACGCGCGATCCGGGCGGGAGGAACCGACACGAGCGGGGAAGCAAGCGGCCGTCCTCGCCGCCCTTTCCGCCATCCGCCACAGGAGGGTGATCCGTCGTGCCGGCCCTCTCCCGCCTCTCGATCGCGACGCAGCTGTGTCGCGGCGTTACCTGGGCAGCACCCGGCTGCGGCCCATCGCGTTCATGGTCAGGGTGCGCGCCCGGCCACCCCGTGCCACCTCGATCTGGGCTCCGTTGCCCACCTGGAGTCCGCGCGCGTTGAACGTCACCGAGTCGCCCGCCAGGTTGATGCTCAGCGAGTCCAGCGGAAGAGCCGAATCCCGGTCGAAGAAGCGGCGGGCCAGGACGACGCCGGTGGTGTCGCGAATCCGGTAGGTTCGCGCGGCCTCATCGGCCACCAGCGAGACGTTGGTGCGCCGCTGGATGGCGAAGGAACGGGTGAGCCAGAGGTCCGCCCCGATCTGCTTCGCGGCGTGCTCGACCGCCGTGGCCTCCCGGAACTGCCGGTAGCCCTCGAGCCCCACGCTCGTGATCACGGCCAGGATGGTGACGGCGATCAGCAGCTCGAGGACCGTGAAGCCCCGGGAGCGGGTCCGGTGCGGCGCCGCCGCTTCGCCTCGGTTTCCGCGCGAGCCTTCGTCCGCTTCGTCCGAAAGGCCGCGATTCCAGCGTTCCTTCGATCCTCGATTCGGTTCCATCTATCCGTCATCCGTCCCTGCGGGGGCGCGGTGGTGTTCGCGCGCTCCCTCGACCCTCCCCAGTGCCGCCTCGATTGTCCTCTGGGCTCCGCCCCGTGCCTCGGAGCCCGGAGCCGCCTCTCACGCCAGAGCAAATCCGGTGCTCGCGTGCCGGGGACGGGCCGGAGATTCGGAACAGGTTGTGGGGCCGGGGATTAGACTCGGGCCGGCTGGCCGGCGAAGGCCACCGCGAGCCGCCCGATGCGGAAACTTCTTGCAGAACGAGAGAGTGGGAGGCGGGAGCCCGGGCGGAAGCGGAGGGGCGCCGCCGGACGACGGGGCCCGGGCGAGCGCGTGGGCCGTGCGGGGCCGCGGGCCTAGCCTTCCTCCGCCAACCGGTCGGCCACGCACTTCGTGAAGCGGCCGAACATGAAATCGGCCACGCTCTGGATCACTCCGCCCCGGCCGAACGAGGCCAGCTTGCCGCTCAGGCTCACGTCCTGGGAGACGGAGACGTGCGTGCCGCCGCCGTCGCGGGCCGCCAGAGTGCTGTCCATGGTCATGCGGACGGCCCCGGTCCCGTGGGAGTCCTTCCCTTCGCCCGACATGACCACGTGGTGGTTCTCCTCATCCAGCACATCGAAGTGGATGGTGCCCCGAAACCCGGCACCGATGGGGCCCAGCTGGAGCCCGATCTCGCCTTCAAAGGTGCGCTCGTCGAGGGCCCGCAGCAGCTTCGCCCCGGGAAGGCACTGGACCACCTTCTCGGGCGTGACCAGGAAGCTCCACACCTGCTCGATCGGCTGGTCGACGTGGAACTGCTTCTCTATGTGGATGGCCATCGGTGCTCCCTGATCGGTCTGTGCGGCGGTACGGCGAGAAGCGGCCCGCCGCGGATCGA
>JBHHYZ010000163.1:0-1781 GCA_046757845.1 Gemmatimonadota bacterium
CGTTTTCCGGACTCTTGCTGAGCCCGGTCTTGGCCGGGGGGGCGATGGCGCTCTCCTCGGTCACCGTGGTGTCGAACTCGCTCAGGCTGCGCCGCGCGCGGCTCGATACCGGAGCCGCCTGAGCGTTGAGTTGCGCCGCACTCTGGTGGTCCTCGGTGGCGCGGTTGGAGGTCGGCCGCGAGCCCCCTCGGCCTCAAGTGAGGCGTCCGGCTCAAGCGTGTCCGCGGTCTCCCGACTGCGCCTGCGGTCGGTAGAGTTCCACTGCCCCGCAAAGCCCGCACGAGTAGGGTTCCAGGGTGAGGACGCGACTCAGGTCGGTTTCAAAGCTCCCGTCGGGTTGTTTCTTGCCGGCGACAAGGGCAAAGGTGTAGATCCCGTCCTCCTCGATCCCGTAGGTGATCCAATTCAACCCTCCGCAACGGGGACACGGGTAGGCTGGCGGTCCCATGATTGCTCCTCTCTCGGCACTGTCGTTCAGGCTCCCGGGCCGTCCCGGGGAGTCGCGTCCCTCACCATGGTCAGTGGGTTTCAATCTCCCGCTGGACCGGGGTGGGCGTCATGGTCAATCTGGTAAGCCCCCGCAAGAGGTAGCTGACGGGCGTTATCGTCAGCAGGATCCCCGCCATCAGGGTGAAGGCGGCGGAGAGACCCCACCCGTCGGCGACCCGACCTGCGATGATAGGGGAAAGGGCCCCCGCGGTCTGAATCATCGTGTAGTATAAGCCGTACCCCTGGGCGCGTTTCTCGGAGCTGACGAGATCTGCGACGGTGGCGTACAGGACCGACGACGTGCCGTTCAGCACGATTCCCATCAGCGGCAGGACAAGGGCAATCAGGGCCACGGGGAGCCGGGGGATGAACAGCAGGCCGAGAGCGGTCGACACCTCGGTGATGACCACCATGGCGGTGATGCCGACTCCTTCGGCCAAGGCCCCGCAGACGAACTTTCCCCCCGCTCCGCCGAGGAAGAGCAGCGCCAGGCACCAGCCGATCTGGTCCGGACCGAGCCCCTGAGACTGGAGGACGAATGGGAGGAAGAGGACAAAGCCTGCGCGAGTGGCATCGTCCACGGCTCCGAGGATCGTAAGCAAGATGAAACGCCGCCGGTCCTCGATCCCCCACCAGGAGCTCGGCCTGCGAGGCCGGCTTCTCGCCGAGGTAGACAAGGGGCCTGTGGTGAGGGCGCCGCCTCCGGTCATGGCCACCAGGCCGGTTACCATGAGAAGGCTGAAGGCCAGGCCCCAGGCTCCAACTCGCCAGCTTCCCGCCACCGCGATAATGCCGATCAGGGCCGGCAGGGCGACCTTCCCCAGGTCTCCGGCCATGTTGTAGGTCCCGAGGGCGCGTCGCCGTGGCCCAATGTCGTAGGCCCGGGAGACGAGGGAGGAGCTCAGAGGATGCTGAACTCCTGAACCGAAACCGCCGAGCCCGAGGAAAAAGAGCAGGGGAGCGAACCCCCAGGCAAAGGGGAGGAGGGCGATTCCCCCACCGAGCAGGAGGGTTCCGGCGAGCAGCGGGACGAACTCCCCGGTTCGCTGGGCGAGGAAGCCTGCCGGGAATTGGGACAGGCCAAGACAGCCCGAGAAGGCAGTTTTCAGCGCCCCGACTTGGGTGAAGGACAGACGCAGGTCAGCTCCGACAAGGGGGAAGAGGACATAGAGCGCGTAGAGTGCGCCATCGTGGAGGAAGTGCAAGATCCCGCAGTAGCTCAGGGTGCGCGCCGGTCGCGGGACTGTGAAGGGTTCAAGATCGCTCCGGATCGGTCCGGTCATTCACGTGTC
>JBHHYZ010000164.1:0-1633 GCA_046757845.1 Gemmatimonadota bacterium
CTCCTTCCGGTCTGCCCGACTCCACCCTGGGCAGCACCCGCCCCGGAGGTCAACTTCACAAAGGGGAGGTGTTCAACTTCTTGGGGTCAGATCCGAGTGGGTTCCCGCTGCCTCTCGAATCTCGACCGTGAGGCCTGGATACCTATCGAGAGAGGTCACGAGCGCAACCGACAAGGTGGCCACATCCTGGACGCTGGTAGCGTTGGACCCACACGCTGATGCTACAGCCAGGAGGCCCAGGACGGCGCCAACCAGCCCGATTAGCTGGCGCTTCACCGCACGCGTGATTTGTATGTGGTTCTTCCGTGTTCGAGTCGTCATCGGCGTACCTGTTGATTCTACAGGCTACCCAGCCAGAAAGTGCGCACGACCTGAAGACTCCAGTCATTGGGCTTCGCGGCGGTGGTCGTACGGACGATGCCCGCATTATTCCTTTGTTGGAGAAGGAAGCCGCAATGCCCGCCATGTTCGTTCTCAGCTCACATCCAACCGGCTCCATACGATCCAGAGCGACATGCCGGATATATCGGCTCGCCATTTCGATCTTTCCCGGACCAGCTCCCTTGGGATCGGGAAGCTCACCTGATCCAAACACCCCCGGCACTCGAACGACGGGTTGGCGTCCCCGGGCGGTCGATCGAAGAGGAGGAAAGCCATCCAGCGCGTTCCGGAGTTCAACGCGAACGACGCGTCGCCTTGCCACGCTCCTCCCGGACCCACGAGCGTCACCGTCACCGAGATGTCGCCTGAGACCGGGGCCGCCGTGAAGGGAGTGGTCCATTGAGAGTTTCGCGTTGGGCCGGGCTTGAAATCGGCCAGCTCGAACGTGTGCGCGAAACCCGGTGCGGCGAAACTCACCGAGAGCCCCGGGAAATCCGCCACATCTTGCTGAAGGACGACGCGGACCGCCGAGATCTGGGGGATCGCCGTCTGCGATTTGCAAGACGAAAGCCCACCGAGCGCCAGCCCGACAGATAGGAGGCTGACGATAGCGGGGCATCCCGCTAGACTCCCGTTCATTGATCCAATCAGCATGTCAGAATGCGCATGGAATTACGTCGGAACGACAGAAGACTACCGTAGCATACCGCACGACACGCAACGCTCTCATCGGAGAACAGGTGGAGCAGCCAGAGCTGACTTCCGCTCGAATGTTTACGACATCGCTGTCGGCCATCGGCTGGTCAATCCGGGATCTCCGGGGCCACTTGTCCTCCCCGGGTGGATCTTGCGGATGAGGGGAGGGCCTGAGCCCTCCCCCGCGGTTCCATCTCTGCCGCCCGAGGCTACTCCTCCGCCTCCAGCCCCGCCTCCAGCGCCTTGTGGATCCGGGCCCGACTCTCCGCCAGGTGAGCCCGGGTGTAGGCATCCAGGCCCGCCCCGCCTTCGAGCGCCGCGTCGATCCGGCCCTGGAGCTCGCCGAGCTGCCAGCGGGCCACGGATCGGGCGTCGGCCGGGGTGCGCGGCCGCGGCTTCACGATCAACTGGGTCATCGCGTCGATGTACGCGCGCTGGAGGTCCCGGCGGCTGGCCGAGATGCTCCGTCCGGTCCCCACCTCGGACCAGATCTTCCCCGTCAGCGCGTCCATCAGCTCGGGGATCGTGACCACGTTCTCCGAGCCGAACTTCGTCT
>JBHHYZ010000165.1:0-1610 GCA_046757845.1 Gemmatimonadota bacterium
CGATCACCGACGGGGTGTTTCTGCGCGCCAATTCCGACGCGATCGACTTCGATTACTCGGATGGCGAAATCCGTGACTGCCGAATTGAATCGGCGGGCAACGACGGGATCGACCTCATGGGCTCATCGCCGCGCATCGCCCGAAACCAGCTACTCGAGAACGGGGACAAGGGGATCTCCGTAGGGGAGGAGAGCGCTCCGCTGATCGTGGGCAATCGAATCTCGGGCTCGCCTCGCGGAGTAGAGGTGAAGGATGGGTCCCGGCCGATTCTGCTCCATGACGAGCTCACCGGCAACGGGATCGGCGTACTCGAGCAGGTCAAGATCTGGCGGTACGGCGCGGGAGGGAGGGCGATCCTCGCCTACACCCGTGTCGCCGGCAACGAGCGGAATCTGAACAGCGACGCGAGGTCCACGCTCACCGTGTGGGACAGTCGGATCGGCAGCGACTCCGCGAGCGCCGAGCGCGGAGTGACGGATGAGTCCACACCTCTCTGGATCTACGCCCGCTACGGGATCCGGGGCGGACCCTATCCACCAGGACTGCCGCCCGCCTGGGTTCGTGGAGGTGACACGCCACCTCGCTACGCGGAGTCCTTCCGGGAGACGCTTGTGACACGACCATCTCCCTGGCGCGCGACGGGCGGGGTCACCCGCGTTCGCGTGGCCGACGGGGCCCTCAGGGGCCGGGTGGAGCGCCGTCCCGGAGCGATCGAGGAAGCTCTGGAGTGGAACCTGTCCGATCGGCTCAAACGCTATCAGGCGGTGGTGGAGCTGTCCGGCCGTGACCTGGAATCCATCCAGCTCGTGTTCGAGTCCGACCGGGGCGAGATTCGACGCTCCGTTCAGCTGCCGGGCGACCCCACACGCTTCCGCCTGCTGACGCTGGACCTGCCGCCGGGCCGATACCAGGCGGTTCGACTGGAGTTGACGCCCCGGCGGAGCGCCCGCCGCCCGGACCCCACCACCGGGCTGCTCGAGCCCGCCGTGGGCCGCGTCGAGCTGCGAGGCCTGTGGCTGTACGCCCTCCCGCCCTTGGAAGCTTCCCGTGCGGCGACTCGCTGAGCTGCGGGCCCTGTGCGTCGGAGGCCTCGCCGCAGGAGGTCTCTTGCTCCTGGGCGCCGGGACGGCTCCGGCGAGCGATCATCCGGCGATCGCCCGCACCACCCTCCCTCCAGAGGGTGTAGGCCGCTCGACGGCCGTCCAGGCGGACTCATCCGCTTCTTTCTCGTTCGTCGTGCTGGGCCATCTCCGGGGGCTTCGAGACGGCAGCCTGGCTTACAACCTGGCCGAGCTCCTGGACGAAGTGCGGGAGCTGAAGCCGGATTTCGCCGTGCTGACAGGCGATCTCATCTGGGGGGATACCCAGACCAATCCGGCCGACTCGCTCAGAGTGGTCTCGGAATGGAATGCCCTGGACAGCGCCCTGGCCACGCTCCACACCCCGATCTACCGGGTGCCGGGGAACCACGACATCAACGATCTGGTCACCCGGGACATCTTCTTCGACCGCTACGGATCCATTCCGCGAGCCGTCGACGTCCATGGAAGCCGGCTGATCCTGCTGGGGAGCGGGTGGATACCGGCGGACGGAGACCGGAGAAAGCATCT
>JBHHYZ010000166.1:0-1593 GCA_046757845.1 Gemmatimonadota bacterium
AAGGCAGGTACCGTCGCATGACTCTCGGCACCGTGGTCGTTTTCATCGTCGTCCTCGGCATCCTGATTTTCGTCCACGAGCTGGGACACTTTCTGGTTGCGAAACGCTGCCGCGTTGGGGTGCTGAAGTTTTCCCTGGGCTTCGGTCCGAAGCTCTTCGGTTTCACCCGTGGGGAGACCGAGTACCTCCTGTCCGCCGTTCCGCTCGGGGGGTATGTCAAGATGATTGGCGAAGACCCTCGTGAGGTGGTCACCGACTTTGGCGACTGTGCCTTTGATAGCAGGGGGCGCCCGATCGACACCAGCCGCTCCTTCGCTCACAAGCCGGTTTGGGCGCGGGCGTGCATTATCGTGGCTGGTCCCGGCGCGAATGTGTTGCTGGCGCTCTTCCTGGCCTGGTTGACCTTTACGGCTCTCGGGATTCCCGACTTCCGACCCCTCATTGAGATAATGGATCCCACCGCGCCGGCTGCGCGAGCGGGGCTCCGGACGGGTGATGAGATTCTGGCAGTGGGGGAGGACTCCATCCGGTCGTGGAGTCAGCTCATCCAGGCCGTGCAGCGGACCCCGGCCGGTCCCGTCACCTTGACGATCGTCCGCGAGGGGGCCGAGCGCCGGGTGGAGGTCACGCCTGAACAGCGGCTCGTGGAGAACATCCCCGGCATTCCTCAGCAGGTCCGTGACATCGGGGTAGCTCCCCTGCTCCCTCCGGTGGTCGGGGAGATCCGAGGAGGCTATCCCGCGGCCGAGGCGGGGCTCCAGGTAGGTGACCGGATCACGCGGGTGAACGGCCAGCCGGTCAGGAGCTGGAGCGAGCTGGCGTCGTACATCCACGCCCGTCCCCAGGAGACCCTCACGCTCACCCTGACGCGCGGGGAGCGGCAGGAGCAGGTGGCGATCACCCCTCGCCTCGAGATCCAGACGGATCCCGAGGGGAAACCTGTGGAAGTGGGCTTGATCGGGATCGCTCCACGAGAGCCGTACATCTTCCTGCAAACAGACCCCTTCCGGGCCATCGGACGGGCGGTGGAGTGGACCGTGGAGAAGACGACCCTAATCGGCTGGGTGTTGCTCAAGATGTTCATGGGGGACATCTCACCCAGGACCATCGGCGGTCCCATCCTGATCGCCCAGATGACCGGCCAGCAGATCCAGACCGGCGGGGTGGCCGAGCGCCTGGTCAAGCTCCTGCTCTTCACGGCAGTGTTGTCGGTAAACCTGGCAATTCTGAATCTGCTGCCGATCCCGGTCCTGGACGGGGGTCATCTCCTCTTCCTCACGATCGAAGCAGTGCGGGGCAGACCTCTCCCGGTCCACAAGCGGGAGATGGCCCAGCGGGTCGGGCTCGCCCTGCTCGTGGCGCTCATGATTTTCGCGTTCTACAATGATATATTCCGCCTCCTGGGGAGCCGGTGAGGATGGGGCGATCTCCTCTCGGGCGGCAAAGACCCGGAACGACAGCAGGGGACAGCGAGGAGCGGGGAGGCTCAGCCATGACGCGGCGGCGCAAGACCAGACAGATCCGTGTGGGGAACGTGCAGGTCGGCGGTGGCGCCCCGATCAGCGTCCAGTCCATGTGCAAGACCGATACGCG
>JBHHYZ010000167.1:0-1568 GCA_046757845.1 Gemmatimonadota bacterium
CCGGGCGCCTGGGACTGGCCGCCGGGGCCGAGAGCACCGCGGCGAGTCACGGAGTCGGGGCCACCGGAGCCGCGCCCCCGCCCGCCGCCCACCACCCCCACATCCTCTACGGTCCGGTGGGTGTCGAGAGCGGACCCCGGGAACAGGCCGAGCCCCGCGAGCCGGGCCCGCCCCTGGAGTTGGGCGAGGAGGCCGAGGCGCTGCGCTGGATCCACGAGCAGGCCGAGAAGAACGAGACCGTCCCCACCCAGGAGGCCGCCGCCGTGGTGCGGGCCCTGTTCGTGGCCGTCCGCTCCGCCCGCTCCCTGGTGGCCCCGCTGCTGGAGATCAAGCACACGGATGAGTACACCACCAACCACTGCATGAACGTCTCCGTGCTGGCCATGTCGCTGGCCGAGCAGCTCCGGCTGGCCGACGCCGACGTGACGGCGATCGGGGAGGCGGCCCTGCTGCACGACATCGGCAGGACCCGCATCCCGATGGAGATCCTGGACAAGCCGGGCAAGCTGACGCCCAAGGAGCAGGGCGTGGTGGAGTGGCACGTGGTGGAGGGTGCGCGCATGCTGCTCCGCTCCGACGAGCGCAACGCGCTGTGCGCCACCGTGGCCTACGAGCACCACATGCGCTGGGACGGGGAAGGAGGGTATCCCAAGGTCCGGGTGGCCTACCGGCCCCACCGGTTCAGCCGCCTGGTGCAGATCTGCGACGTGTACGACGCGCTGCGGACCCGCCGCCCCTACCGGCCCGCGTTCGATGAGAACTCCGCCATGGAGTTCCTGCAGAGAGAGGCGGGCCACGGGTTCGACCCGGACCTGGTGGAGGCGTTCCTCCAGATGATGCGCCGGTGGAAGCCGCAGCGGGTGTCGGCCGAAGGGGCCGAAGCGGACGAAGAACCCCAGGCGGGCACCGCGGAGCTGGAGCTCTTGATCCGGCGCGCCAAGCACGCCTACGACGCGGACATCGAGCGCACCCTGTACGCTTCCTGAAGCGTCCTTACCCAAAGTTCAAGTTCTGACGCGCTTCTGACGCGATGGACTTCTCTTACCTGCTTGCGCGAGACCCGATTACCGGGATCCGGAAGGACTGGGGCCCGGGATCGAGCCGGGCTCGCGCCACATACCGTCACGCCCCGCTCCCGCGGGGGCGAGGCGCCGGGGAGGGCATGGGTTGTGTCGGGCGCGCCTGTAACTGACGGGACGGGAGTGCGTCCTCCCAGCGAACCGCACGAACTCTCCGAAACCTCCGAAGTCCCGACGTGCCGCGCGGCGATCGGCCGCGCGCGGGAGCCAGTCGCGGCGGGTACGTCCGAGATCGATGCCCGCGCGCCTGGCGCGCGTTCCTCACAGCGACGAAGGAAGGAGCGGACACTTGCTTCGTACTCCCGAAGGCGGTCGGTCTCCGGCCTCGCACGGTCACTCATGATGCGAGGACGCTACGAAATCGTCGTCGTCGGCGCTGGCCCGGCCGGCAGCATCGCCGCGCGCCTCCTCGCAGAGCGCGGACACGAGGTGGCGCTGGTGGACCGCCACGCAGGCCCCCGGTGCCGGATCATCTGCACGGGGCTCGTG
>JBHHYZ010000168.1:0-1550 GCA_046757845.1 Gemmatimonadota bacterium
CGCGTATCGGTCTTGCACATGGACTGGACGCTGATCGGGGCGCCACCGCCGACCTTCAGCTTCCCCACCTGGATCTGCCGGGTCCGGCGCCGCGCTGTCATGCTGTCGCCTCCTCGCTCCTCTGAGCCGGCCGCCGTGTGGAGATCACGGCCACTCGCCCCCCAGGAGCCGCAAGATGTCGTTGCTGAACGCCAAGATCATGATGGCCACGAGCAGGGCGAGCCCCACGCGCTGGGCGATCTCCCGCTTGCGGGCCGAGAGGGGCTGCCCCCACACCGCCTCGATCGCCATGAAGAGGAGATGGCCGCCGTCGAGGATGGGGATGGGGAGGAGATTCAGGACCGCCAGGTTCACCGAGATCAGCGCGGTCAGCAAGATCAAATAGTGAAGTCCTTGTTGGGCCGCTTGGCCGGTGAGCTGCGCGATCAGGATGGGGCCGCCGATCGTCCGGGTGGAGATGTCCCCCGTGACCATCTTCGCCAGCACCCGCCCGACCAGGGCGGTGTTCTTCGCGGTCCACGCGACCGCCTGTCCAATGGCTCGGAAGGGGTCGGTCCGCACGAAGATGTAGGGCTCGCGCGGGCCGATCCCGATCTTGCCCTCCTCGACGGTCTTTCCGGTCGCATCCGTCTGGACCTCAAGGCGGGGCGTGATGCTCACCTCCTCGCGCCTCCCTCCCCGCTCGACCGTGAGGGTGAGCGGCTCCCGCGGGTGGGCCCCGATGTAAGACCTCAGCTCGTTCCAGCTCCTGACGGCCAGCCCGTTTACCGCAACGATCCGGTCTCCCATCTTAAGCTCTGTTTCGGCAGCGGGATAACCAGGTATGATTTCACCGATAACAGGTGGAACAAAGGGAGCAACGCCAATATCTCGAATTCGCTGCACCATCCCCGGAATCGGCTCCACCTCCCGCTCCTCAGGCTGCACCTCGACCGAACGTTCGACGCCGTCGCGGGCGATCCGCAGTGTGACGGGACCCGCAGGGGCTCGCTGGAGGGCCTCGGTCAGCTCCCCCCACGTCCAGATCGGCGTCCCGGCGACCGCCTGCACCTCATCCCCCGTCGTGAGGCCCGCCCGCGCCGCTGGTCCACTGGGATCCGTCACCTCGACGACCGGCCGGAAATCGGGGATGCCGAGGGCCGTAAAGGTGAGCCACGCCAACAGGAGCGCCAGAAACACATTCGCGCCGGGACCAGCCACGATAATGCACGCCCGCGCCCATACCGGCTTGTGGGCAAAGGAGCGGCTAAGGTCGAGAGGACGCCCCTCGCTGTCCAGGGCCCGCCCGGCCGCGTCGGTCACCACCTCCTGTGGGTCCTCGCCCGCCATCTTGACGTAGCCTCCGAGGGGGACCGCGGAGAGGAGGTATTCGGTCTCGCCGCGCCGGAAGCCGAAGAGCTTCGGCCCGAACCCCAGGGAGAACTTCAGCACCCCAACGCGGCACCACTTCGCCACGAGAAAGTGGCCCAGCTCGTGGGCGAAGATCAGGACGCCAAGGACGACGATGAAAACGACCACGGTGCCGAGAGTCATGCGACGGTACCTGCCTT
>JBHHYZ010000169.1:0-1546 GCA_046757845.1 Gemmatimonadota bacterium
GCTCCCCACCGCGCGCGGCCCGTCCCCGTACCGCTCGTGAAGCTGCTCATGCGGCCCTACCTTGCTTTTGCCCGCTGGTGTGGGAGGAATTGGGTTCGGCACCGAGGAGAGCGGGGATGGTTTTCATGTGCGCTGCCCTCGATGGCTCAGGAGGCAGATCCCCCCGCTCTCCGCGGTGACCCCGACCGCTGATTGGCCTGTGCGAACGAGATCGCTGTGTAGGGCGTTGACGGCGGGAGTCACCCGGGGTGTCGGTGCCGTGTTCCCCCTCACCAGGGAGGCGCCATGCGGATCTCTGTAGGCATCGACGTCGCCAAGGAAGAGCACTGGGTGACGGCCATCACCGACCTGGGCGAAGTCCTCCTCGATCGGCGCGTGCTCAACACCCCCTCGGAGGTGGCCGGACTCGTCTCCGAGCTCGACGCGCTCGGGAGTGAGCGCACCGTAGGAGTGGACGTCCTCGGAGGGATCGCCAGCCTGCTGTGCGCGATGTTGCTCGAAGCGGGTGAGCGGCTGGTCCACGTCCCGGGCCTGGCCGTCAATCGGGGTCGTGAGGGCACGACGGGAGGCGAGAACAAGAGCGATCCGAGGGACGCCCGTGTCATCGCCGACCATGTGCGCACGCGGCAGGAGCTGCGGACCGTGGAGCCCGAGGGCGCCGCTTCCGTCGAGCTTCGGCTCCTGGTCTCCCGGCGTCGGGAGCTGGTGAAAGACCAGACGCGGCGACTGGCCCGTCTCCGCGAGCTGCTGGTCTCCATCCACCCTGGCCTGGAGCGCCGGCTGGACGTGACCAACAAGGGAGATCTCTTCCTCCTTACCCGGTACATCACACCGGAAGAGATCCGGAAAGCCGGCCTGGCCCGTCTCACTCGCTTCCTGCGCACCTGTAAGAACCTCAGGAAGCCCGAAGGGCTGGCGGCTCGCGCGCTCGAGGCGGCTCGTGAGCAGACCTTCGCCCTGCCCGGCGAGACGCTCACCGCCCGCTTCTGCCGGGAGCTGGCCGAGGACGCGCTGAAGGCCCGTGAACGCCTCGCTGCGGTCGATCGGCAGCTGGAGGAGCTCGTCCAGGTCCACCCTGACGGCACCCTCATCCTGAGCCTGCCGGGGATGGGGGTCACCCTGACCGCCGAGCTCCTCGTCGAGGCAGGCACCATCTCCCGCTTCCGGAGCGCCGATGCCCTGGCCGCGGCCGCGGGTCTCGCACCGGTCCTCCGCCAATCGGGCAAGGTCCGCTACAACCGACGTCCCCTGGGCGGAAACAAGGCCCTGAAACGTGTCTTCTACCAGTCGGCCTTCTGCTCGCTCAGCCAGCCCGACAGTCGGGCCTTCTACGACCGCAAACGCAGGGAGGGCAAGCGCCACCACCAGGCCGTCATCGCCCTGGCTCGACGACGTGTCAACGTCCTCTGGGCCATGCTTCGCGATCGCCGCGCCTACGAGCTTCGGCAACCCAAAGCCATGGCAGCGTGACCTTGACAAGAGCATTAGCCTGCGTCCTTTCTCCCTCTTCCCGCTCTCGCAGCCGGATGTCGGATCCGCCTCGTAC
>JBHHYZ010000170.1:0-1511 GCA_046757845.1 Gemmatimonadota bacterium
TCTGCCTCATAAGAAATGTTACCGAGAGGAGGGCCGGTGCCTCATTAATCCTGTTACCAAAACGGGAGGGCACCGTGACCGAACAGGCACGCTACGAGTATGCGGAGGCGGTGCGGCGACGGTATGCCACCGCCGGCAAGCGTGAGAAGGGGCAAATCCTGGACGAGTATTGTCGGATCACACGCTGTCATCGCAAGGCCGCCATCCGGCGGCTCGGCCGAGCCCCGTCCGCGGCCAGGTGGCGGCCAGGCCGCCCGCGCCGCTATGGGCCGGAGGTCACCGAGGTCCTGGCCCGCTTGTGGGAGCTCAGCGATCGCCTCTGCGGCAAGCTGCTTGCTCCGCTGCTGCCGCTGTTGCTGACCGCGCTCGAGCGCCATGGCGTCCTGACCCTGACCCCCGTGCTGCGGAAGCAGGTCGCGGGGCTCAGTCCTGCAACGGTCGACCGCCTGCTGCGGCCGGTCCGCCAGCGGCTCGGGCGCCAGCCTCGCCGCGCGGCCCCGGCCGGGACGACCCTCAAGGGCCAAATCCCTCTGCGCAGCTGGAGCGAATGGCAGGCGGTCCGCCCGGGCGCTCTGCAAGGGGACCTGGTCCTCCACTGCGGCGAGAGGACCGACGGCTTCTTCCTGACCACTCTCGTCGGCGTCGACGTCGCCACGAGCTGGACGGAGCTGGAGGCCGTCTGGGGGCTCGGCCAAGGGCGGGTGGGGACGGGGATCCACCACCTCCGCCAGCGGCTGCCGTTTCCCCTCCGGCAGTGGCATACCGACAACGGGGGCGAGTTCATCAACGCTGTGGTGATCCCCTGGTGCCGCCGAGAAGGGATCCAGGTCAGCCGCGGCCGGAGCTACCGCAAAAACGACCAGGCCTGGGTTGAGCAGAAGAACTGGCTCGTCGTGCGACGGTTGGTCGGCTATGACCGCTACACCTCTCGCCCGGCCTACCTCCTGTTGCAGCGCCTGTATGAGCTGCTCCGCCTCCAACTCAACTTCTTCCGCCCAGTCCGCAAGCTGCTCAGCAAGCAGCGCCGGGGAGCCAAGGTCAGCAAGCGCTACGACGCTGCCCGCACGCCCTATCACCGGCTACTCGCTACCGGCGAGCTTCCCGACGCCCAGCGGCACACCCTGGAGCAGCAATTCCTCGCCCTGAACCCGGCCGCCCTCGCTCCTCAGATCGACCACACGCTCGACGCTTTGTGGAAGCTCAGAGATTCCTCCCGCCCGCGAGACGTCCGCCGTGGGTAACATTACTTTTGAGGCACCTACTCTGCCTACGGTAACACCTACTTTTGAGGCATCACGGTCCCCTCGTCACTCGACAGTTTCGTGCGTAAACCTCGCAGCAGCACTGTGTAACTCTTACATTCTGCCTCCGTAAAGGGTAGCCAGGCTTTGCAGGCGCAGCCCGAAAGAAGTCGTCTATATCAAGAACTTTCCGAGCAGGAACTCGGGTATCCGCTGAGTTGGCAGGGCGATTGCTACTTCATGTGAATCTAGTAAGGTTGGAGAGAACCC